>JBASTP010000001.1:0-58881 GCA_049274945.1 Patescibacteria group bacterium
ATTGAACGATACGCGAGCTACTTCAAGTATGCCAAAATACTGTTCGGCATTTTTTTGGTAATTATTGGCATTGGCGCGTTCACGCAAACCCTGAGTAGGTTCTCTAACTTGGAACTCTTGCGAGGACTCTTCTGATTGTAAAAGATTTTCTTGATCCCGCTTCGCTAACGCTCCCCGGGATCATCGAGGCACTCTATTTAGACCAGCGGAAAATTGAGTGCCTCTTGACAAGCCTGATCGACAGATTGACAATGGCATCAGGTAAGTAACTCCACTCCTGAAAATCAGGAGGGGCAAACAAAAATAAAATCATTAAGTAAAAGAGTAAAGCCCTAAAGCAGAGCACCGCTCAGCTTAGGGCAAAGGAGTCTCATGGCATACTCAGTACAGTCCAAGAAGACTGGCGAGACCTACTATCTCCACTCGCGCGAGGTAACCCTGCGCGGCGGCAGGCAGCAGCGAATCTACTTCTTCGGGCGCCAAATCAAAGATGGCGCGCTCGATGACCTGCCCGCTGGCATGATGGTTATGGAAAACAGCCGAACCGGGCTGCCCATGCTCAAACGAGCAGACAAAAAATCCTAAGTCCCGAGCAGTCAGGGCTGAAGGATTCCAAAAAAGCCGCAATCCGAATTGACGGGAGCGGCTTTTTTGGTGTAAACTATCGGGTAGCAACCTAATGGTTGTATTTTTATGAAGCGTTCAGAACTCTTTTTTTCCTTTCTCCTTATTCCGCTCGATGTGCTCGCCATCCTCGCGGCTTTTTCGCTGTCCTATTGGCTGCGCGCCCACCAGGAGGTAATTTACATTTGGCAGTTTGCCGACTACTTTAAATTTATCTTCTCGCTCGTACCGCTGTGGATTATTATTTTTGCGCTCGAAGGCTTGTACTCAATCAAAAACACCCGCCGCGGGTTTGATGAAATGGCCAGAATTGCCCTGGGCGTGTCCTCCGGTATTATGCTGGTGGTGGCCTACATTTTCCTGTCGCGGACCGAGTTTTTCTCGCGGCTCATTATCATTTATGGGTTAGTGTTGAGTTTTGTGTTGGTTGGGCTGGCTCGGCTGGCAGTGCGGCTCATCCAGCGCTATTTGCTCCGTTTCGGTATTGGCGTGCATCGGGTACTACTGATCGGTAAGGAGGACGATGCTAAGAAGGTGATCCAAGCCATTAAATCTGGCATGGAGCCGGGCTTTGAAATTGTTAAAATCATTCCCTCAGTTGCCGACATGAACCTCGAGAAAACTTTGGAAGATTCGCCGTTTGATGAAGTGATTGTGGCGGCTAAAAACTTATCGGAACGTACCCTTGCGGAAATTGTTGCCTTTTGCCACGAGCGCGACTTGGTGTTCCGGCTCATCCCGTCCGCATTCCGGGTGCAAACTTCGCACCTCGATGTGCTAACCCTGGGCCAAACCCCGGTGCTCGAGTTTCGCCGCACGCCGCTTGAGGGCTGGGGCAAAATTATCAAACGCATCATCGATATTATTGGCGCCCTCGTTGCCCTCATAGTACTTAGCCCGCTCATGCTCCTGTCAGCGATTGGGATTAAGCTCACCTCAGCGGGCGGGCCGGTGCTCTTCCGCCAGCGGCGGGTAGGACCCAAAGGACTCTTTACTTTCTACAAGTTTCGCACCATGGTGCCGGGCGCTGAGCTCGAGCACGCCAAACTCATTAAACTCCACGGCAACATGTTTAAGCTCAAAGAAGACCCGCGGGTGTTTCCTTTTGGCGCCTTTTTACGCAAAACCTCGATCGACGAGCTGGCCCAACTCTTTAATGTATTAAAGGGCGACATGTCGCTCGTGGGACCGCGGCCGCCCATGCCCGAGGAAGTAAAATACTACAACTCGTTCCACCGCCAGCGGCTGGGCATTAAACCCGGGATCACGGGCCTCTGGCAAGTCTCCGGGCGCAGCGAGATCGATTTTGATGAATGGGTGCGCATGGATTTGTACTACATCGAACACTGGTCGCTCTGGCTCGATTTGCAGATTTTATTGAAAACGTTGTGGGTAGTGCTGGTAGGCAAGGGAGCATACTGATTTTGGGCAAAATCACCCACGAGAACACAACATAAATCTGTTATATGCTTATCGGCGATCTCGACCACGATTTTTCAGCTACAGTCTATACCCATCCCAACCTGATATTATACTCCAAAATTGACAAAAAGTCAAGGGTATGAGATATTACAAGAAATATGACCGCGCAACAACTACTAGATAACGTCGAAAAAGCTCAAAAATTCAACGTTGGTAAACAACCAGTGGTTGTAATGCCCTTACATGCATACGATGAAATCCGTGAGTTTTTAGGTATGTATTATTCCAAATCCCTTAAAAGGGATATTGCTAAAGCTCGAAAAGAAAAACAGCTGTACTCGTCAGCTCGAGTTAAGAAAATATTAGGTTTGTAATGCTGTAATGGATTACTTTCTCAAACCCTCGGCGCTTAAGGATCTCCAAAAATTACCGAAAGAACTCCAAAAAAGAATCATCAAAAAACTGGATTTTTATACAAGTAGCCCATTTCACCTAGAATTCGCCGAACGATTACAGGGAAGAGAATTCGGCGAGTATCGATATCGAGTGGGAGATTACAGAATATTTTTTGATTCTGGAAAAAACCGGATCATCATTCTTAGAATTAAACACCGACGCGAAGCTTACCGATGAAAGTCGCGCTTGTTCACGAGTTTCTCACCCAATTTGGCGGGGCCGAACAGGTGTTATTGGCGCTCAAAGAACTGTTTCCTGATGCCCCAATCTATACCTTAGTATATAACCCGAAAACCGTGGGTAAATGGTTCGGGAACTATGACATCCGCACCTCTTGGCTACAAAGCTTGCCAATGGCCAAAACCAAATACCGATGGTATTTACTTTTCATGCCTTGGGCCATCCAATCGTTCGATTTTTCCGGATACGACCTGGTGATTTCCGACTCATCGGCATTTGCCAAGGGGGTAATCACCCAAAAACCCACCCTCCATATCTCCTACATCCATACCCCCACCCGCTACCTCTGGACCGACGAGGCATTTTACCGCGAAACCGCTGCGCCAAAACTGCTCCAACCGCTCCTTAAACTGGTTACGCCTTGGCTACGCTCCTGGGACTACCAAGCCGTCCAGCGGCCCGACGTGCTGCTGGCCAACTCCTACACGGTGGCTAAACGGGTTCGAAAATACTACCACCGCACCGCCACGCCGCTCCACTCATTTGTGAATGCAAAACGATTCACGATCGCATCCGCCAGCCGGCGGAAACCAAAACCCTACTACCTGCTCGCCGGCCGGATTGTGCCCTACAAGCGCTACGATATTGTAATCGAAGCATTTAAGGAGTTGGGGCTGCCGCTTGTGGTAGCCGGCGACGGCTGGGGAATGCCCCAGCTCAAAGCAAAAAGTTCAAACGTTCAAAATATCAGATTTGTTGGCAGAGTTTCTGACCAACAACTCGCCAAGCTCTACGCGCAGTGCAAGGCCTATATCTTCCCGGCGCTCGAAGATTTTGGCATCACGCCGCTCGAAGCCATGGCCTCGGGCCGGCCGGTCATTGCCTATGGCAAAGGCGGCGCCACCGAAACCATCCTGGAGGGTAAAACTGGGATATTTTTCGACAAACAAACCCCGAAATCGGTCATCCAAGCGATCAAGCGATTCGAACAAATTGAGAGGGTAAAACCATTCAACCCTAGACAAATCCGTGAGCACGCGCTAACATTTGATAAGTCGGTGTTTAAGCAACGTTTCAAACAAGTAATTAAGGAAATAACCACAACCACAGATATCTGATCCACTGATAATCACAGATAAAACCCAGCAAATCAGTGGTTATCTGTGGCAAAGATCAGTGGTTGGAGTTACTACATTATTATGGAACTACGCGACTATATTCGAATCATTCTCAAGCAAAAACTAATCGTTTTCGCGATTGCGATCATTCTTGGAGCAGCCGGCTACCTGTACACCGCTCGCCAGGCGCCTACCATCGACGGCTCGGTTACCTTTACGGTAGTCAACAGCGAGCGGTTCCCCGCCAACCAATACGGCTACGATTATTACTTCACCATTCAATCATCCTCACTGCTCGCCGACACGATTGACGGCTGGTTCGGTTCGCCAAACTTTGTGGCCAAAATCTATGATGCCGCCAAGGTGGCGCTGCCTTCCGATAACACCCGGGCCGCGGGCAAGATTTTCAAATCGGTCAAGGAAATCGAAAAATCACCGGTCGTGGTAATTTCCATTAAAACCAATAACCGCGCCGAGACCGAAAAAATTATTCGGGCGGCGGCCGATGTTACCATTCAAGAGATTAACGAGCTGGTAAAGCTTGGTAAATTGCCGAGTACCTTCTCGGTGCTCCCAACTGACCCGCTCATCCTTGAATCTAAACCAAAACCGGAATTCACCGGCATTGTGGGGCTGGTAGTCGGGGTGGTACTCGGCTGCGTAATCGCCCTGGGCAAGCACTATTTCAACGAGGGGTAATGGCCGACCAGCACTATACCGCTAAGGATATCACGGTCCTCCAAGGCCTTGAGCCGGTTCGCAAGCGGCCGGGCATGTACATTGGCGGCACCGGCATTGAGGGCCTGCACCACCTGGTGTGGGAAGTGCTCGATAACGCGATCGACGAGGCGATGGCCGGCCACGCCAAACAAATCGAAGTGCGGATGTTTGATGGCGAAAAAATCTCCGTGTGGGACGATGGCCGTGGTATCCCGACTGACCTCCACCCCACCACCAAAAAATCCGCACTCGAAACCGTAATGACCTACCTCCATGCCGGCGGAAAGTTCGGCGGAGAGGGTTACAAAGTCTCTGGCGGGCTCCACGGCGTGGGGGTATCGGTGGTCAATGCGCTTTCGGTGTCAATGCTTACGGAAGTCCACCGTGATGGTAAGATTTTCGTGCAGCAGTACAGTCGCGGTAAACCAAAGGCGGCGGTTAAAACGTTGGGTAAGACAACAAAGCATGGCACGCTGCAGACTTTTGAGGCTGACCCGGAAATCTTCCCCAAAATCGAGTTTTCGTACAAAACTATTCTCGATCACTGCCGACAACAAGCATATCTTACCAAAGGCACCCGGATTTCGGTGATCGACCAGCGGAGCGGCAAGGAGCAGCGCTACACCTTCTATTTTGAGGGAGGGATTGCCAGCTATGTTCGACACATCGTTCATGCTCGGGAAATGTTGAATGATCCGCCATTTTATGTAGACAAGCCACTTGAGAGCACCAACGTGGAAGTTTCTCTTACATACATCAATGACTATAACGAGCACGTTTTTTCATTTGCTAACAACATCCATACGGGCGACGGCGGCAGCCACCTTACCGGTTTTCGCTCGGCGCTTACCCGGGTTTTGAACGACTACGCCAAAAAAAATAGCATTCTCAAAAACGGCGATTCACCGCTCACCGGCGATGACGTGCGCGAGGGCTTAGTGGCGGTGATTTCGGTAAAGTTACGTGATCCCCAATTTGAGGGCCAGACTAAAGCGCGCTTGGGCAATCCCGAAGTGCGTACCCATGTCGAGTCGGTGGTGGCTGAACATTTGAGCTACTACCTGGAAGAGCACCCCAACGAGGCACGCCGGCTCATTGAAAAGGTTATCCTTTCGGCGCGGGCTCGTGCCGCTGCCAAGGCCGCTCGGGAAACCGTGCTGCGCAAGGGCGCGCTTGAGGGTATGACCTTGCCCGGAAAGCTGGCCGACTGCTCAAGCCGCGACCCGGCCCTATCGGAAATGTTTATTGTCGAGGGAGATTCCGCCGGCGGTTCGAGCAAACAGGGTCGCGATCGGCATACCCAGGCGATTCTGCCGCTCCGAGGCAAAATTCTGAATGTCGAACGCGCCCGGCTTGACCGCATGCTAGCCTCCGATGAAATTAAAGCCCTTATTATCGCCATGGGCACGGGCATTGGCGAGGATTTTGACATCGCAAAAATCCGCTACCACAAAATCGTGATCATGACCGATGCCGACGTGGACGGCAGCCACATTCGCACCTTGCTTTTGACATTCTTCTACCGCCACTTTGCGCCAATTATCGATGGTGGTTATCTCTACATCGCCCAGCCGCCGCTCTATGCCATAACCTCGGGTAAACAAAAATCATACGCCTATAACGACGAACAAAAAGAAAAAATTACTGCGGCAGCAGGCGGACAGGCCATAGTCGTCCAACGCTACAAAGGGTTGGGTGAGATGAATCCCGAGCAACTGTGGGAAACCACCATGGATCCGGCGGCTCGGGTATTGCTGCAAGTAACGGTTCAAGATGCGGAAAAAGCCGATGAAATCTTTACCATGTTGATGGGCGATGAGGTGCCGCCACGCAAGCATTTTATTCAAACTCACGCCAAAGCAGTGAAAAATCTCGACATATGATTTTATGATTGGCGCCCGAGCCAAAAATAATCAACATAATGACACCACAAGAGAACAATCCAGTCTCCAAAGTTGAACCTCGCATCCTCGAGCAGGAGATGGCCGAGAGCTACCTTGACTATGCCATGAGCGTGATCGTCGCTCGGGCGCTGCCTGATGTCCGCGACGGTCTCAAGCCAGTCCATCGCCGCATTCTCTATTCAATGTCCGAGCTGGGCCTCACCCACGCCGCCAAGTTTCGCAAATCAGCCACGGTGGTTGGAGACGTGCTCGGTAAGTATCACCCCCACGGCGACATTGCGGTTTACGATTCACTCGTGCGCATGGCCCAATCGTTTGCCATGCGCTACCGGCTGGTAGACGGCCAAGGCAACTTTGGCAGCGTGGACGGCGACAACGCCGCGGCGATGAGGTACACCGAAGCCCGGATGACGGCCCTCGCCGAGGAACTGCTCACCGATATCGATAAAGACACCGTGAACTTTACCCCAAACTACGATGCCACCCGAAAAGAGCCGGTGGTATTGCCCGCCAAGTATCCTAATCTACTGCTTAATGGCTCACTGGGCATTGCCGTAGGTATGGCTACCAACATTCCCACCCACAACCTCACGGAGGTCTGCGATGCCACCATCAAACTGATCGATAATCCCGAAGCGACGGTCGAGGATTTAATGGAACACATCAAGGGCCCGGACTTCCCAACCGGCGCTAATATCTATGATCTCTCGGCCATCAAGAGTCTCTATGCCACCGGTAGGGGCTCGATCATTATGCGGGCGGTGGCCCAAATTGAGGAAAGCAAGACCAAAGGCTACCGCATTATTATTTCCGAGCTGCCCTACCAGGTAAACAAGGCCGAACTGATTATCCGAATTGCCCAACTCGTCAAAGAGAAAAAACTTGAAGGAATCTCGGACATCCGCGACGAATCGGATCGCAAAGAGGGTGTAAGAGTTGTGATTGAACTCAAGGCCAATGCCTACCCAAAAAAGGTATTGAACCGACTGTACGAGCTCACACCCATGCAGACCGCTTTCCACGCCAACATGGTGGCATTGGTGGACGGTATCTTGCCGCGGCTGCTTACCCTTAAAGACATTATCGCTGAGTTTATTAAACATCGCCAAGTTGTCGTAACGCGGCGCGCCAAGTTTGATCTCGCCCAGGCCAAAGCCCGCGCTCACATTCTTGAGGGGCTCAAAATTGCCCTAGATCACATTGACGCCGTCATTGACACCATCAGAAAATCGAAAGACCGGCCCGAAGCATGCGTCCAACTTCAGAAAAAATTCAGGCTAACCGAAATCCAAGCCAATGCCATTCTCGACATGCGCCTGGCCGCCCTTACCAACCTTGAGCGAACGGCGGTTGACAATGAACTCAAAGAAAAATACCGCCTGATTGCCGAGCTCGAGACGCTCATTAAGGATCCCAAAAAAGTGCTCGCCAAAATTAACCAAGAATTGATTGAGATCAGAGAAAAATACGGCGATGATCGGAAAACCAAAATTATTGCCGGGACGCTGGGTAAATTCGAAGTGGAAGATCTTATTGCCAACGAGCAAATGATTGTTACCGTGACCCGAGGCAACTACATTAAGCGGGTGCCGGGCGAGGTGTACCAATCGCAAGGGCGCGGCGGCAAGGGAGTGATCGGCATGGAAACGCGGCAGGAGGATGTGATTGAACACTTGGCGACCACCTGGAACCATAACTCGATCTACTTCTTTACCAACCTTGGCCGAGTATTCACTACCAAAGTCTTCGAGCTGCCCCAGGCCGGCCGAGCCGCTAAAGGCCAAGCGCTCGTTAATTTTATCCAGCTTGCGCCGGAGGAAAAGGTAACTACGCTCCTCACGCCATCGGGAAAAAGCGGCGATCTTTCCGGTTACTTCTTCATGGCCACCCGCAAAGGCGTGGTTAAGAAAACCGAGGTGGCCGCCTATGCCAACATTCGCAAGTCCGGGTTGATCGCGATAAAACTCAATGCCGGCGATGAGTTAACCTACGTTGGCGTGACGAGCGGTAAAAATAAAATCATGCTGGTTTCGCGCGACGGCCAAGCCATCTACTTTGACGAAACCGACGTGCGGCCAATGGGACGTTCAGCGGCCGGCGTTCGAGGCATTAGGCTGCGGGAAGCCGATATGCTAATCTCCATGGATGTGGTCAGCCCCGAACACGCTCTCAATTCCGAGCTCCTGACCGTGCTCGATAACGGATATGGTAAGCGTACGCAAGTTAAGTACTTTAGGGATCAAACGCGCGGCGGCGTAGGGGTTAAGGCTGCCAAGATTACCGAAAAAACCGGAAAACTGGTGATCGCCCAAGTGATCACGACCACCGTAGGGGATTTGGTATTGGTTTCCTCACAAGGCCAAATTATTAGGATCCCGGTTAACTCTGCCAAACAACTTAACCGCGATACCCAAGGGGTGCGGCTCATGAGACTCGGCGGCAATGATCACGTTGCCTCTGCGACGGTGATCCAAAAAGAGTTAGAGCAGGAGATACCGACTACCATAGCCCCCGCCAAAGTGGAACCCGCGAAACCCCAAGTCGTAAACAAACCAAAACCAGCTGCTAAACCTGCCGCTAAATTACCTTCAAAGAAAAAGCCCACCAAACTAAAGGGCAAGACTAAATCCAAAGAGGTCAACTGGTGGGGTAAGGGAACTTTCACTACTCGGCCAACGTGAGCTCGTGTTTCGATTGCTGCACAGCCTCGCGAATATCTTTGGCGTATTTTTTTATTATTTCCCTCATGTATTCCTGAATATCACTATGTTCCATGAACCACGATACCTTCTTTTGGTTCATACTAAGGTCACGGGGCACCAAAGGCGATGCAAATTGCGCAGGCGGTTGAATGGTCGTCTTGGTTGATTGAGCGGCTGCATAAATTGCTTTATTGAATCGGCTATAAAATGCGGCAACATTTTTATCGAGCGGAGTTGCGGTAGAGTTTTGTTCAGCCCGAAGAAAAGAGAATGCCCCCAGGGATAAAACCTGAATATTGTGAAACATTTGATAATAGTCGGGATACGGGATAAGCTCTGAAGTTCTTAATTCAAAACGCCGAGGCGGCTTTCCTTCAATTGTTTTGGCAGTTGGTTTTGCTGATTTATGAATACTAAACGCGCCATTCTCAGTGAACGATCGATCGCTCCATTTTGCTCGCGCAATACGTTGCGGACTAAGGTAACCAATACTCGTGGCAAACGCTAAATTAACCATGCAACCTTGGTCACGTACTACAATATCGTTTGGAATTTCAATATTGATATGCACCGGAACTTCTTTTGACTCGCTTTCTTCGGGCAACGCCCCCATGCGCTTGAGCTCATTGACTGCCGCGGCTTGAACCCATGGACTGTAAGAAGATGGTAAATTAACCTCCCAAATCGGGTCCGGCTGGTTCCAATAAAATTCAGGACTATTAGGAATGGTTAAACGGTTTAAGGTAGTAATGAGTGAGGCGTTCAGTTTCGAGACTGGCGTTTCCAATTCAACCGCAATTGCGGGATATGGGTTATCAGATTTTAAGTACTGTTCTTCATAGTGATCAAACTTTTTTAATGTACTCAATACGGTATCTAGGGGTTCTATATCAGCTTCATGTTTATGCCTTAATGCATTAAAAAGTGCCAGTTTGTATAAAGTCAAAGTGGTGGATGGGAGACTGGCACCCGTATGCGGATTTTTCATCATATCAAGCACCTGATCAGCTGTTGCTAAATTTTTCTGGTGCTCAGGGTTTGTTGGGTCAAGGGTTCCTTCCATAAACATTCGCGCGCATTCTTGACGATAGACAGTAGTGCCACTACGGGAATCCTGTCCATGGTGGCTAGCCCAGTATTTTCTAATAGTTGATAAAACCTCATTATAAGATTGGGGTTGAGGCTTTTGTTTAGTCTCATATTCTGAAGAGATATTACCATCGATCGGCTCACGTTCCATGTTTTGATTATACACGACTTACGCAACGCATTTGCTCCGAGACTCAACTTGAGCTTTTACTACTACGATACGAATCGTAGTGGTATTTGTAGATAACCATCCACTCTCCCTCTACAAGCGATCGCGGTATTTGGGAGAGTAAGTTTTGGGCAAAAGAAAAAGGAGGCCGGTGGTAGGTTGAACAAACCCTACTCCGCGCCTCCATTCGAAACCCGCTCTACAAAGCGAACTTGACGTGCCCACACTCGAGGTGGGCCTCGGTCTCACCGCTTCCAATCCCCTGGAAGTGGGTCGTCTGGCAGGTGCTTGCCTGCCAGCGATCCGGGCGAGACCGGATCATCGCGTCGTCCCAGACCAGCGATCGCACGTCGCTGGCTGCGTTGACCGATGGTCGAGCGGAGTAATCCGCCGTCGCCTGAAAGGCGTACCGGCGGACCCCTCCCTTCCACTGCGCCGTGACGCGCAGTACCCGGCCTCCCGCGTACGGCGCCACCACGAGCTCGGTGCCGCCGTAGGGTCCATTGCCGACCGTGCAGCCGGCAATCGACCAGATCTGTCGCCGGTCCCAATAGACATGGCCCGGCCACTGCTCGTCGCACGAGGCGGCTTCGACAATGCCATGCACCTTCGATATGACCGGTGCATACTGCTCCGCCTCTTCCTCCGTCCCCGCGAACGGCCGCGCGGCCAGGGACAGGATTTCCTCGACCGCTTCGCCGAGCCCGTTAAGGCTCGGGAACGGCCGGATGAACGCTGATAGCACGACGCGGAACGCTTCCACGCCGTGGCCCAAAAACGAAATCTCGGAGACCCTGTCGGTCTCCTGGTAGCGGTTCTTCGCCGCTACCGCCGGCTCTGAATAACCTGTTAACATTTTTCACCTCGTGACTGCACTCTTCGTGCAATCGGGATTGTCTCCTAATGCTCACGCATCAAGATGACCGATCTGAGCACAACCCCTCCTGTTCCATCCTTAGTAGGTTATATTCAGGTTAGTCACCTCGATACGCCTATCTTGTTCAGCTACAAAAGAATATACTTAACTATTCTTCAACTATATACTATACCACAAAATTGACAAAAAGTCAAGGGTGTGAGATATTTTCTTTATTATGAAAGTTTTAGTTAACATTCCTCACTTTGGCCAGAGGAAAACGCACTCAAAGAAGACCACTAGCTTTGCCGAGCATGCCGCTAGAGGTATGTGGAAGCACCGCAGAATTAAAGATGCTGCGGCCTATGCCTTGAAACTTCGCAGAGAGGCCTGGGCGCAATAAGCACTATGGTTCAAACACTCGAAGTTCAAAGACCTTATTAACGATAGAAATGTAGCCCACCTGTTCTCTTTTAGCACCTAACCTGGTACAATAGGCGGCAATGGTAGATGCGACAGAACAAAAAAAGCGGATCGCTCTCCCGCAGGTTGTGACGGTTCGGCAGTTTGCCGAAGCGCTTAATTTACCCGTGGGGTCGGTCATCGCCAAATTGCTTGGGCTTGGCGTAAAGGCCACCATTAACGAATCGATTGATCTCACCACCGCCCAAATTGCGGGGGATGAGCTTGGGTTTGAAGTTACCGCTCAGGAGGCCCAAGAAACTGAAAAGCCACCGGCTTCGAAACACCTTAAGGAACGGCCACCAATTGTCACCGTGATGGGCCACGTTGACCACGGCAAAACCCAGCTCCTTGATAAGATCCGTGAAACCGATGTGGTTTCAAAAGAATCGGGCGGCATTACCCAGGGAATTGGCGCCTACCAGGTAACCACCGGAAAACGGCAGATTACCTTCCTCGATACCCCGGGCCACGAAGCGTTCTCCGCGCTGCGCGCCCACGGCGCAAACATCACCGATATCGTGGTGCTGATTGTCGCGGCCGATGAAGGCATTAAGCCCCAAACCGTGGAGGCCATTTCCCACGCTCGCGCTTCGGAAGTGCCAATCATTGTGGCAATCAACAAAATTGACCTGCCAAATGCTGACGTAGAAAAGGTAAAACGGCAGTTGGCGGAACAAAATCTTTTACCCGAAGATTACGGTGGTAAAATCCCAACGGTCGAGGTTTCGGCCAAAACCGGCCAGGGGGTTAAGGAACTGCTAGAAATAATTCTTATTACCACCGACCTTTTGGAACTAAAAGCGGATCCAACCGCCTCTGCCACCGGTGTCGTTGTTGAATCACATGTTGAGCCTGGAGTGGGCCCTGTCGCGAGTTGCCTGCTCATGCAAGGAACTCTTAAAACCGGGCAGATTATTGTGATTGGCTCAACGTGGGGGAAAATCCGAGCGATGGCAGACTGGCGCGGCCGCCGACTCAAAGAAGCTGGCCCTGGGCAACCGGCACAGGTTTCCGGACTAAAAGCGCTGCCGCACTTCGCGGACTTATTTAAGGTAACGCAATCAGAGCACGAGGCAAAAGAATTGGCGGCGACCCTGCTCCATGAACGGGTAGTCCACCGCCTCGCCAAGAAGGTTCAGGAGTCAACTGACAAGGAAACCATACCCCTCACGGAACTAAATCTTATTGTGAAAGTTGATGTGGTGGGGTCGCTCGAAGCAATCAAGCAATCAATTAACCAAATGACGATGCCCGGCATCAGTTTCAATTTCGTTCATCTCGCGGTTGGCCAGGTGTCAGAATCCGACGTCAACCTTGGCGAAACAACCGGCAGTATTATTCTGGCGTTCCGGACCGACGCGCCCGCCCAGGTGGCCAAACTCGCCCAAGTTAAGAAAATAGAACTCCGCAGCTACCAGGTAATTTACCAACTCTTGGACGATCTTAAAGCGATCGCCACCGGCAAGCTTAAACCCCAAGTAGTAGAGAAACCGGCTGGCACGTTTACCGTTATTAAATCGTTCTTCCAAATTCGCAACGAAGCGGTAGTGGGGGGCCGGCTGGATAAAGGCCGGCTTGAGGTAGGCGTTGAGGCCAGGGTGATGCGCGGGGAGACGCTCTTGGGCAAAATCAAAATCAATTCAATCAAGCTCGGTGCGGCGGATGTTAACGAAGCGACCACCGGCAAGGAATATGGCCTGCGCGTTACGAAGCTCTCCGGCCAAGCGTTTCGCATCAAACCGGCCGATGTGCTGGACTGCTATAAAATAGAAAAAGTCCTTGCAGCGAATAAAGGGACGGCCAATGGCTGAGGTTTATTCCCAACTTGCCGCGTTCCTCCAGCCGTTCAATGTTCTGACGCGGCCCACCGAGATTGTTGATCTTTTGATTGTCGCAGGGCTCGCCTACCTTGCGTACCGATTTATTGAGCACACCCGGGCGGTCAGAATTATTTACGGCATTGTAATTCTCGTGATTATCTGGGCGCTTGGCCGGGCGCTCGACCTTACGGTATTGAACACCATTATGCGCTGGCTACTAACTTCAATTGTGGTGGCGATTCCCGTGGTGTTCCAACCGGAGCTTCGGGCGGCGCTCGAAAAAGTAGGGCGCACCACCCGCTTTGTGACCGACTTTCGTAACCTTTCCCGCAAAGAACTCGACTACGTGATTGAGGAACTGACTGCTGCCATAAAACAGCTCGTCCGCCAAAAGTTGGGAGCGATCATTGTAATTTCAAGGGGTGTAGGGCTGCAGGAATACCTTGAGAGCGGCGAGCGGCTCGACGGCAAATTATCGGCTAAATTACTGACGGCGCTCTTTCAACTCAAGTCCCCGCTCCACGACGGCGCGGTGGTGCTGGAGGGCAACAAAATCCTGGCCGCCGGCGTTACTCTGCCGCTCGCACCCGAAAAACTCGAGCAAGGTACCCGCCACCGGGCGGCGTTGGGGATTAGCCAAGAAACCGATGCCATTGTGATTGTCGTATCCGAAGAAGACCAGTCAATCGAACTCGCCTACGAAGGCGCCCTTATTCCCGTGGAATCCGCCAAAGAACTCACGAGACTGCTTACCCAACTCATCAAACGGAAAGGGTAAATATTACAGCGGCCCTTGACACCCCCACCCCGCCGCGATACACTAAGCGTTGAGTGGCTAATATTCCAGGGTTACCGATCCTGGCCAGACTACTTGCCACAGCCCGTGGTACGCTCACCAACACCAAAAAGATTAAGGTCTGGCTGGGTACGCTAATCCTTTCGCTCAAGCAAAACAAAACCTTAACTAGCTACCGTACCAGAGCGCGAGCCGCTAGCGTTGCCTTACGACCAAATTGGCAAGGCACTAATAGCATTGTCGCGCTTTTTTTGATGGTGCTCCTTACCAACATTGTGGTAGCCAGAGCTCAAGAAGACAACCGTGAATTTCTCGATGTCGATCCTCAAATGGCCGGAGAAATTATTGACGAGGTCGCTCAATATACGCCGTTCGATGAAGATATCGAGCAAGCTAAGCTTTCAACCTCAGGAGAAACCGAAGGATTTGTGGGCAAACCCAATTTTGTAGAAACCAGGAAAGCCGGCTCGAGCTACACCGTCCAACCCGGCGACACGCTGGGTAAAATTGCCGAAAAATATAATGTTACGGTAGCGACGATTCTTGATGTTAACGGCATTAAGGCTGCAGATATTGCCAACATCAACGCTGGCAAAGTCCTCCAGATTCCGCCCTACAACACTTCGGATTCGACGGCTTGGCTCGAGGAAACCGCCAAAATTGCCCAGGCCAAAGTCGATGCCCGCGCCCGGCAGCAGGCTAAACGCAAACTCGCCCAAGGGCGCGACAGCGTTGGCCGCGGCGACGATCGTGATGAGTTGCAAACCTCAGGCGCTCAGTATAATGGCGACTCAGAAAGCTGCAGTATCAACCCCGCCACTCAAACGCTTGGCATCTCCCGCGGCATTACTAGGGGACATCAAGGCATAGATATTAGGGCTCACCAAGGTACTCCGATTGTTGCCGGCAAAACCGGTGTCGTTTCATCAGTCGGCTGGAGAAGAGGATTCGGTAAAACTGTTACTATCCGCGAAGGTGGCGGACGTGAATCAATCTATGCCCATACGTCGGGATTTGCCGATATTAAACCCGGAGAAACCGTGGAGCAGGGCCAGGCGATTGCCTATGTTGGTTCAACCGGCCGATCAACCGGACCTCACCTCCACTACGAGGTACACCAAAATGGCCGTGTGGTCAACCCGTTCAAGTGTTGATAGATGATCGATGAAGCGCTCATTAGCGTTAAAGCCGGCGATGGCGGCAACGGCCTGATCTCCTTCCGCAGAGAAAAGTACATACCAAAAGGCGGCCCAGACGGCGGCGATGGCGGCAAGGGCGGCGACGTGTGGCTCGAGTGCTCCAGTGGTATCAATACCTTGGTTGATTTTAACCGACTAAAGCAGATTAAAGGAGAAAACGGTAAATCCGGCGGCACCAACCGCTCGAGCGGCAAAAGCGCCGAGGATATCGTGCTCAAGGTGCCGCAGGGCACGATTGTTTCTGAACTACCCGATTCCACTCCCGGAGTGGTAACAGGTTCGACATCTGGTACTAGGGTAGCAGATTTGGTAACGGTTGGGGAGCGCATCCTCCTTGCCAAAGGTGGCAAGGGTGGCTTGGGTAACTGGCATTTTGCGACACCCACCAGGCGGACACCGTACTTTGCCCAACCAGGAGAAAAAGGCGAACAAAAAACGATCAAATTGGAGCTCCAGCTGGTGGCCCAGGTAGGATTGATTGGCCTGCCAAATGTGGGAAAATCTTCACTACTCACGCGGATCTCCCAGGCAAAGCCGAAAATTGCCAACTATCCGTTTACCACCCTTGAGCCGGTGCTCGGCGTGGTTGACCCCAAGCGTTGGCATATCGACGCGCCATCATTTGTGGTGGCTGATATTCCGGGATTAATCGAAGGGGCTTCCCAGGGTAAAGGGCTGGGCGACCAGTTCCTCCGTCATATTGAACGAACCGAGATTCTGGTCCATTTGGTTGACGCCAGTTCGCAGGATATGCGTCGCGACTACAAAACCGTGAGAACCGAACTCAAAATGCATAACCCTGCGCTCACCAAGAAACCGGAAATTGTGGTACTGGCGAAACATGATCTCAACCCCTCTGCAAGTGTTAAGGGGTGGCTACCGCTGTCGAGCGGAACAGGGGAGGGGATTGCGGAGCTCATTAAGCTTATTGCTACTAGATTACAGAAACCAGTTTATTGACATATACCCCTTTCTTTAGTATCCTACCAAACACAGCACCCTGATAATCCAAACTTCTTTTCGTCTTAAGGAGAACCCACATGAACTCTTTGTTTTTGGTTGGTGGGCCACCGACTGTTGGAAAAAACGAATGCTGCAGTCAAATTGGCACCTACATCCGGAATGTCGAAGTTACAAACTTCTGGAAATTTGTGAGAGAAGCGGCGAAAGCAATCGGAACGCGACCCGAAATCATGACGACCTCTCAAATTCACAGATTGCTCCCAACTGTTAAACAGAACATCGCCCATTTAGTGGAAAGACAAACAGTGGTGATGCTGACGAGCTTCACGCATCTTACGGTAACAGCTGGTCTGAACTCCCGACCGGATTTCTCCGATAGAGACTTCACCACCCTTATCGAAGATATAATACCAACGATCTATATCCATCTCGATGCGAGGTCGGAAGTTATTATTAGCAATGCGGATGCGAAGCGAAGGGGACTCCCACTGGGCGTGTACCGTCATACGTTCAACTTTTTGACACCACGTGACCCTCAAGAACGCATTCGGCTTGTCACTGCACGGCGGTTAGCCGAAGCGATCGAAGCGCGCAGATTGGCCAAGAAACATCAAGTTCCGCTCTATGAACTTACGGTAGAACCTGGTAAATATTTCGAATTACAAATGGCAATAGTCCGGCTGGTGGGCAAACACGGCGGTCGTTCAAAAAAACCGATCTGAAGTGACTCTTTCGAGTCACTTCTTTTTCTTACACGGTATGCCTGTCCCCTTTCCACCACGATGGTGGAAGTAAGGTTGTAGCCCTTGACAACCGTAAGATGAGCTGCTACATTAAGGGAAGAATCTAATTATAACGCCAAGGGTGAGCGACATAAACCTGGCTTAGTTTAAGGGGACAATAAACGCCCCGTGGGTGTGTTTTTTTGGTATCGTCAACCGTGAATAGAATAAGCTACCAAAAACCAATCATCGAGATTCCCCTTCCTGATCTTATTTCGGTACAAAAAGAATCCTATAAGTGGCTGTTTACCGAAGGGGTCAAGGAACTGCTCGACGAAATTAATCCGGTGGAAGATTTCACCGGACGAAACTTCGTGCTCGAGTTTGGCGAGTTCGGCTTGGACGAACCGAAAGTTGACGAAGAAACCGCCAAGCACAAAAACCTCACCTACAAGGCGCCGCTCAAAGTTAAGGTAACCCTCACCAACAAAATTACCAATAAACGCCAGAACGGCGAAGTCTTTTTGGGCGACTTCCCGATTATGACGCCGCGCGGCACCTTTGTAATCAACGGCGTTGAGCGGGTGGTGGTTACCCAGATTGTCCGTTCGTTCGGCACGCTCTTTATTGCCGAGGATTCGCCGAGCGGCCGAAAATTATTTGGCGCTAAAGTTATCCCAACCCGGGGCGCCTGGCTCGAGTTTGAAACTTCATCAAGGGACGTAATCTCGGTGAAAATCGACCGCAAGCGCCGAATCCCCATTACCACCTTCCTCCGGGCGATGGGCGGCTACACACCCGATGAAATTAAAGACCTGTTTGCCGACGAAGACAGCCACCCCGACCATCACTACATTGCTTCAACGCTCGAACGCGATCCGGCTGAAACGGAAGACGAAGCGGTGGTCGAAGTGTATAAACGAATTCGGCCGGGCGATCTCGCCACGCCGGAATCTGCCCGAACCTTCGTGGAAACCATGTTCTACAACAACAAGCGCTACTCCCTCGGCAAGGTCGGCCGTTACAAAATGAACCAGCGGCTGGGCGTGAATGTCCCCAACACGACAACCAACCGACTACTCCGAATTGACGATATCATTATCTTAATCAAAGAAATTATCCGGCTCAATAACGACCCCGAGGCAAAAGCCGACGACATTGACCACCTCAAGAACCGCCGCGTCCGGGCGGTCGGTGAGCTCGTTCAATCCCGTCTCCGGGTGGGCCTTTTGCGCATGGAGCGCATTATCAAAGACCGCATGTCGGTGTCTGACCCGCAAACCATTACCCCCGGCCAACTCGTTAATAACCGGCCGATCATTGCGGTACTCCAAGAGTTCTTTGCCTCATCGCAGCTCTCGCAGTTTATGGATCAAACCAACCCCTTGGCCGAGCTCGAGCACAAGCGCCGGATTGCCGCCACCGGCCCGGGCGGGCTTTCCCGTGAGCGAGCCGGCTTTGAGGTGCGCGACGTCCACAACTCCCACTATGGCCGCATTTGCCCGATCACTACCCCAGAAGGCCCTAACATTGGTTTGGTGGGTCAACTTGCTACCTACGCCAAAATTAATGAGTACGGTTTTATCGAAACGCCCTATCTCAAGGTCATCAAAGTCAACGGCCGCCCTAAGGTAACCACCGAGGTACTCTACCTCGATGCCGCCACCGAAGAGCGCCACATTATTGCGCCGGCCAGTACGCCGATTGACGCCAAAAACTTCATCCTCGGCGATAAAACCGTGGTTCGGGTGCACGGCGAACCTAAAATTGATGCGGTTTCTAAAATTGAATATATCGACGTTTCGCCGCGGCAGATTGTTTCGGTCTCAACCGCGCTCATTCCCTTTGTTGAAAACGACGACGCGGTGCGCGCTTCCATGGGCTCAAACATGCTCCGACAAGCCGTGCCGCTCGTGCGGCCGGACTCACCGATTGTCGGTACCGGCATGGAGCGCGATGCCGCCCGCGACTCAGGCCAGCTGATTTTTTCGGAGGAACCCGGCGTTATTCTCGAAGCTGACTCATCGCACATCATCGTGCAAGGCAAAACCAAAAAAACCTACCGGCTCTCAAAGTTTGTGCGGAGTAACCAAGGTACCTGCATTAACCAACGCCCGGTGGTACAAGCCGGCGATCACGTGGCTAAAAATCAGTTGCTGGCCGACTCATCGGGCACCGATCAAGGCGAACTGGCGCTCGGTCAAAACGTCCTCGTGGCGTTCATGAGTTTTGCCGGGGGCAACTTTGAAGACGCGATTATTATTTCGGATCGCATGGTACGGCAAGACCGCTACACCTCAATCCACATCGAAAAACACACTATTGAGGTGCGGGAGACTAAACTCGGCCCGGAACTCGTGACCCGCGACATTCCCAACGTTTCCGAGGAAGCGCTCGCCGACCTGGACGAGATTGGGATTGTCATAAACGGCGCCTGGGTGGAATCAGGCGATATCTTGGTCGGTAAAATCTCGCCCAAAGGTGAAACCGAACTCTCGGCCGAAGAAAAATTGCTCCGGGCAATCTTTGGTGAAAAGGCAAAGGAAGTGATGGACACCTCGCTGCGACTGCCCCACGGCGAGTACGGTAAGGTAGTTGACGTTAAAATTTTCTCCAAAGATGCGGGCGATGAACTGCCCGCCGGCGTAAGCCAGTCGGTGGAAGTATCAGTTGCCCAACTGCGCAAGGTTTCGGTTGGCGACAAACTGGCCGGCCGCCACGGCAACAAGGGAGTGATTTCCCAAATCTTGCCGGTTGAGGATATGCCACGGCTGCCCGACGGCACGCCGGTTGATATTATCCTCAATCCCTTAGGCGTAGTCTCACGGATGAACCTTGGCCAAATTATGGAAACCCATTTGGGTTGGGCGGCCGAGAAACTCGGGTTCAAGATCGCCTCACCGGTGTTCCAGGGTATCCGACTTGCCGAGATCGAGAACCTCCTTACCAAAAGCCAACTACCCAAAGAAGGTAAAATCCAGCTCTACGACGGCCGCACCGGTGAACGGTTCGATGAAGTGACGACCGTGGGCCAAATCTACATGATGAAACTGATCCACTTGGTTGATGATAAAATCCACGCCCGCTCAACCGGCCCCTACTCTATGGTCACCCAGCAGCCCCTGGGGGGCAAAGCCCAATTCGGCGGCCAGCGGTTTGGCGAAATGGAAGTATGGGCGCTCGAGGCCTACGGCGCCGCCCACATCCTCCAGGAAATGCTGACCATCAAATCCGACGACGTCTATGGCCGTTCCAAAGCTTACGAGTCGATTATCAAGGGTGAGCAGATTCAGAAACCCTCCACCCCCGCCTCGTTTATGGTGCTGATGCGCGAGCTTCAGAGCCTGGGCCTCAATGTTGACATGCTCCATAGAGGGCAGGCCGTGGCCGATCCGACCATGCCTAAAACTACCGTCAAACCGATTACCAAATCTCACGATCTTGACGAGGAGATTACCGAAATCCTCACCACCCAAGAAAAACCGAGCGAGGTACCCAAATCCGCCCCGATTGACGAAGGCGAGGCAAAAGCTAAATCATCTAAAAAGAATCCATAATGGCAACCCAACGAGACAGCCGACAACTCGGTACCTCTGACTTCGACGCGCTGCGCATTTCTGTGGCATCGCCCGATGATATTATGGGGTGGTCCCACGGCGAGGTTACCAAACCCGAAACTATTAACTACCGCACCCAGAAGCCGGAACGTGACGGCCTGTTCGACGAACGCATTTTTGGCCCAACCAAAGACTACGAATGTTACTGCGGCAAGTATAAAAAAATCCGCTACAAGGGTGTGGTGTGCGACAAGTGCGGCGTGGAGGTGACTCGCGCCTCGGTGCGGCGTGAGCGAATGGGCCACATTGATCTTTCGGTTCCCGTAGCCCACATCTGGTTTTTGCGCGGCGTGCCTTCAATTCTCGGGCTCATTTTGGATCTTTCGGTCAACGAGCTCGAACGGGTAGTCTACTTTGGCGCCTACTTGGTGCTCGGGGTTAACGACCAGGTTAAAAATGGCGTGCTCCAGCAGCTCGAAACCGAATACAAGGAGGCAAAATCCGGCACCTCGACCAAAGCCGAACTCGAAACCGCCTACCGCCAAGTCAAACACGAAATTAACCAAATCCTGCCGAACATGCTCATAAATGAGGAGCGTTACCACGAACTCTCTTTGAAGTACGGTAACATTGTTACCGTTGGCATTGGCGCCGAGGCGCTTGATACTCTGCTGCAAAAAATCAAGCTGCCCGAAGAAATCAAAAAACTCACGGCGCTCGTTGAAACGAGCCAGGGTGCCGCGAAGCGCCGGCTCCTGCGAAGACTCCGTCTCCTCATGAGCATGCGCAAAGCAGGGATCGAGCCCAAGTGGCTGCTGACCCGCCGGCTCCCGGTCCTGCCGCCTGACCTGCGGCCGATGGTCCAGCTCGACGGCGGCCGCTTCGCCGCCTCGGATTTAAACGATCTCTACCGCCGGGTGATTAACCGCAACAACCGGCTCAAGCGCTTGCTTGCCCAGGGCGCGCCCGAGGTGATTACCCGCAACGAAAAACGGATGCTCCAGGAAGCGGTTGATGCCTTGGTCGACAACTCCTCAAGAAAAACCAGAGCCGTAACCACCGGCGCCGGCAACCGCAAATTGCGTTCGCTCTCGGATATGCTCCGGGGCAAACAGGGCCGGTTCCGCCAAAACCTACTCGGCAAGCGGGTTGACTACTCGGGCCGCTCGGTGATTGTGGTTGGACCAAAACTCAAGCTCCACCAGTGTGGTCTTCCGAAAGTTATTGCCCTGGAGCTCTTCAAACCTTTTGTTATTTCAAAACTGGTTGAGGAAGGCTATGTTCACAACGTTAAAAACGCCTCGAGGTTGATCGACCGCGGCACCCCCGAAGTGTGGGACATTCTTGAACGAATTACCACCAACTCCTACGTCTTGCTCAACCGCGCTCCCACCCTCCACCGCCTTGGCATTCAGGCCTTCCAACCGGTGCTGGTTGAGGGTAAGGCAATCCAGGTGCATCCCCTGGTGTGTTTGGCGTTTAACGCCGACTTTGACGGCGACCAAATGGCGGTGCACTTGCCCCTTTCATCGCAAGCCGTGGAAGAAGCCAAGCAGATTATGCTCTCATCCCGCAACCTCCTTAAACCCGCTTCCGGTGAACCGGTGATTCAGCCCCGTTACGACATTGTATTTGGCTGTTTCTACCTCACCACCATAAAAGAAGGTGTCCAAGGTGCCGGTAAAATATTTTCATCATCTGACGAGGCAATCAATGCCTATCACCTGGGCGCCGTTCACATTCGCGCCAAAATAAGGGTACGGTTCAACGGCCAGCTCATCGAAACCACCATTGGCCGGCTGCTCTTTAACCAAATCCTGCCCGAGGGTTGGCCCTACGTCAACGAACCGCAGAACAATAAAACCCTCAAAGAACTGATCTCGAGCGTTTACCGCGAGCGCGGCATCGAGCAAACCGCCGCCCTGGCCGATCGAGTGAAAGATCTTGGTTTTGAATATGCCACCGTTTCGGGCCTTACCATCTCGATGGCCGACTTGCACGTTCCCGCCAGTAAAGATGCTTTAATTAACCAAGGCACCAAGCAGGTGGAGGATATCGAAACCCAATACCTCAAAGGATTGATTACCGAGCAGGAGCGCGACTTCAAAATTATTGAAACCTGGACGCTGATTCGTTCCGAAATCGAACGCAATATGGTCGCTGAGTTCGATAAGGAATCACCGGTCTACTTGATGGTTGCCTCGGGTGCCCGTGGTAGCTTTGCCCAGATTATTCAGATGGCCGGTATGAAAGGACTAGTGGTTAACCCAACCGGTGAAATTATCACCGTCCCGGTTAAGGCGAACTTCAAGGAAGGCCTCGACGTATACCAGTACTTCATTTCAACCCACGGCGCCCGCAAGGGTAAATCCGACACCTCGCTGCGCACCTCCGACGCTGGCTACCTTACCCGGCGGCTCGTTGATGTGGCCCAGGACATTATTATTTTCGAGGACGACTGTGCTACGAAGCGTGGCGTGGTGCTTACCCGCAAGGAATCCCAGGATCTCGGACAAAAGTTTGCGAGCCGGCTCGTGGGCCGAACGATTGCCGAAACGCTCAGCAATCCCGGCACTAAAAAACCGATCATCAGAAGCGGGGCACTCGTTACCCCTGCTCTTGCAAAACTCCTTGATGCCTCGAATATCGAATCGGTAAAAGTGCGCTCACCGCTTACGTGCGAGGCCAAACGCGGCGTCTGCCAGGTTTGCTACGCCCTGGATTTGGCGAGCGGCAACCTGGTTAGTCGCGGGGAGGCCGTGGGGATTATGGCCGCCCAGGCGATTGGCGAGCCAGGCACCCAGCTCACCATGAAAACCTTCCACATGGGCGGCGTTTCCGGTGAAGATATTACCACCGGCCTGCCCCGCGTTGAAGAGCTGTTCGAGGCGCGTCAACCCAAACGGCCGGCCGTGCTTGCGGAGATCGCCGGCAAAATAAAAATCGATACCGAGGGTGATAACTTTAAGATCTCGGTCGTCAGCATTAACCCCGCCAAACGGCGCATTACCGTGCCAGCCGGATTAAAAATTGCGGTCAAAGATGATCAAACCATCCGCCCTCGCCAGCCGCTCTACACCCTCTCCGATGGCACCCTGGTTCGCTCGGAAATTGGCGGTGTTACTAAAGTTGAGGGTAATGTTATTACCATAACCGGCAAAGAAAAAGAAATTGTGGAATATGTGGTGCCGGCCGGCACGCCGCTCCTCGTTACCGATGACCAAACTATCGAGCGAGGCCACGCCATCAATGAAGGCTACCTTGATTTGGGCCAAGCCCTCGAACTCCAGGGCCGCGAGGCGGCGCAAAAGTATGTGATTGCCGAAATCCAGAAGATTTACCAGTCGCAGGGCCAAGAAATTAACGATCGCCACTTGGAAATCATTGTTCGGCAAATGTTTTCCAAGGTAAAGGTGATCGACGGCGGCGATACCGACCTACTGCCGGGCCAAATTATCGAGCGGGACAAGGCCGTCGAACAATCAGAAAAGCTCAAAGCCAGCGGCAAAAAGCCGCTCACCTTCGAGGACATTGTGCTCGGGATCACCCGGATTGCCCTCAAAACCGAGTCATTCCTCTCGGCTGCCTCATTCCAGGAAACCACGTCAATCCTCATTGAAGCGGCGGTCTCCGGCAAGGTGGACGAGCTCAAGGGCTTGAAAGAAAACGTGATTATTGGTAAACTGATCCCTGCAGGGACGGGATCCAGAAAAACATAACTTAATGTAAAATACAAAGTGCAAATCTCAAAGTGACAGTTTAAAATTTTAAATTTTGAGATTTAAATTTTGAATTTGAGCGAAGCGAACATGCCTACCATCAATCAATTAATTCGAAACGGCCGCACGGCCAAACCGCGCAAGTGGAAGACTCCCGCGCTCCACTACGGCTTTAACTATCTCAAAAACCAACCAATCATTCTCAAAAAAGGCAGGCCATTTATGCGCGGCGTGGCAATTAAGGTAACCACTACCACCCCCAAAAAACCAAACTCGGCGCTTCGTAAAATTGCCCGGGTTCGGCTAACCTCCGGCCAGGAGGTAACCGCCTACATCCCCGGTGAAGGCCACAACCTCCAGGAACACTCGGTGGTGATTATTCGCGGCGGCCGGGTAAAAGATTTGCCGGGCGTGCGCTACCATGTCGTCCGCGGCAAGTACGACACCGCCGGCGTGGAAAACCGCAAGCAAGGACGATCGCTCTACGGCGCCAAAAAACCGAAAGCATAACAAATCAAAATGCAAATCTTAAACATCAAAATGACAGATCAAAATTTAAAAATTTTACTTTTTCATTTTGATATTTGATTTTTAATATTTGAATTATTATGAGAGGCACCAAAACTGCTAAAAAACGAGTTATCGAACCCGACCCAAAGTATCGCTCCGTCGCCTTGGGTAAGTTTATTAATTACCTAATGCGCGAAGGTGCCAAAGCTACCGCAACGGCCATTCTCTACCAGGCGTTCGATGAAATCGCTGCCAAAACCAAGGACGACGCCCTCAAAACCTTTGACCTGGCCATCAAGAACGCCTCGCCGCTCCTTGAGGTGCGGCCCAGGCGGATTGGCGGCGCCACCTACCAGGTACCGATGGAGGTAAAACCGGACCGCCAGCGCGCCCTGGCCTACCGCACCATTATCAACTCAGCCCGAAAAAAGCAAGGCAAACCAATGGCACTGTTCCTTGCCGATGAGCTCATGGCTGCCGCTAAGAATGAAGGTGAAGCCGTAAAACGGCGCGACGACATGCACAAGCTGGCGGAGGCCAACCGCGCTTTCGCGCACTACGCGAGGTTCTAATGCCCCGCGAATACCCTATCGAGAAAACCAGAAATATCGGGATCATTGCCCACATTGACGCCGGTAAAACCACGGTCTCCGAGCGCGTGCTGTTTTATACCGGTAAAACCCATAAAATCGGGGAGGTGCACGAGGGTGAAGCGGTAATGGACTGGATGGCCCAAGAGCGCGAGCGCGGCATCACCATTACCTCTGCCGCCACCACCTGCTTCTGGGCGTCCCGAACAAAACCCGATCAAATCCACCGCATTAACATTATCGACACGCCCGGCCACATTGATTTCACCGCCGAAGTGCAGCGCTCGCTGCGCGTGCTCGACGGCGGTATCGTGGTGTTCGACGGCGTAGCCGGCGTAGAACCCCAGTCCGAAACGGTCTGGCATCAAGCCGACAAGTTTAAGGTGCCGCGCATCTGCTTTATCAACAAACTCGACCGCCTGGGCGCCGATTTCTACAAAGCCTTTGATTCGATTCTTGAGCGACTCACGAGCGATGCCGTGGCAATTCAGCTGCCGATTGGCCGCGAAGCGGAATTCAAGGGCATTATCGACCTCATCCGCATGAAGGCCGAGCTCTACGAGGATGACTTGGGTAAGCAAACCAAGGAAACCGAGATCCCCGCGGAGATGCTCGAGGAAGCAAAAAAATGGCGCACGAAACTCGTCGAAAAAGTGGCGGAAACCTCCGAACCGCTCCTTACTAAATACCTGGAGAAACACGATCTCACGAGCGATGAACTCCTGGCCGGGCTGCGCGCCGCCACCATCAAGTTCGAGCTTATCCCGGTACTTACCGGTTCAGCCCTCAAAAATAAAGGGGTGCAATTCCTGCTCGATGCCGTGGTTGATTTGCTGCCCTCCCCGAGTGACCTACCGCCGGTCGAAGGTACCAACCCTAAAACCAGTGAACCAGAGACCAGAAAACTAGATGACGAGGCGCCCTTTTCCGCTTTGGCCTTCAAGATTGCCACAGATCCCTTTGTCGGCACCCTTACCTTCTTTCGAATCTACTCGGGTATGCTCAAACCAGGCACGGCTCTCACTAACGTCAACAAGCGCTCGACCGAGCGGATTGGCCGGATGGTCCGAATGCACGCCAACCAGCGCGAAGAAGTGAAAGAACTCTTTGCCGGCGATATTGCCGCGGCCGTCGGCCTTAAAATTACCGATACCGGCGACTCCCTGGCCGACCCTGCCCACCCCATTATCCTTGAATCAATTAGCTTTCCCGAACCGGTTATCTCTATGGCGATCGAGCCGAAAACCAAAGCCGACCAGGAGAAAATGGGCATCGCCCTCTCGCGCCTGGCCAAAGAAGACCCTACCTTTAAGCTCAAAACCGATGCCGAAACTAACCAGTCGCTGATTGCCGGTATGGGTGAGCTGCACCTGGAAATCCTGGTAGACCGCCTCAAGCGCGAGTTCAACGTGGAAGCCTCGACCGGCAAGCCCCAAGTGGCCTACAAAGAAACGATCCGCGCCAAAGCCAACGCCGAGGGCAAGTTTATCCGCCAAACCGGTGGCCGCGGCCAGTACGGCCACGTGGTAATCGAGATCGAACCGCTCGAGCGGGGCGCCGGCTTTGAGTTTGTCGACAAAATTAAGGGGGGCACGATTCCGCAGGAGTTCATCGCACCGGTTGAGAAGGGCATTAAGGAGGCAATGGAACGGGGAGTGCTGGCCGGCTATCCCTTGGTTGATGTGCGCGTCACCCTTAAAGACGGCTCCTACCACGACGTTGACTCCTCGGAGCTGGCGTTCTCAATCGCCGGTTCAATGGCTTTCCAGGAAGGTGCGAAACGCGCAGGCTTGGTGCTCCTTGAACCGATTATGAAACTCGAGGTAATCACCCCCGATGAGTTCTTTGGCGAGATTATGGGTGATATTTCCAGCCGGCGCGGCAAGATTTTGGGTTCTGGCACCCGCGCCCAGATAAAGGTAATCGATACCATGGTGCCGCTCGGCACGATGTTCGGCTATGCCACCGATCTCCGCTCCCTAACCCAAGGCCGCGGCTCATTCACCATGGAGTTCGACCACTACGAAGAAGTTCCCAAAAATGTCACCGAGGAAATTGTGGCAGGGAGAACGGGGACTAGAAGGGTCTAGGGCATAATACCAGGAACGGCTTATCCGTTACCGATCTAAAACAAAAGGGCCGCCAAGGGGCGACCCGGGAGAACCAAGGAGCAAAAAAACGAGCGTGATTGAAATTTAGTTATGAGACCCAGAATCAAGGAAAAGTGAGGAGTGGGCACTACACGATTGGTGAAGAACAGAATCAAACCGCGTGGAATCAAGGAAGCAAATGATCTCTTGTCAGCTCTGGCCAGCTCATCGCACATGGAATCAAGGAGTCAGGTAAAGGTGCAAAACAGCAATCGGATCCTGATTGCCGAACGTAGAATCAAGGAATAACATCAGTGTATCCCGATGGTTGCCGACAGAAATCGAGCTGCGTCGAATCAAGGAAGCTAAAAAATACCAAACCAATATGTTGTGTACTGCAAAGAATCAAGGA
This sequence comes from Patescibacteria group bacterium, assembly GCA_049274945.1. GTDB lineage: Bacteria > Patescibacteriota > UBA1384 > GWA2-35-9 > JBASTP01 > JBASTP01. Next base: position 28,084 of record JBASTP010000001.1, read on the forward strand.
ACGCACCCATATACTACCAAAATAACCTCCAAACCTCAACCATCTGGTTGACAAATATACTGTTTTATGGTATTCTTTTTGGGCTGTTCGTTGAAAACTCCTTGATTCGACGTGTGGCCCTACTTTATATTGTCAGTTTGGCCTATCTGGTTCCTTGATTCAACATATAGTACGATATGCTGCGTTCGTCCTGGATTGCTCCTTGATTCTGGATGGGTTGCTAAAGCTAGAGTCGCGTTCCGCCGTCTCGTTCCTTGATTCGTCGTTGGATCGATCAAGATGCTTTCTGAAGGTGATTGGAGAATTCAGTTTTTCCTTGATTCGAGGCCTGATAATAACGGTCCGGTAGGTCCCCGATTCGTCGCGTTCGTTTAATCCTTGATTCGATGTCCGGTGATGTGTGCTTCCACGCTTTGAATAGGGCTTTTTCATTTCGATTCCTTGATTCTTCGTATGACACGATAGATCGTCTTAACCAACGGTACTTTGCACTTTTTCGAGCCAACCCAAACTCATGAAAGGAGTGATGCTACATGGCAAGAAAGACGACAGAGATGGCAAGAAAGACAGCAAGAGCGGAAAGAGCAGAAAAGGAGGTGGTGGTTAGGCCAGTCGACCCCTACATCTATTTCAAGTTTGTAGGGCGTTGGACCGGAATGGTGGGAGGTGTCTCACCATCGATATCGACCACCGAAACCCACCTCGCCAAGATGGTGGAAGACGAGGAGAAACGACTTCGGAGAGAAGCTGTGAGCAGGCGTCCGTCGCAAGCTCGTGAGGCCGAACCTGTTGCCACCGAAGTGGTCAGCGCCGAGCTGTCAACGGAAGTTAACGGCAGCGAGTTGGCAGAAGTAGTCGAAGCCGAGATCAAATCCGAACGGCGCAAGTGGCTCGAGGAAGCTCTGAAAGATACGCGGCTCGATGCCGATGCCAGAACCGTCATCCAGAACGCGCTCAAGGAGCTGAACCCGGCGGAAAAAATCGTCCGCCAGATGCTCAAGATGACGAACACGTTTCCGAAAAACGGCGGCACAAACTTCTTCATCCCCAAGGCCTGGTTTTACGGCGGCCTCAAGGCGGCGGTCCAGGCCGATGGCCTGTACCCGTACGAGGACGCCGCCCAACGCCTGGCCAAGCGCTGCGTGGTGATCTACCCCGATCGAATCGATCTGGGAGTGAAAGAGCCGGACAACGTCCACACTGCCAATGTCACCCTCGGCAGGGTGGGACCCGGCGAAGCGCAATCTTCGATCAAGCGCTTCCACATGGTGCGGCCGCGCCAGGAGCAGTTCATCCTGGTGATTGCGGTGGTGGATGCGGTGTCCGCGGCTGCGCTCATCGCCAACATGCAACGCGTCTTCACCATCATCGGCAACAACGGCCTTGGGGGCGGGCGCCCGTCCTACGGCCAGTTCGAGGTCGTGGAATGCCGCCGGTTGCCCAAAAACGATGAGGGTGACCAGGAAGCCAAAGAGCTGATCGCGCAGCTCAGCGCCTCACACGACAACCCGGGCGACGATACCGATCTCGAGTAACCGACCAAATTCCTTGATTCTGAAAGGAGAGCAAAATGCCCGAAAGAGTTGACATAATTCCGGCAAACTGTACCAACTGCTACCGCTGCGAGTGGGTGCTGCGCGACGGGAGCCTGTGGGAGGCATCCGTACCGGTCAATACCAGAAGCCTAACTGGCTGGTTTGGCGCCATGCCCTACGAGAAGAAACAACTCGAACGGGCGCTGGCAGGGGTTCAGGATGAAGCCGAGCAACTCCGCATTGTCCAAGACCACCACGCCCACATAGCCGATAAAGCTGCCAAGGTGCTCGAAGAAACTACTCGAGGCTTCACGCACCAGGACCAGGATTCCATGATCCCGGGCGATATTCGATTCAAGCGCACCCGGAATCTCTCTTTGTTTTTCGGCGCCGGGAATATTCTTGGAGCCATCAAGGAGGCAGCCTGGTACCAAACCGATAATCCGGGCACAAAACGCCGGCTGAGCGGCGATCCGCCAAAGTTGTACCTGCGGCCGGGAAAGGTGGTGATTTTTCGCCCCCACACCGACGGGTATACCAGAATCCCGGTTACCATGGCTGACGGCAGGCACGAGCGCCACAGCCCACCGGAGGCGCCAGGCCCCAAGAATATGTTCAGGGGCAAGAAGGCCACCTCGGTGTTCGCCGAGTATGTAGGCCCACCGGCCAACTTGGCCTTCTACCTATGGGTTGACCCGAAGGCAGCATCCATGGAACAACTTGAACTGTGGTCGCGCGTTGCCGGCGACCTTGGCCTGGGGGGATACCGCCAGATGAGGCAAGGCCAGTTTAACGTCGTAACGTTTGAAGAACTCGGCGACGATGCCAAACAGCGGCTCCTCCAACAGGGGAGGCAAAAACAGGAGATCGAGCAAATGGAGGAACTGGTCGCCCAAACCACCCAATAAGGCAAAGACCTACACCAACACCGTGGACCCAGTTGTCCACGGTGTTTTTTTGCACCCCGAACCGAACTCTGTTCTGGTTTGGGGATTGACTTTCAGGAAGGATTTCAGATATACTCCAGGTGCGTTCCTTGATTCGTCGCAAGACGGGCCGACAACAGACCGGATATTCTGACTCATTCCTTGATTCTTCGCCATATGACCTATTGGTCTTTTTCTCTTTTCCTTGATTCCAAGCATGATGAGCAGGGCCAGGCCGGTATGATTTGGAATGGATCGGAATTTCTCGGTTTAAGCCTAGTTGTTTCCTTGATTCCACGTTGGCTTGGTCCATGATTGTTGATTTGATTTCCTCCTTGATTCCATGCACCGTGAGTTACTTCCCGTTTTCCTCATCTCCTTCCTTGATTCGACGTGAGATGCCTTCCGCAGCGTTGGTACACACTTTTACCATTCCTTGATTCTTCGTACGGCTGCCCGGGGTAATCAATTTTAGGCAACGTCTTACTAATGTATGCCGGTCCGATTCCTTGATTCGGTGCTTGTTATCATTCGCTGTTTTACATCGGTCCGCGCTCATTCCTTGATTCGATTCTTCCCCCGTCGCCGCCTCCGGGCGGCTTCTTTTTTTTTTACGTAACCCCTTGACCCCACATTTCCCGCCACCGACATTCAAAATATGGCAGAGAAACGGCCACTCGACAAATCCGTTCTCATCAGGTATAATCAAGCCGTCTTGCTCGATGCTAGTTTAGCTCGAGAGAGCTCTTACCAGGGTCAGCAAGACCCGACCGGCCGCTCGTTCGTTGGATAGTCGGCTTCGCCGATTCGAGGAGGTATTAGCGGCCGGTCAGCAATTTTCCAATTTTTCCAGGTTTGGCCGCCGCAAGGCGACCCATCAAGTTTCCCGGGGAGGCTCATTTGGTACTTGGCACATTGTGCCCGAGTGGACAGTAGCATCCCCGGGAATCCCTACCCACTTTTTGGAACCTGCGGGTTCGTCACAGACTAAGCCTATAAAGGCTCGTAGAAAACTTCAGCCCGCAGGTTCCTGCTCTTTTGAGGGTCGCGACCGCAGGAGGGATCAGCTAGGAAACTAGCTCGTTCAATACTTGTCGCGGCCCTCACTTTTTCCCAGAATTGCTCGTTAAGTATCTAGCTCGCAAGGGCTCAAAATGAACGCAGCAATTCTGGGGATTTTTTTATTGACACTTCGACATTACTCAGTGTCAATCCTAAGTTTATCGAATGGATTGACAGACTCTTGTAAACCTGATACGCTAACCAGTCGTACATCGAAAACCGATTGAAAGGAGCTCACCATGCCAGCTTCGAGACTCGTGATTGCGATTGGCCGTAATACCCATACGCTGGTATATTCCATTGGCGATAACGAAATCATCGAACAAGCAGTACCAAACAGCTCAGAAGCGATTGCGGCAATTCAATCAGTGAATGCCGATCAAATCATTGTTGTTGGTAATTACCAATGGGCCCTGCCGCTTGGGTTTGCCCTGGATAGCGCTGGCATACCCTGCCGATTTGTGCCGAAACCCACTGCCAAAGGCAAGCGGCAAAGTATGATTAAGTTCGCCCAAGTAATCTTGGGCACTCAAGAATATGGCCGTCCTTTCCCTGGCGAAGAAATCCCGCGGCCAAAGCAGTCAATCGAGCAGCAAGAGCAAGATCAGCACCCGGTATACAAAATGGGACTGCTGTATCTTGAGGCAACTGATGGAGTACGGCGGTTGAAGCACAAAGTGATGAGTATGGTCGCCGTCCTCTTTCCTGAAGCTGTCCGGCCATCCATGGCCGAGCTCAAGAAAGATATGGAAGGTCACTATCTCAAACCGGTGCCGCACCCAATACCACCGGACCTCTGGACAAAAAAAATGAGATTTGTGCTCCAGAACCCGGACCCGTCTATGCTTAGAAACACCACCGAAAAGATACCCGATGAGGTTCGTACGCTTGCGCAGGATTCCTTGGGATATTCAATTCCCCTCCAACTGCGCGCCCATTATCAAGGCCTGCTTGATCAATACCTCACGCAACTGGCACTGGCAGAAACGCACAAAAAATCAACCATGGCTGCGCTGAAAGAATCAATACAGAAACTGCCCGTGGCCATGCGCCTTGTGGCATTATTCCCGGATTCTGAAACTGCCTGCGTGCTTGCCGCAGGCTTGGGGTGGCGCAACTGGGATAACTGGAGGGAACTGCAATTATTCTGCGGTTTAGCCCCAACTCGGATTGACGACAAGGGCAGGCGCCATATTTCACGAGTGCGCGGCCACATTCGCCAATACCTCTACCTTATGGCATTTCTGACCACCAAGGGAAAAATCTGGTCACGGGTGCCAAAAACCCAAGTGATTGACGGGCAAGAGGTAAAAGTTAAACATCTCCGAGTACGGCGCATCAAGGCGCTGCTGCGCGCACTCAAAACATATGCGTTGCAATCAGAGCCAGTTCCAGATCCGGAACTGTAACTTCAACAAAGAATCAGTTGCAACTGCCGCCCCAAGCGCGGCAGTTTTTGTTTGGTATGAAAAGTAAAAGTATATTTGCTATAATAATAAGGTCTTGCTCAATGTATACTAAGTCCGCAGGGACTCGCAAGATACTTAGCAAGACACGACCGGCCGCTCGTTGGTCGCTTAGTCGGCTTGCCGACTCGAAAAAAACTCAAGCGGCCGGTCAGCCCTTTTTCCAATTTTTCCAGGTTTGGTGGCGCGCTCGTTGTAGAAATTAGAACCCTCGGGTTCTCGTTACCAGTTTAGCGCGCCACCTCCAATTTTCCCCTGAGTTGCTCGTGGTTCTTTTAGCCCATATGGGCTCGAAAGGACAATAGCAACTCTAGGGGATTTTTTACTTAACCCCTTGACACAACATCTCCCGCCACCGACAATCAAAATATGGCAGAAAAAGAATTCACCGCAACCCAAGTGATGGCGCTCCAAGAAGAATTAGGCAAGGGCATTAAGGTTATTGGCGAACAATATTCGGATATTAAACAAGAACTCAAAACCATCAACGGGCGCCTCGAAAATCTTGAGGAAAAAGTTGATATTATGGTTGCAACAATACCCCATAAAGCCAGCAAAGCCCAGGTAGATGAACTCGAAAAAAGAGTCGAGGCACTAGAAACCTCTTGACAAACCTGTTTCCCACCTGTAACATTTAATTCATTACTAAGGGCGAAGCCCACTATTTTAGTTACGGAGTAACCAAATGGCAGATAAATACGAACGCACCAAACCCCACTTGAACGTTGGCACAATCGGCCACGTTGACCACGGCAAAACCACCCTGACCGCCGCAATCCTCAAACACCAGAAAACCAAGGGGATGGCCGCGGATGAAAAGAACGTTGATCAAATCGACAACGCGCCAGAAGAAAAGGCGCGCGGCATTACCATCAACACCGCCCACGTTGAGTATGAAACCGAGAAGCGCCACTACGCCCACATCGACGCCCCCGGCCACGCCGACTATGTTAAGAACATGATCACCGGCGCGGCGCAGATGGACGGCGCGATTTTGGTGGTGGCGGCAACCGATGGCCCCATGCCGCAAACCCGCGAGCACATTCTGCTGGCCCGCCAGGTTGGCGTGCCCCAACTCGTGGTGTTTTTGAACAAAGTCGACCAGGTAACCGACAAAGATTTGATCGAACTGGTTGAAGTGGAAATCCGCGAGCTCCTGACTAAATACGAGTACGAAGGCGACAAAATTAAAATCATCAAAGGTTCAGCGCTCAAAGCGCTGGAAGGCGACGCCGAAGGGAGCAAAGCAATCGACGAGCTGATGGCCGCGGTTGACGAGTTTACCGAGCCAGTCCGCGAAGTAGACAAACCGTTCCTGATGCCGATTGAAGACGTCTTCTCAATCAAAGGCCGCGGTACCGTGGCAACCGGCCGGGTTGAACGCGGCGTAGTGAAAGTTAACGAAGAAGTTGAAATTGTGGGTATTAAGCCCACCAAAAAAGTCGTGGTAACCGGCGTTGAAATGTTCCGCAAGCAGCTCGACGAAGGCCGCGCCGGCGACAATGTGGGGCTCCTTTTGCGCGGTGTTGAGCGCGAAGACATTGAGCGCGGGCAGGTGGCAGCCAAGCCAGGCTCCATTACTCCGCACACCGAGTTTGACGCCGAAATATACATTCTGACCAAAGAGGAAGGCGGCCGGCACACACCGTTTTTCAAGGGCTACAAACCCCAGTTTTACATTCGAACCACCGACGTTACCGGTGAGGCAACGCTGCCCGAGGGCGCGGAAATGGTAATGCCCGGCGACACCGTAAACCTTAAAATCACGCTGATTCAACCGGTCGCGATCGAGCAAGGCATGCGCTTTGCCATTCGCGAAGGCGGTAAGACCGTCGGCGCCGGAGTAGTAACGAAAGTGTTAAAGTAACGGGAGGAGACGGTTGGCAATAAAGAAGAAGGTCGAGCCCAAGAGCAAGATTAGGATTCGGCTCAAGGCATACGACGCTCGGATCATTGACAAATCAGCCCGCAAGATTATCGAAACCGCCGAACGGACGGGAGCGGTAGTCGTTGGGCCGATTCCCTTGCCAACCGAACGATCATTAATCACCGTAATGCGCTCTCCCCACGTTCACAAAAACGCGCGGGAACAGTTCGAAGTCCGCGTGCACAAGCGCTTGATCGACGTGCTAGACCCTTCTGCCAAAACCGTTGACTCGCTGATGAACCTAGACCTCCCCGCGGGAGTGGATATCGAGATCAAGACATAGACACCGGCCAAACCTGTTAGGGTCGTACAATATTTTTTTTGGTGGGAGCAGTATGGTGCGACAGGGGAATTAACAATTTAGCAAGCCACGATATCATCACTGATAGGTAACGTAAAAAACGCTGTTATCAGTACACATGGAGGGGAGCCAGGGGGACTTATGTGTATTGGTAGTGGCGTTTTTTAGAAAGCTAATAATAAATACAAAACTCCAAGACTCAACATCTTGCCGCCTTGTAGAATACAAATCCGTGGAAGCTGGGTACCCAACGAAAGGTCGCCCCAGCAGACCACAGGCCTTTCGGCTATTTCATTATAGTATAGTCAGAGGTTAATGTTTGGCAAAAATTCAATGAGTACAAATGTTTCTAAGGCTGAACTTGTAGCATTTTTACCAATACTCAATTATGAAAGAGAAAATGGTTTGCTCAATATCACTGGTGCAGGAGTTAACAAATTAACTCTTAATCAGATCGGTGGCAGACTCCATCTAAATGTAATTGTTGCTCTTTCAAATGTCGCTATTGGGAAACATCACCTAAATATTCTGCTGCGCACTGAACGGAGCCATCCTCAATCAATTCCATTGATATTTGAAGCGGACCAATTCGTGCCTTTACAGGTAGATACTTTTTCGGTGGAATTTTCATTGCTACACGTCGGATGGTACACGCTCCAACTGCAGTATCAGGAAAAGATCTTGAGTAGTGTTCCGATTTTGGTTGAGGTAAAACAGCTGGTTTCATAATTTCAGTACAACTACTTCAGGATCAATTACCAAAAAGTCACCCAATAATGGGTGACTTTTTGGTGCCTAATATCAATTTCATTTGAACTCAACCAGGAATGATAACACTAAATATATAAACAAGTAAAAATAGTAACATTACTCCAATAATCCAAGTAATAATTTGCGCTCTTTTAAATTTCTTTTTATTTTCTAAACTTGGATTCTCAAGTTCCTTAATTTTACTATTTAAAAAGTAAGCAAACAGCAAATATACAATACCAAAACTAAAGATTAATGAAGTAAGGACTGCAATAAATCCCGCAATTTCTGCTCCTAAAACATAACCAAAAAAATAAGAAATTCCAAGACTAACATAACCAATATCTGATAAGTTAAAATTTTTCTCAACAATACTCCGAGTACCTCCATCCAAGATACTAATCAACCCTAGAATTAAAAGAATTCGATACCAAAACTTATAAGATCTTAAATTATTATTTTTCATACCTTATATTCCTTCTTAGCAATTCCCCTTGGACGATTCAAAAAATCATCGCGTAACCAAAGTGCACCTACACCTAAAATGACTTCAATTTCCTTGCCTTCTTTAAATGCGTAGTCTTTTACCGGTCGAATAAACAATTCATCTTTCAATGAAAGCATTAGCCTACGGGCTGCCTCCTGTACATCATACTCTGGATAATTCGGAGGAAGCATATTTTCTAACTGTCCAAACAGGTGTTCTTTTTTATCATCAAGAATTTTTTCTAAACCACTGTCTTTAATATATTTAACACCTAATTCAGTAGGTTGAAGAGGAGATGCAGATGAAGCAACTCCTTCGAGTTTACCCTCCATTTTGGCCATTCTTCCAATAAGATCTCGGACATCAGTTCTTAATTCCTTAAAATCAGTCTTCAAATCTGCAAGAACTTGTAATTTTTTTCCTATTCCCATGGCGACGCCAACTATCGTAATTATTAAACCAATTACACCAACTAAAAATTCAATTGAACTTATCTCCATAATTTAATGGTAAGTTATTCACTTCATATTGTCTACATAAAACACTTTTCGCAAATAGATTTGACAAACTTCCCAGCAAGTACTACTATCAACATAGTGACGGTTGCAACGAAGGGCGATACAGTTTTTTACACAGTTCTCATGCCTCATCTCTGATATATATGTATAGATCAAGACTCGATAAGATCAAAACGATGGCAAAAGACACAACCCTAAATGAACTTGTTGAACTAACTGCCCACGGTTTTGCCGATGTGACTGAACGGATAATGACCGTGGATAGTAAGGTAGACAGACAAACAGTTCAACTGAGTAATGTTGAAACAAGACTCGAAAGAATCGAAAATACCATGCTAGAGCTGGCGTACAAATACGAGGTTCGCCGTCTGGAAGACCGAGTCGCGAAAATCGAGAAAGCGATTGGTCTGATAAAACGGTAAAGCCTTAAATTACTTATTAAAGCCAAGAAGGCCCTGAGAGCAATCGAAGGGCTTTTTTGGTGGCTGTTTTTTGGTATTGACTCACTGTGGTACACTAAAATTAAGTTCTTTAATTCTATGGTCCGGAAGGAAGTGATAGAACATAGATGAGAATGGATCTATCCATGAATGGCGCCTAAAAAACTTGCCGAATCAACGCGTCTTGATCGTCCTGGATGGCGATAACTGGGCACAGCCGCTCCGCTCATCGCTCAGAGCAAATCGGCTGCAGGAGTTTATCACTTTTCTTGCCCAAGGCAGACAAGTAGTAGACTTCCTTGCTTACTTTACCCGGGTCGGCGAACGGGAGCAATTCTACATTAATGGCTTTGAAGGACAACTTGACGCGGCCGGTGTAAGGCTCGTATTTCTCGATCCCGTAGAAGAGCAAACGAAAGGTGGCGAAACTCGATCCCGAGGATATGAGGACGAGAGCATCTTTGAAGATATTAAGACCAGGGCCCAAGACTTTGATAGTCTCATTATTATCAGTGGCGACGCTGACTTCACAATATTAGGTATACACCTCATTCTTAGATACAACAAACGCATCGAAGTGGCGACCGCCGTCACGGCTTCGACCTCTAAATATCTCCTCAACATGGCTGATACTATCCACAACATTGATTCGTTCATCCCCGTCCCCACACCCTCAACAGCCTGAATCTTCTCCAAGGAGCAGGCTGTTTTTTTGGCAAAAAAAGAAGGGCACCCGGGGGTGCCCAGGGCGTACGTCAAAGTGTCTTCATCAAATCACTCAAAAAATCAAGACCCGAACCTGTTCTTATGCCCAGGGTTTCACCTCTTGACGACTGGAGAACCTATCTGGTATACTTCTCCATAGACTCAACGTTTTCCAAAGTTAGTTCTTGTTTGGGTCGAAGCTGGGAATATCCGCCCCTTGCAGGGGAATGATTTCCAGGGATATTTTCTTGTTACAATGCCAGGATTAATTGCCCGAAAAATTGGAATGACCCAGGTATTCAAACAAGGCGCCCATGTTCCGGTGACCCTGCTTGATGTGTCCGGAAATGTGGCGGTAGGCCAAAAAGAGCACAAAATCCTGGTTGGCACCAAGAACTCAAAACACGTTTCCAAACCAGTCCAGGGCATACTCAAGAAGGCGAATATTACCGCAATCGTTAATAAGTTTAAAGAGTTTGATTGGAGCGGAGACAAACCGAATGTTGGCACCCAAATTGGAGCCAACATTTTTGAACCCGGTAAACAGGTAACGGTTACCGCAACCAGCAAGGGTAAAGGATTTGCCGGCACGGTCAAGCGGCACAGCTTTTCGAGAGGCCCGGAAACCCACGGTTCCGCCAACGTGCGCAAACCCGGATCAATCGGCGCCCAGCAACCCCAACGGGTTACCAAAGGCAAAAAGATGGCCGGCCACATGGGCAACGCAACCGTTACGGTCAAAAACCTGGAAGTGGTAGAGATTGATTCCGAAAATAACCTCCTGGCGATCAGGGGATCAATTCCCGGACCGAATAAGGGGTGGGTGTATGTCAAACAACAGGTAACAGATACTAAATAACCCTATGGCACGCGTAGCAACTAAAACCAAAACTACTGCTAAGACCGTCGCTAAAAAACCAGATGTTAAACCTGTTACCACACCGGGAGTGGTTAAAGTGGTCAAAAGTGCACCTAAAAAGAGTAGATCTGAGTTTAATTCCAGATTGGTTGCCCAAGTGGTACGGGTGTTAGAGTTGCGCCAGAGAAAGGCAACCTCTGCCACTAAAACCCGAGGGGACGTGGCGGGCGGTGGCCGCAAACCATGGAAACAAAAAGGCACCGGGCGGGCGCGGCACGGCTCGATCCGCTCGCCAATCTGGCGGGGCGGCGGCATTGTGTTTGGCCCGCAACGAGAGCGTCATTACAAGCTCAGCGTGCCCACCACCATGAAAAACAAAGCCCTTAACGAGCTGCTCGATGCCAGAGGGGCGCAGGGTAGTTTGATTACCGTGCCAAGTTGGCAGTTTAAGGAAGGCAAGACCAAAGAAGCGATTGCCATACTGGCAGGGCTCGGCAAAGAAGGCACATTCTTACTGATCACCGAAAAACCTTCCGAGCAAATGAAGCGCGCCACAAGAAACCTTCAGTTCGTTAACCTGAATACTGTACAAAATGTGAACGCAAAAGATATACTTTATGTTGATTATGTGGTAATCGACAAATCGGCTCATGAGAAACTGAAGGCGCGACTTGCCCCTAAAACTAGTTTAATAGCTCAACGGCTTAATAGCTCAACGGCTTAATAGCTCAACGATCATGTTTAAAGCGCACATTACCGAAAAAACCTTAAAACTGGCCGAGAGCGGCAAGTATACCTTCGAACTAAGCCGTAGCCGCAGGATCAATAAAATTGAACTGGCAAAGTTTGTGAAAGAGCAATTCAAGGTAACGCCGCTGAAGGTCAACACCTTGCGCAAACTTGGCAAACCCGGTACCGGACGGCACTCGGGCAGACAATTCGCGATAGTGCAGCTCAAACCTTCTGAGAAGATAGAAGGGTTTGAGGTAAAGACGGAGAAAAAATAATGGCAATCAAAGCCTATAAACCAACGAGCTCTGGCCGCCGCGGCATGACCGTGGTTGATTACTCAGTACTCACCAAGGGCAAGCCTGAAAAATCGCTTACCGAGATGCTCCGCCGCCATGGCGGCCGCGACGGCCACGGCAGAGTCTCAATCCGCCATCGGGGCGGCGGCGCCAAGCGCAGATACCGGTTGGTTGAGCTCGGCCCCACCCAATTCTTTACCGGACAGGCAAAGAGCATTGAATACGATCCTAACCGATCGGCATTCATTTCCCTTGTGGCAACCAAGGAAGGCGCCAAGTACTACATCCTCTCGCCCCAAGGCATCAAGCCGGGCGACACGGTGGAGTACGGCGAAAAAACCAGTGTTAATCCAGGCAATCGCATGAAACTCCGCTCTATTCCACCTGGCATTCCGATCCACAATGTTGAACTCATTCCAGGCCAGGGCGGCAGGATCGCCCGCGCGGCAGGCAACGCTACGCAAATTCTTGCAAAAGAAGGCGACTACGCCACGCTCAAGCTCCCGTCTGGCGAAGTTCGTACCATCCACCTTGACTGCTACGCTTCAATTGGTACACTTTCAAATCCGGACCGCAAATCAGTGGTGATCGGCAAAGCCGGCAGGATGCGACACATGGGCTGGCGGCCGCACGTTCGCGGCAAGGCCATGAACCCATCGTCTCACCCCCACGGTGGCGGTGAAGGAGTCAACCCAATTGGCTTGAAATACCCGAAAACATTCACCGGCAAACAGGCACGGGGCGTTAAAACCCGGCGGCCGCGCAAAATTTCTGACCGGTTTATTATGCAGGGGAGGAAATAATGGCACGCTCAACCAAGAAAGGACCGTTCGTCGATCCAAAACTTTGGAAAAAGATTGAGAAAGTTAAGAAAGGCGAGCTGCAGGGCCCCATTAAAACGTGGTCAAGAGATTCGGTAATATTTCCGGAAATGGTCGGCCTTACCTTTATGGTCCACCAAGGTAAAGATTTTGTGCAGGTTAAGCCCATTGAGGAAATGGTGGGGCATCGCTTGGGCGAATTTGCTCCCACCCGCAAGTTCCGCAAGCACGGCGGCCGAATGCAACGAGAGCTTGAAGCAACCACCCAGGCTGCCGCCGCGGCAACCCCAGGGGCAGCGGCCCCCGGAGCCCAAGGTGCACCGGCAAAGCCGGCACGAGCACCGGCAAAGCCGGCACGAGCACCGGCAAAATAATAACGATCATGCCAGAAACCACCGTTAAATTGAATCGAATCCGGCAATCAGCCCAGAAGGTGAGACTGCTTGCCGATATGGTGCGTGGTAAACCGGTGGAATGGGCGACTCAGCAACTCAGCCACCACTCCCACCGCGCGGCGCGCCCCATGTTCAAGCTCATCAAATCGGGGATTGCTTCTGCGAACGCAAAAAATATGGAGCCTTCAAAACTGAGAATCAAAGAGCTGCGGGTAGACGAGGGGCGGCGGTTGAAGCGCTGGCTGCCGGCGCCTCGGGGCAGAAGCTACAATATTCGAAAACCGACGAGCCATATTACCCTCGTCCTGACGGATGAAATGCAAAATGAAAAAATCAAAGATCAAAATGAAAGAGAAAAAATTAAAAATAAGTAATTTTGATTTTTGATTTCTAATTTTTTAATTTGACTGAACGGAGTGAAGAAACATGGGCAATAAAGTATCACCACTTGCGAACCGAATTCCCCTCACCAAGCGATGGCAGTCGCAGTGGTTTGCTAACCACAAACAGTTTGGCGAAAAGATCGCCGAGGACTTAATGATCCGGAAAGCGATCGAAAAATCGTATGCCCAACAAGGGGCGATTTCCAAAGTTGACATCGCTCATCGCCAAGCTGATATCGAAGTGACTATTCACTCGGCGCGGCCGGGAGTATTAATCGGCAGGCAAGGCCAAGGCATTGCCGAGGTAAGGAATATGCTTGAGAAAAAGATCGGCCGGCAAGTTAAGGTAGAAATTCGGGAGGTACGCCGACCCGAGGCCGACGCCCAGTTGGTGGCCCAATCGATTGGCGGCGCCCTAGCGCGTAACATTGCGTATCGCCGTGTCTGTAAGCAGGCCCTCGAAAAAGCCATGAGCGCCGGTGCGAAGGGCATTAAAATACTGGTAGCGGGCCGATTGGGCGGCTCTGAAATTGCCCGCTCCCAAAAGTTTACCTCGGGGTCGCTTCCGTCCACCTCACTTAAACGCAACATTGATTTTGTGAGTTACGCCCTTCAAACTAGCTACGGCACAATTGGCATCAAAGTTTGGATTTATAAAGATGCTGAGCCGGAGGAGGCCTGATGCTCCTGCCGCGCAAAATGAAATACCGCAAGCAGTTCCGCGGCGGTAAAATCGGCCGAGTAGCAACCCAGGGCACCCGAATTAATTTTGGCCAATACGGGCTTAAAGCGATCGAACCGGTATGGATAACTGCTCGCCAAATCGAGGCTGCCAGGCGCGCCATGACCCGCTACATCAAACGTGAAGGCCAAGTCTGGATTCGGATATTTCCATCAAAACCAGTTAGTTCGCAGCCCGCTGAAACTGGCATGGGTGGCGGCAAAGGCGCGGTGGACCACTTTGTTGCGGTTGTAAAACCTGGCCAGGTGTTGTTTGAAATGTCCGGCGTATCGATTGCCATCGCCAAAGAGGCGATGCGGCTGGCTGCCCAGAAATTACCGATCAAAACTAAGTTTTCGATTCGACAATGAAAAAAACTGTGCAAGAGCTTCGAGCCCAATCGATCAAAGACTTGCTCAAAGTCGCCAAGCAAGATACTGAGCGGCTGACGAAGATTAGTTTTGAGTTGGGATTGGGTAAAACCAGTACCATCAAAGATATTCGCCAGCTTAAAAAACATATTGCCCGGACGCAAACCATTATTTCTGAAAAGTTGCGCGAAGTGGAGAAAAAATCATGACCCATTCGACTGATGCTCAGGGTCATTCTGAGCGACTAAAAGGAGTTGAAGAATGAAAAAGTTTGAAGGAACGGTAATTACCAAATCAGGGATAAAAACCATTAGAGTTGAGGTTGAATCAATTAAGGTGCACCCTCGCTATGGTAAACGCTATCGGGTCCACAAAAACTACTTGGTGCACGATACGGCCGGCAGCAAAAATGTGGGCGACCCGGTAACCTTTATTGAGACGCGACCAATTTCCAAGGGTAAACACTTCAAGGTAACACCATAATGTTGCAACCCTACTCATTACTTACAGTGGCAGACAACAGCGGTGCGATCGAAGCGCGCATCATTTTGGGTGCCCGCGGTAAACTGCGCGATATCGCAATAGGGGATTCGTTCACGGCAACGGTTAAGAAAGCGCGCCCAATCGGCCAGGTGAAGAAAGGCCAGGTGGTGAAGGCCGTGGTGGTGCGCAGCCGCGCGACAACGGGGCGAGCCGACGGTACCAGCGTGCGCTTCTCGGATAACGCTTGTGTGATAATCGGCGCCGATGGCAACCCCCTTGCTACGCGGGTAATCGGCCCGGTGGCTCGCGAGGTGCGCGACAAAGGATTTGTTAAAATCACCCAGCTTGCCAAGGAGGTGATATGACCCATTCGATGAAGACTCAGGGTCATGCTGAGCGACGTCGAAGCATGAAATTGCGAAGTGGCGACACGGTGTTTGTGACGACCGGCAAAGACCGCGGCAAAACCGGCAAGGTTGAGCGAGTATTTCCGAGGAGCGGGAAAGTGATTGTGGCAGGGGCGCACAAAATTCGCAAGCGAGTCCGCAAGACAGCAACGAATCCAGTTGGCGGTACGGTTGAAACCTTCGCGCCGATCGATGCCTCAAATGTGATGCTGGTGTGCCCAAGCTGCGGCAAGCGCACCCGTATTGGCTACCAAACCAACGGTGATAAAAAGCTGCGGGTATGTAAAAAATGTAAAGCTAACGTTGACGCGAAATGAGTAACCTCCAAGAAAAACTTGAAAAGATTACGGTGAATGTGGGGGTGGGCAAGGTTATTAAAGACACCAAACACATTGCCGCGGTCGAAGAAAACCTTATGAAAATCACCGGCCAAAAACCGGCGCGCCGGATGGCAAAAAAAGCCATTGCCGGGTTTAAGTTGCGCGAGGGCGATTTAGTTGGGTTAGTGGTAACGCTCCGGGGCAAACGGATGCACGATTTCCTGACCCGGTTAACCAAACTCACCCTGCCGTCAAACCGCGATTTCAAGGGTATTAATGAATCGAGCATTGACGCAACTGGCAACCTGACGATTGGCCTGGCCGACATGACGGCGTTTCCCGAACTGCACGACCTGGCCGGTAGTTTTGAACACGGTATCGAAGTAACAATGGTTAGCTCAGCGCCGCGAGTAAAGGCTAAAGCCTTCTACGAGAGCCTGGGAATACCGTTCAAGAAATGATATACTTACTCGTTAGAAATTATGAATGGATGCTGGCGAGTGGTGCGAGGGGAGGGCGGGTTGCTAGCGCCACAGGAAGGGAGCATCCAGCAGCGAACGAAGTGAGCTGTCTAGGAGCGACCGCTCATGTAGAGTGCACGTCCCGAGGCGGTACCCGAGCCAGCTAACGCATAAACTATTAACATCACATGGCTAAAAAATCACAAATTGTAAAATCGCAAAAGAAACCTAAATACACCACGCGTATCGTGCTCCGCTGTGGCCGCTGTGGCCGCAAGCGTTCGTACCTGCGCAAATTCGGCCTGTGCCGGATTTGCTTTAGGGAACTGGCCTGGCGTGGTGAGATTCCAGGAGTACAAAAAGCAAGCTGGTAACGATTATGACTGATCCAATTGCACAACTAGTGACGAGCCTCAAGAACGCGCACATGGCGGGTAAGTCTGATTTGCGTCTCCCTGCCTCCCATTTCAAACAAGACATTCTGACTAAACTCATCGAACTGGGCTACGTTACAAAATTCGAAGAGTTGAAAGAACACGGCAGGCTCTACTTTATGGTAACCCTCGGCGGGTTCGAAGAAATCAAGCTCATTTCAAAGCCATCGCGCCGGATCTACCTCAAGGCACGGAAGATTCCACTGTACCGAGCAAAACGGAGCAAACTACTCCTATCAACTCCTAAAGGACTGATGTTTGACGCCGAGGCTAAGAAAGCGAACCAGGGTGGTGAAGTAATTCTTGAGGTAACCTAATCATGTCAAAGATTGGCCGCAAACCGGTTCCGATTAACCCAGGGGTAACCGTCGAACTCAAAGGTTCCGAGCTTTTCGTGCGC
Organism: Patescibacteria group bacterium; assembly: GCA_049274945.1. Lineage (GTDB taxonomy): Bacteria > Patescibacteriota > UBA1384 > GWA2-35-9 > JBASTP01 > JBASTP01. The sequence continues at coordinate 45,284 of JBASTP010000001.1, forward strand.
GGCCAAAAGGGCGAACTTTCCGTTGCCATCCCCAGCCAGTTATCCGTTACCATTAAAGACAACGAGCTCACGGTAACGCCAAACGTAAAAACCAAAGAGTCGGCCAGCCTCCACGGCATGGCCCGGAACATCATTCAAAATGCCGTTACGGGGGTCTCGGACGGGTTCACCCGCAAGCTCGAAATGAAAGGCACCGGCTACCGAGCTGAGGTCAAGGAAGGCTCACTTACCCTTATTGTAGGATTTTCACACCCCGTAGCAATGACAATTCCGCAGGGCATAACGGCCGCGGTTGAACGAAACGTCGTGATTATTTTAGCTGGAAGCGATCGGCAAAAATTGGGCCACTTTGCCGCACAAATTCGAGCCGTCAGACCCCCTGAGCCATACAAAGGCAAGGGTATCAAATATGAGCAAGAGATTATCAAGCGTAAACCCGGCAAAGCTGCTAAAGCCGCCCAGGCGGGATCATGAGTACGAGCAAGCTAAAAAATAGTAAGCTCGGTCGCCGGATCAAAAGGATCCGGGCACGGATATTCGGTACCGCCGATCGGCCGCGCCTCGCGGTGCGCAAAACTAATAGCAACATGTTCGCCCAGCTGGTTGATGACAGTCAAGGCGTTACCTTAGCGGCCGCTTCAAGCCTCAGTCTCATCAAGGGCACAAAAACTGAGCAAGCCCATGAAGTTGGCGGAATGATTGCAAAATTGGCAGCCGCAAAAAAAATCACTAACGCGGTGTTCGATCGGCGCGGCGGCGCCTACCATGGCCGCATCAAATCTCTTGCCGATGCCGCCCGAAAAGATGGTTTAGTATTTTAACTATTATGGAACGCACTACCAATCAGACAGCACGAAACCGATTTGACACCCGCGGAAACCAGCCACCTGAGGCTCGGGAGTTTGAAGAAAAGGTCATTGCGATTGATCGAGTCTCCCGAACGGTCGCCGGTGGGAGAAGAATGCGCTTTCGCGCGCTCGTCGTGATCGGCAACCGCAAGGGTAAAATCGGCATGGGGATCGGCAAGGGCAATGAGGTGGTGAATGCCATCGCCAAAGCTAACACCCAGGCGCGTAAGCACCTTATCGTAGTGCCGATCAAAGACAATACTATTCCGTTCAACATTGAAACTTCTTTTGGCTCCACGCGGCTCCATCTTAAGAGCGCCCGGCCTGGCACCTCGGTGATTGCCGGTGGGGTGGTCCGCCAGGTAGTGGAGCTTGCCGGTATCGGTAACATCGTCGCAAAAATATATGGATCAACTAATCAAATTAACTCTGCGAAAGCGGTTTTTGCCGCGCTGGAGGAGCTAACCAATCTCGATGCAAAATCTCAAACTTCCAAAACAAGTAGCTAAGCGCAAGCGAGTTGGGCGGGGGATCGCGGCTGGCGGCGGCAAGACTGCCGGCCGAGGCACCAAAGGCCAGGGCTCGCGAACCGGCTCTTCGATCCACCTGCCAAAACACTTCTTGAAGCTCCCCAAGCTGCGGGGCTTTACGTCGTCCCGGGTAAAGCGCGCCACGATCTCCTATGCTCGGGTGAGCCAGCAGTTCGCCGACGGCGCCAAGGTTTCCTACGAAGCGCTCGTCAAACTGGGCATGGCAGAGCGCGGCGTAGGCGTTAAAATTGTTGGCCCGAAGACCGACAAAAAAAAATTCCAATTCATGGGAGTAAAAATCACTAAATCGGTAGCCGATGTTTAAAACGCTCGCTCAACTCTGGCGGCTGCCCGAAGTTCGCCGCAGAATTTTGCTTACCATCCTGCTGCTGACGATTGTTCGCTTTGTCGCCCACGTACCGCTGCCCGGAATTGATACGGCCGCACTCGCTAAGTTATTCCAAGATAACCAACTTTTTGGGCTGCTTGATCTCTTTTCCGGGGGCGCGCTGGCCCAGTTCTCGGTGGCGTTTATGGGCGTTGGACCCTATATTACGGCTTCGATTATTATGCAGCTGCTGGCCCATGTTATTCCGTCGCTTGAAGCGCTCCAGAAAGAAGGCGAACAAGGCCGCATGAAAATCAACCAATACACCCGCTACCTTACCGTGCCGCTCGGAATTATCCAGGCGTTTGGACTGCTTTCGCTGCTTCGTTCGGGCGGCGTGCTCGCCGAGGTTACCATCTCGCAACTGCTCACTATCCTTATTACCGGTACGGCGGGTACGGTGCTCCTGATGTGGCTTGGTGAGTTGATTTCTGAGTCCGGCATCGGCAACGGTATCTCGCTTATTATCACGATTGGTATTCTTGCCCGGGTGCCTGCGAGTATCCGCAACGTTATTAATTTGGTAGTGGGCGGCGGGATCTTTGATTCCAAGCAGTTTATTAGCATCATTACCTTTCTGGCGATTGCCCTCGCCATGGTAGTGTTTATTGTGCTTATTAACGAGGCGGTCAGAAAAATCCCCATCTCATACGCTCGGCGCCTCCGGGAAGGTCTTGCTCCGGTCGACACCTATCTGCCCATCAAAATCGCTGCCGCCGGGGTAATCCCAATTATCTTCGCGGTATCAGTGATTGTTTTCCCATCGATCATTGCCTCATTTTTTGCCCGGGCGCGTTCCGATGTCTTGGCCAACGCGGCATCGGCATTCCTTAACCTCTACCAGCCCAACGGTGTTATCTACTCTGTTACCTATTTCACTTTGGTGATTGCCTTTACCTACTTCTATACCGCGATTATTTTCCGGCCCCAGGAAATTGCCGAGAACCTCAACAAACAAGGCGGGTTTATTCCCGGCGTTCGGCCAGGCTCTGAAACCGCTCACTACCTGAAAGGCGTGATCAGCCGATTAACCTTGCCGGGTTCGCTCTTTTTGGGGCTTATTGCAACGGCGCCATTTCTGATACAATTAATTACCGGTACCCAATCACTCGTCGTGGGGGGGACTGGAGTGCTGATTGTCGTCTCTGTGGCAATCGAAACCTACCTCGCCATCCGAGCCCACCTGCTAACAAGAACGTATGATGCTTACTAAAATAGTATTCCCGATCATCATCGCCGCCATTGCTATCTCTGTCGGTGTTTTTGTGGTTCGCAGCCGCAGCAGCGTAACACCACAACCAGTAGCAGAATCTAATCAACCTAGCGTTGCGACCAAGGAGCAGGCTGCTACTACCGGCCTCACCGGCTCGCTCATTGTGGTGACCAAGGGTGGCCAGATCGAGCGGGTCAATCTTGCCGATAGCGCTCGAAGCCAACTGGTCAAAGACGAAAAACTCCGCCTCGCCAAAACTGCCCCGGGCGCCAAGCAGCTCATTACGGTTACCACTGCAAGCGCTTCTAGCGCAAACCTAAACCTCTATGATCCGGCAAGCGGGAAAACTACCAAACTAGCCGAGCTGTCGCTCTCGGGCGCGCCGCCCATTGTCTCGCCCGATGGCAAGCAATACCTCTCAGCCAGCTTCTCAAACTTCGAGGTTGAGTTTGGCTGGCACGTCTACCTCAACACGGTTGGGCAGTCAAATAAAAAAGAAGTTTTCTCTACCCCGGAATCACTCACGAGCGTTGCCTTTAGTCCCGATGCCAGCAAAATTGCGTTTGTGGTATCCAAGGGTAAAGGCGGTTCAGAGGTTACCGTGGTGAATCTCAAAACCGAAAAGGGTAGCGAAATCTACACCACCAACGCCGAGATTCTTTCGCTCGCTTGGGGCGGCTCCACCATCTTCTTTGTCGAGGCGCCGGCGAAAAAAGGCCAGGCCAACCAGGCTGAACTCTACCAGATGTCAGATAGCGGCAAGGACAAAAAACAGCTCACCACCAACGACCGAGCCGAAAACTTTGTTGCCGCAGCCGCGGACGGTTCCAAAGTCGCGTTCCTTGATCTTTCCTACAGTTCCGGCAACGTAACCCCCGAGACAACCGGTACGGTGAGCGTGCTTGATCTTAAATCTGGCAAGGTCCAAACCTTTGGTGAAGCGGTCCAGGTGGCTGGTTTTGAAGCTACTAGTGAATAAGCTCTCTCTTATTATCCTTGGTCCCCAAGGTTCGGGTAAAGGCACCCAGGCAGCGCTCGTTGCCCAACATTTTAAGGTGTCCAAATTTTCCATGGGCGATACCCTGCGAACGGTTGCCGCCTCTCCTACACCGCTTGGGCAGCGTATTAAACCAATTCTTAAAGAGGGTAACCTTATCAGCCTGCAAGATACCAAGGCAGTCATCGCCGAAGGTGTTCGCCAACTTAACCCCACGCAAGGGATTGTGATCGAAGGGGTTCCTCGCTCCCTCGAACAAGTGGAACCGATAGAACAAATCCTGGCCGAGTACGGGTTAGCCAAACCCTGGCTCATTGAACTCCAAATATCCGACCGAACTGCCTCGCAGCGGGTTGGCAAGCGTAAAATCTGCAGCGCCTGCCAGCACCCGGCGGGGCAAAGCGATACAAAGTGCGTACGCTGCGGGTCTAAGCTGATTAGGCGAACCGATGAAGACGAGGAAACTCTGAACAATCGCTTGGCGGTTTACCACCGGGAAACTGAACCGGTCATTGAGCATTTTAACGAGCTCGGCCGCCATATCGCGATTGACGGCGAGCCGCCCGTTCGCGAGGTTTATGAAGCAATCCTACGTAGCATCGAACGCTGACTTAGCCAATCTTACGAACTCGGGAAAAATCCTCTCTGAGGTGCTGGAACTCATGGCCGTAAACGCCCGCGAAGGCACTAATTTGATGGAGCTCGAGGCCCTTGCGGAAACCCAAATCAAAAAACGCGGCGGGCAAGCCTCATTCAAGGGCTTCCAAGGCTACCCGGCGGCAAGCTGCCTATCGCTGAATGATGCCATTGTCCACGGTCTTCCCCACGATCGAGTGCTAGTGAGCGGCGACGTCCTCGGTATCGATCTGGGGGTTATCTCTAAGGGGTGGTACACCGATGCCGCTACCACCGTAGCAATCGAGCCAGTTGACCCAACCATCCGGGGCCTTATTGCATCAACCAAACGCGCTCTTGAACTCGCAATCACCCTTGTAAAACCGGGGATACGGGTCGGAGTAATATCCCACGCCATCGAGCAGATCGCCAAGCAAGACAAATTGGGGATCATCAAAAGCCTCTCTGGCCACGGCATCGGTAAACACCTCCACGAACCGCCCCAGATCCCCAATTACGGCAAACCGAGCGACGGCCCGGTGCTCGTGGCCGGCCAGGTCCTGGCCATCGAACCAATGTTTTCAACCGGATCAGGTGACGTTGCAATTGGGCCAGACGGCTGGACGGTGCGGTGCACCGATGGCATTGGCAGCCACCACGAAGCCACGGTCCTGGTTACCAAAACAGGTACAACAGTGTTGACAAGGTTACCCTAAACCCATATAATGTCATTAGTTTCTCTTAAATGGCTAAAGAAGCATTACTGCTAGAAGGCAAGGTTACTGAAGCCCTGCCTAATACTTTATTTCGTGTCGAGTTAGACAGTACTGATATGGTGTTAGCGCACCTTTCCGGTAAAATGCGGCTGCACTATATCAAAATTGTCGAAGGCGACCGGGTTATCGTGGAGTTTTCTCCCTATGACCTGACGCGAGGCAGAATTATCAAACGATTATAATGGCAAAAGTCAGATCATCAATCAGGCGGCAGTGCGAGCATTGCCAGATTATCACCCGTAAGCGAGCGCTCCGGGTGATTTGCAGTCGTGATCGGCGCCATAACCGGAGGCAGGGATAATGGCTGATGCAACTGCCACACCGGTTGCTCCCGCCGCCGAGCAAACTCGAAAAATGACTCTGCGGATCGCCGGAGTAATCCTGCCGGATACTAAACCGGTTGGCATTGCCCTAACCTATTTGTTCGGAGTAGGGCACGCCAGCGCCAAAAGCTTATTGGCCCAGGTAGCAATCAACCCCCAGCTGCGGGTACGCGACCTCTCGGCTGAACAAGTTGAAAAGATTCGCAAAACCGTTGAAGAGCGGTTCACCCTCGAGAATCAACTCAGGCAGGAAATCCTTACCAACATTCGCCGGCTCAAAGAAATCAGTAGCTACCGTGGCAGCCGCCACGCCCATAATCTTCCGGTTCGCGGCCAGCGCACCAGAACCAACGCCCGCACCAAACGCGGTAAAAAGGTAACGGTTGGCTCCGGACGCAAGAAATCTTCAGAGAAAACATAATGGCAACCGCTAAAAAAATAATTAAAACGGTCCCGAAAGGAAAGATCACGGTCTTTTCCTCATTTAATAATACGATTATTTCCGCGACCGATATGAGCGGTAACGTCATGGCTTGGGCCTCGGCCGGCACCACCGGCTTTAAGGGCACCAAAAAATCCACGCCATTTTCGGCAACCCAAACCATGCGCCAGCTAGTGGAGAAGGTCAAACCCTACGGCCTCAAAGAAGTGGAGATATTGGTTAAGGGGGTAGGGCCAGGCCGCGAGGCATCGCTCCGCGGTTTGTCAGGTTCTGGGATTCAGGTAAGTATCATTAAAGATGCCACGCCAATTCCCCATGGCGGGCCCCGGCCAAAGAGCCCCCGGAGAGTGTAATCATGTCTTCTAACACCACCCCTACAAAACGTTCTCGCAGGCTTGGTGTCCGGTTTATCCCAAAACTGGACAAATACCTTGCGCGCCGGCCCAATCCTGCCAGCCGCCGCAAGCGCCGACCCAAGATCACCGAGTACGGCAGCCAGCTGATGGAAAAACAGAAAGCAAAGTTTTTTTACAATGTTCGCGAACGCCAGTTCCGCCGGCTCGTGGATCACGCCACCGGCTCGCGCCACGATAGCTCGCTCACCCTTGCCCAACAGCTCGAAACGCGGCTGGACAACGTGGTGTTCCGGGCTGGCTTTGCCATCACCCACTACCAGGCCCGCCAGTTAGTGGGCCACCGGCACATCCTGGTGAACGGCAAAAAAATGAATATCCCGTCCGCCCAGGTTAAACCGGGGGAGGCGGTGAGCTTCCGCACCGTTATCTACCACGATGAAAAGGCCGCGGCGCCCAATTGGCTTGCCGTTGATCACAAAAAAAATGTCATCGAGGTAAAACGGCTGCCGGTCAAGGAAGACATCGTCTCGGACATTGATTTTGAAAAAATAATTTCGTTTTATTCTAGATAAAAGTTACTAAATAGTTACCAATGGTTACCAACGGTTACAAGTAGTTACAGCGATTAACCTCTAGTAACTATTAGTAACCTCTGGTAACCGCTAGTAACCAATATAAGGAGCAATATATGGCCATCCTACCCGAAATGGAATTCATCAAAATCCAGCAAACTAAAAAGGAAAAAAACGCCGGTCAGTTTGTGATCGAGCCGCTCATGCCGGGCTACGGCGTGACGATTGGCAACAGCCTGCGGCGCATTCTTTTATCCTCGCTCACCGGCGCGGCAATTCACGCCGTCCGCGTATCGGGCATCAACCACGAGTTCGCACCGATCCCCGGCGCCAAAGAAGACATGATCGAACTCATCCTAAACCTTAAGAGCCTGCGCCTGCGGCTCGAAACCGACGAGCCCACCACTATCTCGCTCAAAGCCAAGGGGCCCAGTGAAATCCGCGGCAAAAACTTTACCACCAATCCGCTCGTAACAATTGTCGACCCCAACCACTACCTCCTCACGCTCGATAAGAAAGGTGTCCTCGAAATCGAGGCGATGGTGGGCAAGGGCTACGGCTACACCCCCACCGAACGCAAGCGCGAGGAAAAACTGCCATCCGGCTGGATTGTGGTGGATTCAATCTATTCGCCGATTACTCGGGTGAACTACGTTATCGAAAACACCCGCGTTGGCCAAATTACCAACTTCGACAAGGTAACCCTCGACATTACCTCCGACGGCACGATCGATCCGGCCGAAGCGCTCCGCCAGGCTGCCGAGATTTTGGCCTACCACTTTAGCTTCATTACTAAGATTGGTGAGAAAGCCACGCCCGCCAAAGCTGCAAAAGCCAAACCCGCTGCAACCGAGGTTGATAAACCAGCTGCCAAACCAACTAAAAAAACTAAAACCAACTAAACCCCTGACTACTGAACCCTGATTACTGACTACTATTATGGGAAGCATACGCACCGACGTTGTACGTAACCTAACCACCTCGCTCGTGCTCCACAATCGCGTGGTAACGAGCCGGGTGAAAGCGCGAGCGGTCAAGCAAGTGATCGACCGACTTCTTGCTAAGGTTGCGGCTAACCAAAATCTCACCACGCGGCGTGCGTTAAACGGCTACCTCTACAACGATAAAGCCGTGGCGAAAATCTTCGAGCTGATTGCGCCAAATCTTGGCGAAAAACGCTCAGGTTTTGTGCAACTGTTTAAACTGCCGGCCCGCCGCCGCGACGCCTCCGATCGAACGATGTTGGTGCTATTGCCAGAGCTTCTTACCGTGAAAAAAGCAGAACCAAATGATGAAAAAACAATAGAGCGTAATCGGCTGAAGGGCTCGAGCGAGCACGTTGGCGCGAGGAGCCCGGTGGCGACGGGACCCGACGCGCGCAGCCGAGCCCGAAGCCGATCAAAACAAAAAAAATGAAAACCATCGACGCCCAAAACCAAATTCTCGGCAAGCTCGCCGTAACGATCGCCGACACCCTGCGCGGCAAGGACAAACCGAGCTTCCGGCTCCACAAGCTCTCCGGCGAACCGGTGACGGTAATTAACGCGGACAAAATTAAGGTAACGGGCGCCAAATTAACCGACAAAATGTACTACCGCCACTCCGGCTACCTGGGCCACCTTAAATCAACGCCGCTTGGCAAAATTATGGATAACCGGCCCGAGTGGGTGCTCCGCAAAGCCGTTTCCGGGATGTTGCCCAAAAACCGCCTGCGCGGGCAGTGGCTTAAACAATTAACCATTAAACGAGGATCATGATGCCTGAAACCCCTCAACCGCTCAAAAGCTCAACGGCTCAAAAGCTCAATTATTACGCCGCCATCGGCCGGCGCAAGCGCGCCGTGGCGCGCGTGCGGTTGACTAAAGGCACCGGCCAGCTTACCGTAAACACCAAACCGTTTGCCGATCCCTTTGGCTTAATCAGCGAGCCGCTCAAACTTGCCAACATGCTGGGCGCGTACGACATCTCGGCAAAAGTCCAGGGTGGGGGAGCGCAGGCGCGCAAAGAAGCGGTGCGCCTGGGCATTGCCCGAGCCTTGCTGACGCTTGATGAAACCCTCCGGCCCACCCTCCGCCAAGCCGGCATGCTCACCCGCGACCCTCGCGAAAAAGAACGCAAAAAGCCTGGCTTAAAACGCGCCCGGCGCGCGCCCCAGTGGAGCAAGCGGTAACATGGAGAAAAATATCTTATTGGTAATTGGTCTAGCTATCCTCGCGGCGATTGTGTGGTATGGGGGAACTAGCAAGCCAAGCACGACTAAGAGTACGGCAACCACCACGGCAACCACATCAGATCAATCAACTATTAAAAATATGGACGAACCAACTGAACTGAAAATTGAGGATCTTACGGTCGGCACGGGCGCCGAGCTCACGGCCGGCAAAACCGCCACGGTTCACTACACCGGCACCCTCACCGACGGCACGGTGTTCGATAGTTCGGTGGAGCGCGGTGAGCCCGCGCAATTTGCCGTAGGGGTGGGCCAGCTCATCGAAGGGTTCGATAAGGGGCTCATTGGCATGAAAGTCGGCGGCAAGCGTAAACTCACCATTCCAGCCGCCCTCGGCTACGGCGATAAGCAAGTCAGCACCATCCCCGCCAACTCAACCCTGATTTTTGAGGTCGAACTGCTTGGGGTGGAATAAGAACTCCATCTAACCCAAAACCTCACGACCTGAGGCGTTCAATCACGTTGACACAGCGCCGACCAACTTGATACTATAGCTAGAAGAAGGGCTATATGACCACAAAAACTATTGATCTTAAAAAAGACACTCAAGTCAAACTTCCCTCTGACTTCAAGGGCAGATTATTTGTTTTGCAAGGCATGAACTCTATTACTTTTAGCAGGGAACCAGTCAGAACATTTTCAGAAATTAGATCTAAGATCAAAAAAGCTAAAATAAGAATTAGTCCTCAAATAATCGAAAAAGAAATCCAGGCCCATCGCAGGTCTAAGGCGCGATAAATGCGGATTGTTCTCGATACCAATGTTATTATTTCCGCATTTTTATGGGGCGGAGTACCTGAAAATATTCTCAACCAAGCAGAAAATGGATTAGTTCAAATCTTTACCTGCCAACAACAACTTGACGAGTTGAGTGATGTGCTAGGCAGAAATCAATTTAGAACCCAGCTTGAAAAGATTAATTTAACTCCATCGGAAATCAAGAATGCTTTTATAGCGCTCTCCAGCATTATTCTTGTTTCCAAAATAAAACCGGTCATTAAAGCTGACCCAGATGATGATATTATCTTAGCGTGCGCGGTGGAGAGTTATTCAGAATATATTATCTCAGGAGACAAACATATTCTCAATTTGAAAATGCACAATGGGATTGAAATTATTACTCCGGCAAATTTTTATTCTTTAATCAGTTAGTAAAATTACTGCCCCATGCCCCCGCGCTACCGTGCTACTGTTTCCCTAAAGATCTGCCAAACCGTTGACATAATCGTATCAAAATGATACGATTAATTGGTATAAATGATACGATTATGATTATAATTAACCAGAAACAGCAAAAAATACTCAACCTATTCTTGCGGCATAATCTCCTGAGCTCTTCGGAGGTTCACGGCCACTTGTCCAAGGAAGGCGAGGAAACGTCGCTCGTAACCGTGAAGCGAGAGCTGTCCGCAATGGCAACATCGGGTCTTTTGACCGCTTCCGGCCGGGGCCGATCTGCCGCGTATAGCATCAGTATTTTGGGGCGCGTTTTTAGTAATGTGGACGCGGCTGCGTACAACGCCCTGGAACCGGATACACGCTATGGTCTGGCACATTTTAATTTTGAGCTATTGCCATCGTTTCCGGCCGATATCTTTACCTCCGCCGAACTGGCAACCCTTGAGGACGTAACCCATGAGTATCGCAAGCGGACAGCGGATTTGCCGCCCGCCATTGCAAAAAAAGAGCTGGAACGGCTGATTATAGAACTATCCTGGAAATCATCAAAGATTGAGGGCAATACCTATACGCTGCTTGATACGGAAAAACTGATTCTAGAGCATAGGCAAGCTCCCGGTCATGATAAAAAAGAAGCGCGCATGATTCTTAATCATAAAGACGCGTTCACATTTGTGTACGAGCATCAAAAAGCGTTCCGCAATCTTACGCGCGCTAACCTTGAGCAACTCCATGGTATTTTAGTGAAAGGATTAAGCGTGGGCACCGGGTTGCGCCAAAAACCGGTTGGCGTGACCGGGTCCAAGTATCGGCCGCTTGATAACGTACATCAAATTAGGGAAGCGGTAGAGTCGCTGGGGGCTGCGGTGGCGAGGGTAAAAACTCCGTACGCCAAAGCGCTCTTGGCGCTGATCGGCATAAGCTATATTCAGCCGTTTGAAGACGGCAACAAGCGCACCGGCCGCATTATGGCAAACGCGATCCTGCTCGCCCACGGCTGCGCGCCGCTCTCATATCGGAGCGTTGAAGAAAAAGACTATCGGGAAACAAGCCTCGTGTTTTACGAGATTAATTCAATTGTGCCATTTAAGAAAATTTTTATTGAGCAATATGTGTTCGCCGCGAAAAATTACGCGGTGAAATAGGCCCCTATGCCAACGAAAATCGCCGCCAAAACTAAAGAAGAGACTTACTATAAATGCGTTCATTGCGGAGATGAGATTTACTGGAATACGCACAAAAGCATGACCTACTGCAAGTGCGGGGGCCTCGGAGTTGATGGGTGCGAGTTTTATGTGCGGCTTATCGGCGATGAGAAAAACCGTGAAGAAATTAAAAAAGGAAAATAGCAGCCTCTTATCTATTAAGCTCTCGTTGAAATTTTCTAACCCCTGACTACTGTCCCCTGGCTACTGTTTCCCTGACTCGTTCGACATCAGGTAAAAATGGTGGTATAAATTAGGGCAATGAATAGGCCAGGGTCGCTCGACGAGTTATAGGAAGGTATAAAAATATGAATTCCCCCGCCGGCAATTCCGCTCGACCTTCCGCTCGGCCTTCCAAGACCTTGGGCGAAGCCGGTGAAAAAGCGGCAAGAAAGGAAATAATTTATGCAACTTACCGATAACGAAAAACGGGATATCGCAAAATATCTTGAAGCGGGCAAGCCATTGCCGGACAAGTATCGTTTTTTGCTGTTTGACGACAACCGCGAGGTTGAGCTGGTTTGGAATGGCAAGACAAACGAGGTGGAAAATACAGTGCTACCTTTCCAAGTTATCGAGCAGATTGATGAACCGCGGAGCGATGATAAATTCGGTAACGCGCAGGGTTCCCTTTTTGATATATCAGGTCGGCAAATTACTGGCTGGACGAATAAGCTAATTTGGGGTGATAACAAGCTTATTCTTTCGTCACTCAAAAACGGCCCTTTGCGGAAAGAAATAGAAGCTCAGGGCGGGCTTAAACTTATCTATATTGACCCGCCGTTTGATGTAGGGGCCGATTTTTCGATGGATGTAGAAATCGGCGATGAACAGTTTACTAAAAAGCCATCGGTTATCGAAGAAATCGCCTATCGGGATACTTGGGGCAAAGGCGCGGATAGTTTTATCGCCATGATCTATGAACGGCTAAAGTTGATGCACGATTTACTTGCGGAAGACGGAAGCATTTATGTGCATTGTGATTGGAGAGTTAATAGTTATATTCGGTTAATACTAGATGAAATGTTTGGGAAAAATAATTTTTTGAATGAGATTTCATGGAAAAGATACGCGGCTCATAGTTTGGCCACCCAGGGTTACGATTCAATAACAGATAGAGTTTTCATTTATTCAAAAAATAAATCCGACGTCATTTTTAATTTACAATACGGCCTAATTTCTGATGAAGAAATAGATGAAAAATTTTCTCATGTAGAAAAGGAAACTGGGAAAAGATATCAACATGTTGCATTGGAACAATCCTCTAATTCCAGTAGCCGAGGTGAAGTTAGGGTTATTCAAGGAAAAGAGGTCGTAAGTAGTGTCGGTTGGAGATGGTCTCAAAAAACCTTCGATGAAAGATTAAAAGAAAATCCCTTATTAATCCATTGGACTGGTATAGGCCGCCCTAGATATAAAATCTATATAGACGAGTATGAAGGTAAACCACTGGGCGATGTTTGGACTGATATAAATTATCTTTCTTCAGGAGATTCACAAGGTCTTAACTATCCCACCCAAAAACCAGAAATCCTTTTAGAAAGAATTATCAAAGCTTCCTCTAACGAAGGTGATCTTATTGCTGACTTTTTTTGTGGTTCTGGCACCACTCTCGCCGTTGCAGAAAAGCTTGATAGAAAGTGGATTGGTTCTGATTTAGGAAAATTTGGTATACATACTTCCCGCAAGCGCTTAATTGGTGTTCAAAGAGAACTCAAAAAAGGAGGCAAAGATTTTCGCGCTTTTGAAATTTTAAATGTTGGTAAATACGAACGAGAAAGCTTTTTGGCGGTAAATGACGACTTGCGGGCAGAAGAAAAATCTAAACAGGCAGAGCAGAAAGAAAAAGAATTTGTAAAACTCATCATCTCCGCATATAAGGCCGAGCCGGTAGGGTCGTTCGTAAACATTGTTGGTAAAAAGC
>JBASTP010000002.1:0-166210 GCA_049274945.1 Patescibacteria group bacterium
GCTACCACATTTTACCTGGAATGTCAAGTTTTAGAAAGTAGAATCGGGGTTAGCCTTAGAGAGCTGATTTGAACGGAAAATCTCAATATAAATTGCTTACGCATAATGTATAAATCTAAGGAATCAAGGGGTACACATCCGATGTGAATAACAGATTACACATTGGTATTTAAGTGATTTTGCATCAAGTTTCTAGTCACAAGGAATCAACAAAATCCATGGGACTGATTTCTGCCTCTTTCAAAATTTCTCGCAGCAAACCCCTGCCAATATCTTCACCGCCGTGGCTCGGGACAACCGTACTCCTGCCATCCGGATGTTTGAAAAAGATATGAGAACCAGTAGGAGCAAACCGGGTAACCCCAGGGGTTACGAAAGCAGTAACCTCGGGGTTTTAAGTATTCTAACCACATCGGATGTGGTTATCAGGTCAGGTAACACATTGGTATTCTCACTCAATGACCTCTTTTCCGAGTTCTAGGGCAATCTTTTGGAAGTAGTCCCTCACGGTATCTGGTTCCAAATTTCTAATCATTCGGTCAAGAAATCTTCCACTCCCGGAGTGGCATTTCGGAATTGTTAGCCGACCAAAATATGCTTTCGAGTTGCTGCCAGTTGATTGCGATAGAATGCGCGGATCTGCACAAGGGTCGGCCTTGAGAGCGCTTTGGGTTCGAAATCGAGCTCGCTGCCGCGCTTGAGGAGATCTGCAAGCGTCAAGCGTTCGAACTCGACAAGAAACTTGCGCTTAACGAGCTTAACGAGCGAATCGGGCGACCAACGCTTGTAAAGCATAATCGCGGCGAGATCAACTAGGTCTTTCGGCTCGTGACGGTCAACGGCGGCGAACAGTTTGTTTGCCGCAATGTCTTGAATGTTGTCCACTTGGATACCGTCCCGCCAAACGGGCTTATTGAACTGTTTGAAAGGATAGGCGCTAAACTCAACCTTAAATGTCTGGCGATCAACGTTGAACACAAAAATATTCCGGTCGTGAAGCTTTTCATACTGGGGAATGGGGAGTCCCAGAGCAGCCGCAAGCTCGTTGAGCTTACCAATGATCCAGCGGCCATCCACAGCGCTCTGGGCGAAGAAATCGAGATCGTCTGAACGACGGTGGTGCAGGTAGTAACCGGCGAGCGCCGTGCCGCCCGTGAGATAGAACCGCCCAGCAAGCTCGCTGTCTTGAGCTACGGCAGTAATAAACCTGCGCTGGAGGACGGTCAACGACGCTTTTTTTGCCATAGCAAATCCTTAAGCAGGGCGCGGCGCTGCGGGCTGATTTTCAATTCCGCCCAGTACCGTTTTAATTCTTTGGCGCTGATCCGGTCGCCTCGATCGAGCCCATAGTTAATCAGGCGCTCAAGTCGCCACTTCCGGTACGCTGGAGAGCGTTTTCGAACTTTCGCGAGATTGTAATCCCAAACTTTCATGGCACTAGTATATCAAAAAAGGGCGTGCCATGCGGCTGCCCCTGGAGTAGTTGCGGTGGAGTAGTTACGGAGATGGAAAACGCAACTTTATTTCACGTTGAACGTCACCGGAAACTTTTCGCCGAAGCGCTTGAACCAAAGGTGGCCTTCGCTCACCACCTGGACGAGCTGCACAGCAAAACGATACTCGCCGCGCTTCATGTCTGGTGGAATGGTAATGGAGAAGGCAAACTCTGCCTGCTCGTCCCGTGCCACCAGCGCGCCGAATTGAGGCGGTTGGTTTCTGAACACTCGGCCCTCGATAGTGGGCCAGTCCGGAAGCGACCGGACTATAAACGGCACTCCCACCGGCGGGCTGCCTGGTTGAAAAAACAACAGGAATACGTTTTCGCCCCAGGCTTGAATGTTGGTATTCTTAACCACCGCACTCGCATTGTAGGAGGAGCCGCGACGGACTGTTTTGGGCAGCGCCGTCTTTACAAATGCGCTGTCCAACGTCTTGGACGCCGATTGAGCGGCAAAGTAATCCTTGGCAAGCAATAAACCGCCAACCAGCAAAAATATCATATACAGCCACAAAATTGGTTTCATAACGCCCGCATCCTTTCAATTTTTCAGGAGTTTCGTTGCTATTTTAGTCCTTATAGCAATCCTTGTCAATGTTCGTATTTTGTTCACTATTGAGTGTGCAATCTATATCCACTCTGGGAGTGGAGTATAGATTGTTATTTACTGTGAGGTGATATAATTACCACGAATGGCAGACCTTTTTGACCAACAACTCGAACAAAACCGCAGCCGAATAGCACCCCTGGCCGACCGCATGCGCCCCCAGACGTTCGAGGAGTTTGTGGGCCAAGAACACATCGTTGAGCCACTTAAAAACTTGGTCCACTCGGAGAAACTCCAGTCGCTTATTCTCTGGGGACCCCCGGGTTCCGGCAAAACCACCTTAGCCCGACTCATTGCCAAATACACCAAGGCATTCTTTGTGGAGTTTTCGGCCGTCACCGCCGGAGTAGGGGAGGTACGCAAAATCTGCCAAGAAGCCGCTGATCGCATTAAATACTCGAGCCGCCGCACCATCCTCTTTGTCGACGAGATCCACCG
This sequence comes from Patescibacteria group bacterium, assembly GCA_049274945.1. Taxonomy (GTDB): domain Bacteria; phylum Patescibacteriota; class UBA1384; order GWA2-35-9; family JBASTP01; genus JBASTP01. The sequence continues at coordinate 2,544 of JBASTP010000002.1, forward strand.
CTTCAACAAAGCCCAGCAGGACGCCTTTTTACCCTTTGTGGAAAATGGCACGATTATCCTGATCGGCGCCACCACCGAAAACCCGGGATTCGAGGTCAACGCGCCGCTCCTTTCGCGGGCGCAACTTTTGGTACTTAACCAACTGACCGATGAACAAATCCGCAAAATCCTCGAAACCGTGATCGCCAAAGCCTACCCCGATGTATTGTTCGATGTAAAAGCGCTCGATTTTATGGCGCTCCAATCAAACGGCGACGGCAGGACTGCGCTCAACGCCCTGGAAAACGCGGTGAACCTGGCTGGCCCGAACAAGCGGGTAACCGTGGAGCACGTTGCCCAGGCAATCCAGAAAAAAGCCGCGCTCTACGACAAGAAAGGCGACCAGCACTACGACGTGATTTCGGCGTTCATAAAGTCGCTGCGTGGCTCGGACCCCGACGCCAGCCTCTACTATATGGCCCGCATGATCCGCAGCGGCGAAGACCCCAAGTTTATCTGCCGGCGCATGGTGATTTTGGCGTCAGAGGATGTCGGCAACGCCGATCCCCAGGCGCTCATCCTCGCCACAAACTGCATGCAAGCGGTGCATATGGTAGGCATGCCCGAAGCCGCGCTCATTATGGCCCAGGCAGCAACCTATTTAGCCACCTGCCCCAAAAGTAACGCCAGCTACGAAGCGATCAACAAAGCCCTAACCACCGTGGACGAAGCGCGCGTTGAACCGGTGCCCATTCACCTGCGCAACGCGCCAACCAAGGTGGCCAAGCAGCTGGGCCACGGCCGCACCTACCAGTACCCCCACACCTTCGGCGGCTACGTGAAGCAGCAATACCTACCCGATAACCTCAAAGACGCCAAGTTCTACATTCCTAAAGACATTGGTTACGAGAAACAAATTAAGGAGTTTCTCGGGGCAATTAAGAAAAAACCAGATGTGATACCATTGACACGCTAAAAGTGTCGACAGCTCAGCTATTGCAATATGCGGTACGGTGATATATTTTATTGCTGTACAAACTCTCTGGAGGTGACTGTTCGTGAATAAATCGGTCTGGTGTATTATCATCGTGCTGTTTGTCCCAAGTTGCAGCGGGTTACCAATTCCGCCGCTCCAACCACCGGAACATCTTATCTTTGGCAGGAGTAGCTTCCAATCGGTTTCCGACACTGGGCCAATTGCCCTCTCAAGCGTAGAGGCTTTTAGGAAACTGGGATTTGTCGGGGTCTTCCGGATTGCCATCCAAGGTAGTGCCACATTTTCCGGGAACGTCTCGATTAAGCACCGCGCCCAGCGCAGTGATACTGGCGAGTGGAGTACAACTCATTTTCAAACCTTATCGGTTAGCTCATCCACTGGACACGCAATCAATTTCCCAACCGAGAGAACTGTTCACCCACTGTTCCTTATCCGCCATGAGTTTATCTGCGAGTTCCCTAGTAAAGGTGGTATTGTTGTAGTGGCCACACGGGGTGGCGCGTTGGTGAAGTTTCTGGACCAACAACCGACCGAGGATTTCTCCGTTGCCATCAGTTTTGCAGAACCAAATGAAATCGAAAAAAAAGCGAAGCAATCGACATTCGTCACCTCATGGGTAAGTCAAGGAATTGACGAAACAATGGGTAAAACCAAGGAATATACTGCAGCAACTGACTTCCTTCGCGAAGCCGGCGATCAGCTCTGGATTTGTCGTAGGCAGGGAAAACTTGAATTTTTTTGCCAACTCTTCTCACCGAAACCAGAAGAAGAACCAGAGCTCTCCGTACAATCATTGATCAAAATGACCATCAAGCGAGTTGATCCGCTAGAAAAAGACAAAAAAGCAGCTCCTTCGGGAATCGCTATCGCATCAGACAAAACAGCCGATGAAACAATCAATTATTAGGAACCAAACTGATCAGTGCCGCTCGTTACTCCAGGCGGCGCTTTTTCGTTGATCCTGTTTTTGCTACCATAAATCCATGCCCCGCGACAACCAATGGCTGGCCGAGCGGCTTGAGACAATCTGGAAAACCCATTTTGCCGACGTGCCGATCCAAAACCAGGTGATCGTGCGGTTTGGCCGGGGGGCGCGCACGCGCCTGGGCTCCATCAAGTTTGGCCGACGCATCGTTAATCCGCGTACCTACATCACCATCACCGGCTACTTTCGCAGCGAGTTGGTGCCCGAATACGTAGTTGATGGCGTGCTGGCCCACGAGCTTACCCACTATGCCCACGGCTTCCACTCGCCCGGGCAGCAGCTCTATTCCCACCCCCACCGCCGCGGAGTGGTTACTAAGGAGTTGACGAGAAGGGGATTGGGTGATATTGTAAAAAAGCAGAAACGGTGGCTAAAGGCGCACTGGCAAACGTTTATAAGGAAGGAATACAACCACAGATATTAAACCACTGATTAACACAGATACGTATTACTAGATCGGTGTTTATCCGTGGATCAGATATCAGTGGTTGTAGATACATTATGTCGGAGTGCATTTTTTGCAAAATCATTCGCCAAGAGATTCCGGCCAAAATCGTCTGGGAATCAGATGAAATTCTTGCCTTCGACGACGTGAATCCCCAGGCGCCGGTCCACGTGCTGATTGTGCCAAAGCAGCACACCGAAACGTATACGGTGTTTCTGGGCAAAACTGCGGCCGAGGTGGCAAAAATAAAGGGAGTAGGGGAGTCTGGCTATCGGCTGATTGTAAACCAAGGCAGCGATGCCGGCCAAGAAATTGCCCACCTCCACATGCATTTACTCGGCGGCAAAAAACTCGGCCCAATGATCGCTCAAAAGCTTAACGGCTCAAAGACTTAATGACTTAATATATGGATCAACCAAAACTACTCGAAAAACAGGATAACACGCGGTTCGGCTACGATTACAAACGCGACGGCAGATCAAAACGGCCGGAGAGCTTTGAGGTGATGCTGCGCAAGTTCAACCGAGAGATCCAACAGATCGGGCTGCTTACCGAAGTCAAAAAGCGCAAATATTTTACTAAAGATATGTCGCGGACGATGCGCCGCCAGATTGCCAAGGTTAAATCAGCCCGGCGCAAAGTGAAACGGGGCTACTAGGAAATGGCGCTCCTAGACACAATCGAGCACGATTTCCAGGAAGCGCTCAAAAATAAGGAAGCGGAGCGGCTTTCGGTTCTGCGATTAATTAAAACTGCCCTCACCAACAAAGAAAAAGAAAAGGGCGAGGCGCCGAGCGACGAAGCAGTCCTCCAAATTCTCAAACAGGAAGCAAAAAAACGCGATGAAGCCGCCAAGCTCTACGATGAGGCGGGTAAGACCGAGCTCGCACAAAAAGAGCGGCAGGAGCTAGAAATTATCAAAGTGTATGTACCAGCCGAGCTGCCGGACGAAGCAATCATCAAAGCAATCGAAGAAGTGAAGGCGACCCTTCGACAGAGCTCAGGGCAAGGCGAGTTCGGCCAGGTAATGGGGCAGGTGATGGCGAAATTGAAAGGCCAGGCAGACGGCTCTCGAGTGGCAGCATTGGTAAAAAAGTCGCTCTAGCGACCTATGTCCAAAACATTAAAATACGCCCTCTGGCTCTTTGCCGTTATCACGGCGATTAATTTTATTGTGCTCTTACTCTTCAATCTAGTTGGACGAACCTATGCCTTCCCGGCGTGGGGTAGGCTTGCGCTGATTTTTGGCGGGTCGGCGGTTGCCGGGGCGCTCGTTACGATACTGGTGATTTCAACCGCGCCGGTGCTCCGCGATTTTCTGGCCACCTTCCGGCGGCTACTGCGCCTGGACTCGCTAACCCACCCGCTCCTTGTCCGACTTTCTCAGGAAGCGCCCTCCACCTACCACCATGCCTTGATGGTCGCCAACTTTGCCCACCGCGCTACGAAAGTGATCGGGGGTGATCCGCTGCTTGTGAGAATCGGCGCCTACTACCACGACATCGGCAAGCTCGGCCACCCGGCCGCCTACATCGAGAATCAACGGGGTGAAGTTATGAAACGTAACGATACGAACCCTAAAAAAATGGCCCGCGTAATCGTTAACCACGTTAAACATGGCATGAAGTTGGCCAAAGAGTACAATTTCCCCGACGAAGTTGCCGCGTTTATTCCCCAACACCACGGCACCTCGCTGGCGCGCTTTTTCTACCAGAAAGCGCTCGACTCAGGATACAAAGTGCGTACGCAAGATTTCCGATACCCGGGGCCTAAACCGCTCTCTAAAGAAGCCGGTATCCTGATGCTGGCCGACGGTGTGGAGGCTAAAATCCGCTCGCTCACCATCCATACTGAAACGGCGATCGAAGCAGCAATCGATTCAATTTTTAAAGAAAAACTCGACGACAACCAACTTGAGCTCTCCGGGCTCACCGACACCGATCTCAAAAAAATCCGCCGCTCGTTTATCGAGTCGGCGAAGATCTTTTCCCACCGCAGAATCAAGTACCCGAAGGGCTAAATAACAGGTTTGCATAAAAAAAAGCACGTACCATGCGGTACGTGCTGGCTGCACCTGTTAAGGTGCTTAGGTCCCGGGCTGTTCGCCCTGAGTTTCTACGGTGAGCCCTTTTGGGGCTTGAACAGGAAAGTGGAGTGTCTCGGGCCGAGCGAAGTCAAGGACCTGCCCTCGTTTCAGAAAACCCCTGAAACCATCCTCGCGCGCGTTCGGCAGTGGCCCTTCATTGAAGTGGTAGAGCCACAGCCTTGCCCGAATCTCATCGGGGAGCGTCAGAAGCTGGCTGTAGTGGGCATGGACCCCAGACATGAACTTCGCGGTTTCAGCATCGTGGAACACGATGTCAGCTTGCCTATAGAAGTCCATAATCTGGTTCGGGGCAAACTGCGTATCACAAGTAAAGTAGATGCGCAGCTTGTCAGTTTCGAACACCAGGCCGTAGCAGGGCATCAGCTCGAACCCGTCCATGACATGAATTGCCTGAACCGGCTGGAACTGAACACCCGCCCATTCGAAGGCCTTGTTCGGGCCGATTGGACGAACGTCGAAGTATGTCTCCAACGTCGTCCGTTTCTGCTGGATCGAGCGCATCGCGCCCGACAAGCCATTTTCCCAGAGAACATCGAGTACCTTCTGGGAAGCATACAGGCGCGGCTTCGGTAGCCTCGCAAAATACGTCGCGAATCCCAGATATTCGAGCCCCTGGTCGTGATCGCCGTGGGTATGACTCAAGTAGATGTCGGTAATGTCAGCCGGCTTCAGGCCGGCCTTGCGCATCGAGAAACGGATGTCAGAACCCGCATCGATGAGCAAACGGTGTCCGTTTTGGATCAGCATGAAGTTGGACTGAAAATTTTCTCCAACTCGCTTTCCAATGTAAAACGCGCTGCCGGAGCCTAACACGAGCATTTTCATTGTTAACGTTCCTTTTTTTGATTTTCGAGCCATGAAAGTATACCATATCCCACCCAAAAAGTCAATACTAGAAAAGGGCTATCCCAAACGCCCGTAGAGCAACTTGAGCCAGAGCACTATTTTTTGGCTAATGGTGAATGGCCGCGGCGTGTTGCAAACTTGATTCAACGCCTCGAGGTCGGCCTGTAGTAGGTGAGTGCTGTCGGTAATCTGCGGATTCATCAGTGCATCGGCTTGCTCAAGATGACCAATACCCAACGCGTGGCCCAGCTCGTGGGCAATCGTCAGCTCAAGCTCGGCGCGGCTCGCAAATTGGTAAATGGTGATCGAGGCCTCGAGCGGCGAATAGAGCCCTGCCTCGGGCTTCACGGTAAGCGTTTCGTTAAACTCACCGGTAATCTTATTGAACTCGCCAACGCGCAGGTTGAGTTTTTTGGCCAGCGCGTTAATTTGTTCAACCAGACTATTAATCTCATCAACCATGGCATTCAATTGCCGGCCTTCCTCGCGCAGCCGCTCATACTCAGCGGACGGCGCGCCGCCCTGGGCATTCCAGTACGCCACGTCCTCGTGGTATTTTTTGAGCTGGGATTGAAATTGCCCGGTGAGTGCCTCGTGCTTGGCCACCAAGGCATTGTAGGATTTTTTACCCTGCTCAATATTGCCCTCAATGCCTTCGGCCTGCTGGGTGAGCTGCTGGCGCTCGTCAAATACCAGATTAATGGCAATGCCCTGCGATTCATCGAACGCGAACAAATCCCTGCCGCTGGGCTTTTCCCAAATGGTCTCGGCGGAAAGGGCAGCCCGCTTGAGTTCGTTCGGGCTTACGTTGAACCTCTTATCAATCTGACCAGTGGTATAGCTAATCGGTCTGCGGCAGGAATAAATAAGCGCCTCGAGATCATCGGACACCTTCGGCAGCTGGGGCGCTACCGCCGCACCGATACCCAGCACAACCACGAGCCCTAGCAAAACTCGAACTCGCATAGACACATTATAATTGAGCTGCTACACTAAAGACACGATGCCCAAGCTCAATCCTGTGGTTGGTCTTGATATTGGTTCAAGCAAAATTGCTGTGGTAGTCGGTCAGATCTCGGAGGGTTTGATCAATGTTGTCGGCGCCGCCAAAGTGCCCTCGGCCGGCGTGCGCCGCGGCGCGGTGGTGGATATTGAAGATTGCGTTTCGTCGATTTCCGCAGCACTCGAAGAAGCCGAACGCATGGCCGGCTTTCCGCTCGAGACTGCCTGGGTTTCGATTGCCGGATCGGGCGTAACGATCACCACGAGCAAGGGGGTGATCGCCGTGTCGCGCGCCGACGGCGAAATTGCCGAGCAAGACGTCGAACGGGTAATCGAAGCGGCGCGCGCGGTGGCCTTGCCGCCTAACCGCGAAATCCTCCACGTGATTCCGCGGATGTTCCTCGTTGACGGCCAAGAGGGGATTAAGGACCCGGTGGGGATGAGCGGCATTCGCCTGGAAACCGACACCCTAGTGGTCGGCGGCCAAGTTTCCGCGATTCGCAACTTAAGCAAGTGCATTTTCCAGGCCGGGCTCACCATTGAAAACATGGTCTTTACGCCGCTTGCCACGGCCCGCGCCCTGCTCACTAAAAAACAGAAAGAAACCGGCGTCGTGCTGCTTGATTTTGGCGCCGGCACCACCCAGATGGCAGTGTTCGAGGAGGGCGAGCTTGCCCACGCCGCCGTGCTGCCGGTGGGCTCGGGGCATATTACTAACGACCTTGCCATTGGGTTCCGCACCTCGCTCGAAGTGGCAGAAGCCCTCAAAACTAAGTTTGGCGCCGCGATTCCCGACCAAGTGCGCGAAACCGAATCAATTGATCTTTCGAAACTCGATCCGGAACTGCGCGAGCGAATCAAGCGGCGTGAGGTGGCGGAAATTATCGAGGCGCGGCTCAAAGAAACCTTTGCGATGATCCGCGAGCAGCTCAAGGGCATCGGCAAAGACGGCATGCTGCCGGCGGGTGTGGTGCTAACCGGCGGCGGCAGCCAGCTCGAGGGCCTGATCGATGCCTGTAAAATCGAACTCCACCTGCCGGCCTCGGGCAGCCACCAAATGCTCGAAATCTCGGGCATGGTAGACAAAGTGGATTCGCCAGTCTACGCTGCCGCAGTGGGCCTGATGCTCATGGGCATGGAGGCCACCGAACCGGCCAAGGAAGCGCTGCCCAAACTCAACATAAATCTGAGGCAGCTCAATGTCGGTGGTATGTTCGATCAAGCCAAAAAAATATTTAAGCAAATGCTGCCGTAGTGATTTTTTGGGAGTGGCGAGAGGTACCAGCCGAGGGCGGGTTGCTAGCGCCACAGGAAGGGAGCATCCAGCAGCGAACGAAGTGAGCTCTCTAGGAGCGACCGCTCATGCCCCGCGGAGCGGGGTCCGAAGGATAGAGCGCACGCCCCGAGGCGGCACCCGAGCCAGGACCCGGATAACACAAACGGAAAGCGAACACCCACTTGACCCCGCTTCGCTAACGCTCCGGCGGGATCTTCGGCCTTCCCTATAAAACCAGATGAACTTGGGAAGGCCTTGACAAACCTATAGCCATGTATCATAAACAAAGTAGAAGTCATGAGAGAGGGGAAAGGAAGACTAATGCCTAAAGAAGATCTCGGGGAAACATTTGCCGTCATTCGCGTGGTTGGCGTTGGCGGTTCGGGGAGTAACGCGATCAACCGCATGATTACGTCTAAAATGCGCGGCGTTGAATTTATTACCGTAAACACCGACGCCCAGGCCCTCACCTACTCAAGCGCCCAAACCCGCATCCAAATCGGCAAGGAAACCACCAGGGGGCTCGGCGCTGGCTCGGATATCGAACTCGGCCGCAAGTCAATTGAAGAAAATAAAGAAGAAGTGTACGAAGCGCTCAAGGGTTCTGATATGGTGTTTGTAACCTATGGCGCGGGCGGCGGCACCGGCACCGGCGCTGGGCCCATGGTTGCCCAAATTGCCAAAGAACTCGGCGCGCTCACCGTTGGGGTATGTACTAAACCATTTAGTTTTGAAGGATTGCGGCGCAAAAAGGTGGCGGACTTAGGCATTGAAGAACTGGCCGACAAAGTGGATACCTTAATTGTCATCCCTAACGACCGACTGCTCCAGGTGATCGACAAGAAAACCTCGCTCTGGGACGCCTTCGGCGTGGTGGACGATGTGCTCCGCCAGGGCGTGCAGGGTATTTCCGACCTGATTACCCTCCACGGTATTATCAACGTTGACTTTGCCGACGTGCGGGCAATCATGGCTGACGCCGGTTCCGCGCTTATGGGCATTGGCCGCGCCTCCGGCGACAACCGGGCAATCGAAGCTGCCAAGAGTGCGATCGATTCGCCCCTGCTGGAACTCTCAATCGACGGCGCCAAGGGCATTCTCTTTAACATCACCGGCGGGCCGGACCTTTCCATGTACGAGGTAGATGAAGCCGCCAAAACCATTACCGAGGCAGCCGATGCCGACGCCAACATTATCTTCGGCGCGATTATCGACGAGGCCATGGCTGGCGAGATCAAAATCACCGTGATCGCTACCGGCTTTGAGACCGAAGGCAAACCGCTCAAGAAAACCGTTGAGCAGCCGGAACGGCTCGGCACGCCGAGCTTTGAACGGGAAAGTTTCGCACCGGCGGCCGCCGACGCCGCGCGAGAAGAAGAGGAATCAGAACTCGAAATCCCTGCCTTTATCAGAAGGAAGTTGAAATAATAGGTACTCTCTTGGCTCCAAAAGACACATACACAAAACTTATCGAGCTTCTTGATCAACATGGGGCTCAGTATCGACTGATCGATCATCCACCAGAAGGGCGGACAGAACTGGTCAGCCCAATGCGCGGACACGACATCTCTCGGGCAGCGAAGTGTATGATCTTGATGGTAAAGATCGGAAAAAAAGATAAAAAGTTTGTTCTAGGTGTCATTCCGGGCAACGCGAGAATAAGCTTTAACGCCGTCAAAGCGCTATTTGGCGGAACTTATATTTCGTTCGCATCTCCAGATATTGCCGAAAGGCTCGCGGGAAGTGTTGCAGGTACGGTCCTTCCATTCTCCTTTGACCCAGAGTTAATCTTGATCGTTGATCCATCGTTGAGAAAGAACGAATTTATTTACTTCAATGCGGCACGCTTGGATCGGTCCGTTGAACTGAAAACAAGTGATTATCTGAAAATCGCCAACCCGCGCTTCGAACCGATCGCCGAACAATAATTTTGCCTGCAGCATTGGCTAACATCTATATTCCACTCCGGGAGTGGAATATAGATTATTCTTCAAATGTAAGGTGATCGACAGTTTTGATTTTTTTCTGATAATCTGAAAAATCGCTCACGAACCGCTCATAATCTGAGGGTTTTTTGAACTGTTTAAGGACGATCTCTTTGTCGCAAATGTTCTGATCAGTGCCGCCCAGATATTCACGCAAAGAAGACCATGGATACTGACGAAGTGCACCCATATCTTTGACTAGGTAAGAATCTAGGGGATTGAGGTGAATATACCGAGAAAGGTGCAGCAGTTGGCTATCATTCTCAACCCTCACCGCCTTAAATTGTCCCTGGACAAGCGGGCCAATCCGCTCGTGTTTGGTGTTGAAGTAGCGGCTAAAACTGTCCTGCCAGTGCGCCACGAATCGTGATATACCATTGTTCTGTAACTGCTTAAGGAGGAAGTGGAAATGGTTAGGCATTAAACAAAATGCAACAATGCCAATCAACCGGTCATTGGTAGTGAGGAGATTATCCCAAATTTTTTCTCGTTGCGTTAGTGCGAAATTCTTGAACCGAGAGTATTTAATTGTCTGGTTCGCAAACTGATAGAACTTGATTAACTCAATCGCCCGCGCATAATCCCGACTATCCAAAAAAATAGGTTGCTTATTAACACCTCGATTGAAAATATGGTAGTACTGACCCTCGACTAACGGCGTTTTTCTATAAGGCACTTTTTAGTAAAATAGTCCGAATTCCCCGAAGTGTCAAGGGTATTCCACTCCCGGAGTGGTCATAGTGGTCACCATCAATTCAATGAGCGTAAATCCCTTTATTTTCCTCATCACCATCATCTCCTCGTGCGGGATGCTTATATTCTAACGCGAAACCCAATTGTTATCCACCCCAAGAGGTCAGGGTTGACTTAGAACTCCTGATGAGGTATATTTTTAGCGAAATCCTGAACAACCGACGAAAGGAACGACCATGGACGAAGAGATTAGATCGGGATTGCTGGTTCGCTATCCAGATACCAAACTCAACTGCGGAGAACAACTCGACTACTTGTTCCGGGAATGGTCGGAACGGCTTCCCAATAGCCTTCGGGTGACAGATACCGTGGAGTACACCTTCTGGACGCCGAACCGCAATCTATACCTCACGGATATTAGAGAGGGATTAAAACCTTGGTGGAAAAATAGCTACCCTGCTAACACGTTTATCGAGCTACACGTGCGCCCTGATGGCAGGCCCTGGGGTAATGCCCTCATAGCAATCGAAGCAATTGCCCTGATCGGTAATCAAGCCGATAATCGACAATCACACTTTCTCTCTGGTGGTACGATAATCGGCCACGCCAAGCTACTGCGGTTCGAGGACAGGGATGAACTGTTTTTCTCCGGTGTGGTGGCGCTGACAGAAACAGCTGCCGGTTTGGAAATCTTGTCACCGAATGACCTGATCGGGCAAGTGCGGGTATGTATAGACAAGATTAACGAGGTCTGCGGGAAAGCGGCAATACCAAAGAGCGCGATCGATTTGATCGAAGTTTTTCTCCCACGACGGCACTACCCGTTTGCCAGTACCATTGTTGAAATGCTCTGGCGCAAGTTTAGGGCACCCCAAATCAGCTGCCGCCAGGTGGACGGACTGTTCATGGATGGCCTGCTCGTCGAAATCCGCCCGCACGCCGTGGTGTGGAAGTGATTTAGATGAAATATTCAATGATTTATTACAACCAACACGCCAGTGGCGATTGCCCTGAATGCAACGGGACAGGGATTATCCGCTTTTTCTTTGAGAACGATTCGACCGAGGATGCACCGTGTCCACTGTGCTTCCCCGATGAGAAATCCCTCTACGACGCAAAACTCAATCGTTTTTATGCACCGTCGGCCAACGATGAAGCATAGCGATGCTTGGCCAGAGCAGGGAAACCTGCTCTTTTGTTTTGGGCAATATATCACTTGATATCACCTCCGAGGTGTGAAGGTTTAGGGTGGTCAGTCACGACAATGGCTTTTATTGGTAGGGTATATGTGGTATCATTTGGCTATCGGACCTGAAAAACAAGGAGAAGTGAAACATTTATGCCCAAAGAACTGAAAGCACCGCCTTACGATCATCCAGCAACAGCTAAAAGGCGCCTTGCGCAGATGAAACAGGAAGAGAAGATTAACAACGATGCGCTCGAAGCAAACAAAGCAACCTGGGCAAAGCAGTACGCTGGCAAGTGGGTAGCCATTCACCAAGGCAAGGTGGTTGCAGCTCGAACATCTAAACAAAGGCTGAACAACTGGCTTGACACTGATCAAGGGCAACGGCTAACTGGTGACGTTCTGCTACACGAGTTCCTTAAGTAACAAAGGGAACACAACTTATCACGCTCATAAGAGCAGGTACGTCCTGCTCTTTTGTTTATCCTCTATAAACGAACAATATACGAACTGATTAAGCAGTTTAACGTATCAAGTTTAAGGGTTCAAAGTGAGATTTTGCGATGCGACAGCGTTGTAAAATCTCGCTGTATTTTACGACACGCATTATGTCGTGTTGTAAAATGACATATTTTGCGACATCGCCGAAGGCGCAATGTGCTCATCGCGCTTCGCGCGATAATTTGCGACATTCACAGTGGATAACCTGTGGAAATGGCTTCACAGCAACCCCTTGACAACACTACATGTTGTGCGTAGCGTAGAGTGTGGACCCTAGATATAGTGATTTATAAGGAATTTGCGCCATGATTTGCCCCAAATGTAAATCGGAACAGGTCTATGTCATCGACAGCCGGGAGATGGACGAGAAAACCATCCGCCGCCGGCGCGAGTGCGAGGAATGCAAGCAGCGATTTACCACCTTTGAGCGGATCGATCCGGTAAGTTTTGCAATCGTCAAGAAAGATGGCACGAGCGAACCCTACGATCGCACCAAAATCGTGACCGGCATTAAGCGAGCGCTTGAAAAACGCCCGGTGAACGATGAAAGCATTGAAGCCATGGTAGACCGGATCGAGTGGAAGCTGGTTGAGAGCGGCGAGCAAGAGATTGCATCGAGCAAAATCGGCAACCTGGTGATCCGAGAGTTACGCGCCGTGGATGAGGTTGGCTACTTGCGGTTTGCTTCGGTTTACCGCGCCTTCCGGAGCCTCGAGGCATTTTCGAAAGAAATGAAACGATTTGAGAAAACGAAAGCATAACGTAATATATAACACTAGTAAGTTAGGGGGTAATTTCATGGCAAAGAAGGGGAAAAGCTCGCAAGCGGAGCGGATCGAGTTACCAAAGGTCATAATTGACCTGGGCAGCAGTCGAAACACTAACGATAAGCGGTTTGATCTGGTTGCCGGGGTAGTCGCCAAGGAGCCTACCGGCAAAGGGTTGCAGTTTAACCGGGTATTTTCCAAAGCGGGGATCCACCCGTTCGATGAAATTACCTGGGAAAAACGCGACGCCAGAATCATCGACGAGAAGGGTAAGGTAATGTTCGAGCAGCTCGGGGTTGAGGTGCCGGAGTTCTGGACCCAACTTGCCACCGACATTGCCACCTCAAAATACTTCCGCAAAAAAGGCCTGCCTACCCCCGAGGGCCGCGAGGTCTCGGCCAAACAGCTGATTACCCGCGTTGCCCATTCTATCCGGAAAGCAGGGGAGAGCCTGGGCAGCTACTTTACAACCACCGACGACGCCGAGGTCTTTGAGGCAGAGTTAACGAGTCTGCTGATTAACCAACGAGTTGCCTTTAACTCACCTGTGTGGTTCAACTGCGGCCTCTACCAAACATATGGCATTGAAGGGAGCGGCGGCAACTGGTTCTGGAACCCCGAAACCCGCCAGGTGGAAGAAACCGCCAATGCCTACCAGTACCCCCAGTGCTCGGCGTGCTTTATCCAATCGGTCTCCGACGATCTCCGTTCGATTTTTGAGCTCGTCAAAAACGAGGCGATGCTCTTTAAGTACGGCTCTGGCACCGGCACCAACTTTAGTAACCTCCGTTCCAAGGGCGAGGAACTCTCGGGTGGCGGCAAATCCTCGGGCGTGATGAGCTTTTTGAAGGTACTCGACGCCGGCGCCGGCTCGATCAAATCCGGCGGCACCACCCGGCGCGCCGCCAAGATGGTGGTACTCGACATGGACCACCCCGAGATAGTTGATTTTATCGATTGGAAGGTCAAGGAAGAGGAAAAAGCGCGCCTGCTGATTGCCCACGGCGGCTACCCGGCTGATTTTAACGGCGAGGCCTACCAAACCGTTTCCGGCCAGAACTCCAACAACTCGGTGCGCATTCCCGACGAGTTCATGAAAGCCTATCTCGACAATAAGGAATGGGCCACCCGCTGGCGCACCGATGGCAATGTGGCCCAAACCTACCAAGCCAAAGAACTGATGGACCGAATTGCCCAGGCCGCCTGGCGCTCGGCTGACCCGGGCGTTCAGTTCGACACCACGATCCAGGAATGGAACCCGGTGGCCAACTCCGATCGCATCAACGCCACCAACCCGTGCTCTGAATTCGTGTTCATCGACGACACCGCCTGCAACCTGGCGTCGTTCAATCTGATGAAGTTTACGGCGCCCGACGGCAGCTTTAAGGTAGACGAGTTCCGCCACGCCGTCCGCATCCTGATTACCGCCATGGAAATCCTGGTGGATTTTGCGAGCTACCCGACTAAACAAATCGCCGAGCGCTCCCACCAATTCCGGCCGCTCGGCCTAGGCTACGCCAATTTGGGGACGCTCCTCATGATCAACGGCATTCCCTACGACAGCCCCGAGGGCCGCGCGTGGGCCGGGGCGATTACCGCTATTTTGCACTGCGATGCCTACGCCACGTCGGCCGAGCTCGCCAGTCAGGTGGGGCCGTTCGAAGCCTACCAAGCCAACCGCGAGCCGTTCCAAAAAGTGATCCACAAACACGCCGAAGCGGCCTACAGACTTGATGCCACGGCGTGCCCCAAGCCGCTCATCGAAGCAGCCCACCAGGCGGCCGACCAAATGGTGGCGCTCGGGCAGGGGCACGGCTACCGCAACGCCCAGGTTACCAACATCGCGCCAACCGGCACAATCGCGCTTTTAATGGACTGCGACACCACCGGCGTTGAACCCGATTTTGCCCTCGTGAAGTACAAAAAGCTCGCCGGCGGCGGATTCTTTAAGATTATCAACCAGTCGGTGCCGCGGGCCCTGCGAAAACTGGGCTACAATGCCCGCGAGATCGACGAGATTAACCGCTACATTGTTGGCTCCCAAACCCTCGACGGCGTGCCCCACATCAACCGAGAAACCCTCAAAGCCAAAGGGCTGACCGACGAGGAGGTGGACAGCGTCAACCGGGTGCTGCCCTCGGTGTTCGATTTTTCAAGCGCCTTTGGCGAGTGGACGCTCGGCCAAGCCTGCCTTACCCGGCTCGGTATCAAGGGCGCCAATGTACTCCTAGAACTTGGCTTCACCGCACAGCAGATCGAGCAGGCCGGCACCTTTACCTGTGGCATGATGACGATCGAAGGCGCCCCCGCCGTGAAGCCAGCGCACCTGCCGGTGTTCGACTGTGCCAACAAAAACGGCCGCCACGGCGTGCGCTATATTCAAGCAATGGGCCACGTGCGCATGATGGCCGCGGTCCAGCCGTTCATTTCCGGCGCGATCAGCAAAACCGTAAATCTGCCCGAGGACGCTACGGTGGAGGATATTAAACAAGTTTATATGGAATCGTGGAAACAGGGTTTGAAAGCCCTGTCGGTGTATCGCGACAACTCCAAAATGAGCCAACCGCTCTCCACGGTATCCGAGGCGCGGAAGGAGCGCGATAACGATAGTAGCCAGGGATCAGGAGTCAGTAGCCAGGAGACACCAGACGCTCAGTTCCGCCCCCAGCGCAGGCGGCTGCCGGACGAACGCAAATCAATCACCCACAAGTTCACGATCGCCGGCCACGACGGCTACCTTACCATAGGCCTGTTTGAGGATGGCTCGCCGGGCGAGATTTTCATCCGCATGGCGAAGGAAGGCTCAACCATTGCGGGCCTCGTGGATAGCTTTGCCATTGCCGTTTCCATGGGGTTGCAGTACGGCGTGCCCCTGGACACGATTGTTTCCAAGTTCGCCCACGTGCGGTTCGATCCATCGGGGTTCACCACCCACCCGAAAATCAGGATCGCCAAATCACTGATTGACTACATTGCCCGCTACCTGGCCTACAAATTTCTGCCCAAGGAACGCTGGCACGAGGTGGGGTTGAATGGCGACGATGCCAGTAGCCAGGCATCAGTAGCCAGTAGCCAGGAGATAGGTAAACCAGTGGATCAACCGACCATTTTTGAGGCGCCACAAAAACCAGAACTAACCACCGGGCCAACCGCGCAAACCAAACTCGATCCAATAGGGGACTCGCCGAGCTGTGGCGAATGCGGCGGCATGATGACGCGCTCCGGCAGCTGCTACAAGTGTATGAACTGCGGCTCAACGAGTGGATGCTCCTAGAAAACTTAATGAAGGACTACAGCCACAGATATTTGATCCACTGATTGACACTGATACACTCCATGGTATGATCTGTGGTTATCAGTGGATTAACATCAGTGGTTGTTTGACTACCTTAATTTAGAAAATTATGCGCAAATCCCAAAAGATTGTTTTAATTTCGGTTGTGGTGCTCGTGTCGCTGGGCCTCGTGAGCAACTTTTCGGGTTTCGCAAGCAATTCAGGTGCCAGGCGGCAGCAACCCCGGAACGTCAAACCTAGAAACGATATTCAGCGCCGAGAGCCAACCAGCGCCGATCTTAAAGTTACCCGTGCACCCGATAACAAAACGGTTAACTACCAGGGCTTCGAGGGTAAAACCGCGCTCGAGTTGCTCCGGCTCGTTGCCCACGTAGAGACCAAAAACTTCGGCGAGCTGGGCGATATGGTAACGGAAATCGACGGTATTACCGCTGACAAAGGCAACTTTTGGGCGCTCTACGTGAACGGCAAGCAATCTGAAGTCGGGGCAAGTAGTTACAAAACCAAGCCAGGGGAGAGCGTGGAGTGGCGGTATGAGGAAATCAAATGATGACACAACCACTGATATCTGATCCACTGATAACCACAGATTCTTGTGGCCTATCAGTGATTATCTGTGGCATAAATCTGTGGTTGTAGCCCTTCATTATGACGTATCTCCTCATCTTCCTCGGTCTCGCCGCGCGCCTGCTGCCTCACTCCGCCAATTTCACCCCGGTGGGCGCGATTGGGCTTTTTGGCGGCGCCCAGCTGCCCAAACGGTTGGCGCTTGCCCTGCCGCTCATTGCGGTGTTCATTTCTGATCTTATCATCGGCTTTTATACCTGGCAGGTGATGCTATCGGTATACCTTGGTTTCCTGGTGTATGGCCTAGCTGGCCTGTGGATCCGGCAGGACTATTCGATCAAGCGCATGGTGGCTGGCACGCTCGGCGCCTCGGTATTTTTTTTCCTGCTTACCAACGCCGCGGTTTGGGCCTTTACGCCGCTCTACCCCCACACCCTTACTGGCCTTAGCGAGAGCTACCTGGCCGCGCTGCCATTTTTTCGCAACTCACTGCTGGGTGATTTCTTCTATACCGGAGCATTCTTCGGGGTCTACGAGTTGACACGATTTTGGGTTGCGGATAGAGTAAGTTTTGCAAGGAGGTGACATGGAACAAAAAGATTTAGACCAAATCCGCCAAGTAGTCAAAGAAGAAGTGGTGATCGCGGTTCAACAAGAGACAAACTCTCTAAATCAAAAAATCGTACAAAATCACCAAGAAGTCATCAAAAAAATTGAGACAGTCAAACAGGAAACAGGCTACCTGAATCAGAAAATCGAACGCAATCATCGAGAAGTAATACATAAAATTGACCAACTGCGTACCATGGAATCCGAGGATATTGCTCCGCTCTATCAAGCTACAGACAATCACGAAAAACGAATCATTAGACTAGAAAAAGCCATCGCCAAATAGCCATGATCGAATTAATTGATTTCTACGCCGATTGGTGCCACCCCTGCCACCTGATGCACCCGATTATCGAGGAGATTGAAAAGGAGCACGCGGGCAAGCTGACCGTTACCAAAATTGATGTGGACAAGGAGCCGGAGCGGGCGGCCGAGTTCAACGTACTCTCGATTCCAACCTATGTAATCAAAAAAGACGGCAAGGTGGTGGAACAGTTCTCGGGTGCGGTATCCAAGGAAGTGCTCGTGGGTAAGCTTGGGCTCTAACCCTGGTACGCCGCATTTGACAGGGAAGTATTGACCTCTATACAATTAGAGCGGCTAAGCGCTTATCTCTGCTTTGCGCTTGCCCCCGAGGGGGCTCGACTTCCGTCAGCCCCCTCGGGATGGGGTTCTTGAAAAAGTTGATTGAGAAAGGAGGAATGCCCGCATGATAAGGAAGTTCTTCGCCAAGAAGAGCAGCAATGGCTAAGTGCGACCGCAAGTGCGCATAAGCCGAAAGGGCGGCCGCGCTGAGCCAGAAAAACTCCTGGCCCACCCAAGCGCGCCGCCCTGCACTCATTTTTCATTCCTCAATTGATCAGTTTTGTGTGCGTTGTGGCACTCGAGGGATAGCGGCTGCAACCAGCCACGCGTGCACAGGGAACCCGCCAGGCCGATGGTCCCATCCTCACCGTTGGCCTGGCCATACAATAACCGTACTCTACAGGGTGTGGAGTACGTTACCTTTTCCATTTTTGCAGTTGGCGACGCCACGGACCGCCCCTCAGCCTCCCCAAGGTCCCACGCCATCTGTACCAGGGGGTGTGGATACCGAACGCGCAGCCCCACCCCGTGGCATCCCTCCGCCGTCCGTTTGAGCAACCTATCGCTTGAATTGGACGGCGTTTTTTTGTGCCAATAAAAAAAAGCCCCGAGATACCGAGCGGCACAGGTGGGGCCTATGCTTGTATCAGTATATCGGGGCGAAATGAGCGGGGATGGTTGAAAAACGGGCCGGGTCGCTGGGAGGAAGAGGCTGGTCAACGCCCAGCGAACCCGGACACCGCTGCCGAAACAGAAGTGCGGGCGGTGGCACCCGCCGACAGGCTTGCGCCCATCGTAGAGCACTCAAACGAGGAGAGGATTTGTGCGGTGCTTGAAGGCCCCTTTCAGGCCCCAGGTCAAAAAACATCCTTGCGGACGCACCTCTCGGGGGATTTTTCTTACCCCCTACCTGACTTGATTGCTGGATAGCGGCTCGCGGTCAAATTCCGCAAAGCCGCCATCCGTGCAGCCGCTCACTACAGATCTCTTCTCATACTAAGTCTGACCGCCCAGACTATAACCCTCCTGCCTTGCGGCAGGGTGCGCAGGCAGCATGAGAGGCGTAGATTGAGCGCCACCAATTAGCAGGTTGTTCTCGTTCAAGCAAGAATGATCGTACTACGGCCATTTGACAGCTGTCAAGCCCTTGCACTACGCTCAAGGTGTATGAAGTTCCTCCACTTTGCCGACATTCACTTTGGCATGGAAAATTACGGCCGCACCGATAGCGCCAGCGGCTTAAGTTCTCGGCTCACTGATTGGCAGCGCTCCTATCAATTTTTGATCGATACCGCCCTGAAAGAACAAGTTGATTTCGTGATTTTTTCCGGCGATGCCTACAAAACTCGCGATCCGGCGCCCACCTACCAGCGCGCCTTTTGCCAAGGCGTCCGCCAGCTGGCGGACGCAGGGATACCGGTGGTCATGATCACCGGCAACCACGATATTCCGAATGCCCTGGGCAAAGCCACCAGTCTCGATATTTTCGCCGCGCTCAAGGTGCCCCATGTATTGCTGGCCACTGAACCCATACTCCTGGAACTCGATTTGAGCAAGCACAACCCGGCCAAGCAGGGGATTGTGCAACTGGCGCTCCTACCCTGGCTCACCAAATCAAAGTTCCTGACCGATGAAAAATTGAAACTGATGACCAGCGAGCAGTTAAGCGGCTATTTTCAGGCAGCAGTAGGCCGCTACATCAAGGATTTTTCAAGCCAGCTCAACCCGCACCACCCGGCAATTTTGGTGGCCCATGGTTCGGTGGAGGGCGCGGTATTCGGCTCGGAACGGACTATTATGCTCGGCTCGGATATTGTGATCCCGGCCCAGGCGCTGGCGGAGTCGAAATTTGACTACGTGGCGCTCGGCCATATTCACAAACACCAGGTGGTGCTCACGCAGCCACTCACCGTATATGCTGGATCGATCGAACGGATTGATTTTGGCGAAGCGAGCGACGACAAGGGGTTTGTGATTGGGAACATTAGTAGCACAGTAGCCAGTAGCGCGGTAGCGCAGGGGAAAGTTAGTTGGAAATTTGTGAGAGGGCCGGCACGACCCTTCACGGTCGTTCAAGTTAAAAGTGAAAAGTTTACCGTGAAAAATTTGGAGCCTACCGAAGTAATACTCCAAGAAATCAGAAAACACGATCTCAAAGGGGCGGTGGTAAAGGTGGTGATTGAGTGCGACGAGCAGACGGCGCCCCAGATTCTAGAAAACCCCATTCGCCAGCAACTCGAGGTACAAGGCGTGGACTTTATTGCCTCAATCCAAAAAGAGGTGGCGGTGGCTGGACGAACAGAAACCGAACTAGGCTACTCTGATTCGCTCGTGGCTGCCTCGCCGCTGGAGCTCCTCGAAAAGTTTTTTGAGAGCAAAAACACGCCCAAAAAAGAGGTAGCGCGGTTGCGCCAAATGGCGGAACAACTGCTGGCAGAACGTTAATAAGACCAGGAATACCAAGGGTTACTCGAAGCAACAACCCCTGGGGTTACTTTTTTACTTTTTTGGGTTCGAACTTGAGCGAGCACGAGTTAATGCAGTACCTCATTCCCGAAGCCGGCTTGCCGTCGGACATACTCGAGGGGCCGTCGGGGAAAACGTGGCCTAAATGCGCGCCGCAGTGTTTGCACATTACCTCGATGCGCGTCATGCCGTGGGAGGTATCGGTGGCGGTGGTGATGTTCTCGGCGACCGCCGGATCGGTAAAGCTGGGCCAACCGGTGCCGGATTCGAATTTGGCGTCGGAGGCAAACAAGGGAGCGTTACACACCAAACAATGGTACATGCCATCATCGTGATTGTTCCAATATTTGCCGGAAAACGCCCCTTCGGTACCTTTTTCCTGGGTTACCCGATACTCGTCCGGGGATAGTTTCTTTTTGAGGTCTGCTTTGTTTAATTTTGTGGTCATTTTTCTTCTATATTACTGACTTATTATTAATTAGCGACGGGTGGCGAGAGGTGCGAGGGGACGGGCGGGTTGCTAGCCTGCCTGCCGGTAGGCAGGCGCCACAGGAAGCCCGTTATGGCCGACGCGCTCCTGTAGAGCGCACGCCCGAGGCGGTACCTGAGCCAGGACCCGCCGCTAAAAAATACATTGCTACTAAATGTGGCAGGTTGCCTTAATGCCGCGCTTGGCGTAATACTGTTGGTGATAATCTTCGGCTTCGAAAAACCCCTTGGCCGGCACGATTTGGGTAACAATTTTTTGAGTCAACTCTTTCTGGTACGCGTCGCGGGATTTTTCGGCAGCGTTCTTTTGTTCGGCATTTTTGTAAAAAATCACCGAACGATACTGGCTGCCAACGTCAACCCCTTGGCGATTAGGGGTAGTAGCGTTATGATTTTTCCAGAAGATATTCAGGAGCGCTTCGTAGGAAATTATTTTGGGATCATAGGTCACTTCCACCGCCTCGGCGTGGCCCGTGGCATCAGCGCAGACTTGCTCGTAACTCGGATTTTTTACGCTGCCGCCGCTGTAGCCAACCCGCGTTGACTTGACCCCTTTTTGCATGCGGAAAATCTCCTCCACACCCCAAAAACACCCGGCGGCAAAGGTGGCGGTAGAAAGCTTTCCAAGTGGCTGTTTTGGCATAGTACTCATTTAACCTAGCCGTTGAGTCTTTATTCTACCATCTCCTTGACTTTTTGTCAATTTTGGTGATAGGCGGTATAGACGGTTTTATGCCAGGTGTCGTAGTATTGGGCGTATGATCCCCGTTAAACTCACCCTCCACAACTTCCTCTCCTACGCCGATGCCCAGCTCGATTTCGGGCCGTTTGATTTGGCGGTGCTGACCGGCCCCAACGGGGTAGGCAAGTCATCACTCCTGGAAGCGATCACCTGGTGTGTGTGGGAGCAGGCGAGAGCCAGTGCTAATGAGCTGATCCGCCAGGGCGAGCAAACTATGTGGACCGAGTTCATCTTCGAGCACGAGGGCGGCGTGTACCGCATCGTGCGGCGCCGAGCGCGCAAAAGCCGGGGCGGCGAAACCACGTTGGAGTTCCAGATTAAAAATAGTAGTCAGGGACAGTGGAAAAGTCTCACCGAAGGGACGATTCGACTGACTCAGGAAAAGATCATCAGCACGCTGCGGTTGCCGTACGAAATTTTTGTAAACTCGAGCTACCTGCGCCAAGGCCATGCCGATGAGTTTACCGTGAAAACCCCGGCTGAGCGCAAAGCGCTCCTGGCAGAGATCTTAGGGTTGTCATTGTACGACACGCTCGAGGAGCGAGCACGCGAGAAAATGCGCCAAGCCCAGTCGCGGCTCGAACTACTCAAAGTGCAGACCATTGAGCTCAAGCTGCAGCTTGCGAGGCAGCCAGAAATTGAAGCGGCGCTCAAAACCAGCCAACAAGACCACGAACGAATCAATAAAACAGTGGGCATTGCCACTGAAAACCTCGAAAAATTAAACGAGGATCGGCTGCAGTTTGAGAAAATCGGCCAGCAACTTGAACTTGAACGTAAACATTTTGCGACATTGCAAGGACAGATTAAGGAGCTGATGGAGCAAAAAGACGCCACGGCCAAGGAGCTCAAGGAACTGAAGGAAAGCTTAACTCATAAAGAAGAGACCGAAACAAAATTCAAGGAGTACCAAGTGGTAAAAAAACGGCTCGATACGCTGTCGCATACGCTAATGGTTGCCCAAAAAATTGAGCAGGATTTGGCGGTAGGGGAGTCGAAGCAGAACGATTTGGCGAGTATTACCAAACGGCTGGGCGAACTGAAACACTGCCCAACCTGCCTGCGGCCGCTGCCTAAAACCGAAGCCCAAACAATCATTAAGGAACTGGAAGCTGAGTTTGCCAAAACCACCGGCAGCGCGCTCACCCAGCTCAGGGCTTCGCTTGCCAAGCTGGGGTTTTCGAAGGACGAGTATGCCAAGCTCCAGGCCCAGTACCGTGAGCTCGATAGCACGGTAGGCGAAATGCAGGAACTCAAAGTTGCCCAGACTAAAATCAGTGAAAAGCAACAATTTGTGGCTACCCTGGAACACCAGGTAGTCGCCCAGACTAAACAACTTGCCGAAATCACGGCATCGGGCCGCAAGCTCAAACTCGAACAGGTGAAATTCGAGCACGCTTCAACGATGTACCAGCAAGAAAAAACGCGGCTCGATGCACTGCAACTCCAAAAATCGCAACTCGAACGGACCCTGGGCGGCCTCCAGGAACAGGTGAAAGGGATCAAGGAACAGCAAACAAGGAACAAAGAACTCACTAAAGAACTAACTAAACTCCAAGAGGAAACGCAGAGCTGGCAGGCGCTGGCACTGGCATTTTCCAAAAAGGGTATTCAGGCCATGATTATTGAACAGTCGCTCCCGGCGATCGAGCAGGAGGCCAACGTGATTTTGGGGCGGCTCTCTGACTCCCGGCTCAAAGTGGCGTTCGAAACGCAGCGCGCGAAAAAAACCTCTGACGAGCTCATCGAAACGCTCGACATTATTGTGTCCGACGAGCTAGGGGAGCGCGCCTATGAACTCTTTTCCGGCGGCGAAGGATTTCGGATCAACTTTGCCATTCGGGTGGCAATCAGCAAATTGCTTTCTATGCGGGCCGGCGCCAAACTTAAGTTTTTGGTGATTGACGAGGGTTTTGGCATGCTCGATATGGCCGGCCAGCAAGACATCATTGCCGCGATTAATGCCATCAGGGAAGATTTTGCCAAGGTGATTGTGGTGAGCCACATCGAGACGATTAAGGATGCGTTCCAGACCAGAATTGAAGTCTCGAAGGGGGTGCATGGCTCGCAGATCTCGCTTGTAACCTAGACCTGACCTATTGACAAACCATTGCAATATACTTAAAATATTGCGTTAATAAAAGAAGCTGGGTTGGGCTATGGATCAGTAACGGCATGGCGCCGATTCACGCCCTACCTAGCAACTTTCGAAGTTGAACAATAGTTTACCCGCCTCGGACGAACACCAAGCAACTGCGCCTGCGCATTACGCGCCGCCTCTCGATAGAGGCCCTCAAAGTGCAGTATTGCAAAGTGGAGCCCGAGGCGGGGCGCGCCAAGGTGACCGCGGCGGTATTTGTTCCAGAGCCTCATAAGCTTTGGAGCCGCGGTCACCTGGCCATTTCAATCAACGTCCACCGGTCCTCGTTCGCGCCATTGCTCCCACCCAAGGAGTAAAGGCCGAATTATCCCACTCACCGGACCGGTGATGGACGGAGGATTTTCCTGCTGTCGGCTCACGATGGGCTGATGGTGGGGGCTTTTGGCCCGGTTTTCCTCACGTTGTTTTCTTACTGTATTCATTTTATTCTTTGTGAGAGACCGGGCTTTTGTTATGAAAACAATTTACGAAGACGACCATATATTGGTAATCGACAAACCCGCAGGAGTTGAGATGGGAGAGTTTACCACCCGAAGCCTTGGCGAAGGGTGGCCGGCCCATCGCCTCGATAAAGACACCTCGGGCCTTTTGGTGGTGGCGAAAAACGCCGCGGTACTCGAAAAATTGCAGGACCAATTCAAAAAGCGCCAGGTTACGAAAGCCTACCTGGCGCTGGTGTATGGGGAAATGGCGAAAGAAGGGGAACTGGTGACTGAGATTGTGCGCGATCCTTCGCGCAAGGTGCCGTTTAAGGCGGTAGCCGTAGCAAGCGGGTTGGAGCGGGGCGATCCGCGGGTGGCGAAAACGGCATGGCAGGTGGTGAAAAAATTAACCATTAACCATTACCCATTAACCCTTGTGCGGGTTCACATCACCACCGGCCGCACCCACCAGATCCGCGTTCATATGAAATACCTTGGTTACCCAATCATGGGGGACCAAGTATACTTCACCAAGCCTTCGCGAGAACTGAGCAGAAAACTCGGCCTCAAACGGCAGTTCCTCCACGCGGCGAGGCTTGATTTCACTCATCCGGTGAGCGGCAAAAAACTGTACTTTAAGACCGATCTCCCGGCGGATTTAACCATGGATCGTATTGGATTAATGTAACATCTATCTCTTTTTTGCTCGATGGGGCATCTTTGCTTATCTCAGTATGAAAATCATCGAGCTCGGCGCGCAATCGCTTGATACTTGGGAGGTATTCGGCAAGGAATACAAGCCCACCATAAACCACAAAAACCAACCACACGAACCACGGCACACCGAATAACATGGCCAACTCCTTGCTTCAAGATACGGGCAACGCTGAGTATAGCAAAAAAGTAGGGTATAATAAAGCACTATGCCGCGGATTTTTGTGATTTCTGGGCCTGCCGGAGTAGGCAAGGGCACCATTGTAAAAGGCTTAATGGGGCGCCCGGGACTTAACTTGGTGTGGGCGAAATCCTACACCACCCGGCCGCCGCGGCCGTCTGACCGGCTAGAACATCACTACTTTTTTGTTTCACCGGAAAAGTTTAAGGAGCTCCAGCAAGTGGGTGAGATCTTTGAATCCAACTTCTACAACGGCGCCTGGTATGGCAGTTCCAAACAATCAATCCAGGAGGCCCTGGCCGCGAGCAAGAACGTGGTGATGGAAGTTGAGGTGAACGGCGGCAATGCCTACCGCGAGCAATATCCAACTTCGGTACTTATTTTTATTAAAGCACCGCTTGAACAGATCGAACGCCAGCTCACTGGCCGCCGCCAGAATACCCGTGAGGAAATCTTGGAACGGCTTGCCACCGCGAAAACCGAACTCGAAGCGGCAAGCTGGTACGACCATGTGATTGAAAATCTACCCGGCAGGGCCGAACAGGCAATCGAGCAGGTGGCCGAAATTATGAAACGCTCCCAATGAAAACCAGCGCTCAACCTTGAACCTTACCTCCGGGAGCGCTACAATCCTCCTATGACTTCGAACGACCACTTCTATGTTGTGATTATGGCCGGCGGGGTGGGGACGCGGCTGTGGCCAAAATCGCGCAGAGCTATCCCCAAGCAGTTCCAAAAGATTATCGGCGACGAAACACTCCTGCGGACCACCTTCAAACGGGTGCTACCACTAGTAGCTTCGGTTAACCATATTCTTGTGTCCACCAATGCCGAGTACGCAAAGCTCGTCCGCAAGGAGCTGCCGGAGCTGCCGACCAAAAACCTGATTGTCGAACCGCAGCCACGCAATACGGCGCCGGCCATGGCCGTGGCCGCCTGGGTGATTGCCAAACGCGATCCCCAGGCGATCGTGGCGACCGCCGCGTCTGACCACGTGGTACTCAAAGAGAAAAACTTTCACCATGCCATTGGGCAAGCGGTGAACGTGCTGCAACGCGACCCCGCTCAATTGACAGCAATCGGCATTAAGCCCACGTACCCGGAAACTGGGTATGGCTATATTAAACTCGGGCGACCATATCGACCGAACAAATCCAAAATCTTTCACGTTGATAAATTTGTGGAAAAACCGGATGAAAAAACCGCGAAAAAGTACCTGGAATCGGGTAAGTATCTCTGGAACGCCAGTTACTTTGTTTGGACTGCCCAGCACTTCCTTAGTCTGGTAAAACAGCACCTGCCGGTGGTCTACCGAAAACTACCGGAGTATCCGCGCCACTTCAAAACCTTTCCGAACGTGCCGGTGGACACCGCCATTGCCGAAAAAACCACCACGATGGTGGTAGTGCCGGCAGATTTGGGGTGGTCAGACATTGGCTCCTGGGCGGCGGTGTTTGATGTTATGAAACCCAAGCATGGCGAGAACGTAATCTCTGGGCTCCACGTTGGGATCGATACCAACAACTGCTTGATTCACGGCGCTGATCGGCTAATCGCTACGGTGGGGCTCGAGAACATGGTGCTGGTGGACACCGGCGACGTGATCTTGGTAGCCAAGAAAGATCGGGCCCAAGATGTGAAGCACATTATTGATAAGCTGCGGGAACAAGGTGAGAAAAAATATTTTTAAACTGGTTTTTATTATTCTGGTGGTAGCGCTCGCCGGCGTGGTGGTGTGGCCGAAAGGCCCGGAAATCAAACTCGGCAGCTACCACAAAGCAATATTGGTCCATAAGGGGCTCGATTTAGCCGGTGGTTCGCGATTGGTGTACGAACTTGACACCAGTAAAGTTGAACCAAAAGAACGTGAAGGCGCGGTAGTGGGGGTAGTACGCATTATTGAGAACCGCGTGAATGGCCTGGGAGTGGCGGAACCGGTGATCCAGGCTGCTAAGATTGCTGGCAAGGATGCCATTGTCGTGGAGCTGCCCGGCATCGAAGATTCCAAACAGGCAATCGAACTGATCGGCAAGACCGCCCAGTTAGAATTTTGGGAGTCCAGTGGAGCAGGGGAGAAAACTACCTTTGGTCCAAGCGGTCTCACCGGCAAACACCTGGTTCACGCTCAGGTTGACTTCCAGCAAGGTGGGGCAGCCGCGACAGGCGAGCCGGTAGTTTCACTCCAGTTCAACGGCGAGGGCACGCGGCTCTTCCGCGAAATTACGGAGCGGAACCTTGGTAAACCGGTGGCAATTGTGCTCGATCAGCAGATTGTCTCAGCGCCCACCGTCCAGTCAGCGATTGAAAACGGCAACGCCGTAATTTCCGGCAATTTCGATATCACCACGGCAAAACTCCTGGCAATTCAGCTCAACTCGGGCGCGCTGCCAGTGCCAGCAACCCTCATAGAAGAGCGAACGATCGGGCCGACGTTAGGCCGTAGTTCCGTTGAAAAATCACTCCTGGGGGGCCTTATGGCGGTGGTAGTTGTGGCCCTCTTTATGGTGAGTTACTACCGCGGAAGTGGCCTCGTGGCCGTAGTGGCGCTCGCTTGCTACGTGCTCCTGGTCCTGGCGCTCTTTAAGCTGATTCCGGTTACGCTCACCCTAGCGGGGATTGCCGGGTTTATTCTGACGATCGGGGCGGCGGTAGACGCTAATATTTTGATCTTTGAGCGCATGAAAGAAGAGCAGCGGCAGGGTAAAGGCGCCGCGGCAGTGCTTGATGAAGGCTTCCGCCGGGCCTGGAGTTCGATCCGAGATTCCAACGTTTCATCGCTCATTACCGCCGCAATCTTATTTTATTTTGGCACCGGCTTGGTACGCGGCTTTGCCCTAACATTGGCGATTGGGATATTGGTGAGTATGTTTACGGCGATATATGTAAGTAAGACATTATTAAAACTGATAATAAGGGAAAGGTAGCACCCTTCGCCACCCGTCAAAATAATTAAAAATCATGCACTTAATGTACAAACGAAAAACTTGGTGGTTCGTTCTATCTGGTCTCACGGTCGTAATTGGCGTGATCAGCTTATTATTGTACGACATCCCATTTGGACTCGATTTTAAGGGTGGTGCGAACCTGGAAGTGAAGGTAGCTACAGGAGATAAAAAAACCGTAGAGGAAGCGGTCAAGGGAGTACTCGAACGGGCGACGGTGGTGGAAACCGATAAGAGTACGTTCTTAATTAAATCCGAGAGCTACGACCAGAAGAAAAAAGAAGAGATATTGAATAAATTGGGGCAGGCCACCTCCGCCGAGGCTACGGCGGCCAAGGAGGTGCGGTTTGAAAATGTGGGGCCCACGGTTTCAAAGGATTTAACGCGCAAAGCAATTCTGGCCGTGGTGGCGGCGTCGGCCGGCATTATCCTCTACATCGCCTGGGCGTTCCGCAAGGTGGCGAAACCCGCCTCATCTTGGCGGTTTGGCATCTCGGCGATCGTGGCCATGCTCCATGATTTGTTTATTGTGATCGGCCTCTATAGCTTGGTGGCGCATTTCACCGGCTACGAGTTTGATTCGCTCACCGTTACGGCACTCCTTACCGTGATGGGATTCTCGGTGCACGATACCATTGTGGTGTTCGATCGGATTCGAGAGAACCTGCTGCTCCACCCGGGGGAATCGTTTGAGAGCCTGGTGGACCGCTCGGTTGTCCAAACCCTGGCGCGCTCGCTCAACACCTCGCTTACGGTAATTCTGGCCCTCCTGACGCTGTACCTGTTAGGAGGTGAGACCACACGCGGCTTTGTGTTTGCGCTCCTTATCGGTATTACGGTAGGCACCTATTCGAGTATCTTCGTGGCCTCGCCGCTCCTCGTGGTGTGGCAATCGTATGTTGCGAAACGACAAGATAACAGGTAACATATAACAAATGATCTTCACCCTCATCGGTCTTATGATTGGCATCCTGGTTGGCTACTTTGCACCGGTTACCATTCCGGTGGTGTTTGCGCGCTACAGCGCGATTGCCATTTTGGGCATTGTTGACTCGCTCTTTGGCGCGTGGCGCGCCAACTTGCAGGGCAAATTTGACCAGACAATCTTCGTTTCCGGGCTGATTTTTAACATGGTGCTGGCGGTGCTGATTACCTACCTTGGCGACCAGCTGAACCTCGATCTTTACCTGGCGGTGATCATTGTGTTTACCTTGCGTATCTTCCAAAACATCGCCACCGTTCGCTACTCGTTCCTGACTCGGTTCCTAGGGCGCAAACGGGTACAGCAGGAGCTGTTTAAGGAAGAAAGCTAGAGCGTACCTGAAAAAAGGAGTCAAACTATGTCAGATCAGGAACTACCTGAAGGAATTACGATTGATCGCGAGTTTTGGCAGGACGATCCACGGGGCGTTAATGTCAACTACGCAAAGGGCGAAATTGAAATCCAGGCGGAGTGCGTCGTAGAATACTACAATGAACAATCAGATTTATTCAGGATTGTACTGAAAGCACAAAACAGAGAAGACGATCATATCAAAATTGGAAGATGTTTCAATTCCGTAGCACAGGCGGTGGCATGGATAAACAGCGATGTGGCAAACACATTCTTGGCTGGGCTTAGATGGCCGGGAGATATGGAGCACCCCACCCACGCCGTCTTCACCTTATGCTATACCATGGCCGATGAGTTGCCCCGCTTGGCGGAATTCGTAAAAAACGACCCTGGGCAGAAGGCTATCGAAGAGGCACTTATGCAACACTTCGAGACAGCGAAAGAGGCATTAGCTGTATTCGATCGCCTGCAAATAGAGAACGGAACAACGATGTCCACCTGATAAAGACTCAGAGCGCAATCATCCAGGTACGCAACAGGTTTGTGTACCTGTTTTTTTAAGGGGACGCACCCGGAGTGCCCAGGGTATTCCACTCCCGGAGTGGAAAGTGGACAGGAGCTGTTTAAGGAAGAAGGGTAAAAAAAAGACCCACGGACTCATAGAGCCGTGGGTTGTTCGGTTGACGATCCAGGTTCGTAACCGATATCTCGATCATGGTAGGTAAACAAAGGCGGCAGGTTCTCAACTTCCTGGTAACCGCGTTCGTGT
The DNA here is from genome assembly GCA_049274945.1 of Patescibacteria group bacterium. Taxonomy (GTDB): domain Bacteria; phylum Patescibacteriota; class UBA1384; order GWA2-35-9; family JBASTP01; genus JBASTP01. The sequence continues at coordinate 32,588 of JBASTP010000002.1, forward strand.
TCGCGAACGAACGTGTAGCACTCAGGTGGCAGCCCGATCGTGGCAGCTGCCAAACGAACTGCCTCTTCTGAAGCTTGGTAGCCCTCTGGCAACCGCCTGAAGTGAGGCCTCACTTGCTGGAAAAGGCGAAACAAGGGAGCCCGGGCACCGTCCTGGCGAACCAGTCTCACCTGAGTAACCTCTCGTATGCCCATCACAGCATCGAGTTTACCGGTGATAATTTTCCAGTAACTGTGGAGGCCAATATAGTAGAGGATGCGGTCTATTAAGATCTGACCATACCGAGGATCGTCACGCTCGAACACTAGGTCGGGATTCACGGAATTAAGCCGCGGATTGAGCGTGAAGCTGATCGAGACGGGTTGGTCAAACTCCGTCAGCCAGAGCTTGGCTCGGGCATTAGGAAACTGGTCGGGAAGAAGCTGGAGTGAGGTGTACTTTATCTGACGCATCTGGAGCGCTGAAACGTTCAGTTTAACTCGGTCAGCGCCACCAGTTCTCAGGCCATAGCGTGGTTCATCGATGATCTCGTGCCACATTTGAGCTTCGTGATCAAGGTACTGCTGCTCGTGTCGGTCGAACCACTCGATTAGCTCATTGAGCTTGAATTCATCCCTCTCAAACTGTTGATGAATCGAATGAACCAACTCGCTAAATTGGGAGGCTACAGCATCCGGTACCGGCAGACGAACTATCTCAGTCGCATTCCCGGCGAGCATGTAAAAAGCTGCCATGGAATTCAATGCCTCCCCTGGCTGCCATTGACTGATCGGGACGATGGACAACTGGGTTGCTATGGTGCCGTAGTGAAGTAAGAGCATCTCAATCACCCTGACCGCCTGGCAATGACCTTGGACAGCCCCGATCAGGAGATTCTGCCAGGTTGCGCAACGATGCGCCAGATACACAACCTCACCAAACATATGGTGGAGGCTTGTGTACCACTTCAAGTTATCCTGTTGGTCGATTTCACCCCAGAGCGACTTCCTGGCGCGGTGGAAGAGATCGAAGAGCCTGACTGCGCGATCTACCTGCCCTCGCTCGGAGGTGAGAAAAACCAGCGCGAAGCGGGTCGGTTTCGCTTGATTCATTACAATCGAGCAGTAGGCTTTGGCAATCTTGATCACAGTCTCTGGGGAGAGTTGTTCAAAACGCTCGCCAACCTTCCGGCATGACCGTTCGATCAACCGTATTTGATGTCTCTTCAAGTTAGGCAGGTTCCAACACTGACCGAGGGCAAGACAAAAACGAAGCGTCTCAGGAATATCTTGCCAAGCCTGGCTGGCGGCAGCGCTAACAACGCGATCCCTGCCAGTCAGGATGGCCTGTTCAAACTCTGAAGTTTGCACAACTTTCATCTCCTTTGAGTTAGGTTGTCAAACAGACGGCAGTGCCAGTATACCTTAAAACTTTTGATATGTCAAGGTAAATACGGAGTAAAATTAGGTTCAAAACAGGGGACTGGCGTGAAAAATGGCGAGGTATGGGAGTCGGGTAGGGGAGTCTCGCCGATTTTTTGAGGGGATGTCACCGGCTGACGAAAGTAGGGTATATACACGCCCACATTTTGCGATGGCCGGGCAGGGGAGGACGTTGTAAAATGTGGGCCTGATTTTGCGTCATCACTCTTGAACCTGATTTGATGACGCAAAATCAACATTGTACGACCTACCATCTCCATCTCTTTTAAGCCCCTTCACCAACCGATCGGGCAGATCGCGGATCATCGTTTTATTATTTCCCTACCCTCCCCTGCATCCCCGGCGCTACCGGCAGTATTCCCCCGCTAAAAGGTGGGTGATAGCGCAATAAACACCCCTACTCCGCTATCCCCTGTCTCTATAAAAAAATAACAGGTTAGATAACCTGTAGTTGCCTACCTGTTTCTAACCTGTTGGAACCTGCTATTCCTGCCCTAAGGCCTGCTCGGCCTCTAGGAGATCTCTCCAGGTGAACGAATGGACAACGCCGGGCGCTGTAACTAAGTCAACCGGCATGCCGCTCGGAATGGTTGGCTTTTTGTCGCCTTTCGCGGCTGCCTCCGATGCATGTTCAATGGCATGGATGATAACGCTCACACAATGTAGGGCAACCTGCGTTGGCTCGGCGTGATCGGGTTCAAGGGAATCTGCCCCGATTGCCATAGCATGCACATCAATTTCCACCCGGATACGGTTTTTGTGTCGTTTTGTCATTTCCCTACCTCCTGGATTTTCGTCACCGGTTGACTATGGCGCAAATCCAACTCCCCTACTTTTGTAACCAAGTATCTATCAAACACCTCGGCCATTTTGCGGTCAGTATTCAGCACCTCGAACACAGCCATATTCTCTGACGGATGCCGTATATTCAGGAAAAAGGCGCGAAAATATATGGAGTCGCCTAACCGTTCCACCCAACGGCTATCTCGCTGGATTTCGTTGAGCAGCTGGACAACATTCGCTGTCGATCCGGTGACGATGTGCCGCTTAATATCACTCGATTGAATCTTTCGCCGAACAGTGTGGAAAAGAGTATGAAGCGCGCCCACCTAAACCACCTCAATTCTTCAAGAACTATGAGAACACTATACCAGATTACTCCCCTATTTTCACGGTCTCGCCCGGTTTGACTTCCTGGACAGGACTCTCCCCTATCTTGGGGCGCTCACTCTGATTTTGCGGCGGAACCCCCTGCTCGAAGTAATGCCACGTTTTGCCCTGCTCGTCTTTGAGTTCCTGATGGTCTTTTACCGGTTGCTTTCGCGCCTCGCCGGCAATAGCTTTGTCGGTACTCGGGCCCGCCGGCGCTCTCCCCTCCTGCGACCATTCGCGAATCTTTTGCTCCACCAATTCTCGCGGCCGGCCATAACGCTCGTGAGAAAACGCAATAATTTTTTCCTTAAGACCGGCCCCTTCGCGCTGGGGCGGCAAGGTGATCGCCGAGAACGGATTTGAGGTAACGCCATCAATCGCCATCTTGACATAGACATGATGATTATCGAGGTTTACCAAATCGGTGGCCTCGAAGACCGGCTCAAACTCCTTAACAAGAAGCGGCGCGTCTTGCGCCCCCACCCGAAATGTCACGAGCGTACCTACGTTGCCAAAAATGGCTTTAGCCACAATTTCCTCCATCTGAGCGATGTACTGGTTGGTCATAATGAGGTTCAAGTGGTACTTGCGGGCCTCGGAAAGGATCACGGCGAACGACTCGGTGGCAAAGTTTTGGAACTCGTCAACGTAGAGGTAAAAATCAACCCGCTCCGGCTCCGCCACGTTGGCGCGCTCGAGCGCCGCAATCTGAATCTTAGTGATCAGCAGAGCCCCCAGCAGCGCCGAGGTATCCTCACCGATCTTGCCGATTGAAAGGTCCATCAGCAGAATCTTCTTGCTGTCCATAATCTCCTTCATCGAAATGGTCGAAACCGGTTGACCGACAATGTTCCGAATAGTGGAGGTTGCCAAAAACTGGCCAACCTTGTTTTGAATCGGCGCCACTGCCTCGGTGCGGAACTTGGGGTCGTACTTTTCGTACTCGTTGATCCAAAAATCCTTGAGTACCGGGTCATCGAGGGCATCAACCACCTTCTTGCGGTAGCCCTTGTCTACCAGGATGCGCGTGACGCCCAGCATGGTGGCGTTGGGGTAGCCGATCAACGAAAGAATCGCGTTGCGCAAAATGTACTCCAGGCGCGGCCCCCAGCTCTCGCCGAAAATCTTTTTGAAAATCCCCACCACACCGGAGGCAACGATATTTTTTAAATCCGGATCAACCTCCTCCATCACGTTGAACCCGATCGGGAAATCGCGGTCCCAGGGCGCCAGCCACACCACATCCTTGACCCGTTCCTCGGGAATAAAGTCCAAAATGTGGCCGATCAAATCGCCGTGAGGATCAACCACGCCCACTCCCCTACCTTCGAGAATATCGTTAATAATCATATTCTCGAGCATCGTGGACTTGCCGGTGCCGGTTTTGCCGATGGCGTAGAGGTGGAGCCGCCGATCGTTACTCTTGATACCAAATCTAGAACTGACATTGCGGAAGTTGGTTTCGGCAAAGAGGGTAAGCTCCCCGGCGGGCACCGAGCCTTCGATCGGCAAATTGAGTGGCGGCTCGCCTTTCTTACTACCTACCCAAGCGATTGAGGGGGTGGCCACTGAAATGTTGGGCAGATGGAAAATCGAGGCAAGCTCCTCGATGTTCAGGACAAAGCCAGTCTCGGCAAAGCGGCGCTTCCGGAAATCCTCCAAGAACTCGGGGGCGCTCGTGGGCGGCTTGCCAATGAAACCATTAAGGTTTGTGGTATTGAATTGCTTGAAGGCGCCCACAATGCCGTTTAGACGCAGGAGCGCGCTTGCTTCGTCGGCTGCTACTGCACCCAGGCGAATTTTAGTCTCAAAAGCGAGTTTGGTTACCTTGGTCTCAATCCCCTCGACTGCCGCGGCTTCAGGGCCTGAGAGTTCAACCTTGGTTGCCGACGGTTTTTCCCCTTCCGCAGGAGCTGGCCGAGTGAATGAGGTTACCGCCTCCGAAGCGAACGACAAGAGGCCCTTGGACACCCCGCTCACAATTGACTCCCCTTCCGGGTGTTGGCCGGCTTTCAGCATTCGTGCCCAGGTGATCCCCTTATTTTTCCAGGAGTCAGGCACCGGGCGCATCAATACCTGAATCCAGGCTCCTTCCCCTTCGGCAATTTTAGAAAGCACGCCGGTAATGCCGGCAAGCGGGTCAACTTCGAAGTTTAGAAAGGTTTTAATGGGAAAGACATCAGAGCGGACGAGCGTTACTTCCGCGCCCACAAACGAACGGTTCTCCGGCGGCGATTCTGGCACGTAGTCTTCGATCTCCTTAATCTCTACCGTCGGATACTGGGCATAAATCTGACCTTCCACAAAATCACGCAGCGTTACCGGCACCCAGGCGTAGAACAGAATCTGGTTAGCCCGTGCCACAATCTCAAAACCAAACTGTTCCTGGACCGGCACGCTCGCCGAGTAAATGCCGTGGAGCGCCGCAAACATATTTTCGGCCGAGAGCGGGCCTTTCTCGTTGTTCTTAGGCACTAAAATTAGCAGGAGTTGGTAGCGCCGGCCAGCCAGGTACTCGAGCTTCTTGCGGGTATCCTTCATGCGCAGCCACAGCACGATAACCGCCACCAATGAGGCGTAGATTACAAGCGCAGCGAGGATGCGGAGAAATAATTCCATAACTTAACGACTCAATATTCGGTCAATGCTTTGCGCTAATGACATTCTCCAGCGCCGCGAAGGTTGATTCTTCATTGCGGGGTACCACAATCGTCAGTTCATCCCCTGGCCGGGCCCTGAAGTACGTCACCGAGGCCAGGAGCACACTGTAGCGCTTACCGGATGCCACCACCTCGTAACGGCCGCCGGATTCTTCGAGTTTCCCAATCAGTTTCTTGCGATCAACCGGGCCGATTTGCTTGTAAATAAAGGTGCCATCGCCGCCCACCGTTAACTTAAGAATGTCGCCAGGCACCAGCTTGCTCTTGCTGGCGTAGTTAGGTGGTACCGGGTAGCGCTTGCCGCCCGACGCCACCATCATCTCGCCATCGAACACTCCCTCGATTACCTTGGCCTCGTCGCCCTCTTTCTGGTGGAGCTGTTTAGCCTTTTCGCCATACAGGCCACCAAAGAGCAGCGCTCTTGCCTGGCGAATCTGATTTTCAGCCGAATCAAGCAGCTGCCTCACACGATCGAGTTCCACTTTAGGGGCAGTGTTTTGCTTTTCTATTTTCGTTTGGGTTTTAGATGGTGATTTCGTCTTTGTTTGTTTGGTAGCCATTGATATTTTTTAAACTTTTACTAATGGTTCGTTACTCCCTGTTGGCACACTCGCCGGTTTGGTACGCTCGGTAAGCTCGCTCTCGATCATCTTGCGGTCCTTGCCGTAGGAAAGCCTCGAAAGTTGCCTCGTTGCCTCTGCCATTTGCTTATCCTTAACGACTGGCGATTTGATCCCGCGCATCGAGAAGGGTTTGCTGGGGGTGCCGTCAATCAGCAGTTTAACATATGTCGAGAACCGGTCAAGGTTCGCAAGGTCGTCAATCGACACCCCCGGGAACTCCTTGACCATAAACTCGGCGTCAGACGCGCCGATCCGGTAACTGATAAGCGTGCCGGCGTTGCCGACCACTGAATCGCGGATCTTTTCGGTGAGCTGGGCAATATATTGGTTGGTGATATGGAGGCCAATGTGGTACTTGCGCGCTTCAGAGAGAATGGTGGCAAAGCTGTCGGTTGTGAAATTTTGGAACTCGTCAACGTAGACGTAAAAATCTCTGCGCTCTTCCTCGGGGGTGTCGGCCCGCGAAAACGCGGCGGTCTGGAGCTTGGCAATAATAATCATGCCCAAAAGGTAGCTATTCATCTCGCCGATCTTGCCCTTGGACAGGTTAACCAGCAGGATTTTGCGATCGTCCATTAGCTTGCGCATATCAAACCCTGATTTAGCCTGGCCAATGATGTTCCGCATTAAGTCGTTCGTCATAAATCGGCCGAATTTGGAAATAAAATAGTTGTACATTTCGGACTTATGGAAATCGGCCGTTTTGGCGAGCTGCTGCTCCCAAAAACTCCGCACCACGGGATCGGTCACAAAACTCACCGCGCGTTCGCGGAAACTGTCGTCGGTAAAGAGGCGCGGAATCTCAATGAGCGAGCCGCCTTCGGGCAGGTTCATCACCGTGAGGGCGGCATTGCGGCCCCAGTGCTCGAATTGGGGCCCTACAATGCCGGTGCGGTTGGGATCGTACAGCTTGTAGAAAATCTCGATCCATTCCTGGATCAAAAAGTCCTTTTCCTCGGGCCGCTTCCACTCCAGGAGGTTCAGCCCAACCGGCCGCTCGGTGTCTGAGGGGTCAAACAGAATTACATCTTCTGCCCGCTCCTTGGGAATCTTGGCGAGAATCGATTCAATGGCATCGCCCAGCGGATCAATAAAGCAGCAGCCGGCGCCCGAACGAATATCCTGCTCGATCATGTTTTCAAACAGCGTCGTCTTGCCTACGCCAGTTTTGCCGATCATGAAAATGTGGCGGAGCCGATCAGGCGGCTTAATGCGCACCTCGTTGGTCTCGCCCCGATAGACCGACTCGCCAATCACCGTGCCCTCCCGGGGCAGGTTTGGCGGCGGCGCCAAGACTTTGCTCATCATCCAGCGGATGTTCGGGGTGTCGGTGTAGCGATTGGGCAGGTGAAAGAGCGAGGCGAGCTCCTCGGAGTTCATAATCAGTGACTTGGCCCTGTCAAAAGTCCGGAAAATGAAATCTGTGGCAACTTGGGCCGAATCTCGGGCAATAATCGGCTTAAAGCCGTTCCAGGCCGGTGTGGCAAACTGGGAGAAGGCCGAAACAATGTTGTCGCGGTGGGCCTGGGCGGTCATGGCATCCGGGCCAACCGCCACAATGCGGATCACGGTCTTGAACCCGGGCTTACTCCCCTTCTCGTTGAACGCCTTCATGAGATCCTCCTGTACCGGTGTCAGCCGCCAGGATTTGTTGCCGCTGCTCTCGGGCCCGGCCCTGCCTGCAGCCGAGGCCGCTACCCCGCCCGAGAACGCCTCAAAAAGCTCGTGGACCACCCGCATGGTTGGTGAGCGGTAGATGTAGCCGGTTTTGCCCTCGAGCACGTGTTTGGCGGCAATCGCCGGGTGCACCCGCCAGCCCTCATCGAGCGGTTTAATGAGAATCTGAATCGCCGCGGCTGATTTATCGCCCAGTTTGGCAAAGGCGCCGGTCAGGTTATTGATCGGATCTGCCTCCAGATATTTGAAGGTGCGGATCGGAAAAATGAACCGCTTGGTGAACTCGAGGGTTGCGGCGGCGATCATGCCCTTGGTTTGGAAAATGTTGTGCCCGGTCGCCCGCTCAACCGAAACCTTGGGGAAAAAACTGTAGAGCTGCCGCTCTAAAAGACTCGCCAGGTGGCCCGGGCAGGAAACGTAAAAAGAAACCAAATTACCCTCAACCACCATCTCAAAACACATAATATCCTGCTCGCCGGTCAGCTTGTGGGCTAAATCGCGTTTGAGAGTGGAAGATAACGAGGCAAAAAATTGTTCAGTGGGCGCGAGCGCCTCCTTAAAATCCTTAGGTTGGTTGGCATTAGCATCATCCTGCTGACGGAAAATCTCTTTTGGCATGGTCACGAGAAATGTGACTTGATCAACAATATGGTGGGCCTTGTGCTTGCGAACATGGCGCCAAACCACAAAAAGCCCAATCGCCCAGAGTACAAGGAAGAGGAGAAGGTAAATCATGCTACTTGCTCCTTTTGCCCTAGGTCGTGGTGGGCCTCAATATGCGCGGGTCTCAGTTGGTTAACCCCTGCTTGAATATCTGCAGGGCCCTTTGCTTTATTCATAAGCTCTCGAATACTCCGCTCGGCGTCATCAGGATGAGAAATGTCTAGAATTTGCTTTCCCACCTGCCTAGCTGGCGCGCTAACCACTTGCTGTACCTGATCTGGAAGATCTTTGATAGTATCTTGAACGGCCTCGAGTCGCTCTTTTGTTGCAGCGGCTTCAGCTTGGTGGTCTGGTTGCCCCTGGACTACCTCAGGTTGGGTAACCTGGGACGGTTTAGACACCTCAAAAGAAGCAGCTACTTTGGCGGCTAATTCCTGCTCAGTTCCTCCCCCTGCTCCTGGTTGTGGTACTGCACTAGGCAAAACAGCCCTCCCTTTTGCTATTAGAGCCTACCTAGTACTCAAAAATACCAGCTTTTGATCGGGGTGTCAAAGAAAATAATAGAAAAATTCGATCATATAATGCCGTAGCTTGCCTGATGAGGGGCAGTTGCTAGCGCCACAGGAAGCGAAGCGCTCCTGCCCCGCGGAGCTGCCTGGACGACGGGACCCATCGAAGATGGGCAGGAGTTACCAAGCAGCGGAGCGGAAGGTCCCGCCGTAGGCGGGATAGAGTGCTGCCCCGAGTGGGCAAGCAGGCATTATTATTTATTTCAACTCAATCTTGCCACCAGCCGCTTCGATCTTCTTTTTGGCTTCTTCCGCTGCGTCTTTCTTGGCGTCTTTCAAGAGTTCTTTGGGCGGGGCGTCAACAAGGTCCTTGGCTTCTTTGAGGCCAAGGTCTGAGCGAATTTCCCGCACGGCTTTAATCACGGCGATTTTCTGGGCGCCAGAATCGGTGAGTACTACGGTGAACGATGATTTTTCATCTGCGGCATCGGCACCAGCAGCTGGTGCGGCACCGGCCGCGGGAGCGGCCATCATTGCGGCCGATACGCCAAAGCGGTCTTCAAGTTCCTTGACAAGCTCGGCTAAATCGGCAACCTTGAGGTTCTCGATTTCTTTGATGATATCTTTAAACTTGCCGCTTGGTGCCGCCTTTTCTTCTTTGGCTGGCGCCGCTGGCTTTTCTTCAGCTTTATCTTCTTCAACGTTTGCCTCTTCGGCTTTTGGTTCTTCTGTTTTAGTTTCTTCTTTTGGTTGTTCGTCGGCCATACTATTTCTCCATTATAAGGTAGTAAAACAACCACTGATGTTAATCCACTGATAATCACTGATTGGGCATACCTGATCTGTGTTTATCTGTGGATCAAATATCTGTGGTTGTACTCCTTCATTACTTATTAATTTTAACTTTTACTTGACATATATTGTCTCAACACACTCGCCACTCCCCTACCTGGCCAGGAAAGCGCGTTGACAAACCTGAAGATCGGCGCATTCAACGTTCCCACCAATTTTGCCTTCAGCTCATCGGCACTTGGCAACGCGGCGAATACGGCAATCTTTGCTTGATCAATGTTCTCGCCCTCCACATAGCCGCCGTAGATACTTAGATTCGGGTGGTCTTTGGTAAACTCTTTCAAAATCTTGGCGCTAGCCAGGTAATCCTCGCCCGTTAGTAAGGCAATCGGCTTGTCGAGCAGCTCTTTCGGGAGCGCCTTGCCTATTTTCTCGAGCGCCTTAGCGAGCAGACGGGTTTTAATAACGCGGACCTTCGCCGACTTGACGCGGAGCAGGCCTCGCAGCTCACTCATCTCGGGGTACATAAGGCCGGCAAACCCGACGAAATACCAAGATTCTTGGGTTTTGAGCTCGTCGGAAAGTTTATTTACCAGTTCGATTTTTTGGGCTTTTTTGAGCATGATATTAAAAAAATCTGCGGTCGCAGACTGTGAAAGTAGTCAGTAGTTAGTAGTCAGGAGAAACCCTGACTACTGAACCCTGATTACTTGTGCGCGTACGCGCACCCGTCTCGGTAGGAATTATGGCCGCCTGTGGCGAGCCGCCTACGGTCTGCGACTAACGCTATTTAACCAACAATTGTGGGTTATGTCAAGGCCAGTTTAACCCCCGGGCCCATGGTGGATGAGAGCACGGCCCCCGCGAGGCGGGTGCGGGGCAGAACTTTGAGCAGCGCCTCAACGTTGGCTTTGATTTTGGCAGCGTCCCAGGAGACTTTACCAACGGCTACGTGGATATTGCCCAGTGAATCGGCGCGGTACTCAATTTTGCCCTTAGTAAACTCCTCGGCAGCCTTCTTGGCATCTTCCACAATAGTGCCGGCCTTAGGATTGGGCATCAGCCCCTTGGGCCCGAGCACCTTCGCCACTTTAGCTAATTTTGGCATCATCGCTGCCTCGGCTAGCAGGACATCGAACTCGAGTTTGCCTTTGGCGATCTCCTCGATCAAACTGTCCGAGGCAATGGCAACTTTTGGGAGTTTTGGCGTGCCAGCTGGCAACGTGAGCGTGCCGCGCAGCGCGTCTTGCCCCTTTTTGCTAAGCGTGGCAATGTGAAATTCAATCGTGCCGTCGAACTTGGTCCATGAAGTCTTTTTTGCGAGCTCGATCGCTTCGTCAAGATCGTAGCGATTGCGGCGGTCTACTTGGGAGCGTGCTTCAATAAACCGTTTGCCGCGCACGCGGGGCGGGCGGACCCGCTGCACCTTCTTCTTTTCTTCTTCAACTTTAGCAGGAGCAGCTTCGTTAGTTCCTGGCTGCTCTTGTAAGTCTTGAATTACTTTGGTCTTGGTTTGGCCCATGATAATTTTCCTTAAAAAGGTAGGTAAACAACCACTGATGTTAATCCACTGATAATCACTGATTGGGGCATACCTGATCTGTGTTTATCTGTGGATCAAATATCTGTGGTTGTGGTACTTCATGCTTAAATTGTGATTGTTTTTTCCTCAAACTTCCCTGTACCAAGTGAGTCTAGCACAAGCTGAGCGGCAGCGTCAATCACCTTCTCCAGCTCCTCTATCTCGCTTTTGGTGAATGACTTGAGCACATACTCCTCGGCCTCCACGCCCTGGGGCGGCCGTGAAACACCAATGCGCACGCGCACAAAATCATCAGAACCGAGGGTATCAATAATTGACTGCACTCCCTTATGCCCGCCCGAGGCCCCGCCCATTCGCACCCGCAGAGTCCCCAGCGGTAGGTCGATATCATCATGAATCACCACCAACTCCCCTACTCTATCCTTGAACTGTGCCACTGCCTCGCCCGACCGGTTCATGAAGGTGTCAGGTTTAATAATTTTGAGTTTTGAGTTTTGAGTTTTGAGTTGAATCTTATCCGCCACCATAAAACCCACGTTGTGGCGCGTATTTTCGTATTTTTTACCCGGATTCCCGAGAGCGACGATGGTATACATCTTATCTTAATGAAGTTATACAACCACTGATATCTGATCCACTGATAACCACTGATTATACCTAGCGTGATCTGTGTTGATCTGTGGCATAAATCTGTGGTTGTGGTCCTACCTTATTTATCACATTCCCGGCAGGTTCACGCCCAAATCTTTCATCACGCCCTTGGTCTTCTCCGCTGCCATGGTTTGAGCTTGAGAAATCGCTTCTGCCATCACCTTAATGAGCGTTTTTTCTAGCCCATCTTTGTTGTCGGGCCGCAAGGCGCTTGCGTCAATCTTGAGATCCACAATATGCTGCTCGCCGTTGATCACTACAGCCACCGTGCCATCGTCAGAACGCGCTTCGATCTCCGTTTCCTTGAGCTCTTTCTGAATGTCTTTTGCTTTTTTCTGCAGTTCGTAAAGTTGTTTGAATTTGTCGAGCATAATGTTAACCTCTAAAGGAAGTTATACAACCACTGATATTTAATCCACTGATAGACACTGATTTAGGTATCTTATCTGTGATTATCTGTGGCATAAATCTGTGGTTGTAGTCCTACCTTATTTTATTTAGGTTGCTGTTTTAAATATTCTTGCACAAATTGGTCGAGTCCGCCACCCAGCACGCTTGCCGTATCGGCCGTTTCATACCCGGTGCGGTGGTCTTTGACGAGTTGGTACGGCTGCAGCACGTAGCTGCGAATTTGGTTACCCCACTCGACCGATAATTTCTCGCCGCGCAATTCATCGACTTTTTCTTTGTGCTTTTGCTGCAGTAACGTCGCGAGCTTGGCTTTGATGACTTTCATGGCGATTTCTCTGTTTTGCGACTGTGATCGCTCGTTCTGGATCGCCACGGTAATGCCGGTTGGCACATGGGTTACCCGAACCGCGGTCTCCAACTTGTTGACATTCTGGCCGCCGTGGCCGCCCGCGCGGTAGGTATCAATTTTGAGGTCTTGCGCCGGAATATCTGCCACGGTTTGCGATTCAATTTCCGGCACGATTTCAACGAGCGAAAAACTGGTATGTCGCGCTTTATCGGCGTCGTAGGGCGAGATCCGCACCAGCCGGTGCACGCCAGCTTCGGATTTAAGCAGGCCATAGGCGCTGCCCCCGCTCACTTTGGCCTGGGCTGATTTTATGCCTGCTTCCTGGCCGGCCGACTCTTCGAGCAATTGGAATGTGAGCCCTTTGCGCTCGCTGTAGCGGCGGTACATTTCAAGGAGCATGCTGGCCCAATCTTGGGCTTCGGTGCCGCCGGCGCCGGCGTGGATTCCCAGGTAGGCGGGCTTGTCGTCGTAGGGGCCGGAAAACTGGGCAAGCTGCGTAAGCGGCGCGAGGTCGGCATCGGTTTGCGCCGCGTCAAATTGCCCAATTAAGCCCTGGAGCTGGCTGTACTGGCTCGAAACCGCCCGCGCATTTTCTTGATCGCGCCAAAAATCAGGCGCAGCCATCGCGGTTTCAAACTCGCGCACCTGTGCCCGCTTTTCGTCGATTTTGAGCAATGCTCCAATTTCTACCTTATTCATAATGAAGTTAAACAACCACTGATATTAAACCACAGATAACCACTGATAATTACTTACTTGATGAGGCGTTTGATTTTAATACCATTAGGAGTAATAAGACAGAGTAGCCCAATACGCAATTTTTCAGCCTTAAGATAACTCAGTATTTGTTGCACATGGCTATTATAAAATTCATTTGCAACTTTTAATTCAACGACTACCTTATTATCAACCAAAAAATCGGTGTAATAGCGACCCACTGGCTTTCCGGCAATTTGCACTAATCCATACTGCTCTCGCTTGAAAGGGATAGCATGATGCTCAAGCTTATAGGCAAATGCGCGTTGATAAAATCGTTCTTGGTAGCCAAACTGTAACTCGTTGAACACTTCGAATATCAAACCAATGATGCGTTTTGTTAATTCGCTGTAAGGATACTCCTTCAGGGGCATAACGGCCCTATTTTACCAGAAAACCCTGGCTTATCCCAGGGTTTTCTTATCTGTGTTTATCAGTGGATCAGATATCTGTGGTTGTAGTCCTACCTTATTATTGTTATCCGAGTAGCGCGTCGAGCAGTTTGCGCTCTTTGCGGTAGCGGCCGTAGGTCAGAGAAGCGGCGGCGAGCGATGCGGCGGTAAAGCCGTCGAGCGCACCAGCTTTGGGAAGCTGCTTAGGCTTAACGGGATTAGTTTCCTGCTTTGGAGCTTGAGCAACTACTGTGGCTGGGCTGGTTGAGGATTGGGCTGATCCGCCCGCACCGCCGGCACCACCACCTGCGCCGCCGCCAGATCCGCCTGCGCCACCTGTAGCAGTTACCGAACCACTACCAGAACTTGAGGATGCGGCTCCGCCTCCTCCACCGGCGCCTCCTGCGGCACCTGAAGAACCGGTAGCAGCAGCGCCACCACCGCCTCCGCCACCACCGCCTCCGCCGGCTGCGGTAGCTACTTGATTAGAACCCGAAGAGCTAGACGCGGCACCGCCACCGCCTCCACCTCCACCAGCGCCGCCACCTGCGGCCGAACCGGTCGAACTAGAGGATGCGGCTCCGCCGCCTCCACCGCCACCGCCGGCACCACCGGCGGCACCTGAAGAACCGGCTGAACCGCTCGCACCCGCGGTGCCTGAAGCACCCGGTGCGCCAGCAGCTCCGCCAGCACCGCCCGTAGCTTGCGCTAAGGCAGCGGCAGCTAACATAACAGAGAGAATGATTGATGAAGAAATGATTAGATACTTTTTCATGCCTATGACTCCTTTATTAGTAAACACTTGATTATATACCTTTTTTCTATTTTGTCAACCCCTCCTACCCATAATAAAAGCTCCTTGCTTACAGGGCAAACAAGGAGCGGGCGATGATGAGGTAAACGAGTGAACTTTCCAGGATTGCCTGAGTCATGAGCCAGAGCAGGACTCGTAGCCTCGAAAGGCCCAGCACGTTGGCATTGATTACAAACCTGCCAAGGCACAAAACCAGGCATGCTGAAGCCACAATCTCTCCCATGAGGATAAGGTAGCACGCGGCGTCACTCGGGACTGCTGGCAGCGTAAGCGCCTGGAACCACCAGCCGGCAACCAGCAGAGTAATGCAGAACCCTTGGCCAGCCACCACGCCATAGTTTAGCCCTGGAATCTGCTGATCAAAGCTGTGCATGAACAGCAGCACTCCGAATACACTACAGATTATGGTTATGATGAGCACTTCGGCAGCCGCCTGCTCGCGTTCAAGGTTTGATGCTGCCCATTTATTGCGCAAGGCCAGCATAGTGAACAGTACGTAACAAAAAATGGTTAGGCTACCGACTACTGAAATCTTGAAGCTGTCCCAATGGTCATAGTCTTGTAATTCGGCCGGGATTTGATTGTCAACGTCCGTCATTTTTCCCTCCGTTCCAAACAATCTATACCATAATAGATTACTTTGGACAAAAGAAAAAGGGGTGCACCGTGCGGTGCACCCCCTGTGGTCCCGATAAATCGGGACCAACCCCTCCGGACTGCGTTATTATCTGGTGGCTCCACCACCCCCTCCACCAGCGCCACCGCCACCACCGGCACCTCCGGCACCTCCTTGGATAGTGCCAGTGTTGCCGGTACCACCCATACCGCCAAGACCACCAGCGCCGCCAAGTCCGCCGGCTCCACCGACGCCACCTTCGCCCCCGACGCCGCCGGCACCTCCCTCACCCTTGCCGCCTTCGCCACCCTTACCGCCATCGGCTTTGCCACCCTCGACATTACCGCCGACACCCGTAGTGGTGTTTTGGTAAAAATCCGGCTTTCGGAGCAACATGCCAACCGGGAAGGACGCGGCCTGGGCGAACCCAAGCAGATAATCGCCAAAATCTTTCCGGTAGTACTGCTGCGCCAAGGCGACTGGCTGGCTCGCGCTGCCGGTTAACTGGTACCGCGGTTGCTGGCCGAGATACAGCTTCATGACATCGCGCGTCTCCACCAGCGCTGAAACGATTGGCGCAATGTCAGCGGGCTTTCCAGGAGGTCCCTGGACACCGGGCTCTCCCGGCAAGCCGGCTGGACCCTGGGAGCCGGCGTGGCCGGCAATTCCGTGCTGTCCGGGTGCGCCATCGCGTGGCGCCCGAGTGATGGCGCCGGTCGGGCGACCGGCCAACTGGTGGTCAGTATACGCGGTGGCGTAAGTAACCACCTGATACGCCCGCCACACGCCATTCGAATCGCCGTCGAACTTGCCGGACTTCGGAACGTGGAACACGTTCCGCGCCAGCAGTTGACTGTAGGCGTCGCGCAAACCGTCCTTATCGGGAACGGTAAGGAGGAACTTCTCCTCCTGCGCGGTGAGCTCCCGGGGCACTTCGCTGCCGCCATACTGCATCTTTTCGTCAGCGGCGGCAGCGCCAGCTAACGACACCAGGATTACGCATACTGTCACGATACGAAACATACTAACCATCTCCTTTCTTCGACTGGAAAACGTAGACGGCAAAAGAAATGCTCTCCTTGTTGCCGCTTTCGTCTTCGGTCTCGATCCGCAGATCGTACGGCGGGTCGCCCGGATCAAGTGGGGCGAGTCCGCCTTTGCCGCCCGTGGCAGACTTGAGGCAAAGCTTCTCGAGCTTGGTGTAGCGTTGCTCGAAGAAGACTTCGTCCTCAAAACTACCGACCAGCCGAACTGCCTTGACCGATGGCGCAAATTCGAAGGTGAGCTCAACCGGGTGGATAACCACGATTTGCTCACCTTGCGCCAATAGCCGGCCGTTGCGCAGCACGCGGACCGCCGCTTTGGGTGGCTTACGCTCTTGCTGCGCCTTTTTCTCGGCCTCCAGCCGGGCGACAACTTCGTCGTAGTCCTTCTTTTGTTGTTGCATCTGCTGCTTCAGTGCTTCGATCGTTTGATTGAATCGTTGCTCAATCGCAGCAGCAAGTTGGGCCGGATCGACGGCCAAGGGATCGAGACGGAAGGAAACAGTCGGCGAGGCTTGCTTGCCCCGAACGATTCTTCCCTTGCTGTCCCTCACCGTAAACCAGGCTTCGAAGACGTGATCGAGACCGTCGTTAAGCAAGATCGGCGCCACGTTTTCTTGGCCCTCGATTTTGCCGAGCAGGTCCTTGTCGGGATAGATTGCCTGCTCCACCGGTAACTCGAAGTAGTATGGCGGCTTCACAAACTGCTTAACCACCACACCGGACAATCGGAGCTCGAGCGAACCCGAGCGGCCCTCACCCGTGGTTGGATTGACAATCCCAACCAGCACTTCCACGTCCGTGTACCTGTCTTCCTTCGGGACTTTGACCTTGACTTTGACCACCTTCAGGCTAATCGCGCCCGAAGGCTGCCAGGTCAGCCGCCAGCCCGCCAGAGCTGGGGTGGCGAACAAAAACACTGCCGCAAGGGCAGCGCACAACTTCCCTCTCATGATTGACTCCTTTCCGCCTCTACCAAGTTGGAGGGTTGCTTGGATCGGGCGTTTGGTTTTCAACGTACTGCGCTTCACCATTGACGGCGCAGGTCCGGCCAGGACAAGGGACGAGGACTGCTCCATGGTGTTTAATGGAACGCTCGCCCAGATCCTAGCCAGGCCCACGCAAACAAAGGGTTGCTAACCCCCTCCTTTATCGATCCAGATTGTCGGTTCCAGTATACCTTACAGTCAGTCAGAAGTCAAGATCTGGGACCACTGATCTTGTCCACAGATAAACACTGATCCTATCTGTGATTATCAGTGGTATAAATCTGTGGTTGTGGTCCTACCTTATGAAGCGCACCCCATCTGGAGTATCCTCGAGTGCAATCCCCTGCTTTGCCAGCTCGTGGCGAATCTGGTCGGCCTGCGCAAACTTGCCGGATCTGCGGAGCGCTTCGCGTTTTTTGAGCAAGCGCCGCTGCGGTGCCGACAGTTTAACGTTTAAGGGTTTAAGGTTTAGGCCGAGCACCGAATCAAAGTGGAGCCAAAGTGCCGGATCGTTGGCAGTGTGGAGCAGCGCAAGCGCTTTGGGAATGCTAAGATCATCGGCTAACGCCGCCTCGATTTCCCCCTGGACTTTTTCCTGTGCTACTGTGCTACTAACTACTGCACTACTGCGCTGCAAGGTTTGCCGAATGTGGCGCAGCGCTTCTTCGGCCGCGGTGAGCGATTCCCACGTGAAATTCATTTTTTCGCGGTAGTGGACGGATAGGAAAAGATAGCGCAGGGCAAGCGGATCAAAGCCCTTGTCGACCACATCGCGGAGCGTAACGTAGTTGCCCTCGGATTTGGCCATTTTTTTACCATCCACCAGCAAGTGCTCGTTGTGCAAAAAATACCGCGCCAATGGCGTGCCGTACGCGCCAGCCGATTGGGCGATCTCGTTTTCGTGGTGGGGGAAAATCAGGTCCACGCCGCCGGTGTGAATATCGAACGGCTGACCCAGGTATTTGCGGCTCATGGCGGAACATTCGATATGCCACCCCGGGCGATCCCCTTCCTTTTTCCACAACGCAAAATCCGCGGGAGATTGCTTGTCGTAAGCATCAACATCCACCCGCGCGCCGGGCATGAGTTGCCGTTTCTTAAGCCCCGAGAGTTTGCCGTAGGCTTTATATTTTGCAATCGCAAAGTAAGTGCCATCCTCAGCGTCGTACGCCAATCCCCTGGCCTTTAACTTCGCGATGATCACGCGCATTTCCTTAATGTGATCGGTGGCACGGGGGTACGCCGAAGCAGGTGTAAGGTTTAAGAGTTTAAGGTCTAAGAGGAACAGGTCAGTGTACTTTTTGGTAAACGCTTTGAGGGTGGTTTTGGCGCGGGCCGCGGCGGCAATGGTTTTGTCGTCGATATCGGTAATGTTCATCACCCACTTGACGCGGTAACCAAAAAACTTGAGGGTGCGCACGAGCCCATCGGCAAACACGTAGCTGCGCAAGTTGCCAATGTGGGCATAGTCGTAGACCGTGGGGCCGCAGGTGTAGACGCCCACCGTTTTGTCGTGGAGTGGCCCGAACAGCTCGGTGCGGTGAGTAAGGGTGTTATAAAATTTCACTAGAACTCTTCCTCTCGCTCTTCTTTCGGGAGTTCCTCTTCGGCGAAATCATCAACCAGCTCGAGATCAGGCGCTAGATCATTATCGTTGGCAAGCTCGGCGCGCACCGTGGCAGAACTCTCGCCGACATCGAGCGGTTCGGAGGGCTGGGAACAAATGGGGCAAATCGGCTCGCCCCCTTCCCAACCGTCATCCAAGCAAAAATAATTGGCTTGTTTTTTCATGGCAATTGGTTTCTAACAAGGTAGGACTCCAACCACTGATTTATGCCACAGATAAACACAGATTATTTCACGGTAAGGTAAATGGATCAGTGTCTATCAGTGGATCAGATATCTGTGGTTGTGGGACTTCATTAATCTAGTATTCCTTTCTCCCTTCCAGCGCCCGCGAGAGCGTTACCTCGTCGGCGTACTCAAGATCGCCGCCCACCGGCAGGCCTCGGGCGATTCTGGTAACCTTGAGAGTTTTGGTGACTGACCCCTGCCCCTTAAGTTTGATGATCTCGCGGTCAATATACATCGCGGTGGCCTCGCCCTCAAGCGACGGATCGGTTGCAAGAATCACCTCTTTTATTTTAGGCTCAGCTTGGCGCAGTTTGTCAAGTAGACTACCTACGTTGAGCTCGGCCGGGCCGATGCCATCGATCGGCGAAATTACGCCGCCCAGTACGTGGTAGCGGCCGCTATAGCCGGTTTTCTCAAGCGCCACGATATCGAGCGGTTCTTCCACCACCATGACTTCGGTAGTCTCGCGCTTGGGATCGCTACAAATGGCGCAGGGTGAGGCTTCGGCAATGTTGCCGCAGATTTCGCAGCGGGTGAGTTTGTTCTTTAGGCTAGCGATTGCGCCGGCAAGCTCGGTGATTTCGGTCTCGGGGCGGGTGAGGAGCCAAAACGTCAGCCGCGACGCCATTTTAGGCCCAATGCCCGGCAAGCGGGTGAGCTGATCGATGAGGGATTGGACGGATTTGGGTAAAATAGACATATCTAATATTGTAGGCGTACAACCACTGATGTTAATTCACTGATCATCACTGATTAAGATTTTTATCTGTGTTAATCCGTGGATCAGATATCTGTGGTTGTGGTACTACATTAGCTTGTGCTGGCGCCTCCCAACTTGAATATTTGCACTCCGGATACCGGCTGCAGCCCCAAAATACCTTACCGCGGCGGCTCCGCCGCTGCAAGATTTCACCCTGCTTGCAATCCGGGCAGCTAACCCCGGTGGGCGCCACGATCGACTTGGTGTTCTTGCACTCGGGGTAGCCTGAGCAGGCCAGGAACTGGCCGAACCGGCCCAAGCGCACTACCATATCGCGGCCGCACTTGCTGCATTTTTCGCCACTGGCTTGGTTTTGAATAGACTCGTCTTTGGTCACGCTGGTGTATTTTTCGGCAAGGTTTTTGGCAAATGGCCCGTAAAATTCAGCCAGCACCTCGTGCCAGTCTTTGGCGCCTTCGGCAATGGCGTCAAGCTTGCCCTCAAGCTCCGCGGTAAAACCAATATCAACAATGTCGGAAAAATTAGTTTTGAGCATGTCAGTCACAATTGTGCCAACCTCCTCGGGATAGAACACCCGGTTTTGCAATCGCACGTATCCCCTATCCTGGATGGTTGAAATAATCGGCGCGTAGGTGGAGGGTCGGCCAATACCGTGCTCCTCGAGCGCCTTAACGAGGGTGGCTTCGGAGAAGCGGCGGGGCGGCTGCGTAGCGTGCTGGCCTGGGATTAATTGCTTGAGCTGCGCCGGTTCCCCAGGCTTGGCAGCGAATAGCAGTTTTTCCTCGATTTTAATGGGATACACCTTGAGCCAACCGTCAAAGGTAATGGTTTGACCATTGGCGCGGAAGGTGCTGTGGCCCCCTTCGATATCGACATGAGCCACATTGAGTTTGGCTGGCGCCATTTGGCAGGCCACCATGCGATTCCAAATCAGCTGGTAGAGCTGTTTGTGGTCGGGGGTCCACTTGTCTACAGCGGGTTTTTTGGTTTTGCCTTTGGTCTTACCCTTGACGGTGGCGCCCAGGATTTTGCGATCAATGTAGGTTGGCCGAATCGCCTCGTGGGCCTCTTGGGCGCCGAGGGCTTTGGTGCGGTACTGGCGCGGTTTTTCGCTAAGGTATTCTTTGCCCAACTCCTCCTCAATCAGCTTGCGGGTAGTGTTCACCGCCACCCAAGCCAGATTCATGGAGTCGGTGCGCATGTAGGTAATGTAGCCGGATTCGTAGAGATCCTGAGCGAGTTTCATGGTCTTTTTTGATGAAAACCCGAGGCGTCGGTTGGCGTCTTGCTGAAGGCTTGAGGTGGTGAACGGCGGGAACGACCATTTAAGCTCTTCTTGCGAAGAGAAATCCGAAATTCTAAACTCTAAACTCGAAACTGATAAGGTTTTTACTATTTCGTCGGCCCGGGCTTTGGTGGCAATATCGAGCTTCTCGAGCGGCTTGCCCTCGTACACAATTAAGGTGGCTTGGAGCTCGCTCGAAGCAGCCGCAAAGTCGCCGAGGATAGTCCAATATTCTTGCGGGATGAACTGTTCGATTTCTCGCTCACGATCAACAATGAGCCGAACCGCCACCGACTGCACCCGGCCGGCCGAGAGTCCCTTGAACACTTTTTCCCATAGAAATGGAGAGAGTTTGTAGCCGACCAGCCGATCGAGGATCCGGCGGGCCTGCTGGGCATTAACCAGTTTAAGATCAAGCTCGCGAGGATTTTTGACCGCCTCTTCAATCGCCTGCTGGGTAATTTCGTGGAACGTGATGCGCTTCACCGGTTTAAGGTTTAAAGTATCAGGTCCCGACGTAAAGTCGGGATCCCGACCGGAGCGTCGGGATTTAAGGCCAAGGGCCTCGGCGACATGCCAGGCAATGGCCTCGCCTTCGCGGTCGTAGTCTGTGGCAAGGTAGATTTGCCCCGCCCCCTCCGCCGCTTCCTTAAGCTTGGCGATTGTCTTCACGGCACGGGGTATTACGATGTAATCGGGTTTAAAATCGTGGTCAACATCAACGCCAAGCTCCTTTGCCGGCAAATCGCGGACATGACCAAACGAGGCAACGACCTTGTAGTCGCCGCCCAGGAACCGTGCAATTGTTCTACCTTTGGCAGGTGATTCGACAATAACTAGATTCATGGATTAGTCTTTTTCCCAGAGTACCTCTTCAACTTGTTTATCCGCCTCGGCGATTGAATCGAGCTGTTTTGGAGTGAGATACTCGGGTAGTGGCGCGGTTTCGTCGAACCGCACCAGATCAGGGTTGGTAACCCCGTTCTTTTTTAAGATTTCAGTTGCCGAGAGCTTGGCGGTCTGATTGCTCTCGTAGCCGAGTTTAGCTACCAACTCGCTCGTTGCCGCAGCGGTATCGCCCTCGAGCACAAGGTATGCCGGAACATTCGGGTACTGATCAAGTTCGACTGCCACTGCCGGAAATTGAAACACGGTGCGCTTTTTCTCCTGGTAACGGAACGGGTAAAAGCCAGCCAGCCGCAGCAGCTCGCACATTTTATCGAATGCTTCTATGGTAAGTTCCGTTTCCTGGAGTAATTTAGTCGGTCCCACTTGGGGCCCGCTGGCATGCTTGATATTTAGGTACGCCCGGCCACCGAGCTCTCGTACCCGAATGGGGACCCCCTGTTCCCTGAGCTTGAGTTTGGGGTGGTCGAATAACACCGTTTTTAGTAGCCCCGGGCCAAAACTGATTGTGCCGCCCAACTTTTGGAGTTTGGCAACGAGCTCCGCTGGATTAACATTTAAAATCTTGACCTCGTATTCCTGCTTCATTCGCTTCCAAGGTAGCATAATTATCGCAAATGTCAAAGCTCAAAATTCAAAACTGCAACTCAAATCTTAAAGCTTTTAGTTTTACGTTGTAGTTTTGACATTTGAGTTTTAAGTTTTGAGTTATATAATAAATCCAATGGCGAAAAAGGTGGGGCGATCGATTCTAGTTCCCGTGCTACTCATCAACTCAGCGGTGCTGGCGCTCCTTGTGCTCGGCTGCCAGCTTAAGGGCCAAAACGAACCCCAAGCCAGCCGGCTGCCGCGCGTGGCAGGGGCCCAAGCCATTCGACTGAGCGGCCAAAGTGTAGCGCTTGAGGGCTATGGTAAGGTTTCGGCAAGCGGCGAGCTGCGGCTCGAAGCCACTGGATCATTTGCGGTGGTTAGTAACAGCGGCGTGGCTACGGTGAACGGCGAGCTTTTGCCGATCGGTAGAATTATGAGAGTTACCGAGCAAACCCATGTAGTGATCGAAGGCTCTGATATTTATGCCGAACTCACCGGCTCACCGCTTCAGCTACTTGCGGCTGGCACCGGCGGGCTCATTCCGGACATACGAACTACCCCCGAGGTTCCGCACGAGCCCGCGCAGCTCGAGTAATACTAGTTCGGATTGCACTCTGGCAACCGGTAGCTTGGATGATTTAACGAGCTCGTCAACGTGGCGAGGTTCTTTTGTAAGTAACGCCATAAGAATTGCGCCTTCGCTCGATAAGCCAACCGTAGTTTGGCTACCACGATGAACTGACCCGGAGGTGAGATTAAGCTCACTTAACACATCGTCTGGCCGAGTTACAAGCTTGGCGCCCAGGGCGATGAGTTGATTGGGCCCCACGCCCATTTCCGAGAAAATCGGGTGGGGCACGGCCAGGAGCTCACGGTTGTATTCGAGCGTTGAGCGGGCGGTTAGCATGGTGCCTGAGCGTTCGGCGCCTTCCACCACGAGCGTACCAAGGGAGAGCCCGGCGATAATGCGATTTCGAACGCCGAAGTTGCCTTTGTAGGCGGTTACCCCGGGCGGGTACTCTGAAATGAGCGCGCCGCCGCTTGTAATAATTTCTTGAGCTAATTCATGGTGTTGGCGCGGAAATACCGTATCGAGTCCACCTGGCAACACTGCCACCGTTGTGCCGCCAACCTCGAGCGTTGCCCGGTGAGCCACCGAATCAATGCCGTAGGCCAACCCGGAGACTACCGTAACACCTTTACTCGCCAGTCCTTTGGCAAAGTATTGGGCTGCGGCTATGCCATAATCGGTTGGCTTGCGGGTGCCGACAATCGCCACGGTCGGCTCTTGGGCCGGGAGCGCGCCCCTGCAGTAAAGCAGGAGCGGCGGATCGGTAATTTGTTTAAGCAGGGCTGGGTAGCGCTTGTCGTTAATCGGTATGAGATCAATCCCGTGGGATTGGCATTTTTTAAGTACCGTTTGGGTAAGTCCCGGAATATTGAGGGGGTTTACCAGAGGGTGGCGGAGGATGCGAGCCGGATCGCGGTACTCGTTCCAAAGCCGGGCAAGCGTGAGCGGGCCGAGTTTGGGTAAAAGGAGTGAGAGCATGATAAATTGTTCGAGCGGCTGAGCCATAGCTCTATTCTAACAAAAGATCCGCCCCGCGGCGGATCAAGTGGATTGGGGAGGAGTGTATACCCTACGCGAGAAAGCGATCGGTTTTTCTCCTCCGAAACAGTAGCTACAAATCTTGCTACCAAAGATTTCTCGCAAATCATCAAGATTCACTATGGTAAGAGAATCGAGCCCCAGTTTCAAAATTACATCACCGGCAGTTCCATTTTCAATAATGCCCCCGGCCGGCCAGTTGGGAACGCCGTATTGACAGGGTTTGGTAATCAACGGATTCATCGCTACCCCGTGGATAATTTCAACGCCTCGCTGCCTAAGTCGTCTGGCAATCCCTGCCATAGTCTCTCCGGAGCGCACTGAGTCATCTACCAGGGCTACTCGCCGAAGACCATTAAGCTGACTTTCGATAAAACTGAACTTCAAGTCAACCGGATCTAAACCAGCCACGTGATTGCCAATGCGATTGTGGTAACGGTTATAGTACAA
Source organism: Patescibacteria group bacterium (assembly GCA_049274945.1). Taxonomy (GTDB): domain Bacteria; phylum Patescibacteriota; class UBA1384; order GWA2-35-9; family JBASTP01; genus JBASTP01. The sequence goes on from JBASTP010000002.1 coordinate 57,065, forward strand.
AACCTCCCGATAGGGGATATCCAACGCGGCAGCGAAGGCTTGAGCGCCCACGAGAGCTGCGCGAGGAATTGGGATAACCGCGTCAGCCGGGTAGCTGAAACGGCTTGCCAGGTGCTCCGCCAACTGCTGCCGCCAATGTTCCACCGAGCGGTTATGCCAATCTGAGTTAAACATCATCCGCGATGTCACCTCCGACACACAGGGGCGTTTAGCAAAATATGTAATTCCAGGCTGGACCTCCATACCTTTTGAGCTCAGACAGACAATTTGACCCGGTTCAAGATTGCCTTGGACGGTCGCTCCGGCCGCGGCGATGCTGGCTGACTCAGTCGCCACAAACCAACTGCCATCTTCGCTCGCGCCAATTGACAGCTGCCTAACTCCCCTCGGGTCGCGGCAAACCAGCAGTTGATCGGGGAATCCGACGAGGAGACCATAGGCACCGGGAAAACTTTTCATATACTGAACTAAATGAGTTGCGGCGCGGGCTCGGTCACGTAGGAGCTGCCTAGGACTACCTGAAAGCTGTCCCTCATAGATGATCGCCCCATTGGTATTGGCGTTTAGGATCGGGTTCGTAAATGCCTCGGGAAAATTGCAGCCAACCCTCCCTAACACTACGGTGCCATCGTAATCAGGCCAACTGGTTCCGTGGAATGCGTCACCCAAGAGGCGTTCTTTCTGTTTTGATTTAACCGGTTGATCGGGAAACAGTGCCGTTATCGAGCAGTTATGCTCGCCCCGATGCTGGACGGTAAATAGCCCTTGAAAAACTCGATAGCCGAGATCGGCCCGCCGCTCGAAATTGCAGCCCACCATGATTCCTGCCATTTGTTCAGGTTCACCTCCTGAAGGTCTTGACATTTACGGTAATTTGTGCTATAATTACCGGTTGCCAAGTTGAGATTTCTGTACTGGGGAGGATGCTCGTAGCAAGTTTTCGATGTTTCCCCCTCCTTGCATCGTAGCTTGTTGCGAGCATTCTCTCCAGTATCCCACTACCCCACCCGCCATATTTAACACATAATGTTGCGGGAATTGGACAAATGGCGCAAGCCTGGTGGTGGGCTCTACAGGGGGAAAACGAAAAACGATCTGGTGCAAACCGGATCGTTTTTCGTGTTCCTATATTCCTATCTGTATATCCTCCCAAAACGATGTCTGTCCTGTTTAGCTAAATCTTGCTCTTCTTTTGTAAAACCATCATCTATCTGTAACAATACGCTTGAAGGGTTAATTTCTGAAGCTAGCTGTGCATTTTCCTTATTCAATAAATCTCGAATATTTGTTCCGTGGTCTTTAGTACCTACGCCTTCGGTGATGAAATTGGCGAGTTTAATCTCTCCCATAGGATTTACAAACATTAAAAGACGTTCTGCGGTATGGCCGTTTCCCTCCTCTCTTTCATCCCATTTCACATCTACTGCAATAATTCCTGTTCTTTCAAAGTTTTCTTGTAGTCTCCCAACAGTTTCGCCCTTTTTCACATCTGGGGGTAATTGCATAGAAGCTCTAACGGCCACAGTTCTTAGCTTATCATTTATCACTAGATCAGTTTCATATCTATTGACTTGAGGACTGTTCTCATGAATCGCTTCAACTTCTTTGACAATTGATTTAAGATGCCCATAAACAGCTGCACTTCTTTCTGCAGTTAATTCTTTTTCGGGTTCATGAACCATATTTCCTCCTGGTTCAATAGTATTAGTTCACAGTATATATGTCAAGAGTAGTAGTAAATTAAAAGGCCTCGGAGTATATGCACCCTCGGTATTGAATTTTATCTGTGTTTATCTGTGGATAAAATCTGTGGTTGTAGTGACTACCTTTATTTGGTCACTTCGATGCCCATGCTTCGCGCCGTTCCTTCGATAATCTTGACTGCCTGGCCAATATCGCGTGCGTTCAGATCGGGCAGTTTGATCCTGGCAATGTCGGCAACTTGAGCCCCACTGACCTTGCCCACTTTCTCGCGCTTAGGGGTGCCGGAGCCTTTCTCCAGGCCGGCCGCCTTCTTAAGCAAGAACGAGGCAGGCGGCGTTTTGATAATAAAACTGAAGGTGCGGTCCTCGTAGATCGTCAGGAGTACCGGCAGGACAATGCCTGGCTGATCTTTAGTTTGCTCGTTGAACTTCGAGACGAACTCGCCAATATTGATACCTTGGGGACCGAGGGCGGTTCCGACGGGAGGTGCAGGAGTGGCTTGGCCGCCCGGTACCTGGAGCTTAACCGTTGTTTTAATCTTCTTGGCCATGCGACAGTTAGTTTAATAAGGTAGTAAAACAGCCACTGATATTAATCCACTGATAATCACTGATTAAGATTTTTATCTGTGGTAATCTGTGGATCAGATATCTGTGGTTGTGATACTTCATTATAATTTTTACAATTTCTTGACTTGCAGGAAATCGAGCGTTACCGGCGTTTCGCGGCCAAACATCGACGCGAGCACTTTCACTTTGCCTTTATCGTCGTCAATTTCCATAACTTTGCCTTCAAAGTTTTTGAGCGGGCCGTCGACAATGCGAACCAAATCATCCACCTTGAGCTCGATTTTATACTTAGGCTCCTCAACTGCCATGCGCGACTTGATGCGTTCCACTTCCTCGGAGGCAATCGGGGTGGGCCGAACGCCAAGACCAATGAAACCGGTGACGTTCGGCGTGTTGCGGACCACATACCAGCTGTCGTCGTCAACGATCATGTCGACCAAAACATACCCTGGGTAGATTTTTTTCTCAACGATTTGCCGCTTGCCAGACTTGATCTCGATCTGTTTCTCTTTCGGTACTACCACATCAAAAATCCGATCGGTCATGGTGAACGATTCGATCCGCTGGCGCAAGTTTTCGGCAACCTGATCCTCATACCCTGAATAGGTATGAATTACATACCAGCTGCGCGTGCCGGCCTGCTTACCCACCGAACGGGCGATTTTGGATGTCTGCGATGGTTGTGATACGTTATCGGACATAGGCTAGGAGTAACTTTACCAAGAAAGCAAACACGCCGTCAACGACAGTCAGGAAACCAACCATAATCACGATCGCGCTCACCACCACAAGAGTGTGGATGGCGACATCGCGCCTGGAGGGGAAGCTCACCTTACGGAACTCGGCAGCAACACCCGTTAGGTAGTCAACGCTTGCAGCAATCGGCTTCATGTAATCTTATTTACCGTGAGTGGGGTAAACTGCGGGCGCTCTCCTGCTCGCTTGAGTTCACGCGTCTTGGCACGGAACTTAAGAATCTTAATTTTGGGACCCTTGCGGCGCTCTCCTGCTTCCAGTTGCACCGATTGGCCCGACAATAAATCATTGAGTTTTACCTTACCTTGCAGCTTCTCTTGCGTCACAATCGTATCACCCTCTTTTACGAGGTATTGCCGCCCGCCGGTTTCAATGACCGCTAGTTTCGTCATGATGTTCGTATGGTAGCAGATTCTAGGGATTCAAGCAATCCCTTACCAGCTGCGTGCGCCGCCAGTTGCTAGCCCGAGAGCCCAGGTTGGTCGGATTGCGTCGTAGAACGGCGAGAAACTATCGATTGCGCTCTCAACCGTACAATAACCAATTAATTTATAATCTCTGCCGTCTGAGGCGTAGCGGTAACCAGCGGGGCCACTAGTGCACGTTGCTTGATGAGCAATAGCGAATGCTGATGGCTTACCTACTAACGGATCCAGTGGCAGCGATCCAACATAATCCGGGGCAAGATTCGGGATGTAGCTCCCCGGCTCACTGCAGAGCGGTGGCCCAGTCGCTCCAGCAAAACAAGTTGCGAGGCCTAGGGTTGAAGGATAATTCCCCTTTTCTTCGGCATAGACTTCTAGGGCGGTTTGAACGGATTTGAGATCGGCCTTGCGCCTGGCGTCGCGGGCACGGGTACGGGCGAGCGAAAGATTAACTACCACGGAAGAAGCAAGAATTCCGATGATTGCGACAACAATCAGGAGTTCTATCAGGGTAAAAGCCCTTTGAGACATCTAGAACGCTGCGCCACCACCGGAGTACACCGCATAGGTGCTCGGCCTGCCAGCAGGGTCCCTCATGATGTCGGTTGACGCAACCGTATTTTCGACGGTGCACGCGGCAATCAGCTTATACTCCGAGCCAGTCGATTTATAGGCATAGCCAGCGGGAATCGTCGCACAACCATCAACCACTCGCCGATGGGTAGGATCGACCGGCAGCACCGGAAGGAATGTTGGGGTAAGCGCCGGGGTGCCGGTAATCCAGGGTTGTGAGCCGGTGTCGGAAACCCACGCACTCGCGGTTGTGGGGTAGACGCCGTTTTCATCGTTGTAGGCCTCAAGCGCGGTTTGGAGCGTTTTGAGATCGGCCTTGCGGCGAGCGTCGCGGGCACGGTTGCGAGAACGGGAGACGTTAACTACTACGGTTGAGGCCAAGATGCCAATAATCCCTATGACAACCAAGAGTTCCACTAGAGTAAAACCGCGCTTGAACACACTGCCTCCTTTGATCTTTGAAGTAGTCAGGAGAAACCCCTGGCTACTATTGTTGTTACATCTATAGTATGAAAGCAATATGCTATTGTCAATTAAGTTTAGGCAAATCGGATTTTCTTGTGGCGAGCGTAGATCGACTGCAGGATACCAACTACGGCAAGCGCAGTGATAGTTTGGGTACCACCATAACTGACAAAGGGTAAGGGGACTCCGGTGGCAGGCAATAAACCTAAGTTCACGCCAATATTGATGGTCGATTGGATCAATATCATGAAAGCCATTCCAAAAGCGAAGTAATAACCAAACTCATCTTGCGCGACCCGGGCAACGTTGAAGGTTCGGCTGATGAGCACGGTAAGTAGAATAAGCACTAACCCAGAACCGATAAAGCCGGTGGCCTCGGCCACGCCGGCAAAAATAAAATCGGTATGGGCAACTGGTAAGAATTGGAGTTGTGATTGGGATCCCTGACCTAAACCCCTGCCGAAAAGCCCTCCTGAACCAACGGCGATAAGCGATTGCTGGACATTATAGCCGCTCCCGAGGGGATCTGCCGAAGGGTTGGTAAAACTCTTGAGTCGTTCGCGTTGGTAGGGTTTGAGACTAGCAAAAAGCAACGGAACAACAAGGATAAGGGCCACCCCAGCAATGAGCCAGATTCGGCGTGGCAACCCCTTGAGCGCTACCATTACGACCGCGCCAACAAGGAGAATACTGGCAGTCCCAAGATCTGGCTGACGAGTGACCAGGAGCACTGGGATAATGGTAGCGACTGCCGCAACCAGCGCGGTTTTAATATCTCTTGGCCATTCGGTGAGGAGTTTAGCAAGCCCCATCGCCAAAATTGGCTTAAATAGCTCAGAAGGTTGGAATTGGAACAGCCCCAGGTCAATCCAACGGGTCGCACCAAAAACCTTCGAACCAACCGCGAGGACAATAAGTAAGCCGATAACCCCGACGATATAAAGGTAATAGGCAATTGCCTTAAACGTTCGATAATCAAGCAAGGTCAGTACTATCATGAGCAAAACCCCAATGATAGTGAAAATTGCTTGGTTAACAGCAAGCTCGGTGCGGGAGGTGCTGCCGAGCGATGCTATGACTGCGATGCCAAAAATCTGCAGGGCAATCGCCCCAAGGTAGAGCGACCAATCAATTGGTCGGGGAAATCGTACGATCATCGTCTCTTACTCACCGCAAGGCGTAACGTCTCAGTGCTAAACTCTTTATCAAATACGTGCGGTATCCCCTGTTGTAAGCTAGTAAGCGTCTCTGATTCGATCATTGTTCGATGGACGCCAAGCGCTTGATTCGTTTTTTGGTCAGCTGTTTCATAGAAGGCAGCGACCTGGTCGCTAAATCCATAGCCGGCTTGTTTGCGCAAGTCCTGGATAGCGCGGATCACATCGCGCGCGATCCCCTCTTCCCTAAGTTCGGGAGTAATTTTAGTATCGAGCGCGACTCCCCTACCAACAACAATTTTTTTAACGTTCAGCTCGTCGGTAATGAGCTCATGAAAGTCTTTTAATGCGGAGTTGTTAATGGTTAATTGTTTGAGCGGCTGACGGACTTTGATCCCGCTCGCAGAACGAAGCTTAAGAGCTTCCGAGACAATGGTGCGTACCAGCAGCGTATCGGCGATTAATTTTTGATCGATCATTTTTTTGTCGGCTTTTGGCCAATCCTGCAAATGAACGCTTTCCTTGCCAAACTCGAGATGGAGCGCATCGGCATTAAACGGCATAAACGGGGCAATAAGTTTTGCGGTAGTTTCCAGTACGTTTTTCAATGTAGCGAAAAATGCTTCGTCAGTTCTACCGCGTGAACGGCGCACATACCACGTTGACGTATCATCAATTAATGCCATGATCTCCCGCGCTGCCTCCGTGATTTCATACCGTTCCAGCTGATTGGTAACATGGTTAATCGTGACATGTAGACGCGACGTGATCCACTGATCTAAAATTTTGAATTTTGATTTGTCAGTTTGATCTTTGATTTTTGATTTTTGCATTCTTGAATATGTTTCATAATACGCATACACGTTCCACAGTAAACCCAAGGTTTTATTCTTATATGTCACGAGGTCTTTTTCAACGAATGCCTTATTGTCACCAGGCTGATTCATGATGTAGAAATACCAGCGCAACGCATCGGCGCCGTGTTTTTCAATGATGGTATTTGGATCAATCACGTTGCCCTTTGATTTGGACATCTTCTTGCCCTTTTCGTCGAGCACTAACCCGTTTGAGATAACCGTTTTGTACGGTGGTCCATCACCTAGGGCAGTCGAAACTGCCAGGAGCGTGTAGAACCAGCCGCGAGTTTGATCGATCCCCTCGGCAATAAAGTCAGCCGGGAATCGACCGGCCTTCTGTTCACCGCTCGCGTATGGCATGGCGCCGGAATCGAACCAGCCATCCACGACGTATGGCTCTCGGTGCATTGTTTCGTTACATTCGCTGCACTCAAATATTATTTCATCGATCAACGGCCGGTGGAGATCGTCGAGTTTTTTTGGCAGCTCAGTTACTGAACCAATCACCTTGGTATGACCGTTTTTGCACATCCACACCGGTAGCGGCGTTCCCCAATACCGCTCGCGCGAGAACGCCCAATCTTTTGCTTCTTTAAGGAACTCCCCAAAACGGCCTTGCTTGAGATGGGCAGGTGTCCAAGTAATCTTGTTGTTATTTGCAACGAGCTCCTTGCGTAACGTGCTCATCGCTACGAACCACGAATCCTTGGCATAATAGAGGAGTGGCGTGCCGCAGCGCCAACAAAACGGATAGCTGTGGGTGTAGTTTTCGGCTTTTAATAACAGTCCCCTATCTTTAAGGTCCTTGATGATATCTCGATCGGCGTCTTTAACAAATTTTCCGGCGAACGGCTTAACAAAATCCTTAAATGTTCCATCGTCGTCAACGGTGTGGATTTTTGGCAAATCAAAACGATCGGCAAGCTTGTAATCATCTTCCCCGTACATCACCGCAGTGTGGACAATGCCAGTTCCCTCATCAGTTGATACAAAATCAGCATCGATAATTGTATGTACATCTTTGGCCTTACCGGCCAAAAATGGATACAACGGTTCATAATGAGAACCAATTAACTTATTCACATCAACTGATTGTACCGATGTGCCACCTGTACCCACTTCGGAAGTGTCCTCGGAAGTGTCCGACGATTTAGCCATGATTAAATCCCCTACTTTGACGTACGCAATGTCTTTGCCGACCGCCAGCGCCACGTTGCCCGGCAGGGTCCATGGCGTCGTTGTCCAGGCCACAATGGATGTATCTTTATATGCCCCATCGAGAATCTTGAATTTGACGTACACCGATTCCTCGGTAACATCTTCATACCCTTGCGCCACTTCGTGTGACGAGAGCGAGGTGCCGCAGCGCGGGCAGTGCGGCACGACTTTGTAACCTTTGTAGAGCAATCCCTTTTCGTGGAATTGCTTGATGATGCCCCAGAGCTCGCTAATATAGGAGCTTTCGTAGGTAATATAGGGATTTTTAAGATCGAGCCAAAAACCGATCCGTTCGGTTAGTGCTTCCCAATCTTTTTGGTAACGAAAAACCAGCTCACGGCAATAGGCATTGAACTTGGCAACCCCATACGCTTCGATATCTTTTTTGCTCTTGAGGCCAAGTTCCTTTTCGGCTTGCACTTCAATCGGGAGACCGTGAGTGTCCCACCCTGCCCGCCGCTCAACTTGATACCCCTGCATCGCATTAAATCTTAGAATAAGATCCTTGAACGAACGCGCCAGGACATGGTGAATACCAGGTTTAGCGTTGGCTGAAGGCGGCCCCTCATAGAAAATGAAGGGCCGCTTTTTCGTGGTTTTTTTGAGCGACTGCTCGAGGACATCCCCGCTGCGCCAGGACCGTAAAATTTGTTGCTCTAGATCAACAAAATCCATACGCGTTCAGTTAAAAATCTTTCCCCCCCGTTGAATATACCGCAAATGAACCCTGAGCTCGTAGCGAATTAGGATCATTAAACTGATCACCGATAGCAATCGGCGTTTCTACGCTGCAGGCCGCACCTATCTTATAATCCTTGCCATTTGAGCCGTAGAAGTAACCGCCGGCTACTTGGCTCGCGCAGTATGAAGAAACACTCTTGGCATACTCTGAAACTAAGCCTTTTGAGGGATCGACTGGGAGCACAGGGATAAACTGAGGTGCAAGGGTCGGAACATAGTTGGTGGGGTCGGAACAATAGTAAACACCACCAGAGGGTGTTACCGGTGACCCCCCGCAAGGTGTTGGGATTGGGTAGGTACGATTAGTCGCAAAATAGAGTTCGAGCGCCGTTTGGACAAGCAGGAGATCCGCTTTGCGTTTCTGGTCTCGAGCTCGGGCCCGAATCCGCGAAAAATTCAAAACCGCAACACTCGAAATCACGCCGATGATACCGGCCACAACCAGTACTTCAACCAGAGTAAAACCACGCTTTTTCATAGCTCGAGCGTCTAGTTCCTCGTTGACGAGCTTATCGGCAATCTTGTTTTGAACTCGCCGGACATTGAGGAATTGGACGTTGCCTAATTGTACCATGAGCTCCTTGACCTGCCAAACCAGCGGCTTAAGCTCGGGGTGTTTGACGCGGTATGAGCCTTCGAGCTGCCGTACCACGAGCTCGGAATCAAGGATTAGTTCGATTGAGCTTGGTTTGAGTTTAGAGCGATGAGTTTTAAAATAATTGAGTGCCAGGAGTACTGCTCGATACTCGGCTTGGTTATTGGTCGTTTCCCCCAAATACTTACGAAGTCTCACAACTTCTTGCCACCCGCTTGGGGCCTCACCTTCTATTAGACACCCAGCAGCAGCGGGACCAGGGTTACCCCTTGATCCACCATCACAGAATGCTCGGTAGTTCATAGATCGCTCCCTGAAAAGACGGTGAAATCAAACTCGCCGATCGATCCATCACTCTTGCGATCGATCTCTAATTTCATTTTGCGCTGCGAGCGGCCAAACCGACCGGTTGCTTCAATCCGGGTAATTCCCGTGTCCATCGGTTTGCTAAAACTGTTGAAGGCGTAGGCCGGTTTAAAACCGGGACTTCCTGGAGTGCCGGCCGGCGCGAGCGAGCCCCGCAGCGGCCTAAAACGGAGAATGGCGGCGGCAGGCGGGACCAGAATCATTCGTTCGGTATCGGTATCGGGCACAAAAATTGGTGGAAAACCCGGCAACGGAGCGCCGTTCCGATCGAGCAGGACAATTTCCATTTCGCGTTTTGGATCAGTAGTCGCCCAATTCCAACAAAATTTGATGCCAATTCCGGTGGTCACGCCACAATTATTGTTATTTTGCACTCCTGATGGGGTGGTTAGCTGCAGAGCGGAAATATCCCGCTCAATGAGCTCATCAACTTGAACTACTTCTGCCTTTGAGCTTGATGGGCTTACTCCGTTAAAGTAGACCAGTTCCCCTGCTTTGGCCTGTCCCGATAAGTCAGACCCTAGATCAACTTCGCGAGAAGAGCCGTTGAACAGCGTACCGGTTCCGTCCTGGAAAGGAATCCGAGTGCTCGTAGTGGTGAATTCCTGAGAAACCTGATAGTTCCGATCCTTACGGTATTCCACGAGGCTTGCCTCGAGCGATGCTTCGGCCGCGAGATAGGCTCCTGAAGCGTCTTCAAGGCCGCTCTCGATCTTGATTTCGGAGATTAACACCCTTGCCGCAGAAAAAGCCGCAACCGAAACCGCGGAAACAATAAGGAGAGCGAGTATGATCGCCGATCCCCTCTCTTTTTGAACTTTAAACTTTGAACCTTGAACTTTCATACTAGTATTGCTTCTCAAAGTTACGGGCTACCAAGGTTGTTTCCAACGTATAACTTTTTTTAGTATTAGTACCGGGTGTTACTTGGGTTGCCTCGAGCGTCGCTCGTATTTTCAAAAATGGTTTTTGTTCAAGCAGGTTATTACTCCGATAGTAGCCGCTCACCAGAAACCCGGTTTGTTCCGAGGGATCCGCTGAGTTAGGACTTACCAGTGAAACAGTTGGAGGGGTAATACAATTATCGGCCGTGGCAGTTAGAGTAGTGCCGTCCACCCGGGCTAAACAGGTATAGGTCATTCCAGGAGCCCGGAGAGCGCCAAATGTTTCGGGAATACCTCCGACAGTAATCGTAAAGCGATCACCACACCACTGCTCGGGGCCGCCAGAGGCAGAAGCAAAGGTTTTAGGAGAGAGAAAATTAGTTGGACAGGAAGAATTCAATGCCAAGGGGCCGCTTGCTTGATTGATCGAAAGTCCCGTGGCGGCACGAACGCTCCGACTCATTTGCTCGAACATAAATCGAGCAGCTTGAGAAATCTCGCGATCACCACTCAGCCGATCGGTTACCCGCGTCGCCTGGAAAAAAATTCCTATACCCATCACGGCAACGAAGGTAAAAATTGTCGAGGCAATGAGAGTTTCGATCAGAGTAAATCCTGCCTGCCATTTTGAGTTTTGAATTTTGAGTTTTGAGTTTTGTTTCATGTCTCCCTCCCCCAATTCGATACAATCGTCGACAGCGTTACCCGCTCTTGCCGAGAACCAAAAGAAAACTTCACCGTTACCTTAATCAATCGCTTTTGGGGATCGGCCGGAGTAGTGGGTAACACGCTGATTTCTCTCGTTAGTTGATTACCGGGGAACTGACTAGTCTCCGAACCCTCTACCAACACCCATCGGCTCTGATCAGTTGTGAAACCCAGCCGATAGATCCGGCTAGCGGTTGCCGAGGGATCATTAAACCCGCAATTAAAATCGTTGGTCGCGGAAGGTGCTGGGATTACGCCAGGGTTAAGGCACTTCCAGTCAGTCTCTGGCCGGTTATCAATCAGGTTTGAATCACGAATTTGACGCGCTACCTCGATTCCTTCTTGGGCCCACTCGAATGCGGTAAGCCGATCGGCCAGCAGCGCGGTATTGCGGAGCACCGAACTATTAAGTGTTACTACACCACCGCCAACCAAGGCAATGATACCCGCGGCAACGAGCACCTCAATGATTCCGAACCCGCGCTTCGAGCGTGATTGCATCATTATTCAATAATAACTGAACTAGACTCCAGTGACACCTTAATTACTATCGTAGCGCCGTCTTTGGTAAGTGGAATACTAATGGTCCCCGATCGAAGGAAGCCGGATCCCGAGACGGCTTCAGCCTTGGCACGGCCACCAATGAGAAAATCGACCTGAAAAATCCCAGCAGAAGTGGCGAGCCAAGGGCCTGCCGTTGCCGAGGGTGAACCAAAAAAAACGCCTGAGGGTAAATTCGAAACCTCAATGAGCTGAGGGTCGTCGGTTAGGTTCGTGATTGTCGAGCGAGGACGACTCGACACTTTAGCGATGCCATACTTTCCGGTAGCCGGTAGGAAACCGAAGGCATACCCCAAAAGATCAGCATCATCTCGACGGGGCGCCAGAGAGAATGTTTGCGCCTCAAGGAGTTTATTGCGAAGCTCAAGGACAGTTCGTTTGAGACTCTGCTGCTTTTTAAAATCGGCCAAGTTTGGCAAGGCCAGCGACGCCACGAGTACCACAATACCCACGGTAACCATGAGCTCAACTAAGGTAAATGCCTTAGAACGTAACATAGTGGAGTAATTCACTGCCAAACCGATATGCGATGAAGGTACCAAAAGCAAGGAATGGCCCGAACGCCACCTGATCCTTGAGTTTGTTTCGGCCAGTGCCAATAAGGATAAGCGACACCAGACCCCCGGTAACGAATGCCACCCAAAAGGCCAGACCGACGAGCGGAAAGCCGAGCATGAGTCCCATGACTCCCCCTAGTTTTATGTCGCCAATCCCCATAATTTTCCCCCTCGTGGGCAGTACGAACAGCGCCGGTATTGCCAGGCCTGCTAACACCCCGAACACGATCGCACGGGGATCGCTACCAGCTACCACCATTGTACCAGCTGCAATGGCCGCCGACAGGGCCACGAGTGGATCTGGGATGGCTAGGGTATCGATATCAATCAAGCTAATCACGATAAAGACGCTAAAAAATAGTACTGCAAGCACGTACTCGAGCGTAAGCCCTTGGTAGAGGACGACTAGAACTAAACCCATCACGAGCTCTACCACTGAATAACGCCACGGGATCACTTTACTACAAAACCGGCACCGACCCTTCTGGAGCACAAAACCGACAATAGGAATGAGTTGCCAAGCAACGAGGCGCCGCCCACAGTGGTCACAGACCGAGCGTCCGGTTAGGAACGACCGGAGATTGCCAAAACGGGAAACAATAACGTTGATTGTCGAACCGAGGACGAGCCCAACAACGAAAATAAGGAGCTGCTCCAAAGAGCCTCGCTAGTCATTCGAAGTATGATACCAGCGACCCGGATTTCCACCGGTGCAGGCTGAAACACAGGTGAATACTCCGGTTCCAGCGCCGGCAGTCACGTTGCTGATCGTCAAGGTATTGGCCGCCTTTTCGTCTTCGATGTCAGCGCCAATGCCAAAATCAGTCGCGGGCGTTCCGGCCACCGCATATGCATAATCAAGATTTGTGAGCGGATCTTTTGGTACGCGCTTCATGTAAACAGTGCTCCCGGCGGCACCGCCAGTGAGAGTTGAAAGTGTCGCTGGGTATTGCCCGATGTCGGAGTTATACAGCTCGAGCGCCCTCTTAACCTGCGAGAGATCTGATTTGCGAACAGCGTCGCGCGCCTTGGCACGGGCGCCGGAGAGCGATACCAAGATTAATGTTGCTAAAATACCGATGATGGCAATAACAACCAAGAGCTCAATGATGGTAAACCCACGAGACCGTTTGAGATGAACCATTCCCCCTCCTCCTTGCCACCCGAAGCTTTATGCGAAGGGTGGTTTTAGTAACTTTATTTAATTATATCACAACCATCTTTGGTTGTCAAAGACTACTGTGCTTGGGCCACTTGGTAGATCGGCACGATAATCGAGAAAACCATGAATCCAACCGCAATGCCAATCAGTACAATGATCAGTGGTTCAAATAGTGCCGTGATGGTTTTCAGATTGTTGTCGGTAAGTTCCTCGAAATGTTTTGCGATGCCCTGGAGCACTTGATCAAGTTTACCAGTTTGCTCGCCGATCAGAATCATCTGGGCGATGTATGGTGGGTAGAGTTTATCCTTGGCAAGGGGTACCGACATCGGGATGCCCCGCTCAAGCTCAACGGCAATTTTGGTGAGCGACGCCTTGTAGTACTGATTGCCCATCACCTCGGCGACAATCCGGAGGGCTTCAACGATCGGGACACCGGCGCCAAGGAGCATGCCGAGCGTTCTCGTAAAACGGGCCATCAGCACCTTTTCGGAAAGACCCGACGGATCGCTCAATTGGATACGGTTTAAAAGGAGCTGCCCCTGGAGACTCCGTAAGAACATTCGCAGGAGTACTATACCGCCTACCACCAGCACTAAAATAACCGGCCAGCGGGTGATAAAAAGGTTGGCAACCGCAATAATAAACTTAGTAGTCCCGGGAAGCTCAACATTTGATTCCTTGAACACCTGCTCGAGCTGAGGAATAATCCGAACAGCGGTAAGGATTGCCACGCCAATCATCGCCACAATAATAAAAACCGGGTAAATCATGGCATTACGGATTTTGGATCTAAAGCTGGTATCTTGCTCAAGTTGAGTAGCGAGCTCCTTGAGGACCTTGTCGAGCTGTCCAGAAGCTTCGCCAGATCGAACTACATTTAAATAGACTCGATTGAACACGTCGGGAAACTTTGCCAGGTTCTCTGAGAGTGAGACTCCCTCTTCAAGGCCTCGCTCGATCGCGGCGATCACCGCAACAAAACGCTTATTCTTAATCTGTTGTCTGACGATTGAAAGGGCTTGGACCAGGTGAATACCCGAGTCAAGCATGGTCGCGAGCTGCCTGGTAAAAATCACCTTGTCCTGAGTACTTACCTTATTGAACGGTAGAGTCATAGAAAGAATCATTAATAAATGAGGGTTTTGAGATTTTTGGGATCAATCGCCCAAATGAGGGCATCGTCGATCGTAATTTCACCTTTGCCAACCAGCTCGGCCAGTACTTTATCGAGTGAAATCATCCCTTCGGCAGCGGAAGTGGCAATAATGTTATCGAGCTGGTGAGTCTTGCCTTCCCGAATCATATTGCGTACCGCCGGGCTCGCCACAAGAATTTCTGTGGCGACCACTCGCCCTCCCCCGATTTTCGGGATAAGCCGCTGCGACATAATCCCGAGCAAAACGCCGGCAAGCTGTGAGCGGACCTGGGGCTGTTGGTATGGTGGAAAGACGTCAATAATCCGATCGGCAGTTTGGGCCGCGGAGTTGGTGTGGAGGGTGGTAAAAATCAGGTGGCCGGTTTCCGCCGCGGTCAATGTGGTGTCAATGGTCTCAAGATCGCGCATTTCGCCAACCAAAATAACGTTCGGATCCTGCCGGAGGGCCGACCGCAGCGCCCTGGCGAAGGTAAACGTGTCAGTGCCGACTTCCCGCTGCGAAACAATACTTTGCTTGTTGCCAAAAACATACTCAATCGGGTTTTCAATGGTAATAATGTGGTCGGTGCGGCTATTGTTGATATGGTCAACCATAGCCGCCAGGGTGGTAGATTTGCCATGCCCGGTCGGGCCGGTGATAATAAAGAGCCCCTGCGCTTGCTGGGTAAACCGTTCGACGATCGGCGGAATACCGAGCTCTCGGAACGTTCTTACCCTCTTGGGGATGATGCGCAGCGCCGCAGCAAGTTGCCCCTTCTCAAAGTAGGCATTTACCCGAAAACGCACCTCGCCGTACCCAAACGAGAAATCGAGCTCGCGTTTTTGGTTAAGCAATGTTACCTGCTCGGGAGTCATCGTTAACTCAATCAATCGACGGGACTGCCCTGGATCGAATCGGCCAATCTGGGGTATGGCCGAGAGCTTAGAATCAATCCGTACCATCGGCGGGATATCGGCCTTAAAATGGATGTCAGAAGCCCCTTGCTCGATGGCATAATCGAAAATCTTTTTAAGCACCTGTTCGCTCACTACCGGGTTGACTTTTGTCGCAACTGGCACCGCTTACTCCGTAATTTTCATAACTTCTTCAAGGGTAGTCAAACCCTGGAGCGCTTTAAGCAGGCCATCCTGCCGCATGGTTACCATGCCTTCCTTAATCGCGATCACCCGCACCTCGTCAGCCGGCTCCCGGTTAACGGTCGCCTCCTCAATGCTACTGGACATTACCAATACCTCGAAGATACCAATCCTGCCTGAGTAACCCGAGCTGCCGCACTCCTTGCAGCCAGCCGCTTGGTAGAGCGTAACCGGTTTACTGTTAGCCTCCGCAATATTGGCGAGTTCATGGGTCACTCGCTCGAATACGGCCGCGGGAACCTTAGCGGGTTTACGGCAGTGGGCGCAGAGCCGCCGGGCCAGCCGTTGGGCAACGATCGCATTAATCGCCGAGGTAATGAGAAATGGCTCAACGCCCATGTTGGTGAGCCTAGGCAGCGCCCCGGGAGCATCGTTGGTGTGAAGGGTGGTAAGCACCAGGTGGCCGGTCAGCGCCGCGTGGGTGGCAAGCGAGGCGGTCTCGCTGTCTCTAATTTCACCTACCATAATGATGTTGGGATCCTGCCGGAGCACCGAGCGTAACCCTTCAGCAAAACTAAAGCCGATCTTAGGCTTTACCTGGGTTTGATTAACCCCAGTGATTTCATACTCAACCGGATCCTCAAGCGTAATGATATTAACCTTATCGGATATTAGCCTGCGGAGCATGGCGTAGAGGGTCGTAGTTTTTCCTGAACCAGTCGGTCCGGTTACGAGCACAATCCCCCACGGCCTGGCAATTGCATCGGTAACGCGCTTGAGATTACCACCAGTAAGACCAATTTGTTCGAGGGTGTAGTTTGTAACCGATTTGTCGAGCAACCGCAAGGCCATCTTCTCGCCATGTACCGTGGGGAGTGATGAAACACGAATATCAACATCGTGGCCTAACACCTTGACATCGAACCGGCCATCTTGGGGAATGCGCTGTTCATCAATCTTCATCTTACTTAAAATTTTGATTCTCGAGATGATCGGTGGCTGCAGGGCAAGCGGCATACTTAATACCTCTTTAAGCACGCCGTCAACCCGGATCCTCAACCGAAAATCGGTCTCCGAAGGTTCAAGGTGAATATCCGAGGCTTTCTCCCTAACCGCGAGGGCGATCATGCCAGCCAGAATTTTAGGTATAAAACCTGATTTAACCAATACCTCAAGTTCTTTGGCCGACTGCGGTGGTTTAGGCAGTTGGGTATCGAGATCGTTATCTTCTGTCTCAAAAAGACCGGTTGGAATGACTGGTGGCGCTGCGGCAACCGGCGCTGCGGCGGGGGCCGCCACGCCAAGCGTTGGTGCTGGGATCTTGTCAAATCGCTCAATACTTCGCTCGATCGCTCGGACTGGCCGCCTGTCGTAGCCCATCATCGCTTTTTCAAATCCATGGATATCGGTCCGATACAGCTCAATGGCAATTTCATTACGATCCTTCAAAAATTTCAGGATCTCTATGAGCTTTGGGTCAGTTGGGTTAATTGCCGCAACCTTAAATTGGCGCTCGGATGGTGCGTTGAATACCACCATCTGGTATTTGCGCGCCACGTCTTTGGGAAATTTACTAAGCACCGCAAACGGAATGGCGAGATTTTTGAGATCTACGGTTAACTGTGCTGGCGGCTCGTCCGTAGGCGCCTTTGCCTGGGGAGTAGTAGCGACCGGCTGGCCGAGCTGGTACCCCTTGAGTGCCCAAGCAATGTCCTTAGGCGTGGTGATGGCGAGTTCAATGACTAAATTGGCAGACCTGGCAAGCTGGTGAAGCGGCCCGGTGGGACTAGTATGGAGCCAAGAAGGTTGCCCTACCGCGATCTTCAAATGAGCGGCAGTAAATTCATAGACTACCATCTGGTACTTTGCCGCGAGATTATACGGAATAATCTTCAAAACCTGCTGAGGAACCTCCCTGCCAATGAGATGAACGAATGGCACCTGATACAGGAGCGCAAAGGCTTTTGCCAGGGTTGGCTCGGTGACCACCCCTTTTTTCAGTAACACGCTGCTTAACTCGACGCCAGAAGGCCAACGACGGCGAAGAAACTCAGCCTCATCAACGCTTACCGATTGCAATTCAACTAAGATATCGAGTAAATCTTTCTGTCTTACCATGGCACAATTTATTGTACGAACGGATCGTCCTTACCTAACTCCTCTGGGGATGTGGTAACGGGTAGCTGACCATTAAGTTCCAGACCTTCAAGAAGAGGGATTATCTCTTGTTCAAGATTAGAGTTAGCAGGTAGGGTACCGATTTCCGTAGGGGCTTTACGATTTACCACGGTTAGGAGAGCAGCAAAGTATGCTACTACAATGGCCACCACCACGAAAACCCCTGCAATCATTTGGTCTCGTTTTGTCACCGCCCACCCTCCTTCGCCGCCGCCCCGCCGATGAACTCTACGCTCAAGCTGGCCACGGTTTGGGCTAGTCCCGATCCAGATTCATCGGGAGGATTACTCTGACTGATAATCGAAAAGTTTTGGACCACGCCGGGCCTTAGATTACGGTTCAAAATATCCAGGAAACTCACGACCCCGCTATAGCCACCCTTGAGCGTAATATCCATTTTCGTGCCGCCCGGCGAGGCTGATGGTGTGGCATTAACGAGTGTTAATCCTGCCTTTTGAGCCACCGCCTGTACCATAATAAGAAGCTCTGGAATCTGCGGTTCAGACGGTACCGCGAGCGACAGTAGGTTGAGTGTTCCATTCGTCGCTTTGCTATTTATGAGCAGCTTCCGCAGAGTTTCAACCTCGCGGGTCTTAGCCAGAACTTCACCTGAGAGCCGGGCGATCTCTGATTGGGTATCGCCAATCCTGCCAAACTGCGGCACGAGCCCAAACCAAATTGTCAGGATAGCAATGAGCATAGCAAAAAGAGGGAGGAAACCGCCCAATTTTTGCCCTACCATCAGCTTCATTGCTGCCTACCCCCTATAAATTTAAGCTCACTGGTTTTTAGTTCGACAGTCAAGGAAAAGTTGGTTTTATTGATACTTGTCGAGATCGAACTTACCGTCACCGATTTTACGATCTTAAGCGCTCGGAAAGCGGCCATTTGTTTGGCGATTGAGGTAAAGTCCCCTGCCTCGCCGTCAACCCTGAGGTTTCCTTTTCCGTCGTAGCTTAAGGAAGTTACTCTCACCGATTTGACGGTAGCGCGATTCACCGCCTCAAAAAGCGCTCGCCAGTCGGTCCGACTCTCGAGGATCTGTTTCAGCTGTCCGGCAACGGCGGTGGCTCCTTCAAGCTGGGATCGGACAGTCGCCAATTCAGGGGAGCGAAGCTGCGCATCGAGTTCCTGATTTTTCCGTGTGAGCGAGGAAACTTGCGAACGCTTGGTCGCACCAATGAGCGCAGTCAGAATAGTCAACCCAACCACCAAGGCCGAGGCGATCACCATAAAAAGACCGCTTATCGAGATAACTGACGGCTTTTCTTCAATTTTCGGAAATACCAATTCTGCGTCCTGTGCCATACCCTCCTTACCTTTTGTTTACATCAGCGTAACCGAAGGAAATCCCAATGTCAAAATCTCTTACTAAGGCGCTACTTCAGAAATGAATGGTTTGATAATTCGAGTGAATCCTGGCGGAGGCAGAATAATCACTTTGGCATCGTAGCTGAAACACACCAGCAAGCTGCATGATGTGGCGGGGGGCCCTCCTCCCCCACCGCCACATGCACCTGTAGTCACGGTGAATGTAACAGGATTACTTGTCAAACCGCCAACGGTTACCCTCACATCGTAACCACCTAAGGTAGCAGTGCTCGCAATGGTAAACGTGGCGGTGATCTGGGTTGCCGACACAACGTTGATGTTTGATACCGCAATGCCGCTACCGGCAGTGATCGTTGCGCCGGCGGCAAAATTTGTGCCATTGAGCGTGA
The DNA here is from genome assembly GCA_049274945.1 of Patescibacteria group bacterium. GTDB lineage: Bacteria > Patescibacteriota > UBA1384 > GWA2-35-9 > JBASTP01 > JBASTP01. The sequence continues at coordinate 76,498 of JBASTP010000002.1, forward strand.
CGTTTACCGTACAACCTGGACTACCTGAGTTTGGCACAATCCCTGAAAGCGTGGGGGCTGAACCGGACGAGGCAGTATTCACGGTAAAGGTAACTGGATTTGTGGTCACCCCATCCATCGTTGCGGTAATGTTGCGCGGGCCGAGTGCCGCAGTAGCTGCAATGGCAAACGTGGCGGTGATCTGGGTTGCCGATACAAACGTCGTATTGGAGACCGTAATGCCGTTGCCCGCATTGATCGTTGGGCCTGCGCTGAAGTTTGTGCCGGTGAGCGTCACATTGACGGTTGCCCCCTGATTGCCCTGATTTGGGTTAATACTTGTGAGCGTCGCCCGTGGATTACAGTTCAAGGTAACAGACGATGACTTCGCGGTCGTAGTAAGACCACCCCCGCTTTTATATACGGTGATTGTTGCGTTGTTGGTGGCGCTGCCGGAAGGATTTTGACTGCACACCGAAGCGCCAGCTCTCGCTTTCAGGGTGATTGTGCCTGCCGCCGCCTTCGAGTCTGATGGGTCAACCGCATCGGAACGCCATAGCAGTGTGCTGGCGGCCAGCGGGCAAAAACTGGGTGTGGGAATAGCCGAGTCAAAACTGAACCCGGCCGGCAGCTTGTCTTCGATTTCGATCCAACTCACGTTGTACCGCAGCCCGCCAAAAAACCTACTGCCAAAGCGGCAAGGCCGGGAATCATATCTGCCGTCGTTTTTCTTTGCTGCGTAGCTCAGCGTAAATGTGGCGAGTTCGCCGGGTGACACCCTAGCAGTTGATGTGGTTTTTGCAAACGAATCAATGGAGGGTTCCACTGTGGGACGATCCTCGCAAAACGCAGGCACTATTACGCAAATCGAGCTCGCTGGCGGGGCTATTGCCAGCGCCTGGCTGTGGAAAAAACCTAAGCCAATGGCGACCGCAGCGAGCAGTAGCGCGATATGGTTCATCTACCTGACTTGTCCTGTTACCTGCCAGTTACCTGGTGTTGAAGAACCGGCGACAGAAAATAGTCTTTGTGTGACATTATAGTAAACAAAACCGTAGTAGCCGCTCGAGGCCAAGTTACTACCCTGAGCAACGTCGTTATCTCTTGAGAAAGAAATTAAATGGCAATCCGTTTTGGTCCCGAATGTCATTAAATTCGCTTGTGGTATGATACTATTATTCCAGAAGGTCGGAGCCCAAGTTTCTTCAACCGTCCGGCCGTTGGCAGTATAGGTAACTTTCCATTCCGCGGGTCCAATCTGAATTTCTCCGAAGTTTACGCGTGTAACGGTTCGGCACTTGGTAGGAGTCCAGGTGGCGCTATAGCTCGTGCCAGCGGTCTGCGCTGCGACTTTTTTAGCCTGGTATGTCGCTGCGGCCGCGACGATTAACACTAAACCGCCTATCGAGAACAAGGCGCCAGTTACAAGTCGAAAAATCTGCATCGGTGCTCCTCCTTTTATTATGGCGCCGCCTGCAATGGTGCGGGCAGCGCGTATGGTTGACTTGATTTACTTTGATATTTCATCGGTAACCGGTCGACAGCTAGGTACGCGGCAATACCGGCAATGAGCAAGACAGTTCCCGCTATCAGTATAGCATAACTAACGCGATCGCTGGCCATGGCTAGCAAGCCGCCTTTCGCCCTCCAAAATCAAATCTGTTGGCGACCACCGAACCGGTAACATCAAGGGGCGCCGTTGAGCAGGCGCCAGAGACATTCAGGCTCACGGTGCCGGTTGCCAGGTACGCCCCGACTATTTTTTGGGTGCCGGAACCCCCGGGCTTGAACGTGATGTTGCCGCCGCCGGAGCTACCCGTAATCGCAATGAATCCCACGGAAGAGTTTGCCGCCTGGACCGGATCATAGGTCGCGCTACCTTCAATGGTCAGATTACCGTTCACAATTACCGTTCCTCTGCCCTGAAAAATAATATCTTTGAGCGTCAGGTCGCCGTCAACGCGCCAAACCCTGCCCTCGGGCGGAAACGGGTCTGGATTCGTACCCTGAGGACTTGTGGGGCAGCGCAAACATAAAATGCCGGTAACCGTACCCGAGGGCGCCCACCGGCGCGCCACGTCGCGGTTGAGTCTCGTAATGTTAGCCGCCGCCTGCTTGGTTACCTTTTTTGTCGGATCAAACGCCAGCAGTGAGTTTTGGGTGGCGCAGTAGTCGGAAATCACTTTGGTGCCGGATACCACTTCGACTGATCCGGCAATCCCTTGGCAGCTGACTACCAGCCCACCTCTAATATTGAGCGATTCCTTGAGCCTGCCGATTACCGTGCCTACCTTGCCGAGAATCCCAATCTGGGCAGTCTGGGCATGGGCAAGCGAAAAAATAACCAAGGCAACCACGAGCGCGGCAACCAACCTCCTTGCATTCATAGCTTTATTTGACGGTGATCGTGCCGGTGAAGCTCGGGTGGAGATGGTCGTGGAAGCGGAAACCACCGGCTTTGGAAAATTTGAAAGTGTACTTGGCGCCTTTGGCTACCACGCCTGAGTCAAGTTCCGGAATGTCGGTGTGAGTCGGGTGCGGGCCGGAGCGAACCTGGTAGCTGCCCTCATCCTTGATCTCAAAGGTCACGGAATCGCCCACGTTGATCGTCAGGCTCGTGGTATTAAAGCCATCGTTCTCAAGCTCGATTTTGTGGGTTTTGGGTTCAGGGGTGGCAGTGGGCGTGGATCTGTCAGATAGTGAGCTCGTGGCAGTTGGGCTGGGTGAAACAGTTGACGTCGCCTGGTCATCATCGTCTTCGTCCTCGTCTACTTCCTCCTCGTCAGAATCCTGCTGCTTGGCTTGCTTCTCAAGCAGTTTGGCGCGGCGTTCCTCGGCCTTTTGCAACTGCTTGGTTGATTTTTCAATTGCTTTGGTGATTCGATCGTCAGCTTTTTCCTGGAGCTTGGCCAGTAGTTTCTCTTTGGCAACCTTGTGCTTGACAGAACCCTCATCAACCAATTCTCCTAACTCTGCTTGCTTTGCTCCTAGTTTTGCCTTGGCTTTTTCGAGTTCCTTGGTCAGCACCTGCTCAATGGTTGATTTGGCCGCTTCTGGCACGCGATCAAGGAGAGCTTGGAGCACCACCAAATGTTTGCTGGTTGAACCAGGAATCTGGGAAACTAGCTGACCAAGATTGGCGGCTGGTAAAACCGCCGCCTCTGCTATCACACCCTGCTCTGCTGCGCCGACCGCTTGATCAAGTTCATCCTCATCTTCTTCATTAAGTTCATCAGGCTCACCTAACTCCTCATCCTCGTCCGCCGCCTCGTCAATCAAGTTAAGGGCGGCTAATCGTTTGGCAAGCTTAGTTTCGGCTTTGGCTTCTTTTTCCGCCAGTTTAGCGACCAGTTTAGCGATCTTCTGCTCCAGTTCCGCTGGTGTCAGATCTTCCTTGGTGAGCAGTTTCACCAACTTTTTAGCAATCTCAGCCCGCTCCTTGATCAAACGCTTGTTGAACTCGCCGGTGGCCTTCAATCTCATTTCATCAACTACCGCCGCTTCCAAAATTTTGCCTTCCTCAATCTGGGTAACGAGCGCTTGGGCCGCTGGGTTGGTTTTAAGATTAACCTGGGTAAGTGCGCCTGAAATCAACTGACTAGCCCGACTGGTTTCGGCGTTGTACTGGGTCAGTAAGCTTTGGGCACGGGCGGTATCACCCTGGGCAGCAGCGATTCTAGCTTGTTGCAGGAGCGTCCTAGCCAACTGCTCAGTAACCCTCGCTTTAGCAATATCGCCCAGAGCAAACACCCGCTGCAACCGCAAGCCGAGCAAGCTGAAGAACCCTGGCCGGGGCGCCACACCAAGTTCTGCGGCAGTAACTGGTGTCGTGGTAGCGAGTAACGCAGTCGGTTGGGGCGGTGTGGTTACTACTAGGCCAGTGGTGGCCGGTGCTCCCGTTGTTGTTGGGGCTGTGGTAGTAGATGTGGTTGCCGGCGTCGCGGCAGTAGGAGTGGTGGTAGTGGTTTGGGCGAAAGCGACGCTGATTGAAAGCACGCCGCTCAACATCCCGAAAAATAGTTCCCTCCTCATGAGACCTCCTTAGCGTTACTTTCTAAAGTTATCCAAATTATAACACTGTACGAGACAATTGTCAAATTATCTTGTCGGTCCTCGCCGCCATAATGAAATCGTTGTGGTGAAGGCCATTAATCTTGTGCGTCCACCAGGTCACCGTCGCATGCCCCCAGCCGAACTCGATTTCCGGGTGGTGGCCTTGTACTTCCGCTAACTCCCCCACCTTATTCACAAACGCGAGTGCTTCGGAAAAGTTTTTGAAGGCGAATGAACGTATGAGCTTTTTTATCCCCTCTTCCTCAATAATTTCCCAATTTGAGACTTGGGATTTGAATGCTTGGATTTCCGCCGCGTCAAGTGGCGGCTCACCGCCGCGACATGGTCTGCAGGTCAGCTCTGCAAAACTATTGATCATTAATCACGAAATTAAAAGGGAATTTCATCTAAATTAATTGTCCCGCTTGACCTAGAGAATTCCTGCTGTTTTGTAAATGCTCTGGATTCAAAATCTTCAAGTAAATCCGGGTGAACTTGGTTCTTGCTAAAGAAATATCTCAGAGTGGTCACCGCACGAGAAGATGAATAAATTTGTTCATTTCGGCTTGCAACACTGATGATCTCAATAATTTGTTCATTCGATACTTCATCAAAATCTGTTAATAGTTGTGCTTTCTCACCTGCTTCTTTGAAAGTATTACTCTTCGCAAAAACTTTTATAATCGAATCGAGTAATTGTTTTTTGAAGAGCTCATCTGTTCTTATGGCATTGATTATTTTCTTCAGTGAGATATCTAGAGAGCTGGTGTCAAAATTCAAGGACTGATACCTGGCAATAAATCCATAAGGATTTTCTCCATTAATGGCAAGGGGCATTATCTTTTTCCTTCTAGCAAAAGCAATTCCACATTCTTGATCAGTCCAGTTGGATATTTTGTAATGGTCCGTGATAATGGGAATAAAAATATCGGTGCTATCTAGATGTCGCAAAATTACCTCTTGCCACTCATGAGAGGGAATAATATCTTCATGTGCTAAAAATATCTCGATGCCGTAACTTTCTAGACCGGACTTTATACGCCCGGCCAATTCCTTATCTTTAGTTGAATAGCTTAAAAATATTCTAATAGTGCTAGGTACATTTCCAATAGTTTCCATGCGGGGACGGAGGGGATCGAACCCCCGACTAGGGTTTTGGAGACCCTTGTGATACCACTTCACCACATCCCCATTACCGCCTAACGGCGGAAAACTAAATTTTATTTTTTGCTCTCTTTATGCTCGGTGTGTTTGCGGCACTTGCGGCAAAACTTGGTAATCTCAAACTTCTTTTTAGCCTCGATCACCCCCTTCGACTTGCGCGAGGTGTAGTTGGTGTTGCCGCACACCGTGCAACGCAAGGCCATCAATTCTTTTTTGCTTTTTGCCATGTTATATTATTCCTTGTTTACTTACTGTGCTTGCCACGCGAAGCTCCAAAGGAGCGAAGTGTGGAGCCGAGAGCGGGAATCGGACCCGCGGCCTTTTGCTTACCATGCAAATGCTCTGCCACTGAGCTACCTCGGCATTAAACTAAATAGTAAATCTCGAAATTTTTTATTATGAAAGTAAACTGTCAAAACCCCGTACTCACTTTTTTTCCGATATGTTCCCTTGGCCCTAGAAGGTGTAATAACAATTTTTTTGTGAAATTGGCTTCTCGGAACGTTTAAAACCTTTAACCAATAATTTAAAACCGCCTCTGGATCAAGGTCATTAAAGATTTGCAGTCCAAATCTCAAATGATTCCTCTCAATTCTAAAGATTTTTACCAGAAAATCAATGAATGTGTTAATTAATAAAGGATCAGAATTGCCCAATCGTATGGTGGTTTTATAAGTTTTTGCTCCTTCGCCCCAATATAAACCAATACCTAAACCCAACAATTGCGCCTCTTCGAGAGTAGTGGGTTGTGTAAATAAGAAAGGATCTCCATCGGGATTATTCAATAGATATATCGCGTCGCTAATTGAACGTCTCTTAACCTGACGCTTCTCCATCCAATAGGCGACCTTGTGTAAAGAGCAATTCAGAAGAACAGCAATTTGTTGCATGGATTTCCCTTGCTTTAAATAGAAATCTTGGAGCACCTCCTTGGTAATCATAGTTCTATCATAACAGGCTTATGACGAGGGGTAAAGTAAATCCAAGCTAGTTTACAGGTCTACCATACAGTTCAGTCGGAACCCCGACTTTGTGTAAGAGCTAATGGGCGAAATTAACCTAAATAGAAAATTTCTTATGGGTGGACGTTGATAAATCCTAATACCTTCTTTACTGTTAAACTCAAATAGTCTTCCTGTAAAATCATCAGCCTTGAGCGGTTTTTTCAAATGTTTTTCAAGATCCAGCTCAGGAGGAAAACCCTGCTCTCTTGTGAGCTGCAACGTATCATTGATTTCAATTAAACTTCCCATAATTTGTGCTGGGGGAGGGATTCGAACCCCCGAAGGCGTTGAGCCACGACGTTTACAGCGTCGCCTCGTTGTCCACTTGAGTACCCCAGCGCACATACATTATAGCTATAAGGTAAAAAATCCTCAACACACCTCCTGTCGCTTGACACTATCCCGGCGATGTGATGTAATGATATTACATCATGAAACACCTGGTGAGAACCCAAATCAGTCTCCCGCAAGACCTGAAAGAGAAGATCACCCGCGAGGCGCGCCAGCGCAATATCAGCATGGCGGAATACCTGCGCCAGGCAGCTGCCGCGTATGAGCGGAAAACGAAACTTACCCAAACCATGCGCCGGAAAATCGCCAACGAATTAAAAGGCAGCATCAACCCAAAAACCGGCTGGGGATCAGTTGAACAGGTGAAGGAGTGGCTGCGGCGAGAACGCAATTTATCAGATGCCCGTCTTACTGGACTCTAACATCTTGATCTATTATCTCCAGGACCAGCAACCATATGCTGACGCTGTAGAACAGTGGATTCAACAAGGCACCGTTGCCATTTCCGTTATCAGCATCGCCGAATATCTATCGAAACCGCCTTTGGAGGGCACTGCCCCGCTCGAGAAAACCTTGTCGATCGTCGATGTGGTACCGGTTACCATTGAAATCGCAAAAACGGCCGGCGAGCTGCGGCATCGCCTGATTCGCAAACGCACTCGAGTCGCACTGATTGATTGCCTAATCGCGGCGACCGCCATTACCCGAGATTACCAAATTGCCACTGCTGATCGAAAAGGGTTCCCGTTCAAAGAACTCAAATTTGCGAAGTTCAAATAATATCAACAACTTACTGTAACGGAAGGATCCAATGATTTACATGAAGGAGGGCTAGTCAAGACATCTTTCAAGGGACCCTGGCAACTATTGAAACCATTGGTAGTTGCCTTATTGACTGCAGTTTCGAAATCGAGCTTGTTGTCGTAGTCGCACTGCATTACTTTGCCAAGCCAGGCGGCGTTAGGGTTCTTAATGAATTGAGACTTTACGTTACAACCATGCTCACTTGGGCCAATAATCTCATATTGATAAGTCACGGTACCCACACTTAATGCCGCGAGATCTACACTGGGAGTATATCGAGTCGGCAGACACTGTTGAAATCGTTCGTTTATGCACTTTTTGGCAGGTTCCTCACGTTCTGGATATTCGAGGTTGGGGCTTCCGCAGTCCGCCACAGTGGTGGTCTTGCCTGCCAAAATTTGCCAAGCCACAGCTAAGATTAAGAGTAATGCCACAATAATTACGCTAGTCAAGAAACCGTTGGAAAGCCAAATCGATTCTTTATTAGTCATGAGCCGAGGAGAGGATTTGAACCTCCGACCCGCGCTTTACAAAAGCGCCGCTCTACCACTGAGCTACCTCGGCTTGACCACTGAGTCCCGACGTTTCGGTCGGGAGGCCGACCCTGAAGGGCGTCGGCCCTACCTCGGCACGGCTTAATTCTACCATAATCGAGCGGCGTTGAACGGCCAGCGAAGCCCCAATTGCCTAAGAGCGGATCACGGAGGATTCGGCCGGGCTGGGTTCCTGAGCGAAGTCGAAGGAGAGGCCAAAACCGAGTGCCAGGGAGGGATTTGCCGCTGGAGCAAATCAACTCCCGGCGCTCGTGGCAATGGGGCGAGCCTGGCCGGGTAAATTACCCCTCATGCAACTTATCGAGCATTGCCTTGTAGCGGTCGTTGGTTGAATCGAGCGACATTGCCTGTTTGAGCGCGGCTTCGGCCTTGCGCTTGTTACCCAGGCCCAAGTAAGCCATCGCCAAATTGTAGTGGCGCGCCGCCACCTGGCTATCGAAGCGTAGCACCGTGAGAAACGCATCACGGGCGTCTTTGTAGTTCTTCCGCTCAAGGTAAATAATGCCGAGTCTGTTGTATACCTTAGGTAGATCGGGTTTCGCGGCGGCGATTTTTAGGTAGTAGGCCTCGGCGGTGTCGTACTCGCGTGATTTGAAGGCCTGCTCTGCGCGAGCCAGCAACTCTTCCACAGAATTGGAATCGGTAACAGTGAGTGGTTTAGGAGTGTTGGAATCGGGCAAAACGCTCGTACTCCGGCCGATCGTGGTAAACGGCAAACGCTTCATGAGAATCACGAAGATTAAGCCAGCAACAAGGAGGGTAATAATTTCGAATGCCATACTAGCTACTTATTTTCACCAGCAGATTCTCGAGGAGGAGCCGCTCGTTGATGTTATAGACGAGCTGCCGTTTGGCCGTCAGACACTCCTCGATCAGCCGTTGGGTCGGCTCATCATATACCAAGGCTTCGCGGAGTGCAAGAACTAATGTGTCGATAAACTCCCTTGCCTGTTTTTGTTCGGCAAGCGTTCGGGCAAGGGTAAACTTCTCTTGAATTGACATTGCCGACAATTGCTTTGGAGCGGGGTAGCTGCCGAGCGGACTTGCGACACCTCCTAAGCGAACTTTTTCGAGCCGTGAGGCAAGGGTAATGGGAATGTCATCAACATGCTTGGCTTGGAAAAACATGAGGGTTCCCCCGGGTGGCTCCTCGACGATTTTAAGGAGCGCCGCCGCTGCCTCGCCCCAAAGTTTGCCGGCAATAAATGCTAGCTTGCCGCTACCGCCAAATGGCCGCACGATTAAACGCTTTATCAAACCGCGCACTTCATCAATCGAAATCTCGGGTGAGTCAATCATCAGCCGATCGGCCGGGTGAATGGCCAGCCCACTGACGAGCTTATCAAAAAAATGTTTGGCTTCAGCAGGTTCTCCCACAAGGAGGTAGCCATGGGCGCCTTTACCCTCCTTGAGCTTAGTAATGAATTGATCAATCACCATGAGTATGTTGACACTACCGAGGTTCTGTGGTATTGTAAAGAAGGTTTAGGTTTTTCCGAAACCCCGCGGCCTACACCCAGGTTATCTGGTGGTCGAAACCGTTGGCAATACATTACTAACCCCCAGTTTACCTGGGTCAATCCAAGCTATATTATGGCTGAATTTCAAGACAAGGAACTCACCTGCCGCGATTGCGGCAAGCCGTTCATCTGGACCGCCGGAGAACAGGAGTTCTACAGCTCAAAAGGCTTTTCGAACCCTCCTGCTCGCTGCCCTGACGATCGCAAAAAAGCGAAAGAGCAGCGCAACTCCGAGCGCGTGATGTATCAAATCACGTGTGCCAATTGCGGCAAACCCGGTGAAGTCCCCTTCAAGCCACAGAACCCTGAGGGGCTCCTGTGTGCTGATTGTTTTAAAGAGAAACGCGCCCAAGCGGCTTAACGTCGCCTAGGTGGCGCAGCGTCCGCAAGCAACGGGAACAGAGCGTTTTCCCGGCGTGTTTGATGATGTTCGGCAAAAAGATCCGTTTAGTCCGGTGAAGTGAGTTGGGACGATTGTAACCGGTAACGGGCCGCTTGCCGCACCGTTCACAGATGCGTTCGGCATCATGCAGTCGAAGGGTTGTTTTAGCCATACTTTGTATGCTAGCATACCTTCTAAAGGACGTCTATGCTCTGGCAGCTACTTAGCTCCCCTTTTGAATTTGCCGGATTGCTCCTAGCGCTTGTTACCGCCATCAGCTGGCACGAAGCGGCGCACGGTTTTATGGCGAACCGCCTTGGTGACGATACCCCTAAGCTTGCCGGGCGACTCACGCTTAACCCCCTAGCCCATCTCGATCCGATTGGCTCACTGTTTTTGCTCATTTTCGGTTTTGGCTGGGGTAAACCCGTGCCGATTAACTCAACAAAATTCCGCAATCCTGCGCTCGACGAGTTTAAAGTGGCAATCGCCGGGCCGCTCTCAAATATCATCCTGGCCACCGCCTTTGGCCTTTCGCTGCGCCTGCTTGGCGGATCCATTTCACAAAGCATCTTCGAACTGCTCTCTATTTTTGTATTCATTAATTTGGTGTTGGCGGTGTTTAATTTTCTGCCAATACCGCCGCTCGATGGTTCAAAACTGCTGCGCCTGGTGGTGCCGTTTGAAATCTACCTCATGATCGAGCAACTTGGCTTCCCGATCCTCATTGGGCTACTCCTCCTTTCGGCCATTGGGATACCAATTTTTAACACCGCAGTACTTGGACCCACGTCGGTCCTCTTCCAATTAATAACTGGTATCCAACCGACGTTTTAGATACAATGCGGATCATGAGTGCGATCTGCGGATCAGGGTGTGGCGCAGTTGGTAGCGCGTCCCGACGTACGTCGGGAAGGTCGCCGGACAGGGTGTAGCTTAGTTGGTAAAGCGCCAGGCTGGGGGTCTGGAGATCCCGGGTCCGAGTCCCGGCACCCTGACACAAAATATTATGACCCAAACTACCTACACTAAAGCCGTAATTTCCCAAAAACTCGAGGACCGGTTCCTTACCACCCAGGTAATCGAACCAGATGATGCCGATTCAGAGCTCGGTACGCTCTTTGCGCTCGTCGAAATCACCCGGCCCTGGTACCCGAATGCTCAAATCGGCCAGACTATTATCAACACCCTTAAACGCGAGTACTACCGCGGTAAATCTACTTCTGATCTCGAGAACTTCGAACAGGCCCTCAAGAAGGTAAACGAAACGCTCGCCCGAATCACCGAAACTGGCGAGACCGACTGGATCGGCCGCCTTTCGTCGGTGATCGCCCTGCGAGTAGATAAACAAATCCACCTATCCTCGGCAGGCAATGCGCGCGGCTACCTACTGCGAGGCGGCAAGCTGGCCGAGGTAACTGAACCGAGTGTCCGGGCCGAAGAACCCCACCCGCTTGCCACCTTTTCATCGATCGTCTCAGGAGAAATTACCACCAATGATGTGGTGTTACTCACGTCGCCAATCCTCATTGATGAGTTCGATAAAAACACCCTAAAAGACCTGATGACCGACGAATCGAGCTACCAGGCCGCCACTAATATCATCAAACGCCTGCCTAAAGACAAACGTCGGATGGTTAACTTCTTAGTGCTCGGGGAGTCGCCCAAAACCGACGAGCGCTACCCCAGTGTGGTCTACCTTGATGAATCGGCAGGGGCAACCTCGACCGCCCTCAAAGATATAGTTACCAAACAAGTTATGCCTGCTCTCGAGGTGGGCATAGATGGGGCGAGTCGTGCGCTGGGCTTGGCGACAACCTACCTGCGAGAAAAAATCCTCCCGGAATCCAAACGGTTGGGCAAGCTCGCCTACGATCAAACCCGCAAACAAGCAGTCCCTTTTGTCCGGCAAACCATTACCAAAACCACCACCAAATTCAAGGAAGTTACCAAAGAAAAAGCCCCGATTCATCAAAGCATCATTGGCAAAAATCTTTTCACGGTCCACGACTACCATGGGCCCAAGTCAGCTGCCGCCAAGGGGGAAAAAATAAAACTCCCTGTCCTACGGCTGCCACCCCAAACCAAGGCCCGCTTGAGCTCGATTGGCGCGAGCTGGCTCGTCCGCGTGAAAAACTTTATTACAGAAGCTCGGCAGGGCAAGCGCCGTACCCAACTGCTCCTTGCCGGCGCCCTGGTGTTGGCGCTCATCCTCATCGTCTCAATCAGCGCGCAGCGCTCCACCTCAAGCTCAAAGGCTCGATTTACTGATCAGCGGGAACGGCTCACCCAGGCGAAACGCCAAGCTGAGGAAGGTAAAACTGCCTTGATCTTCGGCCAGCAAGCCCAAGCGCAAAAACTCTTTGCCCAGGCGCTCGAGGGCGCTCGGTTTGCGGCGCCCCACCCCAAACTCAATGAAGAAGCCCAGTCAGTGCTCAGCGAAGTTGAAGGCCAACTCGACAAACTCACCGCCACCACTCGGTTTAAGGACATGAAATCGATTCTTGAAATTGGCCAGGCAACCGGCATGGCAGAGTTTGATTCCAAAATCTGGGGGTTCAATGATTCAGGCAATTTGGTAGCCGCTAACCTGCTCGAAGGCACTACCGACCAAGTGGCGGCCGCCGAGAAAGCGGTCAAGGTAATCCTAACCGCCAAACAGGACGATAAGCTATTCGGCCTTACTTCTGAAGCGCAACTCGTCCGGGGCCATCTCAAAGACAAAACCAACAAGGTTGTGCCAGCGCTCGAGGGCGCAACCCTTGGTAGCGGCAAAGACATGAAAATATTTGCCGGCAACCTCTACCTCCTTGATACCGAAGGTAACCAGGTTTGGCGCTATTCGCTTTCTGATGAAGGTTATAAAGGCGCCGCCGGGTTTTTCAAAAAGGGACCAGGGCTAGGGAGCGCCATAGGCATGGCGATCGACGGCGCGATTTATGTACTCCGAACCGACGGTAAAGTGGATAAATATCTCAAGGGTGAAAAACAAGGGTTTAATCTTGCCGCCGCGCCCCAGCCCGACGAGACAATCAGCGACCCCAAAAAAATTGTGGCCGATGCCGATTCGCTCTCGATCTTTATCCTAGACAACGCCAAAAACCGGCCGCGCCTAGTTGAGTATGGCAAGGACGGCAAGTACATTCACCAGTATGTATTCGAGCTCGGCTCGGTGGACGAGATCTACGTTGCCCCCCGCGGCCGCAAGGCGTGGCTCACCTCTGGCGGGAAGTTGTACGAAGTCAATTTATAGTTATCGTGCTAGAACGACGTTCTCGAGTGAGGCACGCCGGAACTGTTGCGGCCGGTAGCGCTTCGAGACGCCCAATACCTCAAAACCAATCACATGTCCCTTGTCATCGAGGTCAACTACGACCCCTGGCTCTACTTCGCGGCTACGGCTAACATATTTGCGATCTTGAACCGCAAGGTAGAGTGCATCTGCTTGTTCGTCATATTCTATCTTCATGGTCTTCTTCAATCACTTTTATCAACTGCGGTAATAATTTCGATTGCTCCACCGCGGCGCTTATATGATACCTGTAAGTAACGTTTACCGATATGCTTAAATGCGTTAATAACACTTTGATCTAACTGATAAGGTATTTGATGATCGGGATTCAAGAGAACTGTTCGCACCTCTCGCTCGGAAATTTTGCGCCACTTCATTCGTCGCTTGGCGTGGCGAGTGTAAACAATCTTCACCGTTCTCCTTGTGAGCCGAGCATATCACGAACCGCCTTAGCATTGCAACCGCGGCCGCAAGGCGTGGATATTAATATTTCGTCCCTATCTTTTTAGAATAAATAACCATAACCGTTAACCGTAGCCGTTCCTAGAGCGGCGACAGGTAGCGCTCCTGGTATTTTGTTCAATTCAATCCCAAAGCGGTCGCCTCCGGCAGACCGCTTTTTTTATTCCGAGTTCCGTTTTTCGATTGCTTCGAGCACTTTTTCGACCAGCTGCTTGGGATTATCGGCGTAGATGATATGGCCCGGGCCGCGCTTGGCCACCTCCACGATATGGGGAATCTCATCGGCCATGCCGCCCGAACCCAGGAGTACGCCGATAATTTTATCTTCCTCGAATGAAGTAGTGAATTCGTTTAAGGTGCCAATCCTGCCGCAAATCGTGATCACGGCGTCTGAGAGTGTAGTGAGCAAGGTATTACGGTGGGCGTAGCCAAACCCCGAGTAAAAAATAATGTCGTGGTGGTTGATCGGCAGTTTATAGGTGTTTTGGTGCTGTTTTGCGCTCCCGGCCGGCGAAAATCCAATCACCATGCCGCCGGCTTCTCTGGCACCCTGGGCCACGAACTCGGGCACCCCGGTGGTGGCGCCGGTAAGCACCACGCAATCGTGCTTCGCGAGTTCTTTACCCACCTCGAATGACATGTCCTTGCCGCTCACGGTGCACTCCCCTGCTGCGGCGCCCGATACTGCGATTTTATATTTCATAGTTACATTTTTTCCGGCGCGCTTACGCCCATGAGGGTAAGGCAATGCTCGAGCACATTCATACTTGCCCTGCAAAGCCCAAGCAGCGCTTCCCGCTTCGCCCCCTCACTTTTTAGTACCGGCACCGATTCGTAAAAATCGTGGAAGAGGCTCGCGGTTTTCATAGCATAGTGGCTCAGGCGATGAACTTCAAGCGTCGCGCCCAGGTCGGCAACCAAATCCGGGTATGCCGTGAGCACCAGCACGAGTTGCCGAATTTTAGGATTGTCGAACTCTAAATCATTAACCCTTAACTCTGCACTCTTAACTCTCTCACTCCTCGTCACTTTTGCGAGAATCGAATGGATTCTCGCAATCGCGTATTGCACATAGTACACCGGATTGTCTTTACTCTGTTTTTTTGCCAACTCCAAGTCAAAATCCATGTGAGTGTTGGCATCGTGTAAGAGCATAAAAAAACGAAACGCGTCTTTGCCCACCTCCTCCAGCACCTCGCGGGCGGTCACAAAGGTACCGGCCCGCTTCGACATTTTGACCATTTCCTGCCCCCGCTTTACCCGGACAAACTGATAGAGAATAACCTTGAACTTATGCTGGTCGAAACCATAGATCGAAGCTAACGCCCGCAGTTTAGGCACGTGGCCAACGGTATTACTGCCGAACACATCAACCACAAGATCGTAGCCGCTTTCAAATTTTTCTTTGTGATACACCACGTCAGCGGTGAAATAAAGATACGAACCATCACTTTTCACGATAACCGCATCCTTATCCTTCAAAAAATCGTCTTTTGGAGCAAACCACGTCGCTCCGTCCTTTTTTTTGAGTAACCCTTTCTTGTCTAATTCGGTAAGCACCGCTCCGGCCTGCTCGTCTAACTCGCTTTCATGAACGACGCGATCAAACGAAACACCCATGGCACGGCAATCATCAATAATTTCTTTAAACATCACCTCGACCGCCTTCATCCCAGCTTGGTGCGGATCGCTCACTTCGCTAATTTTTTGTTTGAGATCTTGTAGGTACTCACCTTGGTATTGCGTTCCTTGACCGGCCAGCGATTCCCCCAATTCTTTAATCTGGTTGCCCCGGTTGTTGTTGATGTACTCGCGCAGTACCTTGTAGCCATTAGCGGCGAGCACGTTTGCGATGGTGTCGCCCAGCGGCCCGCCGCGGGCGTTACCGATGTGGAGCGGCCCCGTGGGATTAGCCGACACAAACTCCACGCGCGCTTTCTTACTCTTAAAACGGTCGTTAGCTCCGTAGCCTGGCTTGACTGCGTGAGCTATGGCCCGTGCGAGAGCAGCACTAGAAAGTGTTATGTTCAGGAACCCCGGCGGAGCAACGGTAACACGTGCAAAATCCGCGTGATGTTTGAGTTTCTCCACCAAATCATTCGCGAGTGTGAGCGGTTGGCCACTCACATGCTTAGCCAAAACAAGCGCGAGATTGGAGGACACATCGCCGAACATTGGGTTAGGTGGCAAACTTACTACATGGCCCCGCAAATTACCGGCCGAAGTATCGGCGACACGCTCAATAATTTCTCTAACAGTTTCAATCAATGTCGTCATGGAATTAGAAAGCAAACCAAGTGGCGAAGGCAAGCAAGATAACTAAAATTGGACCGCAGCCACAACCGCTGCACGGGTTAAACTCCGGAACGCTACCGCCCGAGCTTTTTCCCTTTACTGGTGACATGGGCAAACCTCCGTTTGCCTACTTGAATAATAAGGTCGGTTACTTCGATCTCGTCTTTGGGACTCAAGATTTGTTTACCGTGGACACGCACCCCGCCCTGCTCAATGAGTCGTGCCGCCTCCGAACGCGACTGAGCAAGTTTCGTAGCGATCAGCAATTCATGAACGGTGAGTTTTTTTTCGGAAATGGTGAATATGGGGATATCCTTGGGCATTTCCCGATCGCGGAACACGCGGTTAAACTCAGCCTCGGCCTCCTGCGCGGCCGGTTCGTCGTGCAACATCTCAACCATTAAGTGAGCGAGATGGGCTTTGGCATCGCGAGGGTGATTCCTGATTTCTTGTTTGACTTTTGCTAACGCCTCGAATGCCAAATCGGTCAACAGCTCAAAATATGGCACCACCAGCGCGTCGGGAATCGACATTACCTTACCGTAGATATCGCTCGGACTATCAGTGAGATTAATCGTGTTGCCTACTGATTTCGACATCTTCTCTTTGCCGTCGGTGCCGAGTAAGTATGGGGAAATTATGACATCCTGAGGCTCCTGACCATAGGCCTTTTGAATCAGCCGCCCGGTAATGAGATTAAATTTCTGCTCACTCGCACCAAGCTCAACATCAGCCCTAACCGCCACCGAATCGTAGCCCTGGAGCAGCGGGTAGAGTGTCTCGTGGTGCATTAGTGAATGGCCGGCGGTCTTGCGCTTGGCAAACGTTTCGTGTGAAAGCAGGTGCCAGGTGGAGACTTTGCTGGCAAGCTCAATTATAGTATCGAGGCCAAAGTCATCAAACCACTCTGATTGCCAGCGAACTTCGGTTTTATCGGGGTTAAGAATCCTAAAAGCCTGCTCTTGGTATGCCTTGGCATTGGCTTTGACTTCCGATTCCGATAGCGAGGACCTCGTTTTATCGCGTCCCGAGGGATCGCCAATCCGCGCGGTAAAATCCCCAATAATCAATACGGCAGTGTGTCCCGCATCCTGGAACTGGCGCAGCTTACGCAGCCCCACGGTGTGGCCCAAATGCAAATCTGGTGCCGTGGGATCAATGCCAAGCTTAACGCGCAGGGCGTCGCCTTTCCCAAGGCGCTGGGCTAAGTGGTCCCGATTAATCACCTCGATTACGCCGCGGGTAAGCAGCTGCTCGTTTGATGGCTTCATGTTGCTTTACTTTACCCTGAAAACCGCTATAATGTAAAGGAATCAAAATGACCGCCTTCTTTAATCCGCTTGGGGTACGCGAAATCCGAGCCCAAGCTAAACGATCAAAAATATGGGGTCGGCTCAAGTTGCCCGACTTCAAGGCTCCGAAAACCTGGCTGACGATCGGCATCGTCGCTCTATTTTTGTTTGCCTGGGTCTCCAAGGATCTGCCTACCCCGGGCAGGATTAAACGTAAAGTTAATGTTGGCTCAACCCAGATTTTGGATCGCAACGGCGAGCTGGTGTTTGCCTTCTCCGGTGAACAAAAACGGCTCGTGATCCCCTTTTCCGACATGCCGGAAACGATTCGGGATGCCACCATTGCGGTCGAAGACAAAGATTTTTACAAACACCTCGGCATCAAGCCCACCTCGATTCTCCGCGCCGCTTGGCACAACCTAACTAATACCAAATCTACCCAAGGCGGCTCGACCATCACCCAGCAGTTTGTCAAAAACGCCCTCCTTAACCCCAAGAGAAACCTGTTGCGTAAAGTTAAAGAAGTCATCCTTTCGCTCGAACTCGAGGCGCTCTACTCTAAGGATAAAATTCTCGAACTCTACCTCAATGAAATCCCCTACGGCACCAATGCCTACGGTGTTGAGGCCGCCAGCCGCACCTATTTTGGCAAGCCCGCTAAGGAACTAACCCTCGCCGAGTCGGCAGTGCTCGCTGGCTTGCCCCAAGCCCCTACCTACTTCTCACCGTACGGTTCGCACAAAGATGAGCTGCTTCGGCGTAAAAACTTTGTGCTCGAGAAAATGTACGAGCAACACTACATTGATACTGCTGAGTTCGATCAAGCCAAAACTCAGGAAATTAAATTCCAACCGCGGCGAGACTCAATTATCGCCCCTCACTTCGTCTTCTACATTCGGGAACAGCTAACCAAAAAGTACGGTGAGCGAGTGGTTTCAGAAGGCGGGCTCAAGGTTACCACAACGCTCGACTTAAAAATGCAGCGGATTGCCGAAGACTCAATCGAAGAAGGCGCCAAGCGGCTCGACCGATTTGGCGCCAATAATGCCGCAGCCGTCGTGCTGGACACCAAAAGTGGCCAAGTGCTCGCCATGGTAGGCAGCCGCGACTACTTCAACGACGAAATTGACGGCCAATTCAACGTCACCATCTCCAATCGCCAGCCGGGTTCGGCATTCAAACCAGTGGTGTACGCTACCGCGATGAAACGCAATGATTTCAATCCGGCTCGGGTGATTTTTGACCTTCCCACTACCTTTGGCACCGTTTCGCCGGGCGGGCCCCCTTATAAACCCGATAACTACGACGGCAAAAACCGCGGCCCGGTAACGGTGCGCCAGGCGCTCGCCAATTCACTCAACGTGCCGGCGGTCAAGGTGCTCGCGCTCACTGGCCTACCCGAGGTACTTAAAACCGCCAAAGATATGGGTATCACCACGCTCAATGACCCCAACCGCTACGGCCTCTCGCTGGTGTTGGGCGGCGGCGAGGTAAAACTGATTGAGCTCACCAATGCCTGGGCAACATTGCTGAACGATGGCACCTACTCCAAACCGGTCTCAATCTTGAAAGTTGAAGACACCCGGAGTGGCAAAGTCCTTGATGAGTTCAAACGGTCCGAGCAGCACCGAGCCCTTGATAAACAGATTGCCTACGAAATTACCAATATCCTTTCTGACTCCGATGCCCGTTCACAAGTGTTCGGGTTCACCAACCTCTTTTCCGTCCCCGGCCACTCAGTGGCAGTAAAAACCGGCACCACCCAAGAATTCCGCGACGCCTGGGCAGTCGGCGGCAGTAAGCAGGTCGCCGTAGGGGTGTGGTCGGGCAACAGCAACAACAAGGCTATGAAAAAGGGCGCCGACGGTTCAACAGTTTCAATTCCCATGTGGAATAGCATTCTCTCCCAAATCCTCCGCGACTGGCAGGATGAGCCGTTTGTTAGGCCAGACGGGATCCAGGAAGTAACCGTCGAAAAATTCTCGAACAAACTGCCTTCAAACGCATCCCGCGAACTTACGACCGACATCTTTGCTGCCTGGCAGGTTCCCAAAGACAAAGACGACATTAACGTAACCGTGCGGGTGAACAAAGCAACCGGCAAGCTTGCCACCGTGCTAACGCCTTCGGAGTTGATCGAAGAACGAGTCGTTACCAAAATCCATTCCGAGCGGCCCAACAATCCCGACTGGGAAGAGCCGGTCGCCCGCTGGGCGCAAGAAAATGGCTTTATCCAAGCCGAAGCGCCGAGCGAGCAAGATGACCTCTACACTTCTGAACGAGTACCGATTATCACCATTACCAAACCCAAAAACGATGGACAGGTAGAAGGGGTTTTTGAAATCACCGCCGAAGCTTCGGCTCATTTCGGCGTTAAGCAAGTTGGGTTTGCAATCGATAATGCCCCAATTGCCACGGCAGTCAATGCTCCTTACACCACGAGCTACAACGCCAATAATCTTTCTGGCGGCAACCACATTCTCAAGGTAACTGTTGAAGACACCAACAGCGCTAAAATTTCAAAAGAGATCACCATCCTTGTGGTGCGCGGTTCAGAAATACCGATCATCGGAGCTGTCCAAGTTTCTGCAATTGCTACCTCAAAGGCGACCGTGACTTGGACTACTTCAAAACCGGCCGATGGCCAGGTGGATTATGGCGCCACGAACTCACTGGGCGCCACGTCCTCAATCCAAGGAAACCACACCACCGAGCACATAATCGAGCTTACCAACCTGACTCCTAAAACCACCTATTACTTCCGCGCCCGTTCGAAAGATTCCTCCGGCAGTCAGGGTATCTCCACAATCTCGAGTTTTACGACCCAGTAATATCAATATCCTTTCTTGCGGTGGAATACGTCATGGATAACCACAATATCTTTTTCAATATCATATCGCATGCGGTATTTTCCGATACGAATCCTCCAAGCACCAATCGGTTCATTGGTAAGTTTTTGGATATCATGTTGCCTGGATAGGTTGTAAGGATCTTCTTGCAAAATTTGAACCATCCGATTGAGCCGTTGCTTTACCTCCAGGTCTCGCTTGGTCAGTTTTTCCGCCAGTTGGAAAGCCTTCCTTGTGAATTTGACTATAAAAGTCATTCGGTGAGTTACGACTTATCTGGATATTTCCGGTGGAGTTCATCGAGCACTTGCTCAGCGAGGATAAGCCTACCTCCTTTGTAGTCGCGATAGCTTAATTCGAGGCGTTTCCGAAGATCAGGATCAATACTGTCGAGGTAATCCTCGTAATCATCGTAATTGGCGATCACGGCAACCGGGATGCCGTGTTTTTCGAGCACCACGTGCCCCCCTTTCTCTCGAATCTGTTCAACCACCCCGCCGAGTTTGACCCGGGCTTTTGAAATAGGTAATATTTTGATCATATCTAATCAATATACATCAATATCAATCGATTTGTAAATACTTTTGGGATAATATTTCTAAAATCTTATTTACCTTTATTCTGCGATCGTGAGATAACAGTACAATGCCATAATAAAAAAACCCTCAAGTTTTGAGGCCTGAGGGTTCGTGGCAATTCTGACTTAAACATGCCCAAGTTCCAGATAAATCCCCTGGGCATGGGCGTGCTCAATGAAAGCTTGATCTGACCAGTAATAAGCAATCAATCGTCCGTCAAATTGACAGACCCCCTCCTTTGGACTTTTCAAGGTTGTATTCAGGTCAGACGAGTGGGAGGTAACTATGGGACACGTACGATCGCTGTATTCCACAACCAAGTGATAGAATTCAGCAGGCTGCCAGTGATGTTGCCGAAAGTTGACGAGTGATTCTTTAGCTTCAAAGAACAACCGTTGTTCAAGAAAATCCAGATGTCGCCGGCTGCCTCGTATGATGGTCGAGTTGTGATCCTCACCCTCCCAAAATGGTCCTGGGATCTCGCATTGTATCCGTACCACCTGGGGAATTGCCTTTAATAACTCAATCGAGTGAAACCAACCATCACTGATGAGTTCTGGGGTGTATTCTGGTCTCAGTGGAAAAACCGGGTTGCCTGTTCTTTTAGAACTAATAATCGCACGCCTTCGATCAACCACCAATCCAGTTGGTTTGGCTATGACTTTCTCAAAGAAAGGAAACCATGTTTCGTCATCAAGCAATGAAACAACTTTAGCCTTGATCTCTTCGGGGTGAAAAAGCAAGAACTTTACCTTCTCGGCAGTTGGACAGAGAAAAAAATCTGCTGTAACTTTAATCCTGCCAGTGACGAAATCGTACATACGGTATTCGATAACATCCGGAATCGAGCAAGATCCTTTTGGGACAATGCCAGTCTCAAAACAGGACATCTGCGTTCCCTCCATGTCTGCTACTATTGAACTGGTTGTCAATATGCAAGGTATTCTTGGTACTGCACAAGCCTAATAGCATCAAAAGTATATCAAAAAGATCAGGTATTGTGAACCCATTAGAGAACCTTACAATACAATACAATAAATAACATGCCTTTCATTCTTTTGGCCTGACAAAAATCATCTTCCCGGCGGCGGTTTGGAAAATCCGTTCTACCTCAGTGTCGATGTCTTGGCCAACGTACTGGCTGCCGTCCTCAACCACAATCATCGTACCGTCAGGCAAAAAACCAACGCCCTGCCCCCTACCTTTGCCTTTCTGGATCACCCTCACAAGGAGCGACTCGCCGGGCACCACCGCCGGGCGCAGTGAGTTAGCGAGTTCATTGACGTTCAACACCATTACTCCCGAGATCGAGGCCACTTTATTCAAATTGTAGTCGCTCGTGATAATTCTCGCGCGCCGTGATTTGGCAACTTTAACAAGTTTTTCATCCACCTTGTCGGTGCGGGTCGGGTTGTCTTCAATAACCGCGAAGCCAACTTTCGGATGTTTTTGTAGATCGGTGAGCACCTCGAGTCCCCGTCTGCCCTTAGCCCGTTTAATAGGATCAGCGGAGTCAGCCACATTCTGGAGTTCATTCAATACAAATCGGGGTACAATCAATTTATCGGTAATGAACCCAGTTTCGATCACCTCCGAAATCCTGCCGTCAATGAGCGATGACGTGTCCAAGACGAGCTCGCGGCCCTCTTTGCGCTCTTCGGGATAGGCAAACGCGAGTAGGCGCTGATAGATTACGCTCGTCACGTCAGAGACTTTTCGCGATTGGGTAACGAAAAAGTCAAACACGACAATGGTAAGGAATGCCTGAACAATAAGCGGCAACCACTGGCCATACGCACCCGGCAGCTGGCGGAAAAACCCAGCGGCAAGCGAGCCAACCAGTAATCCAAGGAGTAACCCGATAAGGCTAAAGATAAAATACGTCACCGGCACCCGGAATAACCGCCGAGTCAGAAAGTACAGCACGAACGCCACGCCGAGCGCAACGACAAAGATTGTGAAGCCATCCTCGGGAATGTTTTGAAAAAAGTAGTTCATATATTACTTCTTGAGCAACTTTGCGATTAATTCACCAATGGTGCTTGCTTGTGGCGCGAGGATGTACCCCAACCGTTTTACCTCTTGCTCGCGGGCGTTTGCCTGAGACACTTTGCGGATCTCGCCGCTTAATCCAATCTCGCCAAAAATACAGATATTGCTTTCTGCCGCTAGATTCATTCGCGCCGAGGCGATCGCTACTGCCACCGCAAGGTCAGCGGCGGGCTCCTTGAGTTTAACGCCTCCCACCACATTAATATAGATGTCTTGATCGGCGAGTTTGATGCCGGCGCGCTGCTGCAGCACCGCGGCAATCAAGTTTAACCGATTCACGTCAAACCCGTTGGCCGACCGTTTGGGGTAACCAAAGGCAGTGCCACTGGTGAGCGCCTGGACCTCTACCAAGAACGGTCGGGTGCCCGACGTTGTACAGGTAATCACCGAGCCTGGCGCTTCACGCCGTTCTGACAAAAACAGCGACGAGGGATTTTTAATTTCCACCAAACCCTTTTCGGTCATGGCGAACACGCCGATTTCGTCGGTGGCGCCAAAACGGTTCTTAACGCAGCGGAGAATCCGAAAATTCCGATACGGATCACCCTCAAGGTAGGCCACCGAGTCAACCAAGTGCTCGAGCATTCGTGGCCCGGCCACCGTGCCTTCCTTGGTAACGTGTCCTACTAAAATTACCGGTACCCGGCTCGATTTAGCAAATTGCTGGAGCCGCATGGCGCACTCCCGCACCTGCACGATTGAACCCGGGCTCGAAGGAAAATCGGGGTGGTAGACCGTCTGAATCGAATCAACGATCAAAAGCTTGGTCTTTTCAGCCTCCAGAGTGTCTAGCATCTGGCCAATTTCAGATGCAGCCACTGCCTGGAATTGCCCCGCAAGGCCAATCCGCTCCGCTCGCAACTTAATTTGCTCGAGCGATTCTTCGGCAGAAAGATACACCGTGCCGGCAATCTTCTCGGCAACTTGCAGCAGGAGGGTTGACTTGCCAATGCCGGGATCGCCGCCAATGAGGGTAATGCTGCCGGGCACAATCCCCCCGCCAAACACCCGATCAAACTCAAACACCCCGGTTTCAATTCGGGAAAAATCGGTTTGCACTACATCAGCGAGCAGTGAGAGTTGGAGAGGTTCTGTTTTCTGATGTCCCCTACTACCTATTCCCTTTGATACTGTAAACTCTTTGAGCGAGTTCCACTCCTGGCAGGTTGAGCACTGCCCCTGCCAGCGAATGAACTCCTCGCCGCAGTTAGAACAAACAAAGATCGTCTGGGATTTCGGCATAACAACACATAGTAAACCCTATTGAAAACTAAGTCAAAATTTGTAATAATCCCCATCGAGTACTCTAAGTTCATTTACAAGGAGTGATAAATGGCAACCACAAGCGCTGGGCGAGACAAGTGGTATAACCCCGTTAGCACTTTCGAGAGAAATCAAGCTATAGTTGTGAAGAATATTGGGGGTGGTGTCCGTTCGTCAAAAGACGATCCTGATTTTTTTGTAGTAGAAACATCAGGCCTTGGTCCTATATGGGTACCCCAAGGAAATGACGTAGATGGTACCCCACACCTGAGAATTGAGGTGCACCCGGAGATCAGTGGTGAGTACTTTGGAGGAGGCATGATCGATGTCAGCGGATATGGAAACAACACGTATGCTATTCTCGCATCTGCAACCGAAGAAGAACTCTGTGAATTATTTGAACGAAATGGACTTGAATTCCCAGGCGTAACTGCTCGGTACGAGTTACTACCAAAATTAGTCAAAGTCAGTTAACGCCTATTCTTCTCGACCTTCACCACCGTAGCACACACGTGACTACGGTTTTTTGTATCCGGCCCTTAAACCTCACACCTCCGAGGTATGAGGTTTAATTCAGTAACCGGCGAGAGGTACCAGCCGAGGGTGGGTTGCTAGCGCCACAGGAAGGGAGCATCCGATCACATAATACGGATTGTGATACGGAGCGACCGCTCCTGTAGAGCGCACACCCGAGGCGGTGCCCGAGCCAGGACCCGCGATTATTCCGCTTTCCGTATTCCCACCAACTTCAAATCCAAGTGGGTTCTGCCCTGCCAGGTGTTGAGCTGGGGCCAGAACGCCAGGTCAACCCGGCTGCCCACTGCAACCTGCGGCGCCTGGTCAGCCATGGAAAAACCAATTGCTTTAACGATCGCTTGCGAATGGTCAAACCCAACTTGGAGCTGCAAGTGGGCCTGCTCAGCACCCACCAATCGCGAACCCTTGACCACCACATTTTTGAGCGCAAGCACCGGATGGGGGTTCCCCACCCCGAACGGTTCCAAGGTGGAGAGGGTTTGGGTGAGGGCTATGGATAGCTCTTTAGGACTAATCTGGGCGTCAATCGTAATCCTCGGGATAAGATCTTGATCGGATAGCTCCTTGTCAGCAAGCTTGCGAAGGGAACTATAAAAAGTGGCTAACTTACCCGAAGGCAGGCTTACCCCGGCGGCTCGGGCATGGCCGCCGAACGAGATTAAATCGGCCTTAAGTTTCTCAAGATTGTTAACAAGATGAAACGCATCAATCGAACGCGCCGAACCCTTGGCAATACCGTCTTCAATGCTTAACACAATGGCTGGGCGGTGGTGCTCGTCGGTCAATCTGCCGGCGACCAGGCCCACCACACCGGCGCCCCAGCCTTCCTTAGCTACGAGGATCACCTTATGGTGATCAAGGTTGCCTGAGGCGACCAGTGCCCTCGCCTCCTGCAACACCCGTTTAAGTTCTTCTTGGCGCTCAAGGTTAATGTCGCTCAGCGACTGCGCTAACTCTTTGGCTTGGACGCCATCGCGGGAAATCAGGAGGTAAAACGAACGCGAGGCATGGTCCATGCGGCCGGGCGCATTGATCCGCGGCGCCACAATAAAACCAATCTGCCAACCGGAAATATCACCGTCGTGGAGCCCCGAAACTTCAAGCAGCGCCCGCAGCCCCAGCCGCTTGCGCTTAGCCATCACCATCAGGCCGTATTTCGCGATCAGCCGATTCTCTGAAGCGAGCGGCACCATATCTGAGATGGTTGAAATGGCGGCAAGATCCAGCTGCCAGCGGGAAAAATTGGGCTCATCGGCAGTGAGCGCCTGGGCCACCTTCCAGGCGAGGCCTCCTGCAGCATAATCCTTAAACTTTGATGGGCAGCCGGGCTGCTTGGGATTAATCACAATCGCCTTGGGCAAGGTGCTACCGACCAAGTGGTGGTCAATGACGATCACATCCATCTTGGCTTTGCGGGCATAGGCAACCTCTTTTTCCGACCGTATGCCAAGATCAACGGTTAGAAGGAGCGTTACCCCTTCTTTTTTTAACGCATCGATCCCCTGTTTATTAAGGCCATACCCTTCGGCTCGCGAGGGAATATACACCGATGCGTCCGGTCCACCCACCTTGAGCGCCAGGTAGTGGAGCGTTTCCCATAAAATGGCCGCCGCCGGAATGCCGTCGGCATCGTAGTCGGCAAAGATGCCAATTTTTTCTTTGCGTTCGATCGCTTGGGTAATCCGCTGAGTTGCCTCGGCTACACCCTTGATAGTGAACGGATCGATCGTGTCAGTCTCAAAATTTGGCTTGAGGAACCGCTCGTGCTCATCCTTTCCGATACCACGGTTCAGTAAAATCTGTTCAATCAGATCATCGGATTGCTTCGGAGCAAATTGCCAGCGCTTATGCATTTTTTATAATGTAGGTAAACAACCACAGATATCTGATCCACTGATTGACACTGATTAGGACTCCTATCTGTGTTTATCTGTGGAATAAATCAGTGGTTGTAGTCCTACCTTATTTGTAATAAACATATCCTTCCACCCTCAAATCCACGTACTCTTTAATTTGGTCTTTTCGCTCGGTCCACACCAACTTGAGCGCCTCGAGCTGGCCGGCCAGCGAACGGCTGGTTTCAAAGAGCAAGCGCGGGCCGGTTTCGGTGTGGGCTTCGATCTGAAACGTCGATTGTTTTACGGTAAAATCCTTGATTTTAAGATCAACTGCTTGGGGTAACTCCGCCACTGCTCGCCGGACGAACTCAATAAAATCGGGGCTCACGACGGGCTGGTCTCGATTGACCGCCAACCCTGATTCATCAACTACTTGCTTCGCAGCCTGGACGGTTGGGTGATCAGCCGGCACTTCCTTGTACGCATAGCCCTCCTTATCGAGCAAGTAGTACTTATCCTGGGATTTCCATAGGAGCACCGGGTCACGCTCAACTACTTGGATCCGCACAATGTCGGGCAGGCCGCGCACAATCTTAATGCGTTTAATTGAGGGCTGTTGCTCACGAAGTTTCTCCTCTGCCCGATGGCCGCCGAGCAAAAAAATGTTGCGGCCTTTGAGTTTTTCGATCTCGGCCTGCGTTTCCGGTTT
Source organism: Patescibacteria group bacterium (assembly GCA_049274945.1). Taxonomy (GTDB): domain Bacteria; phylum Patescibacteriota; class UBA1384; order GWA2-35-9; family JBASTP01; genus JBASTP01. The sequence continues at coordinate 103,416 of JBASTP010000002.1, forward strand.
CACTTCGCCTTGGATTTCGAGCTGCCGTACCTGGAACATCGGCGCGGTCAGCAAAAACCAAACGCCAATACCCAATACTGCAACGATTGCAATCGCCACAACCCGACGGCCCGAAAACGGGAACGATGGGTCAGGCTTCGATTCTTCCGTCTGACCCAAAATACCGGGCTCGCGCCAAACCGGCTGCCGTTTGCTGCCCCCTACTTTTTTGCCAGGAAAAAAAATCACCTGAGGCTCATTGTATCAGATAACTATATTTATTGACTAACTATTGCTATAATATGACTGTTTCAACTTCAGTGAGGTGAGTATCTTGAAAATCAAGACTCTAGCACAGTGCCTGAAAGCAGCAGGTTGTTCAGCACCCATTGCTGAATGGATTGAGAGAGTAAGCGAAAGGACACTGGACCTACTATTCATCATTGACCACGATGGCATCATCCGATTTGCTTCTCCTATGCATTCTAAAACATGGGAAGCATTGATCCTTCCAGGAAGCCGGTGTCAACCGTACTCTTTGTTAGGAACAGACTATTTCGGCCTTTTTAGGGTGAAACCAACGGATAAGAGGATTACAACAATCCCACTCTGGCGGGCGATGCACGGCAAGCCGGTCGCGACGAAACCGCCGTACCCAATAATTGGCATGTGGAATAAGAAAACCTACGTAATTGAAACCCTTCCTGCGCGTACAAATCCAAACATCTACCTGGAAATGTGGAGACTGTCTGGACATCCCTCAGTATTTAAGACGCACGAAATGTTTTTGGATTTCCGACGTCCCTCCAGATAAATCCTTATAGGAAACTCCCCAAGAGACCACTTAATCTTAAGATGGCCTCTTTTTTGTTATCAGACCGATTATTTTCCCCCCAACGCCAAGTGGATTAGTTTTTCTATCAACTCCGAAAAATCGTAGCCGGCGCCGCGGGCGGCGTCAGGAAAGAGCGAGGTTGGCGTGAGGCCGGGGATGGTGTTGATTTCCAAAACGTACAAGTTTTGGCCCCGCGAAGCCTTGGCGAAGTGGGGCGAGCCCCAAATAAAATCTGTGCGGGAAAATCCGCGGCAGCCGATTACCGTATGGGCCTTGATTGCCCACTCCGTTACGAGTTTTTCGACAGTTTTTGGAATCCGCGCCGGAATAATGTGATCAGAACCCTCTTCCTCGTATTTTGAGGCGTAATCGTAAAATTCGCCCTTGTTGGCGATAATTTCGACCACCGGCAGGGCCTTCGGGTGCTCGTTGCCCAGTACCGCACAGGTTAGTTCGATGCCGTCAATGAACTGTTGCACAATCACATCTTTGTTATATTTTTTCGCGAGGACAATCCCCTGTTTCAACTCTTTTTTATTGCGGCAAATACTCACCCCCAGCGAACTGCCGTGGTAATTCGGTTTAGTTACCACTGGAAAATCCGCCGTCTTTTTACCCCTGACTACTGCTCCCTGACTACTGACTACTGTATAATCCGGCACCCGCATCCCGGCATCGCGGAAGAGTGCGAGCGACCGCACTTTGTCCATGCCAAGGGCCGAAGCGAGCACCCCGGAACCGGTGTATGGAATTTTGAGCAGCTCAAGCACTGCCTGAATAGTACCGTCCTCGCCACCTTTGCCGTGCATCGCAATAAACGCCACATCAATTTTGCCAGAGAGTTCTTTTTGTTTGATTGGCACAAGCGCGTTTCCCCTGACTACTGGCTCCTGACTACTGACTACTAATTTGACCGGCCGTGCCAACCACTTGCCCTGCTTCGTTATCTCAATCGGCAGGACTTCAAATTTCTTGTTGGCGGTGAGCGCTTGTACTGCCGCCATCCCCGACGCAAGCGAAACCTCGCGTTCGCCCGAAGCTCCCCCCATTAGTACTGCAACTTTAATCTTCTTTGCCATAGTTATTACCACTAGTAAAAAGACCTAACCCTCCTTAGGCCTACACTCATTGTACCATATCCGAACCTGAAAATCAATGGTTTAGTGCTCACCTAGCAGCTGCTTCTCGATCCGCAGCAGCTCGTTGTACTTGGCAATCCGCTCACCGCGGTTTGGCGCCCCGGCTTTAATAAACTGGGAAGCGGTTGCCACGGCCAAGTGGGCAATAAACGTATCCTCGGTCTCCCCTGCCCGATGCGAGATTTGCACCGCCATATTGGCATCCTTGGCGAGCTTGATCACCTGCAAGGTCTCGCTGAGCGTGCCAATTTGGTTCGGTTTTACCGAGATTGAGTTAGCGGCCTTGCGCTCGATCCCCTGCCCCAGACGGGTGATGTTGGTGGAGAACAAATCGTCCCCGGTGATAAACGCGCGTGGCCCGAGCCGCCCGGTAATAGCCGCCCAATCCTGCCAGTCGTCTTCTGCAAAAGGGTCCTCAAGCGTCTCGATGGGATACTCGGTAATCAGCCGGTCGTAGTAGTCAATCGGAGCATGGGGGTAGGTAACGGCTTTAAGATCGGCAATACCGCCAGCGGCCACGTCGATCGCAATCGAAACTTGGGAGCGCGGTTCGTAGCCAGCGCGGGCAATTGCCTCGGAAAGAATCTCGACCGCCTCTTCGTTGCTCGAAAACTGCGGCGCGTACCCGCCTTCCTCACCGACGTTAGTGGAAAGTTTGAGCGCTTCGAGCTGTTTACCGAGCGTCTCAAAGATTCGGCGGCCGATTTCGAGCTTCTCTCGAAAGGACATCTCGCCGGAGGGCACGATCATGAAATCCTGGAACGGAATATTGTTGTCGGCGTGGACACCGCCGTTAATGAGGTTGAACATCGGGGTGGGCAGGTGGGCAATCGGCATACCCGGCGAGTAGAGATCCATAATGTGGCGATAGAGCGGCACGCCCCGTGCCGCCGCAGCGGCACGGGCAATCGCGAGCGATGTCCCCAAAATCGTATTAGCCCCCAAGTTAGATTTATCTTGGGTACCGTCGAGTTCAATTAAGTACTGATCAAGTTTAGCCTGCTCGATGGCATCTCGCCCCTTGATGGCCGGGCCAATCGAGGTGCGCAAGGTGTTGACCGATTTCGTAAGATCAGTCTGAATTTTAGCTTCATAGCGGCCCGTCAGAGCACCGGCCGGCACCGAAGCAACGCCGCGAGCCCCACCCTCGAGTACCACCGTGGCCTCGATCGTCGGCACGCCGCGCGAGTCAAGAATAATTTGGCCGTCAAGTGATTGAATTTTTGACAAAGCACCTCCTTTATGATCCATGCTAGCAGATTGACGGGTGGCGAAGTGGAGCCAAACCGAGGCAGTAAGCTAGCGCCGCAGGAAGGGAGCATCAGAGGACCGCAGCGAAGCGAGGTTCTCGGAGCGACCGCTCCTGCCGAAGTCGCCGTAGGCGACTGAGGCTGACCACTGCAGCAGAGCGCTGCCGAGGTTGGCCCGCGAGCCAGGACCCGTCAATTTGTTCCATTTTATCACCACTGCCCAACGTACTCAATTTCTTCCTCGAGCACCTCGCCGGTTTTCTCACGCACCAGGGTGCGGATTCGTTCGGTAAGATCGCGAATATCAGAGCCACGAGCAGTACCAAGGTTCACAATCCAGTTAGCGTTCTTTGGCGAGAGTGCTGCCCCGCCCACCCTGAGCCGGTGGGCACCCGCCGCCCGAATCAAGTAGTTAGCGGTTTTCTTAATAAACTCGTCACTCTCAGTAAGCCCAGAGGGCCGACCCGCGGGATTTTTGAAAATTGAACCGGAGACCGTTTCTCCCTGTGGCTGCCGCTGCCGCCGCTTGCTATGCATCTCGCCGATTTTTCCGAGAATATCTTCGCGCTTGAACCGCTGAAACTGAACGGTAACCGTCAGAATAATGGGTTTTGGTTTACCTTCTTTGGCGAGTTGCTTAACCCTGCTCATCCGGTAGTCAAACGCGAACCAGGCATGATCAACTTGCTTAATGGTGCCATCGGGTAAAAGGAGGGTGGCCCCGCGCACGAAATCACCAATCATGCCGCCATACGCACCAGCGTTGCCGTAGACCGCACCGCCAATCGTGCCAGGAATGGTGGCAAGGAACTCAAGACCACCGAGGTTACGCGCCGCCGCTTCCATAACCAGGCGAGCGCCGGGCACCCCGGCGTCAACGATGGCTTGCGACTTTTCGACCATCAAAGAAATATTTTTGGTTCGATTGTGGATTACGAGACCCGGAAAACCAAAATCCGAAAAAATGATGTTAGCGCCGCCACCCACTAAAAAGTAGGGCACGTTCGCTTGGGTTGCGAACGTAGCGGCCTCAATAATTTCCGCGCTGGTGTCGGCTTCAACATAAAAATCAGCCACGCCACCCAGGTGCATGGTGGTGTGCTCTGCCATCACTTCGTGTTCGCTAAAACGATCCCCAAACCGCTCCTTCATGGCGTCGGTGAATTGCGCGATAGTCATAGCAGTCCTCTCCCCACTTCATTGATGTTCGTTGCCCCAACGGTAACCACGATATCGCCTGGTTTGATAATTCGCTTGAGACGGCTGACGATTGCGCCATAGTCTCCGTAGAATTCGGCTGATTTTCCAACTGCCCGGGCAAGGTCCTCGGAGGTTACCGAAACCGACTCGTCCCGACCTACCACTTGGTAGACTGGCGCAAGCAGCACCAGATCGGGTTGCCGTAATACTGCAACAAATTTATCAAAGAGGAGTTTGGTACGGCTCGCTTGATGGGGCTGGAATACCGCGATGAGCCGCACCTTAGGATACAACTCTCGCAGTGTTTTGAATACCACGGCAAGCTCGGCAGGGTGGTGGCCATAGTCGTCGTACACGGTCACCCCGCCACTTACCCCAAGCCGCTCGAGCCGGCGGCCTACCCCTTTAAAGTTATTGAGCGCGGTTTTGATAATCTGGGCTGGGATACCTAATTCATGGGCTAGGTGGGCTGCCAGCGTCGCGGCTAGGATGTTGTGTTCGCCGGGAACTTTGAGATGCACCCCGGGCCAAGGTTCTTTTGCGCTGACCGCTTTGACCTTACACTTGGCAGATTTAACTACTGCCCTAAGATTTTTATCATCGCCGTTAATCACCAACACGCCATTACCGGGGATGAGTTTCACAAAATCGCGGAATACCCGAATGATTTGGGGCAACCCCTTGGGGAACGTATCGAGGTGCTCTGCATCAATATTGGTAATGATGGCAGCGCGCGGGACAAATTGTAAGAACTGTTTATCATATTCACAAGCTTCTGCCACCACATGACGACCATTACCAATGCGATAGCTGGCATTAAACTCCTTGATGACCGCGCCGCTCGCAATGGTAGGGTCTACACCTGCCTCAACTAAAATCATCCCAAGCATCGCCGTAGTGGTAGACTTGCCGTGCGCCCCGGCAATTGCGACGCCAAGCTTGCCTGCTTCGGCCATGAGCCTACCAATCACCCAGGCGCGAGTTTTTATGGGAATGTTCAATTCCTGGGCCTTGGCTACTTCTTTGAATCCAGGTGATTGAGGGGTAATTGCTTGCGAGATCACTACTAAATCGAGTCCGCCGGCTGGCGGATTGGTGATGTGTTTGGGATCATGACCATCGGTCGCAAAATCACAACCACTAACGGCGAGCCCCCTGGCTTCTAATACCTTTGCCAACCCACCCATCGAAACCCCGTTAAGGCCGATCATGTGGACGCTTTTTATATCGTCGAGTTCCATGCGAGGCTATTCTAGCGTTTTTTTCGCAGAATTTCAAGGATAATCTGAGCGATGTGACTTGCCGCATCGGGCTTGCCAAGGAGCGACATCTTGTTGGCCATTGCCCCGAGACGGAACTCGGAGCTCAGTAATTTTTTAAGGGTGTCAGCCAATTCCTCAACCGATACTTGGTGATCATCAATCATCAGCCCTCCTCCGGCGTGCGCGAAGATTTCGGCATTTTTGAGTTGGTGGCCAGAAGCGGCTGACCGAAGTGGCAGCAATATGGCTGGCTTACTCGCTGCGGCAAGCTCCGCGAGCGTTGAGGCGCCAGCACGAGACAGCACGAGATCAGATGCCACGAGCGCCTGGGGAAACTCGCGTTTAAGAAAACTAACCACATGGTAGCGTTTGCGCTCATAAAGGGGAAGTTTTGCGCGAATCCGAGCAAGCCACTCGAGATCGTGTACCCCGGAAATATGGATTATCTGGAACTCCTGAAGTAATTTCCCGGCAATCCGCGAAATAAGATGATTAATACGATGGGCACCCTGGGAGCCGCCCATCACAAGGAGCGTTTTATTGCGTGGATCAAAACCGATTTCCTTAAGATAGTTTTTGGCTGGCCGCAAAAATTCGCTCCGGACGGGAATACCGGTGTAGATAAGTTTTTTAGCGAACGGCACATTGCCCGGCTGCCGGCCGGACAGGTAGAACTTTTTTGGAAACCCAACCATTACAAACAGGGCGTGACGAGCAGCGATTCGATTAGCAAGGCCAAACACCGCATCCGACTCGTGCACAAGAATCGGTATCCCCAGCCCTTTGGCGGCAAGCACCACTGGCAGACTAACATAGCCACCCTTGGCGAGCACGAGGTCGGGCTTGAAACGGCGCAGCAGGTCCCGTGCCTTGAGATAACCGGCAACTACCCGGAATGGGTCAAATAGATTTTGAAGATCAACATAGCGCCGCAGTTTACCGACCGGAATCGCCTCAAACGGCACTACGCCGGCCGTTAGATCGCGCTCGATAGCCTTCGAACCAATATAGAGAAAGCGGCAGTCGGCCCGCTTACGCAGCTCCTGGGCAACAACCAGGAGGGGCCAGACATGGCCTGCGGTGCCGCCGCCAGTTAAAACGATTTTATGCATAAATTAAGGTAGTAAAACAACCACTGATGTTAATCCACTGATAATCACTGATTGGGCATACCTGATCTGTGTTTATCTGTGGATCAAATATCTGTGGCTGTGATACTTCATTATTATGTAACTGTTCGCTTCGAAATATTAAGTAATATCCCTACCCCAATAAGCAGTGTTACGAGCGCCGATCCGCCATAACTCACAAACGGCAACGGTATCCCGGTAAGCGGCACAATACCAAGGTTAGCGGCTATGTTAACAAAGCTCTGTCCGGCGACCCAGCTGGCAATACCAACCGCGAGGAGTTTACCAAAATCATCAGGAGCCTTCCGGGCTATTCGCAAGCCGCGGAGTGCGACAAATATCAGCGCTGCAAGAAGCGGAATTGTCCGTAGAAAGCCAAGTTCTTCTACAATCACCGCAAAAATAGCATCGGTATGAGCTTGCGGCAAGTAGAGATACTTCTGCCTGGAATTGCCAAATCCCAATCCAAGTAGTCCGCCTGAGCCAATCGCTAAGATGGTTTGGTTGAACTGATAACCGGAACCAAGCAGATCAGCCGAAGGATTGAGAAATGTCAAAAAACGCTGCCACCGGTAGCTTGAAAATCGGATCAGCACGAAAAACAGAGCGAGCGCACTAAGACCCCCACCTAACAAGTGGATGGTCCGGGCACCGGCGGCCCAAAACATTGAGGCGGCGATCAAACTAATCACAATCACGGTGCCGAGATCAGGCTGTTTTACGATGAGTCCAACAAGCAGCAGTAAAAGGAGTGAAAACGGGAACAACCCTGATTCTACATTCCTGATTGCCTCACCGCGACGCTCAAGCCAGGCCGCCAAGTAAATCACAAAGGTAAGTTTTACAAGCTCAGAGGGCTGAAGTAGCACCGGACCAAGGTTGATCCAGCGGCTCGCGCCGGAGAGTTTCAAGCCGATCCCGGGAATGAACACCAGGACAAGCAAAACAATTGAAATCCCCATAAGCGGACTCGCAATCTTGCGCCAAAATCGGTAGTCAATGTTTGCCGAGATGGCCAGCGCCAGCATGCCTACCACTACGGCAATCGCTTGGCGAGTGAGGTAGTACCAATTAGTACCGAAACGCTCAAACGAGATCACCACCGAGGAAGATGAGATCATTAAAATCCCGAACAGCGTGAGGGCTGTTACGACAAAGAGCAACCAATAATCAAAGCGTGGATAGAAAGCTTGCCGGTAACGACCGAGAATAGTAGCCAATGAAGTTCCTCCTTAATAAGGAAGTATCACGACCACAGATATCTGATCCACTGATTTTCACTGATCTGTGATTATCTGTGGATTGACATCAGTGGTTGTTTTACTACCTTCTTATCGATTCTAGCACAAGCTCTTTGAATCGCCGACCTCGCTCTTCCAAATTCCCGAATTGATCGTAGGAAGCGGCAGCTGGTGATAGGAGCACAATGTTGCCAGGGTTTGCCGATGACGTTGCAATTTCCATCGCCTGATCAAGCCCACCAGCGTGAATTGACCCTGGAATCAATTTGTGGAGCACCCTACCGGTTTGGCCAATCAAAATTACCTGGCTCGTTCGCTCCTTGATTGGCCTCAGCAGCGGTTTTAGGTTGATTTTCTTGTCATACCCGCCGGCGATCAAGATCACCGGCTTGCTAAACGAGCTGAGGGCGGCAATGGTGGCTTCGGGAGTGGTGGCGGCAGAGTCGTTGTAGAACTTTACGCCGTCGCGCTCGCCGACATATTCGAGAACGTGCTCAACACCCGGAAAAGTAGCTAGGGCCTGGTAGCTAGTAGCTAGCGACACACCGAAGAGTCGGCCGACTTCGGCAGCGAGGGTGGCGTTCATCAAATTATGTTCTCCCGGAACCCTTAGGGTTAACTGTTTGAGCGGCCGCTGTACCTTAACTAGGCTTGCCCGCGCGCCTTTGGCAATCTTTTGGACGTTTTTGTCGCGCCAGTTGAGCACCGCGAAGTCATCGCGTTTTTGAAATCTCACAATATTACACTTCGCATCCAGGTAGGCGCGCATCGTGTTGTGCCAATCCAGGTGGTCGGGCGTAATGTTCACGACTACCGAAATATTGGGTGATTTTTTGATAATCGGCAGCCAGGCAAGTTGGAACGATGAAAGCTCGAGCACCACAAGGTCACTCGGTTTAATCTTATCTAGTTCCGAAAGTAACGATTTGCCAATATTGCCACCGAGCCAAATGTTTGAGTCTTTGAGTCTTTGAGTCTTTGAGTGTTTGAGCAGTGCAAAAATCATTCGCGCAACCGTTTCTTTGCCATTAGTCCCAGTTACCCCAATAATTTTTGCCGGGCACCGTTCCATAAAAAGGTTGATTTCAGTTGTCATGGGGATACGCCATTTTGAGGCCATCTTGAGATAGGGTGAGTCGGGCTTAACGGCCGGGTTTACCACAATAAGGTTGCTTTTTTTCAGCTCGCGGCTATCGTGTTTTCCGAGAATGAAATTGACTTTAAGACCTTTGAGTTTTTTGAGTGATTCTGTAAGTTCATCTGCGGTTTTGAGGTCAGTTACGGTAACCTGCGCGCCCCGAGCCACAAGCCAGCGGGTCACGCCAATTCCTCCCCCGAACCGCCCCAGCCCCATCACCAACACTTTTTTGCCTTTTAAATCAGTCATAAGATAAGATTTTACGATAATCCGACTACCGATACCATCACCCCGCCGATTTTTTCATGGGTGTGGTGGTAGGACCAGTAGCTGACGGGAAGCTCTGCGGTACACTTGGCTTGTGAGTCAATGTGCTCTGGCCTGATGCCCGCTTTAACGAGCTGATCAACTACTGCTTTTTTGAGATCGATTCCGATCCTCCCCTCTTTCGGAGCCGAATCAGTGGGTAAAAGTTTGACGCGTTCATCTTCAGGTGCAACATCATAGTGCTTGCTGCAAATGAATGGCCCAAATTTGACGGTAATATTTGCCGGGTCACACTTAAAGTGCTTGACCATCTCGCCCACCATCTTGCCGGACAGTCCGTTTGTGGCACCGCGCCAGCCCACGTGAGCTACCCCAATCGCAACTGGACTCTCTCTAGTAACCCCTGGGGTTACTAGAGAAGACTCGTCAACAAAAAATAAAGGGATACAATCCGCATGATAAACCGCGAGCCACAGATTGGGCGTTTTACTGATTAGGCCGTCGGTGTTTTTGCGCAATTGCGGCCGCTTAACCACGCCAACGCGATCGCCATGCGCCTGCTGCATGTACACTACCTTATTCGGGTTGACACCACGGCTAGCAAAAAAACGTTGATGGTTTGCATCAACTTGCTCTTTGGCGCCGAACTTATATGACATATTGCCGTCGGCGATCGTTGATGTAAAAATTTGTACTTTCATCTTATAAAGCGGCCTGCGAAGCCCCAATTGCCTAAGAGCGGATCACGGATGGAGCGAACTAAGCCGCTACCTAGCCTCGCCCAAACAGCGCGATAAATAACCCAATCACCGCAAACACGGTGCCGGTTACCCAAAAGCGCATCGTCACCTTAGTTTCCGGCCAGCCGATCGCCTCTAGGTGGTGGTGGAACGGCGCCACAATAAATACCTTTTTATGAAATAGTTTCTTACTAGCAATCTGGATAATTGATGACAGCGTGTCGATCACAAATACAAAACCAATAATCGGTAGCACCAATGCAGTATTAGTGAGCATGGCAATCACCCCGAGGGTTGCCCCCAGGGCAAGCGAACCGGTATCCCCCATAAAAAACCGCGCCGGGTAAATATTGAACCACGTGTAGGCTAGGGTTGCCCCAACCACCGTGCCACAGAAGGCTGCGAGCGCTACCTTGCCTTGCGAGAGCGCGATCACGGTGAACGCACCGAACACCACCGCCAGCAACCCACCCGCTAAGCCATCGAGGCCATCCGTCAAGTTCACGGCATTGGCTGAAGACACAATCACGAGAATAAAGAGGGGCACATACCAAAAACCAATCTCGACATTCGGCGGCAAGCCGAAGAACCGGCCACCGGGAATATGAATCGCCGACCAACCGAGCTTGGAATAAAACCACCAGGCACCGAGGGCGGCCAGCGCAATCAGCCAGAGCATTTTGACCCAAAAACTTAGCCCCGCCACACCATTACCATTGGCGCCCTTTACATTGATCAAATCATCCACCAGCCCGAGGATGCCGAACGCGGCAATCGTGAACGCCGGTAGGTACGTTTCGGCCCGCGACCAGTTGAAAACTAGCGTGAGCCCAGCCACCACCAACCAAATCAGCACGCCTGCCATGGTTGGCACCCTTCGCTTGAGCTTATCGGCATGCAGTTTTTGGTAAAACACCGCCTTCTCGCCGGTAATTGCCCTGACCTTTGGTTTTTTCCAGAGCTTAAAATGGTAGAGCACCCAAGAAAGCACCGGGGTGAGGAGCATCGAAATCACAAACCCAGCAACCACCAGGCCAAAAATAAAAATCAGGTCCTGAATTTGGAAAATAATTGTTTCGCTCATGTAATACTCGATTTAATGTAGGGCGGCAACCACAGATTTATGCCACAGATAACCACAGATTATTTCACCAAAGCGTCGACAATCTCCTTGAACCCCATTCCATGCGACGCTTTTACGAGTATTGTATCCCCTTTACGAACCTGTTGCAACAGAAAATCGGTTGCGCCATGTTTATCATCGAAATGTTTCCCACCCATCAGTTTAGCCAACGGGCCTACGGTGATGACAAGATCAGCGGATTGCCGGGCGGTTGCCCCTACCGCTTGGTGCGCCTGCCGGGCGGCGGAGCCAAGTTCAAACATGTCGCCAAGTACGGCAATGGTCCTGCCTTTTATCTTTGCGAGCTCACCGAGCGCCAGGTCCATTGATACTGGATTGGCGTTGTAACTTGAATCAATGATCGTGCTGCCATGTTTGCCCCTAAGAGTATTAAAACGACCCTGGGGCGGCTCGAACGACTTGATCACACGGTTGATGGTGGCAGCCCGCACCCCAAAGTAGCGGCCAACTGCCCGCGCCGCCCCGTCGTTAAACTTAAAACCTTGAGCTTTGATCCACACTGTTTTGGAAGATGTCCGGTCGCCCATTTTCCGCACCAAGGGATCATTGCCATTGAGTACCGCCAGGCCGTCTTGCGGCAGCGCAGCCACAATTTCGCCCTTCTCTTTAGCAATCTGGGCTCGTTTTCTGAAGAATTCGAGATGAGCGTCGCCCACATTAGTAACCACGGCAACAGTTGGTTTGACAAATGACAGGAGAAATTTGAAATCCCCGGGCATATCGGCGGCAAACTCGAGAACCCAGAGCTTGGGGTAGCTAGTAGCTAGCAACCAGTAGCTAGTAGCTAAGAAGGCCTTCAGGAGCCACCAGGGCCACTGCCAGAGACTAGGGCCGAGGTTTGGCCAATCGGGTTTAAACCCCAGGAGAGCAATGGGGATACCGGTTTTTGTAGAGAGTGAACCTGGACTGACCGCCACCCGATGGTGGTATTTCTGTTTAAGTACCTGGTAGATCAAAAATTTCAGGGTTGTTTTACCAGCCGAACCTGTTACGACGACGAATTGTGGCCGGTGACGAGCGATCACCAGTGCAACGAGCAGCTTGAGATAGTTCTTGACAAAAAAGAGACCAAGAGTTCGCATAGATTGATTATACCTGTTAAAACGAGCTAAAGCAATCATCCAAGAATATTTTGTGATATACTGGATCAAAGCGATTGACAGTTTAATAATCCTGTGGTAAGATACCATCGCCTGGAATGGCCTTGAAAACCGAGCTTGAATCACAACCTGAACGGCAAATGCTGTCTGAAGAACGGGTTCTGAAGGCAGTGGAAACAGGGCAAAATGGGCCCCGCTTCAACTTCAAGAAATACCTTGAGGGTTTTTACAAAGGTTTTGCCCCGGACGCTCACGGCAGGTGGCCGACGGTTGGCAACGACAGTCATACAACAATCGCTGAACTCAACCAGCGAGCCTTTGATGACTGGCAATATGTTGAGAAAAACCAACCCCGGTTTGGGAACACCATCAAGGGTTGGGCGGCAGAGTGGCTGATTCTGAAATCGCTCGCTGAGCGGTACGATGGCGGTTTGAAATTCGAAAAAGGCACCGACCCGCTCACCGAAGCAAAGGGCGAAGATCTGAGGATGGAACTGCCCTTTAAAAATGAAAAACATTGGTTCCGCTTCGATATCACGGTCTCGGATGAAACGCAACTCCACGCCAAGCAAGACCGCGCCGCAGCCGAAGCGAAATATCGCACCGAGCCACTTGAGACAATCGTGCCGTTGCCGGTTGGCAAATTGACGAAGGACCGTGAGCGGTTCATCCAACTCCAACACTACCCTAGCCTCCGAACCGCGTTTGCCGAAACCTTGGTTGAGCAGTACATTCCCGCGCTGCTCGTTGAAAACCTCGGACCGCAGCTTCAAGCTCGGGGACTCAATGCCAAAGAGATTAGCAACCGAGCGCGCCTCATTCCCCATCCTGCGAGGAGGTGACAATGCGTGTCCACACGATTGCTTATCGGCCTAGCCACTTGGTTTTTTCGAAGAATCTATCTCCCGCTGTGGTGCCGGTACCGTTGGCACACTAAGCATTGCTCCAGTTGCAAAGGCAACCGTCACGCCTGCAACTGTGATGCTTACTTCAGACTGATCGCCCGTTTCCACACTTGGATCCGAAACTAAACGCTCCCGCCGCGGGAGCGTTTTTTTTAGCTGGAGCCTATCCTTCGGTAGTAACGTAGTTTGCCGAGATCCAACCCGTTTTGCCGGGTTCGTATTCAATCTGGTACCAACCGTCCTTTGTCTCAATCAGCTTGGCACTTTGGCCCGGGTTTAATTTACCCACTTCCTGGGCGCCGGTGTTCGGCTGGGCGCGTACGCGTAGCGAGCCAATATCCTGATCTTTGAGTTTTACTGACTTTGCACCACCACTGACCGGAGTTGCCTTAACCGATTGTACGGGATTTTCCTTCTGACTCGTTGGCTTTGCGGGCGAGGCCGATTTTGCCTTGTTAATCGCCTCCATAATCGGAGATTTTACCCCCACCTCTTCTATAAGCTGAATCTTTTCACGATTAATCAGCGTTTCGCCTTGTGGGCCATGGAGTTCTTGACCACGCTTTACTAAGTCGAGCTTAGAACCTTCGGGCTGCGTCTCCCCCGAAGGCACCGCCCGCAGATAGTAAACATTGCGCAAAGTAACGTACTGGCTCGTTTTATTCGCTATGGTGCCGAAGTACGCTTGGTTATTATCCAAAAATACTCCAAAGTAGCGCTCGCCGGAACTACGCGAGATTAGCTTATCGACTACCGCCGGTAGTTTTACTTGTTTTTTGGAAACTAAATAACCCAGGAACGCTCCCGATACCACGAGTGCGCTCACCACCGAAGCGATAATCGACTTAGTATGCATTAGAACTTAGTTACGGTAATACGGTATGTTTCCGCAGCTGGATCGGCCAGGGCTGAAACACTCACGTTACAGCGCCTTACTCGAACCGTGTCTGCGGCGCTCACGTAGCCCCAAATTGCGGAGTTAGCGGCCGGAGATGCCGGAGTGCCGACATGGACAGAGTCGCCAGTCGCTGCTCCGGTCAAGGTAATGGCACCCGATTCCTCACAGGTGCTTGCAGCCGTGGCACCAAAATCAATGCTTGAAGTACCTGAAACAACATCAAGTAATGTGGTGGTGCCAAGGTTCAATGAAACGAGTACTGCAGCGCCGCCTGTACCGATAGACCAGTTGTCGTCAATAATAGAGACGGTGGTGGCAGAAGAGGAACCAATCGCAATGGTGTTGGCCACCGCGCCAGTGCCGATACTGATCGAGTCGGCGGTGGTGGCGCCAGTGCCAATATTAATCGTGTCGGCGTTCGTACCGGTGCCGATCGCAATGGTGCGGGTCACATTGGTAGAACCAAGGTTCAAGGTAGTGGCAGCATTGGCGACATTGAAGGTGGCAGCCGTGGTGGAAAGATCGCCACCGTTAACGGCGATGTCGCCGCCGGTTGTAATATCACCCGAGGAACCGGTAACATCAAAATTGGTTAGATCAAGATTTGCGGTCGTGCCAATAATTGCGTTATCCGCAATAGAGATCGCATTGGTGTAATCCGAATCGGTAATATCAATTGCCGTGGTCTGGGCCGCCGAGGCCGAGAGCGTAAGCAAGCCCGTACCGGTAATCTGCCAATCATCGCCGCCGGTGATTGCTACGGTAGTTGAAGCATTATCATTACCGATCGCAATGGCATCGGCAGTGGAACGATGAGTAGCAATATTAATGGTATCAGCGCCCGATGCCGTAACACCGCCGATATCAATCGTTTTTGTAGCGGTTGAATCGGCAAAATTAAGGAGAGTGGCCGCACCGCCGATGTTTAACGTTTCAACACCGGTGTTGAGGAGATTAACTGTCGTAGCCGATGAAGTAATGTCATCGCCAAACTGGGCATCGCCGGCAAAGGAAATATCCCCTTCAGCGTCCACCTTAAACTTGCTGGTGCCGTCCACAGCCACTCCGAGCAACGTCCCGTTACTTGGAGCGCTCGCCGGGTTGATGTAGACCGGCCCGTCCGCCACCCCAGATCCGCCTGGTTTGGAAGTAAACTTGATTGCTCCCTCGGCAGTATCGCCTTCGTCGGATCTAAGTAGCACCCCAGGAAGCAAGCCACCTATCTTTGCGGCATTGACATTGGTGATGGCCGATCCATCAAGCGAACCGAAATAGCTCGAGGTGAAACTGGCAATCTTGCCGTCCTTACCGATAATTTCAACATCGCCGACTTTAATCGCCTGGCTCGTGGTGAGAGCGCCACTTGTATTGACTAGGAGCCCTCCTGTGCCCACGCGGAAACCTTCGAGCAACGTGAGTTCTTGATTAAAGGTAGATTTGCCGGTAACTTTCCCACCGCTCAACGGCAAAAATTGGGTAACCGAAGGAACGGGAGTCGGCTTCGGAGCCGGTGCGGGAGTTGGCGTGGGCTTGGGGGTCGCCGATGGCGCCGGTGTCTCGATTGGGTTTGGTCGCAGGGTTGGTGTAGGAGTTTGTACCGGTTTTGGGGTAGTAATCGGTTTCGACGGCTTCTGGCTATCGGCCTGGGCAAAAAAACCCGAGAAAAAATTTTTCAATGACTGAAAAATTCCCGTCTGATTATTAGAACTGTCCTGAATGCCGCGAACAACTCTGTTAGTTTGCTTATCATGGGATGCAAACGTATTACCGGAAGAACCAACAATAACTAAGCCTGCAATCGCCAGGGTTATAAAAAAGCGAAAACTAAATTTAGCCAGGTTAACTCCCCCTCCGGTCATTATTAAGTACTCCCCTCTATAGTGCTTCTATAATGTATATTATACAACATTATGGCGACCTTTGCAAGTTGTCAATAGCTAATTGTTTGGAATTGGCTGGTTTGGCTGTACCTGATAGTAGGTTAAAATCTGCTTGGCCAGTTTGCCGAAGGTCGGCGCGGCCGAGGACTCGGCAAATTCCACATTCTTCGGCCGATCAAATTTTACGAGCATAGCAAACTTGGGATCATCGGCCGGGAAAAAGCCGCCGAAGCTGCCAATGTGGGCATTTTCAAGGTAGCCGGCGCCGGAAGGATTGGGAATCTGGGCCGTGCCGGTTTTACCTGCCACCTTAAAACCTGGCACCTTGGCTTTTTTGCCGTGGCCGTTTTCAACCACGGAAATGAGCATCTGGGTAACCAGGTGGGCAGTTTCTGGCTTGATTGCCTCGCCCAGCTGCTTTGGTTCGAACTTAACTTCAGTGCCGTCGGGCCGGATCATTTTTTCCACAAGGTAAGGGCGCATCAGCTTGCCGCCGTTTGCCAAGGTTGCGTAGGCATTAACGAGCTGGAGCGGCGTCATGGAGATGCCTTGGCCAAATGAAAGTGTGGCGCGGTGAATGTCACGCCAATTTTTAAGCTCGGGAAGTGTGCCAGTTGTTTCGCCGCTTACATCAACGCTGGTTTTGACGCCAATGCCAAAGCGCTTAAAATTCTCATGCATCGCTTCGTTGCCGATTAAATTGGCAAGATAAACCAAACACACGTTATCGGAATTCTCAAGGCATTGAGTTACGTTTTCCTGGCCAAAACTCTTATCCTGCGCGGTGTGGATTTCGTAGCCCTGCACCACCACCATATTAGAAAAATTACCCGAGGTTTCCGCCGTAATCTTGCCGACATTAAGCCCCCCGGCTACCACAATCGGTTTGACGATTGATCCCGGCTCGTAGACCGCTGACACAATGGGATTTAAAAACACTTTTTGATCCTCGGGCTTGACCTCGTTAAACGTATTGGGATCGTATTCAGGAGCACTCGCCAACGCTAAAATCGCGCCGGTTTTCACATCCATTACAATCACCTGGCCGGCATCTGCCGCATACTTTTCGATCCCCTCTTGCAACGCTTGTTCAACCATAAACTGAACGTTGCTGTCTACCGTGAGGTGAAAATCAGAGCCGTCCCTGGCTTCTCTGGATCGAGCAACCGAAATAAACCGGCCCTTGTTGTCCTTCTCGGCGAGCACCGCGCCCGGCGCCCCCTTGAGCTCCGCATTGTAAAAACCTTCGATGCCGTAGCGGCCCTCTGCCTCAAAATCAACAAACCCAAGGATATGGGCCGCAAAGGATTGTTCGGGATAAAATCGAACGTGTTCGGGAATAGTCAGAACTCCCGGGAGGGCAAGTTTTTCAATTTCCTTAGCTTTCGGTTCGTCGACGCGCCGCTTAATGGGAGGCACGTAGAGCTTTTGATTATTGATCTTCTCGAAAATCGCTTGTTCCTGATCCTTCATATCGAGTTTTTCGGCAAGCAATTTGGCCACTTGGTGGCGATCTTCGGTATTTTTAGGAACTACAAGGATTTGATATTTTGCGGCGGTTAGGGCCACGGGTACCGGACCATCCTTGCTGCGCAGGTAAATTGCTCCACGCTTGGGCGGCAATTCCTGACGGGTAAAGTGCTGGGCTTTGGCGAGTTCTTTAGCTTGAGCGTGAAAAATAATCGATTTTTCAAATAATCTCGCTACCACCGTGCCAAACAACACAAAAAAAACCACCCCAAGGATGGTGATACGATTTTGCAGGAGGGGTAGCCGTGTCATATTTTAGAAAAATTATCTGGCTCGGGTACCGCCTCGGGCGTGCGCTCTACTCGCCTCCGGCTCGCCCTCCGCCTCGCTGCTTGGTAGCTCCTGCCCTTCGACAAGCTCGGGGTCCCGTCGTCCAGGCAGCTCAGCGGGGCAGGAGCGCTTCGCTTCCTGTGGCGCTAGCAACCCGCCTTCGGCTGGTACCTCTCGCTAAACAGCTTAATTATTTCGGAGCCTCGAGTCCTGAGTTGGTAAGTTTCTGCGCCTCGGCTAGGGACTTGAGGCGCAACGTCTCAATCTCGAGCCGCTCGTTTTCTTCCTGCAAACCCTGTTTGGTTAGCTCGAGCTCACGCACTTTGTAATTTTTGGTCGCCGATTGGGACGACTGGGCAAGATAAAACAGCGCCAGCGCCGCCAAAATGAGCAAGGTAATGAACCGCAACGAGAGTGGTCCGACTTGGATCACTTGGTTAATGGTTCGCTTTTGGATCCCCAGCGCGGCGGTGTTCCGATTAGTGATGGTGAGTGAGATGGTAACTCCTTATTGAAACAAAAAAGCTTAAAGTAATTGGCGGCCGGCAGCGGTGGAAAGCTTCCCCGTGGCGTCTCTCCCGATTTTGAAGTCGTGATTGAGCCATTTTTGAGGGAACCCCTCCTTTTGCTTTGTGTTTTTTAAAGAAAGATTAGTCCTTTTTATTTTGATCCCAGCTCACCCTTAATGGGTGGGTCAGGACACATGTGCCGCTGCCGACCTATCCATAAAACAAAAATAAGTTGAAAACAGCTTGTTCATCAGCTCACGTGTGCGCTTTATGCTTCGCACCCTGCGCCACTCCGCTTGGCAGCTCAACGCACTAAGCGTGCATTTCGCTCCAGGCTGCGCGGCGGGGTTGGAGCAGCGCCTTCGGCGCTTTCCAATGCGCTAGCGACCCACGTTCGCTTGATGAACTTCGCGTTTTCTCGATAACCGTCAGATGTCCAACGACTGAAGGTGCGTCAGTAATTCCTCGCGCGATGATGTGGCAGTTTTCTTGAGTTTTTCCCAGCGGCTCCCCTGCCAAACCTCAATCTTGTTATACATACCGATCACCACGGCCTCAGTGCTAATACCGGCATATTCCCTAAGGAATTGCGGTATGAGCGCGCGGCCCTGGCGGTCGAATTCTACTTCTATTGCCCCTGATAGCATAAACCTCGCAAAGGCGCGGCCCTTGGGGTTACTCATGGGAATAGCTGCCAATTTCTGGGCTAGTTTTTCCCACTCTGCTCGCGGATACACTACTAAATTAACATCGTCACCTCGGGTAATTACGGCACCCTTGCCTAGTTCTCTGCGAAACCGGTATGGCATGGCCAAGCGACCTTTTCCGTCAATTGTGTGCTCGAATTCTCCGATAAACATGGCTAATATGTGCAGGTGCTGGGAGTAGTACCCGCTTTCCCCTAGTTATCCACTTATTCTACTACTTTTCCCCACTTTTATCCACAATAGTAACATGGCTTGGATCCTTGTCAAGCCCCCCTCCCACTCTGCCCCACTAAGGCGCCCTACTCACTCTGCGTACGCCCAATAAACAAAAAAAGCGTTCCTCTATCGGAACGCTAGTAACTGCCTATTAGTTTTCGACTAAGTACCGGCAAACACGGTGTACTGTTTACTAGGCACCATGAGAAAGGCTGATTCTGTTTTCAAGAGGCTCATGAAGGTCGGGTAGTGAATAATTTCGTTAATATCATGGGGCGACCTCACTTGGAGATCTAGGCTTTGGATGTCTGTATCAAACTCGTGGCCTTTCAAATTTCCAGCGATTACTTTGGCTGTTTTGACCAATCGCACATCACCGATGACCTCAATGAGAAGCTCAAAATCATTACCGCAGTATTGTGCAAGTAACTCAACATTCTGCTGAGAAAGTAACATTCGTGACGCTCCATAACAGCCCGCCGCGGTGATTCCAAAACAGCAGATTAGCCGCTTGCCCCAGGGTGTCGTGGTCGCTAGTGCAACGCCGTAATCACGATTGCCGTGCACCAATTTGTACTGGGAACCAGTGATGATATCGTTTAACGCATTGCCTCGCCCAATAGTGAACCGCCGGGCGGGAATCGCTTTAAGGATTGATCGTACCAGCAGACACTTGGTCAGGCAACCAACAACAACGAGGTGCTGATCTTGAGGGACCGCATCATCGCTAGGCCGCCACGTATTCATTATACCTACTGGGTAGAGCTGCCCAAACATCATCTGAAACTCGCTGGTCACTCGCCAGTAGTCGGTCGGTCTGTTAGGATCTTTCCTGTATGTAGGCGGGATAAGTAGAAAGCTCGGCCTGAGACCGCCGTAGATTCGCATGAAACGAGAATAAGTAAGCAGTATTGTGTCTTGGGGTCCATTGGTGCTGACCTCAACCATAACAACATCACCTCCAAAAATTCACGTGCAACTACTTGGATTATATACCTATCTAGACCTAGGTTGCAAGAGTATTGTGACGCTCTCTGGAAAATCGCGAGGCCTTAGCGCTCTTGTTTGCTGTAGTATACAACCGCAGCGATTGTTGCGAGGACCAGGAGACCGAAAATGATTAGAACAATGTTTTCCGGTTTCATATCACTTTTTATTTTTTTGCCGCTTATCGTATTCCATCGCAAAAATAAACAGGAACAAACCCATCGCAAGCGATGCGGTATAAACAATTAATAGATTCAATCCAACATCTGTGGTCATTGGTTTGCATTTTTGGACAGTAATCCAGCAAGAGTCACAAAGCCAACTGCTATGATTATACCGACAGCCACAGTGTACCATTTAATCGGCGCCGGCAAAGTTGGGAGAAATGCTCCCACTACCAGTGACCCAAAAATAATTTTGCCACCATCCAGGAAGAATTCGGAAAAGACTTTTCTCATCGGCTCATTCCCATTGTAACTCATAGAGACTCTTGACTCAACGTGTGCCCATTGACATCCCCACTAACCCCAACCCGCGCTCAATGCGCACCCCCTCCCGATGTCACATCGGGAGGGTTTTTATGAGATTTTTTTAGCCAAATAATCCTTGAGCTCCTTGAGCTTTACTCGTTCTTGTTTTAACTCTTAAAGACTTTCTCGCGCTCTTCTTGATAATTTGGATCAAAAGTAATTTTCGTAGCGGTGACTAAAAACACTGGAATATCATTGGGGAGTTTATCAAGATCCAAAGCGCCCATTCTTTCTAAATCCTGTCTCTCAAGGCGTTTTTTAACTATACCCTCAAACCTTACGGCACGTTTATTCGTATTAACATTCATAAGTCCTGTTGTCTCCTGACTTCTATTAAAAATAAACTCTTCGTCAACTGGAATATTAAAGATGACACAAGATTGCATCTCTTTTTTAGAGGCTTCTCCTCCGAGGTAGAATAAAATTGGTCTTTGAGATGCATATACCCCCTCATCCCAAGCGTTAGCCACGCCTGGAATAAGCATAAAATCAGAACCATCAGCGACCTTATCTGATTCAATACTGCTTACGTGAAAATATGAAGTATGCTCTTTGATTTGATGTTCAATCTGTTCATAAACTATTCGTTGTGCCCGCATCTCCTTAAGATTATCACGTCCCATTTTAATCATACCACTTACACTATCCAGAATTGCCCATCGCTCGTTTGGTTCAGTGGTCTCTCTCAGCCCCTGTAATTTACCTATCTCTTCATCCAACCAAGCCAAAATCATCCGATAATCTCGCATAGGCAACGGTTCGTGATTTTTATGCAGTTTTGTCATCATTTCTGATAAGAAATCCTGCTCATTTTGAGATTCTGAACGCAGATGCTCAAGAACGACTAAAGTTTTTTCAGACCCCGATTCTTTGACTATACAATCGACAACTAGATCGGGTGATTTAAGAGTTAATTCGACCATTTTTTTTGGATTACTGGAACCAAATTCAATAACTTGATGAGCTAATTCACGGGCCTTTTGCAGCCTTGGTTTATTGGTCGCATTCAATTCGTCAATAAGTTGTGATTCTAACATTACGGTGTTGCCACCGTTGCTTTGTTCTAAGGAGGTATTTTCTGGTTTAGGTTGTTCTATTTTTTCTTCATCCATTTGTCGTGATTACTATTTATAAAGATTTACTCGATCTTTTGAGATAAGTAGTTCTTAAGGTCTTTAATCGTCACCCGCTGCTGTTTCATGGAATCGCGGTCGCGGACGGTAACCGATTGGTCTTTGAGCGTGTCAAAATCAACCGTAATGCAAAAAGGCGTTCCGATTTCGTCTTGACGGCGGTAGCGCCGGCCAATTGAACCGGAATCATCGTACTCAACATGCCATTCTTTTTTAAGATCATGGTAAATGTCCTGAGAAACTTCAGGGAGCTTATCTTTATTCACCAGGGGAAATACCGCCGCCTTGATCGGCGCAACCCGAGGATTAAAATGTAATACTTCCTCAACTTCTTTCACTGCCTTGGTGGTTACGGTCCGGCCACCCTCGACCGCTTCATAACTTTCGAGCATGAACATTAAAAGATTGCGGTCAAGTCCAGTCGAAGTTTCGATAATATAGGGAGTCAACCTCTTACCAGTTTTTTCATCGAATACCGAAAGATCTTTACCCGAAAATTTGCTGTGGCGGGACAAATCCCAATCTCCCCTATTGTGGATGCCCTCGAGTTCCTTCCAACCAAACGGAAACTTATATTCAATATCGATTGCCCGTTTGGCGTAGTGGGCAAGCTCGTCTTTGCCATGTTCATGAAATCTTAGATGATCTTTGTTAATGCCGAGCGCCAGGTAATAATCCATGCGTTGCTTTTGCCAATATGCAAACCATGTATCAGCTTCAGTTGGATGAATGAAAAACTGCATTTCCATTTGTTCAAACTCGCGCAACCGAAATAAAAAGTGTCCAATCGTAATTTCATTACGGAATGCTTTACCTACTTGGGCGATACCAAATGGCAGTGACTTTCTTGTTGACTCTTTTACGTTGACGAAGTTGACATAAATCCCTTGAGCAGTTTCACCACGCAAATATGTTTTGGTCTTTGATCCTTCTACCGTACCGAGTCTGGTTTCCACAAGTAAATTGAATTGCTTGGGTGCCATGAATTCGTGGATGTGATGATCAGTTTCGTCTTTTTTCGGCGCCATATCTTGCCGGAAACGCTGGTGGCATTTTTTGCACTCAACGAGCGGGTCGGTAAAACCGGCGCCGGTATGCCCCGATGCCTCCCATACGCTCGGCGCCATGAGAATGTTGCTGTCAATGAGCACTATGTCATCTCGTTCGCGCGTCATAGTATGAATCCAGATGTCTTTAAGATTATTTTTTAGCTCAACACCAATTGGACCGTAATCATACACGCCGCTCAACCCACCGTAAATTTCAGAGGAGGGGAAAATAAACCCCCGGCGCTTGGCGAGCGAGACGATTTGTTCCATTAAATCTTGTGGCATGATTTAATTATTAGACAAATTGAGCATTCAGTTTATCCCCTAACCAATCAAAATCTCGTTTGTTACGAGACACAAGAATTAAGTTTTGATTCATTGCAGTGGCAGCAATGATACTATCGGGTATAAATTTATATCGGAGTCGTTGCTCTTTTAACCTTCTATCACGAATTATTTGAGCCGCCGCCTCAATGTGCCAATCAACGCCAATAGTGGTAACAAAATTCTGTATCTCTAAAATTTTTGCCCGTTTTTCGGGATAGTTTGCACTATCGTGCATCAGTAATTCAAGGATTGTAATCTTTGATATTCGGGCATCGGGATGGAGATCGTGAGGAAAATATTGATGAAATACATCACTAATGCTGCGCCATCCACGTAAATGATCAATAATCAGATCAGTATCAATGAGATATTGGGACACAACTAATCCTTTGGAATACCCTTTTCCCAATTGCCTCTAATAGAACGAACATATTCAACACCGTCCGTAAAATTCCACTTGTTTGTGCTCGCTTGATCCAAAAATTTTGATAATCTATCAAGATTTCCTCTGGATTTTGATTGATTTGTTTTTGCCAATTTATCCACAACAAGCTCTCGAATAAAACCGGACCGAGTCTCAAAATCGCGTTTTGCGGCTTCATCAACATCTTTCAATAACTTGTCAGGAATAGAAATCATCACCTTTGCCATAATAATCTAATTCTATAATTTTTATATACTTTGTCAATACTGCTTAACAATTATAAACCCGTGGTAGTTCAACGGGAATGCGGGTAAGAACTTCGTGTGTGTTAGTGTCGAGCAGTTTTGCGAGATCAAGCGCCGTAATGGCTTGATTGCCAGAACCACCTATTAGGATTACTTCGTCACCAACGGTTAGTTTTTTAGTGAGATCGGTGGCATCGATTATTGTCATTGACATTGCCACCCTACCCAGCACCGGGCAGCGCACGCCTTCAACAAGAATTGCGCCTTTATTTGAAAGGTTGCGGCTGTAGCCTTCGGCATAGCCAGCGCCCACTACCGCAACAGTGCTATCGCGCTTGGTTTTGTACGTACTGCCATACCCCACCAGCTGTCCTTTTGCCACCTGCTTAACGGAAATAATTTTTGCTTTCCAACTGAGCACGGGTTCCAGTTCGCCTGACGAAGCATCGGCAAAATAGCCATATAGGGCAATCCCCGGCCGCACGAGATCCAAGTGGCTTTCAGGAATGTTAAAAATCGCTCCGGAATTTGCGGCGTGTTTGAGGACGTTCTTGCCGAGCGTATTAGTTAAACTACGGTACTCGTCGAGTTGTTTTTTGGTATAGGGAAAGTCAGAATCACTCGAGGCAAAATGGGTAAATACGCCTTCCAAAAGTAGCTCACTAGGTAAATCGGCGAGGATTTGCGCTGCCTGTTTGGGAGCCATGCCTAACCGGTTGAGCCCAGTCTCAATTTTTAAGTGGACAAACGCCGCCTTACCGACTTTTTTGGCCGCATCGGCAAACAATTTCACGTGCGCAGGGTCGTAGAGCGTAAGGCGGAACTCACTCCTTATTGCCTCGGGCAGGTTTTCTGGCTCGGTATGGGTTAAAATCAAAATGTTACCGACAATTCCGCTATCGCGCAGGGTAGCTGCTTCATTAAAACTGGTAACACCAAACCAGCCCACCCCTTGTTCTTGCAGAAAACGGGCAACCTCAATCATGCCGTGGCCATAGGCATTGGCTTTAACAATAGCCATTACACCGCTTTTGGGCGCTTTACGCGAAATAATTTCCAAATTATGGGCAAGCGCTTTTAAATTAATTTCGAGCCAGGTGGTCATAAGAGGTTTTTCACTGTTTTAAGCTCAATTTTAGTCTGCCAGCGGAAGAAATCGTAGACGAGCTGGAAAAAGTTTTCCCCAAACCGTTCATCAGCCATAATCTTTGGCAAGATTGCCGTGTCAGAGCCCTTGAGCAATCTCAGCAATTTTACCAGTTTTGGCTCGATTGGTGTAGCGGCTGCATCTGAGCCCGCATGTTCGCGGTGGAGCAACCCGCCTTGAGCATGGGACCAAAAAAGTTCCCCTTCTTGCAGCTGCCGGTGGCAAAACAGGCACTTGTTGAGCTCGGGTGTAACCCCTTCCAGTGCTAAAAAGTTCAGTAAAAACCAAGCGGCAAGAAGGTGCCGCGGTTCGCCGGCACTTTCTATGAAATCGAGCGCTTGTTGGAGAAGGTTAAAAATAGGCCGCTGGGCAGTCCCCTCTTCCGTCAACCGATTAACCACCTCGGCACAAAAAAAAGCCAGTTCAGTGCGTCTAAAATCGCGGTGGATCGCCGGGTATACCTTGATCGGCGCCACCTCGGCCACGGTGTAACTGGAATTGCCCTGAACAAGATGAAACTGTGAAAGATACAGCAACTCGAGGCCTCCTGCGAGTTTCGAGAGTGTGCGGCGCACGGCTTTAGCCTTCACCGTAAGTTTGCCGGACGATTCCGAAAAAATGGTGACGAGCCGGTCCGCCTCGTTCACGTTAGCGCGCTTTAGAATGACGGCTTGTGTTTTGAGACTGCGTTTCATGGGCCTTTTGTGCCAGCTCCAGGTGCTTAAGGGTGTTAATGCCGATTGCTTCCGAGATATCTGTTACCGGCACGGCAATCGCCCGCTTGCCTTGCTCCACTGCTAACTCGAGCAGATCGGTGAGATAGTACTCTTTCGAGATTGGATTTTTGGCAATTTTGGGCAGGTTTTGCCAAAGAAATTTGTTTTCAACGAGCCAGGGTCCGGCATTCTTCCAATTAAAGTTCTTTCTTTGTGCAGCGGTTGTGTTTTTTTCTTCAACAATTTTAGTAACATGGCCACTTTTGTCGGTAATCAGAAGACCGAGTCCGAGATAATTAGGGGCTTTGGCTGAGGCAATGGCAAGTGTCGCACCAGTTTTTTTAACACGTTCAATCATTCGTCTCAATGTTACTACGGAAACGAGCGGATTATCGCCATTTACGATAAAAGTATGACCAGATTTATTAGCAAGAAATTTCCGAGCTTGCTGTGCAGCATGAGCAGTACCCAGTTGGGGTTTCTGCCATACATATTGGTAATTCCTGCCCAATTCCTTCATGACTTTATCTCCGTGAAAACCAACCACGATAATGGGTCGAGAAATCGCCAAATCTTTGAGTGCCTCTACCGTACGCCTAATCATGGGACGACCTGATAATTGGTACAAAACTTTTGGACGATCATTGGAATTGATTCTTGTCCCTTTGCCTGCTGCTAAAACAATTGCATATAAGTTTGCCATTCCCACATTTTATACCTGTTTTTGCCACAAAAAAAGCCCTTCGACTCGGCCGCAGTAAGCGGCCTCGCTCAGGGCTTGAAAATAGGTATGGTAGGTATGGTGGGAAATACTTATGATGCCTGTTCGAGGTTTCGCCGAACGGCTTCTAACTGCTTGCGAACGCCTGCTAGTCTTAACTCGAGCTGCGGTTTGTCGCAATCGGGAACACCATTGTTTAATGCTCTCTCTATGTTAACCTGCTCACCGCAAAGGTCAGCAAACTCTCTCGTGAGAGCAAGATACCTATTGCTTAGTTCGTAACTGTCCATTCCAGTACCTCCAGATTGTTCCGGTGCCAACCCTTCGACAAGCTCAGGCTAAACGAAAAACCGCCTTGTCGGCGGCCCTTCGAAAGTGAAATGTTTTTGTGATTTCAGCAATCGCAAGGTACCGCCCTCTCATCAAGGAGAATAATGACTCCAAGAGCAAGTTTGGTTCTTACTGAATGCTTCATCACACTATATAATTTACCGACAGTAAGACGAGTTGTCAAGTATTTTAGCGGGCGGCGAAGGGTGCCAGTCGAGGGTGGGTTGCTAACGCCACAGGAAGGGAGCATCCGATCACAAATTACGAATTGTGATACGGAGCGACCGCTCCTGCCCCGCGGAGCGGGGTCCGAAGGATAGAGTGCACACCCGAGGCGGTACCCGAGCCAGACCGCTCAAAATTACTTTTGACACACCGGGCAATAGTGCGCGCTGCGGCCACCCATTTTCTTGCGCTCGATTACCCCTCCATCTTTACGCGAACACTTGTTGCCATCCTTCTGGTAGGCTTTTGCCAGACTGTAGAATGTGCCAAGCGCGCCAGAGAGGTTACGGAATGCGGAAAATGAGGTGCCGCCAGCCGCAACAGACCAGTTGAGAATCTTTGGGGTACAACTCACAATCCTGCGCCACTCAATACCGGTAATTGTTTTTACCCGACGAAACGGATGGACTTTCGCACAATAGAGAATCTCATCTGAATAAATATTGCCAATCCCGGCAATGAGCGATTGATCCATGAGAAATTGTTTCACCCACATACCCGGCCGCCGGGCAGCCAGCGCCGCCATGGCTTTGACATTAAAATCTTTTGACAGCGGCTCGACGCCAAGTTCTCCACCCATTGCGGTAGCTTCCTGACCATGAAGCACCACCCGCATCCAGCCAAACTTACGCAAATCGTTAAAATAAAGGTGGGAACCGTCGGTAAATTCAACGATCACGTGGGTATGTTTATGGGGTGGCACTTGATCGTAGACTTTTTGGGGATGCCCGCCCACCAATCCGTCGGAGTTTGGGCCATCCTTGGTGTAAATCAGTTGTCCGGTCAGCTTTAGGTGGATAACCAGCGACTTACCATTTGAAAGCGGCACATAAAGCAGTTTAGCGCGCCGATTGACTGATTGCACTTTGGCGCCAATAATATCGTCGCCACCTACTAGAAAACTTTTGCGATGGCGCACCTCAATATCCTTGATGGTTTTCCCAACAATCGTATTCTGGAGTCCGCGACGCAGGATTTCTACTTCTGGCAGCTCAGGCATGTTGATCAATTATACACACAAAAAAGACACCAACCATGGTGTCTTTTTTGTGGTTGCCGTTATTTGCTTGGTACGGCGAGCATCCACAGTCCCATGATCACCAGGTATGCCCCAACGATCGTGGTGGCTGAGTCCTTGAGCAAGAATACAAGGATCCCTGCAACCAAGGAGAGGACCGGGTGTACGTACTTCATTATGCCTCCCGGATACCCCGA
This sequence comes from Patescibacteria group bacterium, assembly GCA_049274945.1. Taxonomy (GTDB): domain Bacteria; phylum Patescibacteriota; class UBA1384; order GWA2-35-9; family JBASTP01; genus JBASTP01. Next base: position 131,805 of record JBASTP010000002.1, read on the forward strand.
AAAATTAATGATAATTTCGGGTACCTTACTTCTAGACTACAGCAGGGTTGGCTGGACTGTCAACCCTTCGACTCGACTCCGCTCGCTCACGGCATCGCCAAACACCGAAACTTTACCATACTCACCATCGTAGCCCGGTTCAATACTAATCGTGCCCTCCCGCACGCGGCGCAGCCCCTCGATAATGCGCGGATCGAGCCGGCCCTCGAGCTCATTGAGCGGAGCATCCACCAGGAGGGCATATTCGTTACCAAAATCGCTAATAATTTTTTGGTAGCGGTCTTTGATAAATTGACTCGCTTCTCCTTTGCCCAATGCCTCTGAAATAATTTGCGATAATTGCACGAGTTTTTTGAACGGCGGGCGGGTAATGCCCGATGCTTTGGCCGCCTCCTCAACGCTGCGGTCAGCCAACGCGTCCACGCGGTATTCAACCCCCACGGTTACCGGCCGCTCACACTTGGGACAAATGCCATTCAATTCTTTTGTCTGGGCCGGCGAGAGCCGCACCTTGTGCTCGCGGTGCCCGTCCCAATGATATTTGCCCTCTTCCGGGAAAAATTCGATGGTGTAATCAATGCGCGGGGTAATTGTTGGCTTCCAAGTCTTTGCCGTCGAATTCTTAATGGCCTCAATAATCGTATCGTAACTCGGCTCCTCCATCTCAAAAATCGTGGCTTCGCGCATTAAGTTACCGCCCGAGTGGCCGTCCCCTGCTGAAACAATGGCCACATGATCGAGCGATGAAAGCCGCCAGTTCATGAGCGGGTCGGAAGACAGGCCGGTTTCAATAGCATGGATATGCTGGGCCTGATCGCCGAAACATTCCTCAATCGAATCAAATCCGGACATCGAACCAAACAGTGAAAACCAGGGGGTCCAGGCGTGCGCCGGAATAATTTCGATGCGTGGGTCAATTGATTTAAGAAGTTTCACTAAATCATGGGCCGAAATGCCAAAAATCGGCCGGCCGTCGGCATACAGGTTGCCACGCTTGCCAAGTTCTGTGTTAATTTTTGCAACCGTTTCGAGCGACGGCGCTAAAATCACGTTGTGAATGCGGCGCAACTTGCCGCCCTGGCTATAAATGCTCGAAATTTCCGAGGTTAATATGTAAAAAGGGCCGGTTTCGTCATCACCCACTCGCCGATATAGCCCATTTCCCAGCGGCTCGAGCTGTTTTTTTAGTTCTGCAAACCAAAGCGGGTGGGTAAAATCCGCTGAACCGATTAGACCAATCCCTTTAATTTTACTCCAGTTATAGAGACCCTCAACGTCAAGGTTTTTTGATGTGGCGCGGGAATATTTGGAATGAAGATGGAGATCGGCAATCAGGCGCATGACCAGATGTTATCACATCTGGAGTGCAAAATTCAAAGTGAAAAATGGAAAGTTAATCATCAATACCATTCAATTTCCTGAAGGCGCTTGAATGCTTATCACTTCTCCTTCAATATGGCCGCTTAAATCGTAATAATTATCCGATTGATCGGGAACTATCTTACCACGGATTGTGAGTTTAGTACCGTCTCCAGCAAGATACTTTGGCAACGGCAACCCAGTGACATTTTTTAAATCATAAAATTTGCCATCCGCTGTCCTAAAACCAAACCTACACTCCGTTGTAGTAACATTACTTTTTATCCTATGGGGCACACAAGTTGTTTCGGCAGTGATCAGGGGAATAGCAGATGACTTATTCACCTTCATTACATAATATCCAACGAGTCCTAGCAAAGTTAGTGCAAGAATACTTCCCAGAATAATAAGTACAATACGTATCATAATATTTCCCCCTGAAACTACTTTTTCCTCTACTCTACCCCCCCCCCCCCCGAAGGAATTATGCAAGGGGGTACTCGCGACCGTATTTCTTGACTTCAGCAAGCCAGGGAGAATCAGCGGTTTGGTATTCTTGCTCGGAGGCAATGTGGGCTTCAATTAAAGGAGAAATTTGAGCGGCGATAATATTCATTTTTGCCAACTCGTTGAAATCGTCTTTCTTTTCAAACTCTGGCGAAACCACTAAAAAATCGATGTCACTCCAGTCGTGCACATCCCCTTTCGTATAGGATCCGAATAACACTAAACGAGACACCGGATACCCTGCTTGCTCAAGAACGATCCGGTAGTCTTGCGCCAGTTTAGCAATTTCTTGCTGGGTTAATTTTGGTTTAAAAACCATTGGAGTAATTCCTTACAAAATTTTTGAGATCGAGTTGCTGCTTCGCAACTTTAAAGTCCTCTTTTGCTTTTTGTTGCCAAAATTCGATTTTATCTTGTAGCTCCACACTTACATGATACGCTTTATTAACTGATTTTAGAAGGGCCAATGGAGATCGGCAATGAGACGCATGGCCAGATAGTACCACATCTGGAGTGAAAAATTGAGAGCTATTTGGTCTTTCGGAGTTCGTAAACCGCCCAGAAATCTTGTATGAAATCCACTGCAACAGGTTTTGCGGAATATGGATAGGTTTGAAGCGACCTTACATCACCTTCGTGAAATTCGAATAAATCACCCGATTTTCCCCCAGAATCTTGAGCAGTTTGGTCTGCCTTCTGTTTCAGTTCGATCAGAGCATTGGCCCGTGCTTTCTCTTTTAATTGCGTGATGGTTTTATCATCAAACTTCAGCTCGGGACCATTGACTCTTGATACCCCAAGAGCTGTAACCGTGTTGGCAATATCTTGCGCTTTTGCAATATCCCTGATCGTAATTTCTATTGTAGCGTTTCCTTCATAACCGTTTGCCGGGCCGCCTCCCTCTATTCCAGAATAACTCTGATTAACTGAAATTGATCCGGTTTTAATATCTGAATCGCTAACCCCTTTAGCCTTTAGCGCAGTAAGTAGTGCGGATATCTTTTCATTGGTTTTTTGACGCGTAACATCAGCGGCCTTATCTTTTTCGTTCACGTCTATTGATAATTCGGCAAGATCAGGAACGGCCTGTACTTTACCTTCTCCTGTTACGGTGATCTCCGATACATTATTGATTGAAAATTCCCAAGGACGCCAAACAATAAGACCAATCGCGATGATTGCAACAAGGATGAGCGCAAAAATTTGCCAAAAATTGAATCGCATCATTCCCCATTTTCCCTATTACTTTCCTCTACTCTACCCCCCGACGGGAAAATGCAAGAGGGCTATAGTTTTTTCCAAAGTTTTTGTAAAGCGCGGTCGGAAGTAACAAAGTTATTGGTTTTAGCCTTTTTTGCCATCAGTACAATTAAACAATCATCAAAACTTACTCCGGAACTTTTTTGGTATAAATCGAGCGCCTCAAAGAGCAACTTTTTATCTTCAACCAAACAATTAGGCACACTAAGTAGCATAAAAATTCTATCCGTCAATGCTTGTTTAGATATTTTGTAGTATGTCCGCGAAGTCCACTCAAATTCGAGGATTACCGGCAACGGCAAAAAGAGAACAAGCGATCCCTCTTGTGCTTGTTTCATTAATGTAAAAGATCTTTTGTTGACTGGCCGTTCTAAAAAATAATCAAGTAAAATATTGGTATCAAGCGCGACTGTTTTCACTTGCGTTTTTTTACAATCTCGAGGGCAGCGAGATATTTAGCTTGCTCAATGGCATACGAACGGGGCTTACCGTCATCATACTTGCTCAGCGAACCGGCGAGCTCTAAAATTCGAGATTCTGATTTAGGAACTGCCGTAAACCCCAAACGAGTGGGCGTCACTTCAAATTTGGTGCCGGGCTTTACCGCCAGCTTGCGCCGCACCGCTTTAGGAACAGTAAACTGACCTTTAGAGGTAAGAGTAGTAATATATGGTTTTTCTTGCATATTAATTCCTTACGTTTATTGTAAGTCTCCTTACGTTTTGTGTCAATAAGCTATGTATTACTCAGTCCTCAAGAGATACCCGCGCTGGCGGGCGATGCGGAACATGTACATAAAGAAGGATACGGCGGCGAAAAGATATCCAAAATTTAGCCCAAACGCCCAAGCGAGCTCAGTAACCGGAATTTGACCGGTGGTAATAACGCTACGCATGCCCTCGAACACGTGAGACAGAGGCAAAAACCCGGCAATTGATTGCAGCCACTGAGGAAACACCGAAACCGGATAAAACACCGCGGCAAACGGCTGAATAGCAAAGGCAATCCCCCACGCCAACACCTCTGCGCCCACACCGTAGCGTAAAATTACTGCCGTAGCAAAAATGCCAAACACCCAGCCCGAGAACAATAAATTGAGCACAAACGGCAAAAGCGACGGCCCGAGTGAGAAAATATTAAAAGTGTACAATAACCACGCGATAATGCTTGTCACAATAAAACTCGCAAAAATTTTAATAAAACCGGTCGCAAGAATCCCAGCTAAAAATTCATGCTCATTGAGCGGCGTGACAAATAAATTAAACAGATTTTTTGACCATAATTCCTCTAAAAAACCGATGGAAACGCCAAGGCTTGAACGCAAGAATACTTCCCACAAAATGATCGCGCCAATAAGAAATTGGAGTACATTCGTAACAAACGTAGAATTACCAAACATCTCAGAATTGCTCAAAAATAAGGTGATAAATCCCCAAAGCACAAGTTCTAAGGTTGGCCAGTAAAAAATTTCAATGAGCCGCGGTAATGACCTGCGATAAAGATATAAATATCTCAGCACCAGTCCAAAAATACGGCGAGTGTTCATCTTGCCTCCCGGGTTAACTCAATAAACGCTTGCTCTAAATCCCCTTTTCCGTGGCGCCGTGCAATATTAGCCGGAGAACCCTGGGCCACAATAGCGCCATGATCCAAAAAAATTACCCGGTCTACAATTTGACGCACCTCAGCCATATTGTGTGAAGTATAGAGAATAGTAAGTTTATGACGACGGTGCAAATCTTTAAGAAGCGCGCGGACTTTGTGCGCCACCACTGGGTCAAGTGAAGCGGTTGGTTCATCAAGAAATAAAATTTCCGGGTCGTTAATGAATACTTTGGCTAAATTGAGCCGGGTTTGCTGTCCGGATGACAATTTTCCAACAAGAGTATTTTTAATGTCAGCAAGATCAAAAAGGGTAATGAGTTCAGTAATTTTTGCCCGTAAATTTGGCACTTGATAGAGATGACCAAATACAGTTAATGATTCTTGGACCGTAAGATTATAGGGCATGATAATATAGGCCGATGAAAAATTGACGCGTTGCAGAATAACCTGCCGGTCTTTCGCGATATCTTTGCCAAAAATTTTAACGCTTCCTGAGGTCGGCTCAAGTAAGCCCAAAAGCATTTGAATCGTGGTGGTTTTACCGGCGCCATTAGGACCAAGGAATCCCAAAATCTCTCCCTCTCGCACCACAAAGGACACCTTGTCTACGGCAATGGTTTTGTCAAACTTTTTCGTGAGGTTTTTAACTTCGATGATGTTTGACATGAGTTCCTTTCTCAGATTTTTCGTAAGTTGGGTGTTGGCGACGGCCTACTCTTGCGCAACCCGAAGGTCACGCTACCATCGGCGCTGCCGGGCTTAACTTCCGTGTTCGGAATGGGAACGGGTGTACCCCCGGCGCTCGAATCACCAACACCCAACCTGCGAAAGGTGGGTTGCTCTCTCTCGGAATGAATCCCAGAGTTGGAACAGGTAAGCATTTGACCGATTAGTACGCCTTGGCTCAAACCCTTGCGGGTCTTCCACCTAGCGCCTATCAAGGTCGTGGTCTTCGACCGGTCTATAACGAAGTCTAATCTTGGGGAGGGCTTCTCGCTTAGATGCTTTCAGCGATTATCCCGCCCGAGCATAGCTACCCAGCACTGCCCTTGGTAGGACAACTGGTACACCAGAGGCTCGGCTCCTCCGGTCCTCTCGTCACGTACTCTTCTATCACTAGAAGCGTAGACTATATCTTCACCCACCTTAGGCGGGGCCGGCATATTAGCTGCCTTTCGGCAACTCTCAAGCAGATGCTTTCAGTCGTTACGGGGTCAAGCCTAAAACCTCATATAATTCGTCTTTGGTTTTCTTTCTTCGAGTGACGTAGTTTTGCTGCTGCACACTCAGTATTAAATCAACCAGGTATCTCTTCTCTCTAGGAATCAAACGCAATTCACCTTTTTGAGAGAGTAGTATTGCTGCCTTGTAGATGGCTCTCGCCTGGATTTTTTTGAAACGGATATATGGCAATAATTTTTTAAGAATTCGTGCCACCTGTTGAAAACCATTAATCCGTAATTCAGTAATACCATCATTTCGGCGCGAGATATATCCGATCTTGATCCTTTTCTGAATCCACATTAACGGTTGTTCATGACGGCTATCTTGGTAAAAACAGATCGTAACCATGAATCTGTGACCAAGATTGCCATCTTTCCGTTTCTTGACTTGAAGCATTAAGCTCCCGTCACCATCAAGAAAACCAGCAATATATGCAAAATGAGTTGTAGACTGACTTCCCACGGTATTGTCTTAACTGGTTTGTGGTCCTCAAGTTAATTGTCTCACAATTTGCTGACCGAAGCAAACTGCCTGCAATGCACTAACCACTATTCCAATTAAGATTCCACCGTTATAAGCCGGATTGTCATGCTCGATTGCTCGAACAAGTAGCAATTATTTACTAGGAGGGGAACCCCTCAGACTTCAACGCCCACAGCAGATGAGGACCGACAGTCTGTTGCTTGATAACCACATCCATAACCGAAATGTATCTGTGGCGCCCAGCACCTTTTGAATAAAAGGTACTGGATCTGCATGTCGCCATGCAGCTCGGACTATATCTTCCTCGCCTTTTCAGGCGGGTCTAGCGTATAGTCTCTGAGGATTTCTGCATTACTGCAGATCTTTCCTGCTGATTGTCTCCGTAGGTACAGCACCGTATGGCGCGTACCGTAGTCCAACCGGTTGCCCGTTGGAATTTTAGAGAGTTTCCAGCATATAGTCCCGACGGCCTTACGGTGTCGGGATCCCGATCTCTTTCGAGCATCGGGACTAAATTTTGAGACAGCAAGGTTGTTTACTGTCTTGCGACGTTCTGAACCCAGCTCACGTGGCGTTTTAACTGGCGAACAGCCAGACCCTTGGGCGCTGCTCCACGCCCAGGATACGCCGAGCCGACCATGTTTCTCCATGATTACTCATGGCATAGACTATATCACCATCCCGCGTTTGGCGGGAGTTCGGCGTCTGATCTACTATTAGAGCAGATCTCACCCGTCTCGCATTAGTTAGAGTCCTCATATAATGCGATAGGGATCAGTCGTTACGGGGTTATTGAGAAGCAACTTTATATCGCATGATTGGGGGTATAAAGGGTCGAATGATTTTATGGAGCTTTCGTGATTCAGTATTATTGAAATACATTCGAAGACCTCTTCCTCCATCTTGATACGCTTTTGCTCGTAAACCAAAGTTTTGGTCTAAAGCTTCAATGAGTAGTTGAATGTCTTTTGGATCGAACGCATGGGTCGAGATGCTAGATGTTTTACCTCCATTGAGGTTACCGTCATCCATATACCAAGTGGCTAATGATCGTGGCGACAACATTTCTGAAATGTTCAACGGCACTATTTTCTTGCCGTTTCGATAAAACTGTTTGTGGATTTGCGTTAGAATGGGGTGCCGAAAGGTTCGAAACCACCAAGATTTCGTCACGTTCTCTCCATCTAAACTAACAAATCTCTGTTGGATGCCACTCGGAGCCCATTTCTTAAATGCTCGCCACTTCCATAAAACATAATCTCTAAATTTTGCCCCATGTTCGATTTTAAAGTTTGCATTCTTTGCATCGTGACCAACCCTCATTGTGCCATCGCCCAAAAGGGAACCTATTACGATTGATTCCTGACGAGGTTTCAATCGTAGTCTTCTCTTTCGAGCAATCAACATTTTTGTTTGTGACATTGCTTCTTTGTAAACTTCCCTCGGTATTACCCTCTTTCCTAATTATATCAGGAGTAGGGCTCCACCGATATAAGCCAAATTTTTCATGCAGGATTGCTCCTGCAAGCGACATTTCTATCGAGGTGCCAAACCGGGCCGTCGATATGGACTCTTGGGCCCGATCAGCCTGTTATCCCCGGGGTAGCTTTTATCCGTTGAGCTCTAGCAGTCTCGTACCTGACTAGAGGATCACTAACTCCGCCTTTCGGCACTGCGCGGCTTGTTTGCCTTGCAGTTAAGCTGGCATATGGGTTTGCCCTATCATCTGGATTTCCATCCCAGACTAGCCAACCTTTGAACTCCTCCGTTACCTTTTGGGAGGACGCCGCCCCAGCGAAACTACCCACCAACCACTGTTCCCCAACAAACGTCGGGGTTAGAATTTCCAATCGTCGAGAGGGGTTTTTCATGGTCGCCCTTGCGGGCTCCCCCATCACTACACACGAACAATCAAAAACTCAATGGCAAGCTGTAGTAAAGCTCCACGGGGTCTTTCCGTCTTGCTGCGGGTACAGCGCATCTTCACGCTGATTGTAATTTCACCGGGTCCCTGGTTGAGACAGTTTCCAGACCGTTATGCCATTCGTGCGGGTCGGAACTTCGTGTTCACCCCACTATTACTAGTGGCACTGACTATATCTTTCAAGATAGAACGATATTTACGATTTCCACTGTTCATCTGATTAGCTAGCTGCTCAATCTTCGCCAAACCATGTTCATTTATATGTTCGTGATTTAGCATTAAACTACAGATTTCCTTGAATAGTAGAAAGTCTCGTTGTTTCTCGGATTGTAATGGAAACTGATCGAAAAACGGGATAATTCTTTCCATTAAATCTTTTAGCGATCTTACTTCATACTTCAATGTTTTATCAGAATAATCAGGGCGGATTGAACCGCATCCAAAATGTTTCTGCATCTGAAATAATACGTTTGCTCGATCACTATTTTGACTTACCGAGAAACTCGGTCTCACTTCCCATCCAGTCTTAATTGATGCCCGAGGATTAAATGAAACACAGAAACATCCTTCGCCATCAACATATCCCGAGATGTAAAATGAGAAATCTCGTTGTGATATTGTTCTATTTTGAGTCGGCGTATTAGTTATCATTTTGATAACTCTCGGCCCGAAGGCCTCAGTCGATACGGGGTCCAACTGTAGTGGACTTCCCTCGGTATTACCCTTCTTAATTATATCAAGAATAGGGCTTCACCGATATTAGCCGACAAGGGCAAGCGGATCTCGGCCGCACGCCGGATCCTTGTACCCGACAAGGAATTTCGCTACCATCGAACGGTTCATGTATGTTAACTCATGGTCTCCCATGAGATCGGACTATATCATCTCCAATGGTGGAGTCTGGCGTATAGTCTCTGAGGGTTCCCATCCCATGGGATGGGCCTTCCCTGCTGATTGTCTCCGTAGTCCAACCGCTTGCGCGTTGGAATTTTAGAGAGTTTCCAGCATATAGCCAGATTTTTGTTATCGATAACTACTAACCTTAATAGTTACCGCTGCCGTTCACTCGCGCTTAGGTTTGGAGCTCATGCACAGCTTGCGCCATGCAATCACCCCGCCCCGTAACGTACGAGCACTGGGCAGGCATCACTCCGTATACGTCCCTCAAAGGGTTCTGCACGGAGCTAAGTTTTTGTTAAACAGTCGCCTGGAACTCGTTTGCTGCGATCCCGACTTTACGTCGGGACAGGGCATATCCCTAAGTTACGCCCGATTTTTTGCCGAGTTCCTTAACCAGGGTTTTCCCGATCACCTGAGGCTACTCGCCTCGTCCACCGGAGGCGGTTTGCGGTACGGTTACCAACTGTAGTGGCCTGCCACTTTTCTAGACGCCCGCTCCCCCAGACGCTACGTAGCCGTAGCAACATCTGAGCTTGCAAACGTGTCATGACAGGATAGTCTATTGGTAGTGCCGGAATATTGACCGGCTGTCCTTCTCTTTTGTACAAAAATTAGGACCGACTAACCCCCCGCCGATTGCCGTTGCGGAGGAAACCTTGGACATGCGGTGGCCTGATTTTTCATCAGGCTAATACGTTACTCATGCCGGCATTCTCACTCCCATACGCTCCAGGGTCGCTTACGCTTCCCCTTCACTGCAAATGGGACGCTCCCCTACCACGCCGATGCATAGCATCGACATCCGTAGCTTCGGTAAAGGCCTTAAGCCCCGTTGAATTTTCGGCGCAATCCACCAATCGGCCAGTGAGCTGTTACGCTATCTTTGAAGGATGGCTGCTTCTAAGCCAACCTCCTGGCTGTCTGGGGTGAATTACTTCCTTCTCCACTGAGGCCTTATTTAGGGACCTTAGCTGACGGTCTGGGTTGTTTCCCTTTTGACTCGTGAAGCTTAGCCCTCACGGTCTGACTAGCCGCCTCAAACCCTCGGCATTCGGAGTTTGGTTGGATTTGACACCCGAAGGTGCCAAAATCCATTCAGTGCTCTACCTCCGAGGATGTAGCGGCCGCTATACCTATGCATATTTCGGGGAGAACCAGCTATCTCCGGGTTCGCTTGGCATATTACCCCTATCCCCAAGTCATCCCCTAGTTTTGCCACACTAGTGGGTTCGGACCTCCCCCCGACTTTCATCGGGGTTCATCCTGCTCAGGGATAGATCACCCGGTTTCGGGTCTATCCGATCGGACTCATCGCCCTATTAGGACTCGCTTTCGCTGCGGCTCGTCGCCTGAGGCGACTTAACCTTGCCCGAGCGGATAACTCGCCGGCTCATTCTTCAAAAGGCACGCCGTCACCCCGCCAAAGGCGGGGCTCCGACTCCTTGTAAGCACATGGTTTCAGGTACTATTTCACTCCCCTACCCGGGGTACTTTTCACCTTTCCCTCACGGTACTAGTTCACTATCGGTCGGAAAGCATATTTAGCCTTAGGAGACGATCCTCCCATATTCTTCCCACTGGATTTCACGTGTCCAATGGTACTTTTCTTTGGCACTAGGCCAAAGGATCAATCACGGAGCACGACACAGTTTTGGCTACGGGGCTATTACCCGCTCTGGCCGGCCTTTCCAGACTCGTTCGCCTACCATGTTATGGCGCTTTCGATCGAGGCTCTTCCCGTTTCGCTCGCCACTACTCCGGGAATCGCAAAAGAACATTAAAGTTGACAAACGGCTGACTATAATTCAGCCGTCCACCAGCTCGAATACTCTCTTTCCCCCTAACGGGGGATGTTGCTTTCTTGTCCTCTGCTTACTGAGATGTTTCAGTTCGGCAGGTGCCCAATCCCGATATAATCGGGATTAACGCGTCTTCCACGCGCTGGGTTGCCCCATTCGGAGATCCCCGGATCAATGCTTCGTTGCCAGCTCCCCGAGGCTTATCGCAGGCTCGTACGTCCTTCTTCGGTGCTTTCCGCCAAGGCATCCACCATGTGCCCTTATTCGCTTACCTGTTCCGACTCTGAGAGTAATCTGAGGGCGAAACCCTCGGTTTCTCCCTCAGCGCTCGCGTCGGCAAAGCCGACCCCGATGCAAAATCGGGGCTTCGCGCTCGCTGCTCCCTCTTCCGCTGTAAAAGCATTGAGGAAACGAGATTACTTTTCGGAACTTGTTACTTTTTGTTCAAGTTCAGGGTTTAAAAAAGTCCGCTCCAGGCGGACTCATTGCAATGAACTACCTAAAACATAGCCTTAGTTCATTGGAACCAGTCCTCCTGGGAAATAGCTAGTTGTTGGCGGGTAACCATATGTTGTTTTGTCTGAACCAACCCTATTATCAGCCGCTACTGCGACCTTGTCAACCCCTTCGACAAGCTCAGGGTTGATACTGAGCAAGGTCGAAGTATCAAGCCCTATAATTTAGCCGTTTTACGAACTTACTTTACTTCGACTTCCTTGCGGACCTTCTCGACGATTTCCTTAGCTGCACTCTGGCCACCCAAACCGAACGCGAGACCACCGGCAATGGCAAGGAGGGCAACTAAACCAGTGAAGAGGGTCTGCAGGAAGATAGTGGCAATCCCTAACTGTGACAGTGCGGCAATTATGGCAAAGGTGAGGATGGCATACTTAGTTACCGATCCTGCCAGGTCGGAGAAAGAAAGCTTCGCAGCCTGGGCGCTACCCCGTACCACTCTCGAAAGGAAGTGGGCAAAGATTGCGCCAACAAGCAAGGTAAGCGCGGCACCGATCACGTTCGCCGAGTAGCTAACGAGACGGTCCAAGAAGCTCGAAACCTGAGGAAGCCCAAGCACCTGGGCAGCGGCAACAAATGATACCAGCATAATAATCCATTTGATGCCCGCGGCAACCAAGCCCGTGGTGTCCTTGCGGCTGTCGGCTTTCTTGATCACCTCTTCAACCCTGACTTTTTCAAAGAGGGTTTGGAGGCCGACTGCCCGGAGCACGTTATCAACCACCCACTCTAAAAACGCGGCGACAATCCACCCAACGATGACAATGAGCGCGGCGCCGATAAGAGCAGGGATAAAGTTGATGATCCGAGTGATAATATCCGACAGAGCGTTTGAAACGGCTAAACTCCAATCTGATACTGAATATGGCATAGTAGTAAAAGAATGAATAAAAATTACTAATAAGTTCAAGATAACTCGACCTGGTCGCCTGAGGCGACCACCTTGTTACCTTATTCTAGTATAGCCTCCTGAGGGATGGTGTCAAATGAATGGTTGCAAACCATTGTATAGATGCATTGGAAGCGGTATGATCAAACGTTGTTCTTTAAGAACTGGGGGTAAACCCATGGAAAGACGCCCTGACCGTACCATTAATCTATGGCGATCAACTAACGGAATCCACTTCCGAGGCACAAGTACCGATGGGCAAGGCGTGACCTTCTGTCGTGTTCAACCGATCGTAAGTGATATGATAACAGAAGAAAAAAACGTCTTTGTTACTGGAGTAGATGTACTTGCAGAAAACTTTCCCTATCTACCTGAGATGAGAGAAGGTAGCGATTTTTGTAGACAAGGTGCAATCCATAAATACCCTGGAACGTTTTATTTTCTGACACTCTGGGATGAAAAAGGTCGTAGTGGTAACGGCGGCTATCATCTGCTTTTTGCCGTCGCCGACTTTCAAGGCCATGGGACACATATTGTATTTAACAACCGCAACTCACTCGGGTGGCCAGATCCAAATCTTACTGCCGATGAGCTAGCGCAATGCCAAAGGATAACCCTGGAATATCTTCCCGGTGGCTTGGGACAATTCTTCGAAATCTAACTACAAACCCTCGTTCTCAACCACAAAAAGAACTCACGTAACGTGAGTCTTTTTTTGTGGTGTTTGTTTGAAAAAGTCAGAACCCATTTTGCGGAGAACCCCCAATGACCGCCTCCGCTTCGCTCCGGCGGAACGCTCGGGCGCGGCGGAATTCCCCCCACACCCCCCTTCCGCCGCGCCCTCGCTTTGAAAGCCGTCGTCATTCAGACCAACGAAGCTGGCACGCCACAAGTGGATTTATTATAGCTTGCCTTCCTTTATCAATTCAATTGATGACTTTCCGGTTTGGACTTTATAAATAGTTTTGTCGGGATTTGCCATAAAATCTTTGATTCTCTCCACTTGTTTTTGTGAAGTGTTTAGCGGGAGTTTATCAATCTCAAAATATTCTATTTTGTCTGCTTCGCCATTGAGCATAATCTCACCACCAATTACTTTGCAGACAAAAGAAAAAACGATCTCGTTTTTGTTCGGCTTACTGTAAACTCCCGCCAAACTTATAATTTCAGTGTCCAAACCGATTTCTTCTTTAATTTCTCTTTTTACTCCGTCCCCCGGAGATTCGCCGTTTTCCAAAGTTCCACCTGGCAAATTCCATAAATCATAGTCGCACCGATGACAAAGTAATACTCGTTTTTGTTTATCGAATATGATTCCGAAAATTCCGATTGTAAATTGAGGTTTCATAGCGCGACTATTTTAGTTTTTGCCTCAAACCATCAGCGACTTTAGCCAATTCTTCATCATTCGGATTTGCTTGCTTGCCTTCAAGAATAGATTTTGAGGTTATGTCGTGATAATCGTGCATAGGCACGATGTGGACATGGGTATGCGGAACATCCCATCCGGCAACAATGAGGCCGACTTTTTTAGGGTGAGCAAAATCATTTACGACACCAGCCAACTTTTTAACCGCAAACATCAGTCGTGAATAAAACTCATCGTCTAGTTTGTAAAAGTTGGCCTCGTGCTTTTTGGGAATAACAAGAATATGTCCGGGATTTATCGGATGTTTGTCCAAAAAAGCAAAAACAAAATCGTCCTCATAGATTTTGTGGGCAGAAATTTCTGATTTTGAGATTTTACAGAAAATGCAATCGTTCATAAGTACTCGATAGGCTTTACCGCTGTGTGGACCGTACCGGATTCGAACCGGTCGCCTCCACATTGCAAATGTGGCGCTCTACCAAATGAGCTAACGGCCCATTATTGTATAGTTGGTCCAAACGTAAACTCCCCTAACAGAAATAAGAACCCCAATATGATAATCAAAAGTCCGATGCCTTTCCAGAGGGTGTAGGTGCCACCCACCCCAAAGGATCGCTCGGCCCATGCCGACGAGCCGGTAAGATCAACAAAAAACTTGGTGCGCAAAATTACTGCGATTCCGAGACCAAGCGCAATTAGGAAAACGAAAATCCGCCCAATAAGACCCATAGCGATACCCCCATTATAGCAACTTGGGTGAGGACTCCCAGCCACCAGAGTTTGGGTGGCGCGGTGTAGTGGAACTGCCAATGGAACTTGTGGTAGCGCTTGCCAAACCCGGTTTTGCGAAACCAGCGTTGAATGTAGGGACCATTATCAACAACATCCGGCAATACTGCCCCAATCGCACCAGCAAGCACCGCTATATTAAAACCCGTAGCGCGCCACACAAAAAAACCGATAACACACCCGATCGTGACATCGGTCAGGCCGATTGCCCAATCAATTGGTTTGGAAACGATAAAATTACCGGGCTCATACTTGCCCCACAGCAAGGTGCCGCCATCGGTATGCGGCACCCGATCGAGCACATGGTGCGAAACAACACCAATGGTAAAAGCCGCAGCGGGATTACCGGTTAATGCGCCAATCGCACCGCCGGCGATTAAGTGAGGGGTAAAAAACATGTGGGCATGGATGGGATCGAACCATCGGCCTCAAAATTATCAGTTTTGCGCTCTACCACTGAGCTACATGCCCTTTGTACGACTGAGTCCCGACGATCTTCGATGTCGGGACCCCGACTTCGCCAGTTGGCGAACGTCGGGGCTAGCCGCCCGGGAACACTAACGATAACAAAAAAATCGCCACAGATAAAGCAGCGATGATCCGTTATGCCGCAGAATCGGGACAAGAACCGACCAATATCCTAGTGTTTTCACACAGGATTATCCTTTGAAAGGAGGTATTCCATTCGCAGATTCCCCTACGAATACCTTGTTCACGTTTTTCCCCACTATTACTAGCAGGCGTGGACTATATCTTCATCCCTCAACCAATTGAGGGCGCCAACGTGTAGTCTCTACGGGGTCCTGACCAAAGTGGAAGGACTTCCCTCGGTATTACCCTCGTACCCTAATTATAACAAATAATCAGGAGTAAGGCTTCACCGATATAGTTAGATTTTTCCCATCAGTTACCCAATGGGGTCGCAATGCCTTTTCGGCTGGACGACTTAGCGCTCCTCACCGACTTCACCTTGTCCCGATAAAATCGGGATTCGGGTGCCGCCGACTCGGCTCGCTTGACGGGCGGTATTTCGGCTCAGTAAATTACTGTCCGACACCACTGGGCAAACGGTTTTCCCGTACCCTAGCGGTTGCCACCCTATGTTTTTTACCCAAAATCCGTATCTCGTCTCTCAGTTTCAGAATCTTGTTAAATCCTTGATCTGAAAGGTGTTCTTTATGACGAAACATCATCACAATTTTCTTGAATAATCGATATGATTTGGCTTTTTTCGCCTGCAATTCATATCGATCGAGAAACGGAAACAAATAATGCTCCATATCCTTGGTACTGGTCACTTTATATTTGATGTGCGGGTACCAACCATAACGATCATATGAACAATCGTAGATTTTGCCGCAACCAATCGTAACCATTACCCGTTCAAGAATTGCTCGATCATCAGCCCGCAGTTCAATTTCGAACTCTGGGCTGACTGAAATGCGTCGCTTCAATGTTTGATGTTTGCCAATACTAACCGAGAATGAGCCCTCTCCATCGATAAATCCGGTAACGTAATACGGATTCAGTTTCTTTAGATGACTTTGTTCCTTCCCAAACGGTGCCCATAATTTTGGGTTTCTTTTGAATAGGCCTCGCTTGGTACTACGAACGCTGCTGACTTCTTGCATAGCATTGAAAGCGAATTGCTTCGACTTCTATCTCCATGTTAGTTTAACATAGAAAACCATACAAGATCTCCTGTGGTAACCCGATAAACTATTTTTTGCCATCTCGATATCACGATACTTATGATGTTTTAATACAGTGGGCTTCTCCATGTACTCGTAGGATGGCCCACACCATAAGCCTTAACGATATTCAAGCTAGCAAATGCTACTTTCCCCCTTCAATCCGATCCTCACGGCGTCGGATCTGGGATTTCGCTTCAAAGCACTATATTTTACTTTGGTTCGATTTTCACGAACTCGTTTATCGGATCGCACAGCGACCCGAGTACAAGACTGGAGAACGTATTCACCGTGACGTGCTGATTCACGGTTACTACCGATTCCGGCTTCATGCAGGCGAGTTGCAGCCTGCAATCCGAACTGAGACCGCTTTTGTGGGATTAGCTCCGCCTCGCGGCTTAGCGACCCTCTGTAGCGGCCATTGTACCACGTGTGTAGCCCCAGACGTAAGAGTCACGCTGATCTGACGTCGTCCGCACCTTCCTCCCCGTTAACCGAGGCAGTTTCTCGTGACAAACCAAAGTAACACGAGATGCGGGTTGCGCTCGTTTGTGGACTTAACCATACAGCTCACGCCACGAGCTGACGACGACCGTGCAACACCGGCCCTACCGCTCCCCCAAAGGGGGCACTCCCAATTTTCACTGGGATTCGGAAGGGGTGAATCTGGGTAAGGTTTCTCGCTTGTTGTCGAATTGAACCACATGGTCCACCGGTTGTACCAGTCCCCGTCTATTCCTTTGAGTTTTAGCCTTGCGGCCGTACTTCCCAGGCGGCAGACTTAACGCGTTAGCTTCGCCACAGGGAGGGTCGATACTCCCGATGGCTAGTCTGCATCGTTTACAGCGTGGATTACACGGGTATCTAATCCGTTTCACTCCCCACGCTTTCGCCGTTCAGTGTCAGGAATCGCCTAGTGAGCTGCCTTCGCCTTTGGTGTTCTTGCCGATATCAACGGATTTCACCCCTACACCGGCAATTCCGCTCACCCCTGCGATCCTCAAGTCTGGCCATCTCCTGCCCGGTTCTCTCGTTAAGCGAGAGGCTTTCAAGCAGGATGTACCAAACCACCTACCAGCGCTTTACGCCCAATAAATCCGGGTAACGCTCGGGCCTCATGTATTACCGCTACTGCTGGCACATGATTAGTAGGCCCTTATTCTTCGGGTACCATCACAATTTTCCCCGATAAAAGGAGTTTACACAGATGTCTGCTTCTTCCTCCACGCGGCGTCGCTGGATCACCCTTGCGGGCATTGTCCAATATTCCCAACTGCTGCCTCCCGTAGGAGTGGGAGCCGTTCTCAGTCTCCCTGTGGGGGGCCGTCCTCTCAGACCCCCTACCCGTCGTAGCCTTGGTAGGCCGTTACCCCACCAACAAGCTGATAGGACGCAGGCCCTTCCTGGAGCACCGGAGTTTTAGTCCCGACGCTCTTGCGAGGTCGGGACACTATCTCGTATTAGCCCGCCTTTCGGCGGGTTATGCGAGACTCCAGGGTAGGTTCCTACGCGTTACTCACCCGTTTGCCACTGTCCCTTGCGGGACCGTACGACTTGCATGTGTTAGGCACGCCGCCAGCGTTCACCCTGAGCCAGGATCAAACTCTCAGTAAAAGAGTTTTTCTATTTTTCTATTTCTATTTGTATATATTCTTGTCCCGATTCCGCGTCACAACGCGAAATCGTCGAGAGCGCACCTTGGGGACACAAAATAATTGGTGCGGTCTCCCACATTGTTCACGAGCGCTTGATATTGTAAATATCAGAGTCTACTAGGCATTGTAGAACGGCTGCATCGGTGTGTCAAGGGCCATTAGCTCAATACTGCTTGTACAAGCTCGAAATCTCATCGGGAGTTAGCGCCCGATTAAAGATCATCACCTCATCAAGGGCGCCAGCAAAGCTGCCAAGGATGAGAGGGCCTGAGATGTTCCTGTAATCAGACGGCGCAACACTAATAATAGATTGGCCATTTACATAAAGAATTTTGATATAGAACGGTTCGTTATGCCTTGCCTGTGCGGTACCAACAATATGGATCCATGTGTTTGGTTGATACGCGTTTGACTGCTCTCCAATATTAGAGAAGTAAAGACAACAATTATTGCCAGTTAGACCATAGCTCAGCTTATCAACATCACTAGGATCAAGCTTCTGCATAAAAGACTGAGTGATTTTGGTATTCGGCCGCACCCAAGCCGCTACCGTAATGGCATCGGGGTTAAGCGAGGGGTTATCAGGGATCGTAACCTTACTATTCCCACCAGCGACGAATACGAGACAAGACTTCACTTTGCACCCCTCGGTATCCCACTTGGCATTGCCCGAGAGCGTGCCGTCGTTGCCTGTGCCGCTCGCATCGTGCACGATCGTGCCCGACCCTTCATCAAGCGGGTAGCAGGCCACGAGATCAGCTTTGAGGGAATCAGGAACTTTGCAAGTGGCGGTGGGGGTGGGGGTTGGGGTTGGTAGTGCCGAAACAGTTATACTAATCGCATTCGCTTGCGGGTTAGTACCAGATTGAACAGGAAAATAACTAATATGACCTATGGGATCACTCGCTTCAATATAGTAGCTTATCGTAGTTCCCGTCTGCACATCGGCGGCCGGTATTGTTGCGGTAAATTGATCTTGATTGGTAGTGTCTTGCTTGAGATTGGCTAGTTTCCAATTCCCGCTGTTCACCACATAGTAGAGATTAACGCCCCCAAACCGTTTGCCCCATTCTCTATCTATTACGGAAAAAGGAATAGTGGCGTCCTTACCCGCAGGCACCGTGGTCAGTGAGGTATGGGTAATGACCGGAGGGTTCGTGTCAGTTGCTGGGCCAGTAAACCCCTCTAATTTAGCAACTGGCTTGAGATTGGTCAGCACAAGATCGTTGATCGCATCTTGATCGGAGCCAACATAGATTTGGCCAAATTCCGGGGTATCATTGCCATATCGCGTGCCATCGAAGCCCCAAATTTCCACCACGTAGGTTTTCGGCGTCAGTCCACTAAAACTAAACGACCCATCTTTGCCCAATATCATGGTGCTGCCATTCGATAAGGAGGCGAATCCCTGCACCGGACCTCCGGTGTCTTTGACCGCTACTCCGGTTAACACCAGGCCGGCAGCTTGGGATTGATCGGCGCGGGTTTTTAATTTATTGCGGTTGATAACCAACGACAACGAGAAAACAGCCACTAATGCAACCAAGAGACCCGTTAGTACAATGTTTCTTTTACTCATGTTTCTTTTACTCATATCACTAATACTGAATCCCTAGTAATCGATGAAGAAAATCGTGTTTTTGCTGGATAAGCTGCCTGATTACTGCTAATGCAGGTTGACTGGTGTCATTGAGGAATTGGTGGAATTGAGCATGTCTTTCAATAATTGCAACTATTAATGAAGCCATAGCTTCGGTCGCTGCATTTTGCGTATGCCCTCTATCGTCGAAATTGTTTTCATACTGAAACACGTTAGCATTCTGTTGTTCGTTCGCATAAAACCCATCAAATCTCTGACGGTCTACGGAAGTGAGCGCATCATAATACGCATGGCCCATTTCATGAGTCACTACCGCTAGAAAATCAGAATCAGTTCTTATAAAACTATAAAGCTTCACGTTTGGATTATCCCATAGCCCATCAAAGGATTGGATCGTTGGACTATAATTAGTTCTGTTGTCATCCGTAATAATTACTTTGGCTGGATATGGCCTCGGCAATACTAATCTAACCGTGCTATTCATCGCAATAATTCTCGCGGCAATGCTTTGCAACAGCCCAACATTTGGTTTGACTCGTGTATTGGCAATGACCCCATCAAAGCAAAAACGAATAGTACCACCATTGACCGTTACATCATCACAACTAAACGTAAGCTTGCTCATCTCCACGACCACCTGATCTCCAGCTAGTGCTTCAAGCCGAAATTGAATGGTCTTCTCCAAAAATGTTGGAGCGTTCGCGGCAAGCGTGTACGTTGTAGATGGATCGAGCGCTAAAGTCCTGTTACCGGTTGCGGTAAAATAACGTTGTGATGTTGTTGAAGACTCAATCGTAAAATGCACATTTTGTACACTCCGCTCAGTGTCTTTTTCTTTAAAATGAATATGGGTTGTTCTGGCACCGGCGACCCTGAGTGACAGTGTCACCGTTAGTGAGGTAAGCGATTCAGTGGCGCTTAAATTAACCGGGAGATTCTGTTGCGATACATAACCCGGAGCACTAACCGTTAATCTCACATCCGGGGGGAGGCGCAGCTGCCGAAATACACCAACACGGTCAATCAAAGGAGCGTGGATTGATAACCCGTTCCTATCTGTATAGCGGGCTGAATCTCTTACTAGTCCTGATGGTTCTGTGACAACTTCTACGACAGTGAAAGCGCCTTCAATGCTGTGGCCATCTGGATCTTGTACATATACAAGCAATCCAGATGCACTGCTCATGGCTCTCGGACTAAGGAATAAAAACGTTCTCCACGCTATATCATGTTGCGCTAATGGTACTAAGATATCCCTCTGGAATGGTTCAAATCTTTCAAATACTACTTTGACTGTATATTTTTGTCCGTTCGGATGCTTCGTAAATGTAAAGGATCCACGATCATCAGTAACGATTTCTTCCAGTTTTGTATCACCGAGGTACAATCCCACAGGGATTCCGGCATGAGCAGCTACGGTAGGTGTTACAGAGGTAAAGACAGTTCTTCCATAGGCGTACTCAACTGTTCCAAAGATTGTTACGCCACCAATGGGTGCCGCCGCAACCGTTACCGAGCAGTTACCGTTTACGCCAGCCACCGTCACCGTGGCAGTTTTGGCGCCAGCAGATGTATAGGTTTTTTTGATAAAATTGTCCGTGCTTGTGCCCGAAAGACTGTCGGCGCCTGACCAAGTGTAGCTGAGTGAACCAGCAGGAGGGTTGGTAACGGCGGCTCGCCAGGTAACCTCTTGGCGAACTTGCGGGTTAGTGGGGGTAGCGGCACAGCTGACAGTTATCGGCGGTGGATTCACCGTCACCGAGCAGGTCTTCGTAGCGGTTAGGGTGCCAGCCGTCACTTTGATGGTGGCATTTTTGGTGCCAGCGGTGCTGTAGGTTTTGGAGACAATCGATTCCTTGTTTGACGGCGTGGCGGTACCTTGGAGGTTGTCATCCCCCGTCCATAGGAAAGTCTGGCCCGGGGTGTTGGGAGGATTGGGGAGGGCCTGGAAGGTGACTTGCTCACCAATCTTTACACTCGGGGCGCTCACCCTACAATCAACGGTGAGAGTGGCAGGAGGTGGCCCATTATTCTGGACGTTCAACGGTATGTCGGCGCAGTTGTCTGCTTCGTTTGATTCCGGCACAACTTGTCCCACATCAGCACACAGGTAGATCCTGTGGCTGCCGGCAGTGGTGATCCAATTGTCAGAAGTAAGCACGGATGAAGTGGTGCCGCCCGAAAGGATTGAGATACTGCGTTCACCGACTTGACCATTTATGCTTGTTAAACAGTTCGCATTATCAATACAAAACCGAGCGGTAGAGTGGCCGGCCAGGCTACTTGCTGGACCAACATTGCGGATGACTCCGGTAAAGGTCATGGTTACGCCAGCATATGGATTTACCCCGGGATTGGTAAAAAGTTCTGACTTGAGGTTGGCTTGGGAGGTGCCTCCACCCCCTCCTGCGGCCGGGGCATCCTTACAGTTGTTAGTTTCATTTGATTCTGCCACGGTGTCATAGGGAAGATCAGCGCAGACTTTGGGGGATGCTGCAGGATATGCGGGAAGTGAGATGGTAACCGATGCCGTCGCGCCAGGTGGGAGCGTCGGCGTATCATCCGAGTACCCAATTACTGCGTTGTTGGTGTAGAAACCAGCTACTGAGGGGGCGGCGCTAGCCGAGCCTTGATTGTTGATCACCGCGGTTACCGTGGCAGGCTGATTGGCAACCGGGCTCGAGGGATTTACCGCGAGAGCCTGGACGATAAGGTCGGGTTGACTTTGTGTCCGCGTAAATCTGAACCATCTATGCCACCAGGTGTGATTGGCAAATACGGGCGAGGGTAAAGCAACCCCAATAACAAAAGAGAACACTATCCCTATCAGTACCAAGGACGGCAATCGGTTGAGCACTCCCCTCCTCATCTTCTATTTATTATACCTTATATGAGAAAAAAAATCAAGAACTTGAAATCACCGCATCAATAATGCCGTACTTTTTTGCTTCCTCGGCGTTCATGAAAAAATCGCGATCAGTGTCTTTCTCAATATTCTCGATTGACTGGCGAGTGTGCTTAGCCAAAATATCGTTGACGGCGTTTTTAACCCGCATAATCTCCCTGGTTTGAATTTCGATGTCCTTAGCCTGGCCTTCCGACCCACCCATTACCTGGTGAATCAGGATGCGGGCATTGGGCAGCGAGTAGCGTTTGCCTTTGGCGCCGGCGGCTAAAATGATGGCAGCCGCCGAGGCCGCTTGGCCAATGCAGATGGTGGAAACATCGGGCTTGATGTACTCCATGGTGTCGTAGATCGCCAGGCCGGCCGTCACTACCCCGCCAGGAGAATTGATGTACATTTGGATGTCCTTCTTAGGATCTTCGGCCTCAAGAAAAAGGAGCTGCGCCATGACCAAATTTGCCACTTCGTCGCTAATCGGCGTTCCAAGAAAAATAATCCGGTCTTTAAGGAGGCGCGAGAAGATATCGTAGGCGCGCTCGCCGCCCTGCGTCTTCTCAATCACCATGGGAACGAGGAATTGGTTAAACAGTGGTTTCATTGATGATCCTATTGTAGCGCAAACTTAGTGAGTCGCTCAACTACCATGGCAGTTGCCTGGGGGGATGCCGTATCAATCTTCTCCTGTTTCGCCACCTCAGCGAGCGCCAATCCGGTTTTTACCGCGAATTCGGCCTGTTTACGAAACTGCTCCCTGAGTGTTTCGATGGTCTGGTTTTGGCGACTCAAGTAGGCCTCGAAGGTGGTGCCGCTTCGGAGTACACTATCTCGCAGCCGACCAATCAACCGTTCGAGCTCGCGTTCAACCAATGTTGCCGGCAGCTCCGCGGTGGTTAGCTCAACAAGCTTGCGTATGATGAGATCTTCTTGCCGGTGTTGACTCTCGTCGTGGCGCTCTTTCCCAATTGCCTCGGCTAAATGAGCCTTGAGGGCAGCCATCGAAGGCTCCCCATACTGGCTGGCAAACTGATCGTTCAGCTCAGGTGGCTTGACAGCCTTGTGCTGGTTGACGGTTACCGTAAACTCGATTTCTTGCTCTTGCTTGGGAAGTTTTAAAGAAAACCGCTTGGTTGCGCCCTGTTTCATACCAATGAGGTTATCTTCAAACCCGGGCACCATGACGCCGGATCCAACAATCATTGGGTGGTGCTGCGAGCTGAGCTTCTCTTGGATAACGCCACCGACCGTTCCATTAAAACTAATCTCCGCCCAGTCATCTTGCTTGATTGGCCCGGTAGGGTCAATCAATTCAGCCTTCTCGAAGCTCAGCCGCTTGAGCATACCTTCAATGTCTTCGCTCGTGACCGATTTAGGATCAATCTCAGAACGCTCCTTAGGACTGATGCGGATTTTCCGGTAATCGCCCAACTTAACCTCTGGCAATACCTCCAAGTTTAGGCGAAACGTAAGCGGCGAGATTGGCTCGCCATTCGTTGAAATCTCGAACGATTCAACCGTAACCGAAGGCTGCGCAATAGGGCTAAGCTTTTTTGTAACAATCAACTCGCTAGCAGCTTGCGAGACAATCTGCGAAGCAGCCCGGCGTTTCAACTCACCTAACCCGATTGATTCGAGCACTAGGAGTCTGGGCGCCATCCCCTTGCGGAATCCCGGCACCTCCAGACTGTCGCCAAGATTTTTGATCAGTTCCTCAAGATGAATACCCACCGATTCCTTTGGAACCGTGATCGATGCCTCAACGCGAGCGCCTGGTAACTGCTTGAATTGATTAATTTTCATAAAAGGATCCATGGTCGCCGATCATGTTTTCGAAACGGCATCGGCGTAACATAGCGCTTTGGTTTAGTAAGAAAAATCACCGTGGCAAACCGCGCCGGTTTTAACCAAAAACTATCGCTCTGGGCAAGTTCTTGGCCATACTCGCGGCGTAACTTACCAACGGTTTCGCCATTTAGGTTATCAAAAAATAGCACATTATCAACCTCAACCTCACCAAGAATGAACCCACCTGACTCTTTCAGAAAAATGATGTCGTGTTTATTGATTACTCCATATGGCGCAATTCTGTCCTGCGTCAGACGAATCTCAATCGAGGTTTGCCCTCCCAGAATCCGGTCGATTTGAGGGGCTGCCGTTAGGATTGCCACATGGTGGGCCATAACGGCACATTGTGGCAAAATCCATCACAATTAGCAAGTTCAAGAATAGTATCCTAGCGCTTCAAGCCCTGGCAGTCGTTTACCTGTGAGAAATTCGAGCGTGGCTCCGCCACTCGTTGAAACAAAATCAAACCGATTTGCGATGCCAAGCGAATCCAATACCTCTAAAGTATCCCCTCCCCCGACCACCCGGTACCCATCTTGCGATGCCAAAAACTCGGCTATAGCATTAGTGCCGTTGGCAAAGGTTGGATCTTCGGATTTACCAAGGTTACCGTTCCAAAAAATTGTCTTGGCCTCCCCAAGGTGCTCTTTAAATAGCTCAATCGTCTTGGGGCCGATATCAAACTCGTCGATTGAATCAACTGGCTTAATAAGTTTTGGGTCATTGAGGGTGAGTTCAAACCCCACCTTGCCACCCACCAGGACCTTGTCGGCAATTGGCAGGAGCGCTTCAACGAGCGGCAGCTTGTCCTCAACTTTAGCGCCGCCGACGAGTACTACAAACGGTCGGCTCGGCGACTTCCGGAGCTTCTCCAGCTGCGAAATCTCCTTCATCAAATTAAGCCCGCCGAACGCTGGTTTTATGCTTGCAGCCGCCACAATTGATGCATGGCCGCGGTGGCAATCGGGAAATGCTTCGTTCACATAATAGTCCATCCCCTCCATGAGCTGCGAGGCAAATGATCGATCGTTCAATCGCTCGCGAGGATCAAACCGCGTGTTTTCAAGGAGCTCGATCCGGGAATAGTTTTTTCCTAACAGCCCTTGAATGATCGGTTTAAGTTTTTGAGTCGATAGCAACGGATCTGGCCGTGTTGGCCGACCAAGATGAGTGGCAAGTCTAAGCCCTGCAACACCCTGACTGAGCAACCAGTTAATGGTGGGTAAGGCCGCTCTTATCCGCCGGTCATCCATCACTTGCCACCTATCATTGAGCGGCACATTAAACGTAACTCGCACAAAAATATGTTTACCGGAGGCCGGAAGTTGGTTCAAGGGCTTGATCATGGCACCGCAAGCTCACAGATTTTGAGGAATGTATGGGCTGACAGAGAGGCACCGCCTACGAGCGCACCATCGATTTCTGGCTGGCTCAAAAATTCCAAGATATTCTTCGGCTCAACCGAACCGCCATACAAAATAGTGGGGTGGTCACCAAACTCTTTTCGAATCGCTTCGGCAACGAGCTCGGCCTGGGCTCCGCTTGCCGGTGTACCACTCCCAATTGCCCAGACCGGTTCATAAGCAATGGCGAGCTCCTCTAAACGGTTGCGACCGATGCCATCAAGAATTTTTTTGAGTTTAGTAACAATAGTATGGCCCGGATTACCCTCTTTTGCCGTCTCCCCCACGCAGACAATTGGTTTTAAATGGTGGTGGAAAGCAGCTTTTAACTTGCGGTTGGTAATCTCTTCTGTTTCGTTGAAATGGCTAACCCGCTCAGAATGGCCCAAGATAACGTGGGAAACCAAGTGTTTGAGCATCAAGGCAGAGACTTCACCCGTGAATGGACCATCGTCCTCCCAAAACATATTTTGAGCACCTAATGCAAGATGGCGGAGTCGAGCTTTCTCGAAAAGTTCTGCAATTGGCACAAGCCAAGGAAATGGTGGACAAAGTACTACTTCAATACCATGAATATCCTCTAAGCCATTATGCAGCGAGGTAGCAAGTACCATCGCATCAGGCAGCGTGGTATTCATCTTCCAGTTAGCGACAATAAGTGGAGTCCGGCCAGCCATATTGTGATTATTATACAACAAAATCCCCCCGATCAGTCGGGAGGATTTTGTTTAAGGAAAATTTTCCTTAGATCTTAGGCTGCTGGGGTGCTGTCGCCGCCGGTTGACTCACCGCCACCCATACCGCCGGCCATGTCTCCTGCACCGCCCTCTTCCTTCTTCTCCTCGCCGCCTTCTGCAGGCATTGAGCTAGGAGTGCTAGGAGTGCTGGTGTCTGTACCGCTGTCTGCACCGTCACCAGCAGGCTTCGTCATCATGTCGTCGTCCATGTTTATCTCCCTAACTTGTTACTGATCTTATATAAGTATATCAAATATTGTTGACTATGTCAATCGCTTGCGCAAGAGTAACCAGTTGCTCCGTGGCGACCCCGCGGCGCTTAATTTCCACTTGTTTGCCTGTTTTCCCGGAGATTACCACCCGGTAAGGACAACCAATCAAATCGGCATCAGCAAATCGTTGCCCAGGACTCACCCCATCTCGGTCATCGTAGAGCACCGCTATCCCCGCTTTAACCAACCGGTCATATACCTGCCTTGCGTCTTTATTGATACCGATAAGATAGACAGTAAATGGGGCGATACTCGGCGGCCAAATAATACCGTTGTCGTCATGGTGCACTTCCACCACCGTCGCCATTGCCCGTCCCGTGCCAATGCCGTAAGACCCCATCCATACCGGGCGCTCATTGCCCTTTTCGTCAACGAACATCAATCCCAGGGGTTCAGAAAATTTGGTACCAAGTTGAAAAATATTCCCAACCTCGATTGCCCGTTTTTCTTCAAGTGCATCAGAGCCACAATGCCCACATCCATGGTTGTATTTTTCAATTACTTCTTTATTAGTGGCTTTTTTACAAGCTTTGCAAAAATAAATCGTATCTTCTCCCACTTCTGCTACAACTTGAAACTCGTCAGATCCCTCAGCATTAAAAACTCCACCGTGAGCTTTTGTACGAATCGCCTGCAAGCCCATTCTTTCAAAAATTTTTGAGTAGGCGTGAGCACACTGCTCATAAAAATCTTTGAGATCTTTTTCATCCACATTCAGTGAATATAAATCCTTCATTTCAAATTCTCGGCATCTGAGTAGGCCGGCTTGAGGTCGTTCTTCTCGCCTAAACTTAGTCTGAATCTGATAAACATACTTGGGCAGATCTTTATATGACTCAATATAAACACTTCCGATTTGCCCAATCACTTCTTCATGCGTAAAGCCTAACCCGTGGTTGTGGCCTTTTCCATCTTGCCATTCATACATCACGTCTTCGATGTTCCATCTGCCAGTTTTATCCCATAGCGATTTATCTTGAAGCGTATTCAAATACAACTCCTGGCCACCAATTGCATTGATTTCTTCACGGATGATTCGACGAATCTTATCAAGCACCCTAACTCCAAGTGGTAACATCGAGTACACCCCGGCCATGTTCTTAAAGATGAACCCGCCGCGGGTTAGCAGCTGGGAATTCTTGGCAACTTCGCCCCCGGGCGCCTCGCGGAGGGTTTTAGTAAAAAGCTGGGTCAATCTCATAGCTTCCTCGTGACTAACCTAACAATATCTTGGTAGGTAACAAGTACCAGTACCCCGATCAGTAACACGAATCCCGCAAAATGGATCGCTTGCTCCACCTGCTCGCGAATCAGCTTGCGTCGACTCACGAGCTCGACGGCAATAAAGGCGGCTTTACCGCCGTCGAGCGCCGGTATCGGCAAGATATTGAAAAACCCGACAAGGAGCGACAAGTTTGCAATAAACCGTAATAGGTAGAGTGGCCCGAGCGAAACCATCTGCGAGAGAATCCCAAAAATCCCGATCGGCCCCGCCAACTCTCCTTCAACTTTTGGACCACCGGCGATCGAAAACACTGCCTGGTAAATAAACCGAGTATTTGCTACTATCGTCCCCCAAATTTCCGATAGCGCATACACTGG
This sequence comes from Patescibacteria group bacterium, assembly GCA_049274945.1. Lineage (GTDB taxonomy): Bacteria > Patescibacteriota > UBA1384 > GWA2-35-9 > JBASTP01 > JBASTP01. The sequence continues at coordinate 160,136 of JBASTP010000002.1, forward strand.
CGCAAGGTAAACATTGAGCCCTTCCGGGAGAGCGCCCAGATCAACCGGTGCCACCCCAAGGGGGGCCGGAAGATTTGTAAGAGTAATTTGTTTAGTAACGGTATTGCCGAAACGACGAACGGTAAAGGTAACTGCTTGAGCCTGATGCTCCCGTGTAAAGCGAGCCAAATCCTGAGCAGTGGCAACGAGCTCGCCATCGGTTTTGATTAAAAGATCACCGGCAATAAGCCCTGCTGCCGCAGCTGGACTTCCCGGGATAACTTGACCAATAACTACCGCACTCGTTGGCGGCCGAATAATCGTAATGGCAAACCAAATAGTCAGGAGCAACCATGCCAGAAACAGATTCATTACTACGCCGGCAAGCACCACCGTGAGCCGAGTAGCTGGTGGTTTGCTCGAATAGGACCCCTTATCGCGTGAACGCTCATCCTCTCCGAGCAACTTGACATACCCTCCAAGCGGCAGGAGATTCAGACTGTAATTAGTGCCGCCACTCAGTTTGGAAAATAGCCGTGGCGGAAAGCCAAAGGCAAATTCTTGAACCTTAATTTTGGCGGCCCGGGCAACGAGAAAATGCCCCAGCTCATGAACGAAAACTAGTAATCCTAATATGAATATAAAAAGGATCCCAATGGCTATGGTCATTGAGCGACGGACTCCTCTTTTGCCTTCGCAAGAACCATCAACTTATCATTATACGTTGCGATAGTTTTGTTAAGCAGCTCCTCGCCGCGATAACGGTCATCTTCGGTAAGGTTGCCGCTTGAGGTAAGCTCTTTAACTTGGCGCCACGCTTGCTCCCTAAGCTGGCGCAAACCAACCTTGGCGTCTTCCGCGGTTCGCTCCACAAGTTTGATCATTTCCTGGCGGCGCTCGGCGGAGAGCGGCGGCAGCGTAATACGGATTACCGAACCATCGGCTGAAGGCGAAAAATTGAGGCTAGACGATCGTATCCCAGCTTCGATGTTTACCAGAGCGCCCTTATCCCAAGGGGTAACGACCAGCGTAACTGGATCTTGGACCGAAATACTAGCAAGCTGTTTGAGCGGCAACCGCTGATTATAGTAATCAACCTTAATATCTTCGACGAGGGTGGACGTTGCCCTACCAGTATGGATTCTACCAAGCGCTTCGGTAAAAGCCCTCACTACTTCATCCATCTCGTTGGTAGTATCAGCGATTATTCGATCAAGCATGAAACCTCTTTACTCGCCTAATCGTACCACGCCAGGGAATCTTTGCCAAAACCGATGCAAGAGACCGAATGGTGAAGGCTTGATCATAACCTAGCGCGATCACGTCTGGCTGCAATTCCCTTACCGTCTTTACAATATCACCGTCTGTCCTGCCGACCACCACTCGGTCTGCTATCCTAAGACGATCAATGAGCTCGGCCCGGGCTCGAGCAGAAAACTGTGGTTTCTTACCTTCATGACGCGCCACTGAATCTGAAGTTACGATCACCGTAAGCTCATCACCTAATTTTCGTGCCTCGTTTAAAAAGTAGAGATGCCCCGCATGGAATACCTCAAATACCCCTGCGGCAAGCACTTTCTTCATGGGTTTTAGCTACCGAGTTCTAGGCGAGAAAACCGGGCAATAACAATCTTTTCGCCCAGTTTTGCGGTAAGCTCTACCAAACGATCAGCTACGGTCATAGTCTCGTCCTTAATGAATGGCTGGGTCAGTAACTGTGAGGTATCGCTCGGATCGGCCGCGGCAATATGCATTGCCAGCTCATGGACAAAGGTACGAAATTCCCCGTTGCGCGCCACAAAATCGGTTTCGCAATTTACCTCGAGTACCACGCCAATCCTACCCATGTGGCTGTAGGCTTCGACAAGTCCTGACCCAGCAACGCGTAAAGCTTTCTTTGCGTGAGCAAGCTTGGCAAATTTAGTCAAGAGCTTGCGTGCTTTAGTTTCGTCACCGCCGCTTTGGGCGAGCGCACTGCGAATCGCCTCAAGTGGTGCGCCGGTTTCAGCTCTCAGTTTTTTTATCTTTTCGATCATCTGACTGCTTCCTCTTTGCTTTGCCTTCTTGGGCCTTGGCTTCCCGCACAGGGGCATCCTTTTTTGCCATCGACTGGGCTTCCTCAATCGTCTCTTTAAACACGGTGAGGAGCAACTCAACCGAAGCCCTTGAGTCATCGTTGGCCGGTACCGGGTAGCTCACGAGGTCTGGATTAACATCACTATCGGTAATGGCAATGGTTGGAATCTTAAGTGTTGCCGCTTCAGTAATCGCCGTGTATTCACCCGTTGCCCCAACTACTAGCAAAACATCTGGTGTCCGATCAAGGGTACGGACTCCCTCAAAAACCTTGGCCATTTTCTCGACTCGCTTCATGATTACCCGCCGCTCCTTCTTGGTGAACGTTTGGGCCGCATTGCCCTCAGCTTGATCGATGAGCGTGTTGTAGTGGACGATCTGCCGACGGATCGTTTCGAAATTAGTCAGCATCCCGCCTGGCCACCGTTCAGCAATATAGGGAATCTTGAGGGACTGACCGACTCCGGTAACGAGGTCGCGGAATTGGCGCTTGGTGCCAACGAGTAATACTACCTTACCCTGCTTGACTTGAGAGCTAAGAAAATCGGTTGCTCGTTTGAGGGCAGCTGCGGTTTTTTCTAAATCGAAAATCATTACGCCATCCCGAACCTGAAAAACGTACTTGCGGGCTTGGGCTGACGAACGAAACTTTTGATGCCCAAAATGAGCCCCAGAGCTAAAAAGTTCTTCGAGCGTGGGCATTTTGCTCATGATTTGCTCCGGTCTGGCGGAGCCAGATCTCGCTTCGCGAGACGCTTGCGGAACTTATCAATCCGCTTGGCGGTATCAATATAGGTACCCTTTCCAGAAAAGAACGGGTGGCAATTGGCACAAATTTCAACTTCAACCGCCGCGGCGGTTGAACCTACCGTGTAGACTTGTCCACAGCTCGTGCAACGGATTAGAGCTTGCTTGTGATAGTTTGGATGGATGGTTGGTTTCATTATTCGACTTTGCTCATAATGACCCTGAGTTTATCGAATGGGTCATAGTTTTCCTTAAACAGAAACTAATGGTACAATAGATCTCCACTACAAATCAAGGGTAATGCAGGAAGAGCGTGCCATTATTGAAATCCGTCCCGGAACGGGAGGCCTCGAGGCAGAACTTTTTGCCGCGGAGCTCATCCGTATGTACCGCAAGTTTGCCGAGCGAATGCGCTGGCATTGCCGAGTAGTTGAGTATGATCAAACGCCGCTGGGGGGGCTCAAAAAGGGTGTTATTGAGTTGCAGGGCGCCCAGGTATACCAATCGCTCAAAATTGAGGGTGGTGTCCACCGGGTCCAGCGGATCCCAAGCACCGAAAAAAGAGGAAAAATTCATACTTCTACGGTAACCGTGGCGGTGCTGCCAGTCCTGCAGCGCAAAACAGTGACCATCCGGCCGGCTGATCTTAAACTCGATACCTTTAGGGCTTCCGGACACGGTGGCCAAAATGTGAATAAAGTGGAGACGGCAGTTCGGATCACCCACATCCCGACTGGGATTGTGGTAACTGCGCAAAATGAACGCAGCCAAGCCGCTAACCGAGAAATTGCCCTCAGTGTCATCCAAGCAAAACTTGAGGCAATGGAGCAGGCCCGGCGCCACGGCGGCCTCGCTTCGGCCCGCACGAGCCAGATTGGCGGCGGCGACCGCAGCGAAAAAATTCGTACCTATAATTTTCCGCAAGACCGTTTAACCGACCATCGAACTCACAAGTCGTTCTCACGACTCGATCGTATCCTCGATGGTAATCTAGAACCTATTGTTTCAGCTCTTCGAGCCGCACCTTCAGCTTGAGCTCTTTGGTGTCTCTAATTACCGTTAGCTCAACGTCATCGCCCACGGTGTGATTTGCAAGGAGCCGTGCCAGTGAATGGTTTTCGTCAATCCGCTCATTATCGATATGGGTAATAATATCATTATCTTTCAATCCGGCTTTCGCCGCCGGAGAGTTAGCCAATACTCCAGCCTCATTGCGGGCCTGACCCGAAGCAATTAAGGCACCAAAATCAACTGGTAAATTATTGAGTTTCGCGATCTCTTTGGTAATGGGAATATAGCGAACGCCCAAGTACGGCCGGCTGATCTTGCCGGTCTTTTTAACTTGATTGATTGAGTTTTTTACCGCGTTGATTGGGATGGCAAACCCGATCCCCTCGGCAACCCCTTTGGCCGCCACCGCGGTATTCACCCCGACCACCTGGCCCTTGAGGTTTAAAAGCGGCCCTCCCGAGTTGCCGGCATTGATCGCGGCATCGGTCTGCAGCAAGCCCTCAAGTCGTTCGGTTGCTCCCCCGCCGGTTGCCTGCAGCTGCCGATCCTTGGCGGAAATCACGCCAACGGTCACGGTATTTTCAAACTGCGCAAGCGCGTTGCCGATCGCAACAGCCCATTCCCCTACTTGTAAGCGGTCAGAATCACCCAGCTCTACCACCGGCAGTCCCGCACCTTGGATACGTAAAATGGCAAGGTCTTGAAAAGGATCTTTGGCAACGATTTCCGGCGTGAAGTTGCGCCCGTCTGCTAAAAAAACCGTGTACTGAGCGGCTGGGTCGTCCACCACGTGCTTATTGGTAACAACGAGTCCGTCGGAAGTAATAATAAAGCCCGTGCCGCCACCCTGGCGGGTTATGAGATCGCCAAAGAAATCGCGAACATTCCGGCTGGTCGATATAGAAACCACCGCTGGCGATACCTGCTTGACCGTGTCAATCACTGCCGAAGATTCCTGAAGCACGAGCCGCTCCGTGCGCACTGGATTGGAATCGTCGCCACCACTTGGCAGTTGGTTCACCCCAATCAATTTTTGGAGGAGGGGTGAACCGGCTACCAACATGGTGCCACCAATGCCACCTGCCAAACCGACTAGGAGGGTTAAGATAACTAACCAGGATATAAAACGTTTTTCCATAGTTCTTGATTATGGGTTGGCGGTACGGGATTGAGTGCCCGAACCGGCCTGCTGAACATTAAGGGTGCCAACTTCAATAATTTTCTTGCTGGCTGGGCGGTAGAGGTAGACCTTTTTGGCGTTAGCATAAATCAGCACCTTGTCGCCGTTTTCAACCCGCGCAAAGAACGGCTGATCTTTAAGTTTTTCCTTGTCTACCACGCTGGCGATGGTCGGCGTTTCATCTGCTGGTAGCACAATCAATTTGCCAACTTCTTCCACAATTTTTTTATTCTCTTCCGTTGCGGCAGCCGATGGGCTGGTTTTTACTTTCTCAAGCTCGCGCCTTACTTCTTGATAGCTTTGGTAGAAAAACGCCGCGGCACCGGTCGCCGTAGCGAGCAACAACAAAAATAGTAGCGGCAAAATTTTGGACTTCCTGCGATTCGGTCCCTGCTTATCCGAAGGGGTTGACGGAAACGGATGGGACAAGGATTCATCGAACATAACTTACCTCCTTTAATAATTAGCTATGCTGAATTGTAACGTAACCAAAGATTGCTGCCAAGCCATGTTAGTTGACGCTCCGGCCGGTCACGACCCAACGGTCGCCGATGTAGATGATGTTCGCCGCGCCAAAGGCGCTCAGGGCCGAGCTGTCGGTTTCAAAGACGCCAGCTGAATCGGTCAGGGTCAAGGTGTTGGCTGCTGAAACATTAGCGACGATCACCACCTGACCTTCCCGCGCCCCGGTTTCAGAGAGAGCCAAATTACAACCATCCGCATCGTTACAAGTGACCTCGGCGTAGGAAGTGGTCGGGGTCAAGGTCCCGGTCGGTGCGGAGAGAGCAACAGTATCGTCGGCAATCGTCAAGGTTGAGAGACCGTAGACCGCCGCTCCGCTCTCGTCAAAAGCAGCCAGCACCGTGCCGGAAGAGTTTCTCACCTCAACAATTTGAGCAGTCTGAGTGGCATTAGCTTCTACGATCAACTGCTCATCGTCAAATTCGCCGTCAATATGGAAAACGCCTGCTGGAGTAGCGCCGCCAACCCCAATCAAGGTGCCAGAATCAACGGCAAAAACAATGTCCCCGGTGCCGTTGGCCGTCACGGTCAAAGCCTCATTTGTGCCGGTGGTAATGTCG
>JBASTP010000003.1:0-58441 GCA_049274945.1 Patescibacteria group bacterium
CTCGATTACAGTTTCCTATCTGTTAGAGATCGCAAACAACGCATACGGACTGTTTGAGAGTTCGAGACTCGAGCAAAAACGGCAATTGCTCAACTTCGTACTTTGGAACTTAAAATTAGAGGGCAAAAAGCTCACTTTTAACCTGAAAGAACCCTTTGACGCTATCGCTCATGCCTCAAAAACTCAAGATTGGCTCCGGGGGGCGGATTCGAACCGCCAACCACTCGCTTAACAGGCGAGCGCTCTACCATTGAGCTACCCCGGAATGTTTCCGGACCATTGAGTCCCGACGTCGCGAGTCGGGAGGCCGACCTTGCGTCGGCCCTACCCCGGAATGTTTCCGGACCATTGAGTCCCGACGCTCTGCGAGGTCGGGAGGCCGGAATGTGTATCCCCAGAAGGGAATACATGGTTATTTTAGCACGCGATTTAACGGTTGACTATCGGTATACTTCGCGTCGATGCCTGACCCGAAAGATTTTTACTAACTGCGCCCTATCGTCAATTTCATAGAGAACTCGATAGGGTCCAATCCGGATTTTCCAATCAGTTTTTGAGCCCTTGAGCTTGGAAGCTCCAGGTGGTCGTGAGTCTTCTGATAAATTATCAATTTTGAGTATGATTCGGTGAAAAACCTCAGGAGGTAACCGTTTGAGGTCTCGTTCCGCATTCCTCTCAATGAGAACGCGATACATTGGGTGAGTACTCTGCTAAGAATTCGTCGAGGGGGCGGAAGGACAGTTTTTGTGCACGCAACTTACGGAGTTCTCGCAAGTCTTCGAGATCTTCTGCTTTCTCAAGCAGGTTTTTGTATTGGTTAATGTCGAGTAAAACGAGGGAGGGTTTTCCCTTCTCGAGCACGATTTTCGGTTCCTTTACACCAGTGTGATCCATTGAATTGATCGTATCAAATGTACTACGGACTGTCAAATATAACCGTATCCTTGTATAATAATGAACTTATGGTGCCGCTCGTAAAACTCAACCGTGTTTCGAAAGTCTATGGCAAGGGAGACAGTGCGCTCCAGGTGCTCAAAGATATTTCTCTGCAAGTCAAAGCCGGCGAATTCCTGGCGCTCACCGGTAAATCAGGCTCCGGTAAATCAACCCTACTGCATATTATCGGCGTGCTTGATAAACCAACGAGCGGCAGCGTGGAAGTTGCCGGCGAGCTGATTTCTGCCAAGGCGCCCTCAAACATGTTAGCCCAGCTGCGCCGCGATACCATTGGCTTTATCTTTCAAAACTTTAATCTTATTCCTCAGCTCACTGCTTGCGCCAACGTTGAGCTGCCTATGATCTATTCCCGAACGGTTGGCCGCAGCGCACGCGCTAAAAAATTACTGGAACTCGTAGGCCTTAGTCGGCGAGCCCACCACAAGCCAAACCAACTTTCCGGTGGCGAGCAGCAGCGCGTGGCAATTGCCCGCGCCCTGGCCAATGAACCAAAAATCTTGCTTGCCGATGAGCCAACCGGCAATCTTGACAGCAAAACCAGCCACGAAATTATGGAGTTGCTTGCAAAGCTTCACAAAGAAGGGCTTACCATTGTGATGGTGAGCCACGAGAAAGATATTGTTGCGTACGCAAAACGTGTAATTAACTTGAAGGACGGAAGGATCGTGAAATGATGGTATTTGAAGCAATCCGTATGGCGGTTCTCGCGCTCTGGTCCAACAAGCTCAGAACATTTCTTGCCATGCTTGGCGTGGTGATTGGTATTTTTTCGGTGGTCATTTTGGTTGCCGCGGTGCAGGGCGTGCAAAAACAAGCAGAAGATTTGATTGCCGGGCTCGGGCCTACCACGCTGATTGTCATCCCCGGCGCTTCGATTGAGGGCAATACCCCAAGTTTTTCCCAGGGGTTCGCCGCTTCCACGCTTACTGAGGACGATTACGAGGCGCTCAAGCGTGGTGTGGAAGACATTAGCGAATATTATGCCATCACATTTCTGAATGCCCTCACGAGCTCTGGGGATAAAAAAGCATTGCCGTTTATCTTCGCCAATACCAAGGGCACAGAGAAATTATTCAAATTAGAGCTTGATCAAGGCGAGTTACTTTCGGAGCAAGATTATGCTAAGGGTAATCACTTCGCGGTAATTGGCATTAACCCGCTTAAAAAATTGGAAATTGAAGACCCGATAGGCAAGAAAATTAAACTCGGCAAAGAGGAGTTTACCATTAAGGGCACCTACAAGGCGCTCGGCCAATTTCTGTTTGGTTTTAACTTAGATGACATTGTAGTGGTGCCGCTCAAAGTAGGCTTGGAGCTCAACAATAAAAAGACGCTCGATCGCATTTACCTGGTTGCCAAAGATAAAGAGGCGATCCCTGGCGTTATTGAGCAAACCAAGGCTATCCTTAAAGATCGCCACGGCGATGAGGATTTTTCGATCCTTGAACAAAAAGACGCCCTAAAGTTGCTGGGCAATATTACTAGTCTCTTGGCATCGCTGCTTGGCGGTATTGCGGCGATATCACTCGTGGTTGGCGGCATTGGTATTATGAATATTATGCTGGTTTCGGTAACCGAACGAACTCGTGAAATTGGCATTCGTAAAGCTATTGGCGCGCCCGATTCTGCAATCCTCCTACAATTTCTCACAGAAGCCCTGCTCATTACCGTGATTGGCGCAGCAATCGCCCTTGGGCTTTCCTTTGGGGCAAGTAACCTTGCCGCCCGGTTCAGCCCAGTAAAACCCGATATTTCCTGGATCTCAATTGCGTGGGCAGTTGGGACAGCGGTGGTGGTTGGGTTAGTCTTTGGTCTTTTGCCGGCGTTGCGCGCCGCGCGCAAAAATCCGATTGAAGCGCTCCGCTACGAATAAACCAAGTTAGAGTATAATGATTGTAGGAGGTTTAATGCACTACTATTGTGAGGGTGGTTGTGGCGGGCACGCCGACGCGCCGGCAAGTTGCCACGCCCAGGATTGTCCGAAAAAAGGCGAGCCCTTTACCGAGTGCGAATGCGGCGACAAAGACAGTCATACCCAATGAATCCCTGGCTTTTTGCCGGTATTGGAATTTTATATTTATTTCTGACGGGTTTGTTGTATGACCCGTTTATTAGCGTTATCGCGCCATATAGATTTCTCATCGGGTATCAATTTTTTCCGATCTTAGTGGCATTCGGTTTATTGGCTTGGCTTGGCCGACGGCTCAAGATATTTCAGTCACTCGCGAAGCAAGATGTGCTCATCATACTTGCCATTGCCGCCGCGGCTTTTGGCGCGCACAGTTTGCATCTCCAGCAGTATTTTTTTAAAGAAGATATTGCCATTGAGATTGGCGATGTTATCAATCCTAGCCCGGGTGATGTTCACGCAAATGTAGGCAGGATTTATCCGCTGGCGCTTTTTAGCACGCTTTTTTTAATTTTTGGTAATGATCCAGGCGCTTTTGTCGCAACCGGTCTTATATTCCAAATCATCAACTCAGTCCTGATTTTTTTGATTCTCAAAATTGCTTTTCGAAATACCGCAATTGCCGCGGCGGCCGCGGCGCTCTGGGCAACTACCCCGGCATTTCTCGAAAGTTTTATCTGGTTAGGCATCAGCGTTAATTCCGGGCTTGCTATTATGCTGGCGCTACTGACATTGCTCATTGCCGCGGCCGCGATGAGGCAAAATCTTGTTGAGGAAAAAATCCAAGCATTGCTTGCGACGTTTCTTATTGCGACACTCAACTACGGGTTTGTACGTGTTGGCGTTGTACCCCTTATTTTGCCGTTCATGGGCTGGACAGGGGATTTAGGCGCCACAGCGCGATCGGTTACGGAAAAAATAATACAGTACCGTTTTCCTGTTGCAGTAGGGGTAAGCGGCATGTTGATTCTGTTTACGGGGGCGGTCAATTTTAGCGGTGGGCAGGCCAATGTGCTGGGTAACCGAACGCTTGATGTTGGCACCCTGGCTACCACATTTTTTACCTTAGGAGCGGTACTTTTTCCTCCTCAAGTTCAACAATTTTTTGTGTCGGTAATCGGCCATGTTGATGCCGGACTCAGCCCTGAGCCGTGGTACATTTTTCATATTGTCATCATTGCCGAGATGATCGCCCCCCTCGCGCTCATTGCTTTTGTGCGCGACAAAAAGGTGCGAGCAATCGCTTTATTTGGTTACGCATGGTTTGTCATGGGGCTCGTGCCTATGGTGATCGGCGGGGGAGCAATCAATAATATAGAGGGCGTGTACCGGGCAATGGCAAAGTATCCCTACCTGCCAGGGTTAAAACAAATTCAGTTTGCCTATATTGGCTATAGTATTGCCTGGGCGGCTATTGGGTATGCTTTGATTCCACTTCGTCAAGCCAAAACATTAGTCTACGCCATCGTGATTGGAGCTGTTACGCTGTGGCTGGCTACAACATCCCGGGCCTATCACAAAGAGTTTGTAACGTATCAATCGGAGCCGTTGCGTGAGCTCATTGCCATTATCAACAAAAAAGAAATCACCCGGGGCCGTTATATGCTGGTGTTCGCGCCCGCCGGTTCTCCGGTAAACGGTTTTTTAAACGCCGGCGGTGAATTGCCCTATCTTACCAATCATAAGGAATTAGTCTATTCACGTGACCTCGAAGAAGCGGTGAGCTTTGCGCGCAAATACGACATCACCGCAGACGCAATTATTCTTGTTGATTATGATTCGAGGACCGCTGCCGTGACCGATGGCTCAGCCACATTGCGTGAGCGTTTTCCTCAATTTAGCGTCCAAGTAAATCCTTAATCTGAGTCCTTGTTTGCCGTGTTGTATCGGTAAACACAAAAGGATCAATGGTGTATTCAAAAGAAAAAAGCTGGTCTTCTTGGTAATTATTTTTCTTCAATACACTGGCTACATAATCTAAATCGTGAGTATATTCAATTTGCGGGAGGTTAAACGCGGGGAGATTGTTACCTCCTCCAGTGAAACCGTCAAGAGGGCTTTTGGTTTTAGAGTAGAGCAGCAGCTGGCCGCGATCGTTGGGTAATATGTCAGGAAAAATTTCAGTCAAAAGTTTTTTTGCCGGAATTGATTGTTCTTGGTTAAAGACCCGGTGAAATTGGTTGGTTTGCTTGGCCATAATAATAACAATTGGGATAGCGATAATGGTAACTATGATATGCGCCCGTTTTTGGGTAATTTTTTCCATGATCCCAGCGGTTGTAGCGGTAAGCGCTAAAGCAAGTCCCGGCGCGGCAAAATGCAAAAATTTTGACCCGGGCATATAACCGTAATTCAAAAAAGTTTGGTCCAATGACCCCCGGCCGGCATTGTCGCCAAAGAATGCTTCAAAGAGTACTGCGCAGAGATACCAGAGCCAACCGGCCGCCGCCGCTCGCTTCATGAGGGGTGAGCCTACAAGATATAGGATAACACTTAAGATAATCGCGATAGCGGCAATCGCTACCGCAAGAATAAGGGATTTCTCGCCGGCATATTCAGATAAGAACGCTTTAAAAAACCATTGAGACGCAGGGAATGGAATGCTCTGATCAATGAGCAAAACGAACGATCGCAAAAACCTGTCCCAATGAGAAAATCCAGTTTGATTGGAATAAGTGGTGATATAGGTATACCCAGCCGTAAAGACCGCAGCAACTAAAATTACCCAGTGCGGCCATGCCTCCACCAGAGATTTTTTGAGCTTTTTAACTGAAAATTTTTCTTGCTTGAAAACATCGAGCACAAGCAAAATTGGCGGGTAAATAACCGAGCGCACAAAACCAATCTTGAGTACCGCAAGTGTTGCGAGGAGCGAAAGAATAAGAGCCGGAGCCGAAGGTTTTGCCCTGGATTGTAAAAAGATCAATATGCCGGCCAAAAAAACCACCATCGCTATGCTAAAGCCGGTTGCGGTCAGCTTCCAAATGAACACTTCAAGGTAGATTGGCGCTGATACAAATAATGCCGCCGCCGCAAGGGCCAACGTTTTTGATTGTAAGATCGTGTGGGCAATCAAATAGGTAAGCGCTGCCGCAAAAAATGTCGCCACCAGCGTGAGCACCATGTAGGCAAGGGCGTTCGTACCCACCACAAAATAGAGCGAGAAGAATACCGTGAAGGGGTAATATACCGCCCAAAGAAAAAAATTATTAATATCGTGGCCGCTCACGCCCTGCGCCACTTGAGAGAGCGTAAGTAAGTTTATTACATCTTCTTTGAAAAAGAAGTGAGTCAGCAGGCCGCGGTGAGCCATGGCAGTAACTGCCGCAAGTACCATCAGGCTCAACGCGTCCAACCAGGAAAATTTGATGGTGGGCATTTTGAACTTGTTCGACTGCCACGCAAAAAGCCCATAAGCCATCGCGACAAAAATTGGTAAAAATTGATCTAGGGCCTGCGCGAGAGGAAACGGTATGTGCAAGATTGCGTAAGCAAACGTTCTTATAATCCCACTGAATGACAGGATCGAAATAGCGAGAATAATACCCAGTGACTTTTTTGACATCTTTAAATACAATTATCTAATGGTTAAACGGCTCGTGTCTATGGCCAGCGTTGCTTACCTCATTGGCGGCGCGATCCTTATGGTATTTTTCTTTTCACGCGGCGGCCAGTGGCTTGCCGCGCCGCTGGGCCAAAACTGGGCCTATATTTTTGATCAGCTCACCCTGCCGGTGATTGCTGGATTAGTGGCGTGGCGCTACTTGGCCGAAAAAAAAGATCGTTTTCGGTTGGACTGGTTAACAATTGTGATACTGCTGCTGTCGGTGCTTGCGACTCATTACTATTCTTTTTACCGAACATTTTTTAATGATGAATGGTTGAATATTCTCTGGTCTCTCCGGCTACTCAACGATCATACCAGCGTATCATTCGTTTTTTTAAAGTGGCGAGAGGTGTATGCCTGGGGCCCATTCACCCTGGTATATCAACTCGTTAATATTACCAAGCCATGGTCTTTGCCAGTATTTTCGGGAGTTGCGGTACTACTACTAGCGGGCGCTTCGCTTGCCGGAGCATGGCTTACGGGAGTCATTTCTCGCAATCGCCTTGCGGCACTTGTTGCCGGATTGTTGATTGGCATTTCGCCAAATACCTTTGGTTCGCTGCCCTGGCTTTCGAATATCCAGGGCGATAGTTTTGGTATCATCCTCACCCTTACCACAGTTGGGATATGGCTAATCGCTCGCCGCAGTAAAGATTCAACCGGAATTTTGGTTGCGCTGCTTATGCTTGCCGCCACCCTAAAAGGTGGCGGGGCAGTGCGCAGCGCCACGGTAGGCGCCCTGCTTGGTATCACTGATATAATCTTTTTTTCCAGGCAACTTATCAAACGCGGCTGGCTGGCTTGGGTTGGGATCGCGTCTATTACCGGACTTTTCTACATCCTCAATTATGGCGCGCACGTATCGAGCGGATTTCAGCAACAGATTCCTCTAGCAGTGGGATTAGCTCATCTCGCCGATGCGACAACAAGGGCATTCATCCCACCAGTTGCGCTTGCTAAACTTTTACCATGGCTTGATAAGGTAACTCCGAATAGTACTTGGGTTATTTGGTTGGGTGGCGGTTTGTTTTTACTGGGTAGCGCTGTGGCGCTGATTGGCCTTTTTCAAAAGTCACTGCGAATTTTTACCTGGGGGTGGCTATGGTTTTACGCCACGATTTTTTATGTGCCTTGGCTCGCGGTTGGTTTTAGTCCAAATTTTTCTGGCATTAACGATCAAGTTAATTTGCTCTATGGCGGTTACAAGTATGCCTATCTACCCTTGATTGGGCTCTATCTTGCGGTTGCGATCATTGTTGGTAGGGCGCTAGCCAACAAAACCTGGCGCATACCGCTTGCCGTATTGATTATGGCGATTGTCCTTATTCAGTCGTATGAATTTATGCAGCTTGATCGTTTGTGGGCGCTTGAAAAAAACCGGTCAAGCAGGGCTTGGTATCAGGCACTGATTAGGGTTATTCCTCCGGAACAAACTTCTAAGATCGCGCCTCGAGCACTCGTGGTAATCGATGGCAAGGATAACCCGTTGGCAGCAGCAATGGCTGAGTATAAAGATTTTGATTTTATTATATCCTCGCTCTATGCAGATGGTTCATTATTTTTTTTCCAAGATCTTGACAGTTTCTCTCAAAAGGCCATTGGAACATTGAAGATTCCCGCTGAGCGAGTCTTCGCGCTCGGTTGGGATAGCGGCAGCCAAAATATGGTTAATTTGACCGATACCTTTCGCAGCTGGCTTATCAGTCCCGAAAGTGTGAGTTGGCGCGAAACTAATTTTGATGAGTGGACCAGTTCCACCCCGAAGGAAAATGGTTTTTTTGCGCCTCAATTTGGCCGCCCACTTGGCAAAAACCACCTCGTGCGCGAGCCGTTTATTATCAGTCCAGTGCTTAATGTACCGATTCCTAATCCTGCTGGCATGGTAGTGTCGCTCGATCTCTCGCTAGAACCAAAAAATGACTTGCCAGTTGATGGCACCGTCTTGGAACGCGTGGCGCTCAATTCACAATTTCCCAATACGTTACTGCTGCCCAGGCAAGCTTTTGACCCAACTATCAAAAAGTGGTATGACGATAACTTTGGCGAAATACTCAAGGGGGGACTGCTCACCCTGGCGCCCGAGTTGCTTACCAAACAAGATTACTATGTGAGCAAAGCGCAATTCCGCGACATTCCACCGGTCTTCCGGGTTGGCGCCATCTGTCAATCCGACCATGGCAAACTGCAAGCCAAGCAACTTTTCAATAACCAAGAATTATTGGTGAATCAATTGGCCCGCCAGCAAGTTGAGCTAACTCCGCAATTAGTCAATGGTAATGTGATCCTATCGGCAGCTTTGCCATGCCGGGGCCCAAAGCTCCAGCGCTTGATTATGCTTGGCCCACCCAATGTCCGTTTTACCATCAATGAGCTAACTATTTCGTTTCCTTAAACCAAAAAACCCGCCAGGTGGCGGGCTTTTTGGTGGCTTCCGCCAGCTGGCGGATCTGCCAATCGTGATCAGTCAGATTACCGTCTGTCGATCAATGTCGCTACCGTACCACCGTTTGAGCCGTTCTCAAGGGCGATACCAAGTGACATTGCGGTAGCCGACGGAGCGGTTGTGGTGAGCGCAGCCGCACCAGCGGTGCCCGAGGTTGCCATCTCGTCACCCATGGTAACGGCGGCGGCCGAAATTCTCACCTTTGCCACACCGGCAATCGCGACCTTCACCGCGACACCGGGGTTCACGATGTTGTCGCTTACTACTACACCGATGGTAGCGTCATCGTTAGCGGTGGTAGTAGTGGTGACTCGCTTGGCGTAGTCGTTTCGGGTTGTCGCGGTCTCATCAAGCACCACCACATCGCCGGGACTCAAAGCCACCGCGGCGATAAAGGTGCGGACAATCGCGACGTTGTCATCCTTTTCATTCCCAAGGTTAAGGCTGTTGGTGAGTACCCCGTTACCCACGGTGCCAAGCTGTCGGCTTGCGCCAATGCTTAGACCGTCTCGGGCCGTCACGTTTACCCCTTTGTGGGAGGTAATGGTGATGTTGCCGTCGTTGTGGCCGATAATTTCAGCGGTGTTTAGGCCACCAGCGGCAAACAGTTCAATCGTGCCACCGTTGCCGTCGAAGCTGATCTCTCGATTGCCGCCAATGAATACGCCCTTGGCGGGGTTGAGGTTCAGCACGCCGTCAGCCTTGACGGTCAAATCGCGGGATGTTTCCGAGGTGATCTTGGTGTTACCGGTGCCAAAGTCAATCACCGGGTGTTTGGTTCCAGTGGTCTTGATTCCTTTGAACATAATTTCGTTGGAATCAACTTTCAGCGGGTACTCAAAGGTAGCGTCGCTAACCACGGTAAATTTACCTTGGGTTTTGGCGTCCTTGGTACCAACTTTCAGCAGGGCGTCATCGAGGCCGGCCGCTCCAACCGAAGCTGCCATAGCGAGGGCAACCACGATTGAGCCGGCGCCTGCCGCGGATGTGTATGCAATTTTGCTCATATGTCTTTTCCTCCTAATAAATAAATCATGATATCGTGGTTAGGCCCTCACGGTTCCCCTAACGCCTACGGCCTGGGTAGATCGATCGCGTTAGTCCAAAAATTCATTACCACATTTATGCTTACTTTATTCCACGATACGGTAATCTAATTACCTCTGTCAAGTCCCAGCCCTTACTTTTTGGTGGCTGGTTGGTAATTCTTGATCGTCTCAAGCAATTTGGAATCGGCCCGCAGCTCTTGCAACAGTGTCACGTGATCGCGGTTGATGAGCAGGGAGTCGGTTGGGCCGTGGAACGATTCGTCAATTCTGACAAGTTGAATGTTGGTTTGCTTGTCAGCATCGGTGCCTTGATCCACGAGCAAGCGGAACGCATCGTTCACCCGAATGTACTCGCCCTCTTCTTTGATTTTCCCCACGTAGGCTTGGTCGGTGTCGAGGAAGACTACCTGATAAGTACCCTTGCCGCCGAGTGCGGAAACCGCACTACTGCTGCTTGAGGTACCCTTGGTGCCCTTGATCATCCACCAAATTACGACCACCGCTACTACCGCGATGATGAGCCACAGCAGCGACTTTCTTTTTTCTGCCACGATCGATTCCCTCCTTACCTTATTGTTAGTATACCATAACTCTAAAGTAAAGTCAACTTGCAAGCAAGTCTGCCCAAGAGTAGATTTGGCTTGTTATGCGGTTTGTCCGAAACCATGCCGGGTTGCTGCTCACCATCGCGATCTTTTTGGTGTTCGTATTTTGGATCGGCAGCTACCTGGGCGGGGCGGTCCGCACTGGGGGTAGCCCAACGTCCGATGAGTCGGGGAGTCCGAGTGTATCAATCTCTGAAGCCGTTAACACTAGTCCAACGCCCTCGCCGAGTACTGAGGCCTGGGCCACCCGCGAGTTCAAGCAATTCAATATCAAACTGGACGTGCCCGAGAGTTGGCCCACGGTGCTTGAGCAAGGGGGGAGCGGTATCCGATTCGTAAACCCCGCTAATAACAAGGAGCTCCTCGGGTTGCGAGTCCACGCTAAGAATGCTCGGGACACCGTGAAAAATGGCCTTACCATCACCAAAGAAACCGCGCTCGTGATCGCCGGACAAGCCGCCAGCGTGCTCGATGCCGAGCGTAAAAACGAGCCCGGCGGCTATAAAGTGCTCCTTACCACCAACTTCGGCAAGCTCTACGAACTCTACGGCCAAGCGGCTGATTTTGATCGGTTCGTCCATTCGATCAATTTCGTGACGGGCGAGCTGCCGGCGGTGAAAAGCTACAAAACCACCGGCTGCAATGTGAGCGTGGACTACCCCGATTCTTGGTACAATCGCGAAATCTTTGGCCCGCCCGGCGCGGCCACGATTGTTGGGTTTGATCCTAAACCGATCCCCGAGTCCGGTGAGAGTTCGGGTAAAATCCAGCTCTCCTGCATTACCGGCCAAGCGGCGGCGCGCTACCGCGCCAACTTCGAGGCGTTCCACAAGGAGGTAAAATCCGAAAAGGTGCCGCTCGCTCAGTTTGAGGCGCTTAAGCTCACCGGCCGGGTACCCGAGGATGCCCCTGCTGCCGCCAACGAGCAGCGGCTCCAAGTGGTGCTCGAGCGCGATGAATCGGCCGGCGGCCCGCCGGGCGGCCGTACCTACATTATTACCTATACCTCGCCTAAGGACAGTTTCGAGGCCGACCGCAAGGGGCTTATAATACTTACGGAAACCATCGAGTTTCAATGATGGATCAAATAGAGCAGCTCTTACATATTTGTAGCGTTTCGGCGGCTTTAGGGAGTGCAAGAGCATTTGAACTTACCAAAACCCCGGACATGGCTCGTCTCGAAAAAAATGGAGATGAGCTTTCCTTGAAGAATGTTGATCAAGCAGTTCAGCTCGAAATGGCAGAGGCAATTAGAGCTATGGCTAAACAGCATGCCATCCCGCTCAATATCAAAGGAGAAGATATTGACCCGATAATCACTAAAGGTGCGCAGCTGACCGTTTGGCTTGATTGCCCTGATGGCACTCAGAATTCGGTGACTTTTCACCGAGATTTTGTATCATTAGTGAGTGTATTCGATGGAGATAAACCGGTCATTTCTGTGATTGATAATCCTGCTATGGAACGGGTTTACCGTGCGGTAGCTGGTCGGGGATCTCGAGTTCTTCACCACCAATTACCTCGTTCCGACCGCTACAAGAATTTCCCGGTAATTCTGACCGACTGGCCGTGGCTGACGGAAAAAAAGGCTTTGATCGCCCAGTTTATGGGCCGCTTGGTAGGGGAGCGGCTTTCGTTCCGAATGTACGGTTCAGCCGGTTACGAGGCCACCCTTGTGGCCGAAGGCCAGGCCGCTGCCATGGTCCATACTGACCTAAAGATCTGGGAATTCGCGATCACCCTACTGATTTCTGAAGCTGGGGGCACGGTGTGGTTTAAGCGGGTGAGCGAAGATAGTTTCGCCGTGGTCGCCTCGATGGATCACCAACTCCACGACAAGCTCGTCAAGGAGTTTGAGCAATTAGTTTGACCTTACTCTTCACCATGCCGCGGGAAACCGCGGTTTTTATTTACTCTCCCAAATAGAGCGATCGCTTAATATGGGAGAGTAAATGATAGACGGTAATTGGTTTCAAGCCAATCTGTTATAATACCCGTATGCGGTCATGGCGAACTTTGGTGCTCGCGGCAATCCCCCTTATTTTTTTTCTGACTGGGCTTTTTACGCTCGGCGACTACGGCCTCAACTGGGACGAATCGAACCACTTTACCAGAGGCCAGGCCTACTTGCACTACTACCTAACGGGTAAAAAAACCTACGACGATCTGCCGGGGTGGGCCGAGCTCGCCGCGGCTAACGCCACAGTCGCTAAGGCGGACCCAATCTACAAGCAGTACCGTTACAGCCGGTTCATGGTGCCCAGCGCGCCGGCCGAGGTGTTTTTTGCCCAAGACGCCGGCCACCCACCCTTAAACGGCATTCTGGCCGCCGCGTTCAATCGGATTTTCTACGGCAAACTCGGCTGGCTCCCTGATGTTGAGAGCCATCATCTGTTTATTCTCTTAGTTTCCACCGGCCTGGTGGCGCTGGTAACCTGGTGGGCCTACCGGGTGATGGGCTTTTGGCCGGCCGTGGTATCAGGTTTGGCAATTGCCTTGCACCCCATGTTTTTGGGTGAGAGCCGGTTCAACATTAAAGATCCGGTTGAGGCAACGTTCTTTACCCTTACGCTATATCTGCTTTGGTCGGCGATTATGGTTCGCAAACCCCAGGAGGAACCCAAGCGTTTGATCCTGGCAGGCGTGGCGTTCGGGTTGGCGCTGGCTACCAAGTTCAATGCCTTGTTTATCCTGCCGATTTTTGGGCTCTGGCATGCACTCGAACTCGCGATTGATCCTGATTGGCGCAAGGCGGTGATGAGGGCGTTGACCTGGCGGGTGGCGCTGGGGTACGTGGGCTTTGTGGCGATTGGCTTTGGGATGGTCTATATTTTCTGGCCGTACCTCTGGGGTAATGCGTTTGAGCATTTGGGTAAGGTGTTGGCTTTCTACACCCATCTTGGCACCGGCCAGCACTATAATGCGGAGTATTTACTCCCAGGCGGGTTTAATTACTATCCGCTCCTTGATGTGATCTATCGCACGCCACTGGTAACCCTTGCTCTGGTTGTGATTGGGATTGTGAGCACGGTAGCGTGGTTTATCCGTAAGGGGTTCGCCCAAAAAAAGGTGCGGGATGGCACACTTGCAACCTACGTGCTATGGCTCCTGATGCTTACCTTACCGATTGCCCGGGTAGTGGCGCCCGGGTCCTCGCTCTACGGCGCCACCCGCCAGATTATGGAACATATACCGGCCTTGGCGCTGCTGGCCGGGGTTGGAACGAAAATTATCCTTGATGTACTTAGTCACTATCGGATCAAACAGTTTCTCTATATTTTTATCATTCTCCTAGCTACTAGCTACTTGCTACTAGCTACTAACTTCGTTCGCCTCCACCCCAACGAAAATCTGATGCTTAATAGCTTGATCGGTGGACTGCGCGGCGCTTACGCCAAAAATTACCCCTCCTGGGCCAACACGGTGGGCAATGCCTACCAGCAGGGGATCGAGTGGCTCAACGCCAATGCCGAGCCTAATTCCAAACTTACCTTAATTTATGGCCTTGGGTCGGCACTTCCGCCCGGCCGGCTGCACCTTAGTATTGATTTTTCGAGCCGTTTCTACTCTGGCTCGCTCCAGGAAGGGGAATATGTGATGGAAATGTGGCCGCTGCCCGATGGCTATTTAGCCGAATATCCCCAAGCGTTTCTCGAGCCGGTGTATACCTACCAAGTTGACGGCGTGCCAATTTTGAAAATTTGGAAGAATGACAAGGAGCACCAAAAGGGCAATTGGCGCGTTGACCCAACCCCGATTGTGGTGGAGGACCGTTTTGTGGTGGGGCCTGACCTCCTGATTGATCTCAAAAAAGAGTACCCGCTCGATCGGCTCGTGCTCGAGTATGAGCCAACGCCAGGATGCGAAAAACTCAAGGAATTTGCCCTCCATATTGCCGGAGAAGACGGAAAATACGTCCGGAAGGAAAATATACCCTACGTCCACATCAACCGGCCCCAACTTGCCGAAAAACCATTCCCCGACTACTTCTTCGCCGGCCAGCCAACCCGCTACATCAAAATTAGTTCAATCACCAAAGACCAGGAGAACTGCTTATTCAACCCCACCTCAATCAAGATTTGGCAGTTTCGTTGATCCCGCCCTTGAATTGTACAATGTTCTGGTATACTGTTCATACCGAACTTGAACAATCAGGAGGATCATATGGACTATCGGTTGATCCGGCCGTTTCAGGCAAGAATCCGTCAGTTGATGGAGCAGGGCAAGCATCCGCTCCTTTTGGCGCCGCCGGGCGCCGGCAAAACCTTGGCGGCAATACTTGCCATTGAGCACTGCGTGCAATCTGGCCTATGCATTTTGCTTGCCAACTCGGTCACGCTGTGCCAACAGCACGTGCAGGTGGTTGGTGAATGGTTTGCCAATCTCAATCCACCCATTGAAGTAGCAGGTTGTTTTGGCGGTCTCAATCCCCAAAAACGTCAAGTTATTTGGGGCAGGGCGCGCATTGTAATTGCCACCGGCGAAACTCTGCAGGAAGACCTTGCGGCCGGGCGAGTTGACTTTGCCAAGATTAAACTGGTGATTTTCGACGAGTGCCACGATGCGCATTTGGATAGCAAGTATTGCTATGTGCCGATCGCTCAAGAACTTCTATCGCACGATCACATTCAACGGCTTGGATTAACGGGTACCATTAAGAACGTGAAGTCCATTATGCGCGCGCTGCAGTTGCTCACGGTTGAAAAGGTTGATCCTGATCCAGCCCAGCAAGAGGGCAGACGAATTATTCCCTACGACGTTAAGCTGGATCCCACCATTACGACACTCGTCGAACAATTGCGTGTGGGCAAGCAGCGCCTATGGGGTGATGTTCCGGAGTGGGTTCGAATTGCCATCAACTTGCCGGCTCGGGCGCCGGCGCGCCGTGCCATACTCCATGCGCTCGACCGAGCGGCGATCATTAAACCTGAAGAGGAGGGTAAAAAGAAAGATCTGTTTACGGCGCGGCGCCACCTTGTGGCAGCGCATTTTGTTGCCGATATGGAACATCTCGTGCTCAGCGAAAGTTTGTACGAAACCAACCGCCGTTTCAGAGATCGCGCCAAAACAGAGGAACAAATCAAGGCGCAGCGCGGCGACCCTACGATTGCCGATGATAAAAAGATAAAGGGATTTTCCATTATGCCGCTCCTTGGCGACTATCGAGAGTTGCGAGGACTTGCTGATGAAATAGAAACGCTGTGCGCCGATGGCTATATTCACCCGAAGGACCAAGCTGTGCTAGCGTATCTTCAACTCTACCGCAGAGAAGAGCGCCGCGCGCTAGTATATTGCGGTCATAAGTCGATGATTGATCAGATAACAAAGCTTTGTGATGGGCGAGGTTTGCCGACCGGCTCAATCACCGGCGACCATACCAAAAACCACAACAATGGCGTTGTGGAGCAATACACAGCCAAAAAACTTGATTTTATTCTTGCGACTACGGCGTTTCTCTACGGCATTGATTTGGCGGGGATCGATGCGGTAGTGTTGCGCTCGCGCCCGGTCAACGCCGACCAATTTAACCAATTGCACGGCCGGCATACGCGAGTGCCGGGCAGTCAAGGGGTAACCGTGCCTTTGATTGCAGATGATCCGGTTGAGCGCCTTTACTACCTGATTACCATGATGCCGGCTTTTGGACGCAAAAAGCGTGCCAAAAAGTCCGTTTCTCCCCGTCAACAGATTCTTGCGTTTGCGTGAGCTCCTGAAACAGGGGCTCTTTTTTTAAAAAAAGAGCCCCGGCTTATTCCACGATCTGCGGTGGATGCGGGGGGTCAGTGGCCTTCGAGTTGGGGGATGCGGTGGCGCGGCGCCACCGCGAGCAAGGCGAGTTGGGCATTGGAGTTTGGGCGAGGGGGGTATTGGGTAAAAGGAGAGGCGCCACCTCTACTTGCGAAATAATCGTTGTATCCTTCATGAACTTGTTGAACGCCTTGTACCGTCTCAAGAGTTCACAGGGATACTTGCAGTTTGGCCGCACTGTATCCTTCCAAAGGAAGGAACCATCCTGCTCTCCCTGCCAGAATTTCCAGCAGGCCTGCAGGAAGGTTGAGGCTTCAACCTTAACCTCGTTAATGCCCGTTTTTCGGGCGTATGCTAGGTGGCAAAGCACCCAGATTTTTAGGGCGCCCGGCTGCCCAGCCGGGGTACGACGCCGTCTCCGTCGCTTTTGCACGTTTCACCGCCTTTCAGGTTGATTTTTAGTCCTATTTGTTATAGGATATCATTACTATTCTACCGCATTTCAGGAGAAAAGTCAACCTATGAAACGACTCTGGGACAGTTTTTCCGATATTTTGGGCGCCACTATTTTCCACCCGCAGTTTTTTGCTAAAAAGTACGCGCGAGAGGCGGTGGAGGAGGCGGTAAGGCAGGCAAAAGGCAGGATTTTGGATATTGGCTGCGGCCGCGCGCCGTATAGGGCATTGTTTGAGGATTTTTCTGCTAAAAAACCAGATGTTTCTCGATTAAACCACTCCGGGAGTGGTAGTAGGAGTAGCAGGAAAACGCAATATGTAACCCTGGATCACCCTGAGGTTGCCAAGCGCTATCTCAAAGACTTTACTCCCGATATTTTGGCCGATGTGTCAAAAGGGATACCGGTGGGCGATCGCAGTTTTGATACCGTGCTTCTTCTGATGGTATTAGAGCATCTCCCAAAACCGGCGCAGGTGATTGCCGAGGTGCGACGGATCTTAAAACCCGGCGGCAAGGTGATTGTTTCCACGGTCCAGACCTACCCGCTGCACGACGAACCATACGATTTCTTTAGATACACTAAGTACGGTTTACGTTCGCTTTTACAGGAGGCAGGATTGCGGGTAACCAAAGTAGAGGTCCGCGGTAACCTGTTTACCACCACTGCCACTAACTTGAATACTGGTATATATCAGCTCATTAAAACCCTTACTAAACCTGTTATTTTATTGCCTTTTGCACTGATTTTGGGTCTCGCGTACCTACCAATTAGTTGGTTTTTGAATATTGTTGCCTACGTACTCTCTCCGCTCGACACCATCGGCCGCTACCGCCACTCACTCTGGGTGGTAGGGCAAAAATAATCTGATTGTACCGATCAGGCGTTGTGCTCCAAATCAGGGCTGTGGTATATTACAGGCAGTTATATATGAACAACAAAGGAGCCGGCAATGGCAGTAAAAAAGCCAAGGGTAAAGAAATCAGAAACTGTGGAGTTCCGCATTGGCGCGCAACTGTACACGCTTCGTGACTATCTTACCGATCCAGAAGAATTGCATTCGGCACTCGAAAGGCTGAAAAAGATTGGGTACGAGGGTGTTGAAGTTGCCTCTATCCCTGCCGATATTCCTTACAGTGCTGTACAGGCCATGCTTGCAGAATTACAACTCGATTGTGTTGCCGTGCATCTTGATTCAAATCTGATTCTCGATAACCCACGGCGGGCGGCACACTGTGCTCGTGAGCTTCAATGTCCAAGAATTGTGTATCCGTATCCTAAGGGTATTGCATTAACCTCCCGAGATGACCTGTGCGATTTTGCGGGGCGCCTCTCTCGATCCGCTGATGTGCTCGCACGGTCTGGCATGCGTTTGTGTTATCACAACCATGCCCTTGAGTTTGTGTGGGTAGAGGGGATGTCGATATTCGACTGGTTGATAGGTGAAGATATCCTTTCGGCTATGGGGTTTGAGCTTGATACTCATTGGGCCCAGCGGGGCGGAGCTAGCCCGGCCCAATTGTGTCAGGAAATCGAAGGCAGGCTGCCGATCCTTCATTGTAAGGATTGTGTCGTGAATCCAGCAGGCGAATCCCTGTTTGCTCCAGTTGGCTATGGCAACCTTGATTGGGATAGTATTATCCGAGCGGCAGTCAAAGCCCGCTGCACATGGTTTGTGGTGGAGCAGGATAATTGCTATGGGCAGGATCCCTATGTGTGTTTGGCACAGAGTTATAAAACCCTCTTAGGTTACCGAAGCATGAAAGTATTCGAGTAGGAGGTTTGTAACAAAGTAACAGTAACCCCAGGGGTTGTTGCTTCGAGTAACCTTTGGTTTAGCCCACCTGATAGGCTTTTTTGTAGTTGTTTGCTGCTGTGATTGTGGTATATTATAGCCAATCGCAGCTTTACAACGCAGCAAAACAACAACCACAGAGGTGATGAGTGATGGTAGTGTCAAGGTACGAAGAATGCCAGACGCGCGTACTCTATTGGGTAGAGTCGGATTGGCAAAGGGCATTCGAGACGTTTGGCAAAGAATTTGGCTACGTCATGGTGCCAGCACCCGACAGCTTAGTGCAATTGGTCGAAGGTTTGATCAGTGGCACACTTCGCTTTCACGCCGTTCTAGGTCAAGAAATACCGAGCCTAGACCCCAATTTGCGCGATCAGTTTCTGTATTTAGAAGGGCGCAATCTTATCAGTGTGGTCGAGGAGTTTTTCCATCGAATCTCATGGTTTGACGATTGGCAAAGCAGTAATCTTTCAATGCAAATTCCCTCGGTGCTGATGCGTCCGTACCAAGGTGCCAACTACATGACGTGTGGCGATTTTTTTGCCACCTGGCCGCCACTTTGGCAGATTGTCGACCTCCGGATCAAGGAGGCTTTGCAACGGGTCTACGGCAGGGGATCATCGGGCGGCTCGACGCTTCGCCAAGACTGGACGGTGGGCATGGGCAACCTCCATCACCCCTTTACAATCGAAGCATTTCGTGAGGCATTACCGACGATCACAAATGCTGAGAAACCTTATAACGTACTGCTCGGTTGGCTCGCTCGCTACCCTCGCAAGTAACAGTTCAACGCTTCCTTAAAAACCACAGAAAGTTCGGCACCAGGGGTGCCGCCAAGGGGTACAGCCGTGCCCCTATTTTTGTTGCCCATTTTGTTTTAGCGAGTTTGGTGAAGCCGTACTTTTCAGGGTCAGCGAGGACTTTTGGGGTGTAGTCAATAATTTCAAACTTACGGCACAGCAGTTTGAGCGAAAAGTAGCCGCGGTAGCGGCCCACATAGGTGGTGCCGGGGCGGATGAGGCTCAATATGAGCTGCGAGACTCTGGGAGGGAACCAGGAAAGCAATGGGATCTGGTACTGCGCTTCCATCAGGGTCCAACGGTTCCGGCCGCCAAACAAACACACCCCACCAGGCTTTAATACTCGGTATATTTCTGACATCAGTTTTGTATCGTCAGGCACGAACTCATACACCTGGTTGCACACCACGAGATCAAACCGCTCGCCGCCCCAGGGGAGTTTGAGCGCATCGGCCACCTCAAAACGAAGATTACGGGCCCGGTAGCTGCGCCGCGCTTGCTCAATGGCTGGTTTGTCTGGGTCAATCCCCAACACCGATTCTGCCGATTGGGCAAAGAGCGCGGTAATGGTGCCGCCGGCGCAACCAACATCGAGCACTTTTGTCGCGGTCAGTTTGTCCCCAAAGTAATCCCGAGCAATGGCAAGAAGCTGCTTACCTACCCGAGTGCGCCCCCCCTTTTCAAGAATATTTTGGTGAATCTGTGAGTAGTGCGCCATGCCCCTATCATACTCGCTAAGGCCAACATTGACAAAAGTATATATATATATTACTCTGCAATCAAATACCTGAACAATATAATGGAGACGCCGATGAAAAAGCGAAATTCTGATCGCTCTCCTGCGGTTGAGCCGATTGCCGTTCTATATCTTGATGAAGAAATGAAGCAAGCATGGGACCAACTTCTTTCAACGCAATTTGTCAAACATGCGCTTGCGGGCGTTCCTAAGAGTGGTGATATCTTTCATATTTACAGTCAGCGCCAAATTACGGCTGCTGATGTTGATCCACGCATTCTTGACGTGCTAGTCAAACAGCAGTGTGCAAGGCGATCCGACAACCCTCTTACTCAAGGCGAAGATGAATGGGATGTCGTAATACCAGGGCAGGTATCCTCTGTGAGCACCAAACAAATGCAGGCACATATGCAACGCAATCATACCCAACACGGCGCGCCTGAAGAAGTAGTTGAATTGCCAAGTCAAAAAGCAATTACTGCTTACCGCTGTTTATGTGAATACATGGATGCTGATGGATTCGTATTGGCGGCTGAGCGCATTCCTGGGTTTGACACAACCGATGCAACAATACTGGTTCGTAATGGCCTCGCAAAAAAAGTGCCCGATGACAGTGGTGACTGGGTGGTGATCAGGCGAGTACAAGTGGTAGTTGAAGGCAGTCAGCCCAAAACCAGAACACCAGCGCTCACTCAGACGAGTGAGCCGCAACAAAGGAGACCCAATATGGCAACATCGCAAGGCATTGTCACAATGACACCGGCGGAACAGAGGTTTTATAGTGCGTTGATGGAACACGCCACCGGCCACCCGGACGGAGAAGGCTGGCGGGTGCTGGACCAGAGCCCTGGTAAGCTGTGCAACAATGCTACCATGGTGTCCAAGTTCAAGAATCAGCTCAAGATCACCAAGGGTTCTTACGGTGGCCCCTTCCATGTGAAGGTGGTTGAGGTGGTTGTTGCAGGTGGCAAGGGGATCAAGCCAAAACTGGCAACCGGCACTCAGCCGAAAGCAAAGCCAGCTAAGCGCGCCAAAGGTCCAAAGGTTCCCAAGCCGAACAGACCTGAGCGCACGGGCAAGAAAAAAACCCGTCGGGGCGCAAAAATCAAATTGCCGCGGGCAGCTGATTCACTCGGAGCTCCACCGACTGCCGAATCAGCTTCCATTCAGGGGCCTAGCCTCCGCGAGCAGGTGGTCGAGTTCCTGACCCGCAATCCAGGAACCAACCACTACCGGTCGGTCGACGATCTCGATGCGATTGCAGATATGCTCGTATCCATGAGGTCAGCGCTTCTGTCAATCAGGAATGCCGTTGAGCCACGCAGTGCGCCAGAACCGGTAGCCGTAGCCGAATCTTCTGTCGGCAGAGATCTCGCCACAGAATCGTAACTCGCTGAAACCACGCAGCAGCCCGGTCCGCCTTAGGCGGACCGGTTTTTAATTCACTTGAATAATCTGCGATACTGCTGGCCGATTGCCAGCCAGGAGAAGTGTTGCTTCACTGATTGTCGGGCGGCAATGCCGATTTGGGTTCGCCGTTTTGGCCGAGCGAGCAGTTTTTTGAGGTAGTGGGTGAGTTCATCGACATCCCCTTCTTTGAACAGAAACCCGGTTTTGCCATGGTCAATGGTCAGGCGGTAGCCAGGGAAATCGGTGGTAATAACCGCTAGGCCGCTTGCCATAGCTTCCATTACCGCCACCGATTGATCATCAAGGTTACCTCTTTCATCGCGCACTGAGGGCAGCACAAAAATATCGGCTTTTTGGTAGTGTTTTTTGAGCTTGTTTGGGCTGGCGGTGCCGGCAAAAATTACCCGGTCAGCAATGTTGAGGGCACGTGCTTGGGTTTGCAGGTTGCCGCGCTCGCCGCCATCACCCACCAGTACCAATCGAGTTTCGGGAAATTGTTTGGCAGTTTTTGCAAACGCTTCAAGCAGTAGGTGAAAACCTTTCTTCGGCACTAACCTCCCTACCCCCAAAACTACTAAGCTTTTGAGCGGTTGAGCTTTTGAGTGGTTGAGTGGTGGAAATGCATTAGGATCCACGCCATAGACCACTGGCACGATTGTTTTATTCACGCCAAGCGCCTGCAAATCTTTACCCAATTGCGGGCTGTTTGAAGTAATGAGATCGGTGTGCCGCGCCGCCCACACAGCAAACGGTCGAACAATTGGGTTGCGCTGCGCCAAGAATACGTCGGACCCGGGCAAACTCACATGAGTACTCACTAGACTAGTCATATGAGTAGCCCACTTTGCCATTGCCGCGATCACGCCGTTTGGCACAAGCCAATGGGCTGAAACCACATCAATTTTTTCTTGCTTAACCAAGCGAATAAGGGCGAGGCTGCCGAAGATTATCACGAACGGTGCGAGCAGCATTTGGAGGGGTTTGATATTCATGTCGCCTTCAAGCGAACCCGAGTAGCCGAAAACTTCCAGTGAACGGATGGGAAAGTAGTGGTAGGTACGAGTGGGGAAGTGTTGTTCGGAATTTTTTTGGAACTTCGCATGGTACGGCGCCAAAAAGGTAACATCAAGCCCGGCTTCAACTAGCCCGTTACCGAGCCCAGTCATAAATGCGGCGGCCGAATCGCCGGCAAACCGCGGCATGGTATGGGTGAGCACCACTACTTTTGTTTTCGCCATTTCCTGAAAACTAATGCGCCAAGCAGCAGTTCATTCCCCAAAATAATGAGTCGCAGGAGTATTGCCACGAGAGAAGCAAAACCGATACCCAGATGTGGTGCGAGGAGCCCTGCGAGCGTGGCGTCAGCAACACCAAGGCCACCCGGCGCGATGAAGGTAAGGTAGCCGATGATCCATGAAAATGCATAGATTGCCGTTAATTTGATTGGATCAAGTGCTGGGGGGCCAAATGCAGCAAGAATAAGATAGAGTGCAATGCCGGTGACAAAAAAATCGAGGAGATTGACGATGAGCACGGCAAGCGTGGTTTTCAATGGGATTTTGGTATCAGGCAGTTCTTTAAATCGTGCAAAGCGATTGCGGAGCAGTTTAAAGATATGCGGCAGCCCAAACCACGCGGCAGCCGCGCCAAGAAGGCCCAATAGCGCAAATAGTTTGCCAAAAACCAGCAAAGCCCAGATGCCTCCGCCAATGAGGTAGATAGTAATTTCATAGGCGAGTGAGGCTAAGCCAACTGGCCGCGGTATCCCGGCGGTTTTTGCTAATTCGATTCTGCCAAGGTACTGCCACACCACGCCGGGTAGATATTTCGCAAAATTGGCGATCACTCCAATTCTGAACGCTTCAAAAAAACTTACTTTTTGCCCCAAGGCTTTCAGAATTAGGTACCAGCCCGCGAGCCAAAGCGGGTAGAGCGTGAGATTGGCGAAGAAGGCCAGGATGAGAAATATCGGATAGCTATCCCTGAGTTGATAGGAAACTTCTTGCCAATTTGCGTAAATTTGCCAAAGCAAAAAGATCCCAATAGCGACTGGAACAACGATCCGTAAAATCTGTTTAGCGAGTTTCAAAAAATTGTTTAATGCCATGGCACACTTTTTCAACTTGGCTCGTGGTGAGGGTTGGGTAAAACGGTAGCGAAAGCAGGGTTTCGCTTGCTCGTTCGGCTACCGGAAAGTCGCCTTGTTTGTAACCGAGATGCTTGAATGCCGGTTGGAGATGAATCGGCCGCGAGTAATGGATGCCCGTGCCGATGCCGCGCTTAGCTAAGAATGCCTGTAGCTCATCGCGCTTGGTTGTTTGGATAACAAAAAGGTGGGGAACCGGTTCGCTATCGGTAGTAGCAGTTGGAATCGTGACCGGAAGATTGGCGAGGTGGAGCCGGTAGAGGTAGTCCAAATCTCGGCGCTGTTTTTTTGATTTAGAAAAATAGTCGAGTTTCACGCGTAGCAGGGCAGCTTGGAGTTCATCGAGCCGAGAATTGGTGCCGGCAAACTCAGACAAGTAGCGCTCCCGCTCGCCGTACATACGGCGTTTTCTGACATCTTCGGCAATCGCCTTGCTACTTGTAATTACCATGCCACCATCGCCCAGTGCGCCGAGGTTTTTGGTTGGGTAAAAACTGAGCGTCCCCAGTTTGCCAAACGTGCCCACGTGTTTGCCGCTAACCGTGACACCGAAGCCCTGGGCGCAGTCTTCAATGACCGGTACTCTGTGGCGATTGGCGAGGGCAACAATTTTTTTAATCGGCGCCGCGTGGCCGTAGAGATGCACTACTACAATTGCTTTGATGTCCCTTTTTTTGAGCGCTGCTTCAACTGCCGCCGGATCCATTTGCAAGCTGTCGGGCTCGGCGTCAACGAGAATTAATTGGGCTCCGGTGTCCGCAACACCAAATGCAGTTGGTAGGGCAAGAGCGGGCATGATCACTTTGTCTCCAGCTTTCACGCCGAGCGCCTGCAATCCAAGCTGTAGCGCCCGGGTGCCAGAGGAAACGCCGATGGCGTGGTTCGCTTTGGTATAGAGAGCAATTTCGTGCTCCAGCGCCTCACCTTCTTTACCCAAAATAAAAACGCCGCTACGCATCACCCGCTTGATGGCCCCGTCGAACTCCTTGCGATGCCCCGAGAGTTCTTTTGTAAGATCAAAGAGTGGAATCATCACCAATAATATTTTTTATATTTCTGATAATATTCAATCGTGCGTTTGATGCCTTCTTCGAGCGAAACTTGCGGTTGCCAGCCCAAAGTTTTTTTGATCTTGCGGTAGTCGGCCACGTAGTCGCCGATTTCAATCGGTTTGCGATCAGCCGGAAAAGCGGCTTTGCGGTAGCTGCCGCGCCCTAAAACCTTGATGGCAGTTTTGACAAATTGTTCGAGCGAGATCGCTTCACTACCCAAATTGTAAGCCTGCCCCCAAACCTTGCTCGAGGCGCCGGCCATAAGGAATGCCTTAACCACATCGTCAACGTAGTTAGTATCGCGGATTTGTTTGCCGCCGCCGTAGAGGGTCACTTCCGTGCCGTCGATCAGCTGGCGCAAAAAGTAATTGAGCACGCCCTGGCGGCTGTGGCGCATTTGGTGGCGCGGACCGTAGGTGTTAGCCAGGCGCAGCGAACTGGTTTTAATGCCGTACACGCGGTGGTACATGAGGTGGTACTGTTCGCCCGCGATCGAGTTGATGCCGTTAATATCAACCGGAATCTGGGGGTGGGTTTCGTCAACCGGCAGTTGCTGCGCCCGGCCGTATTGGTTGCGCGTGCCGGCGTAGAGAATTGTTACGCTTGGGTTTAATTTCCGGCAGGTTTCGAGCAAGTGCAATTGGGCAACGCAGTTTATCGCAAGATCGGTGTACGGGTCGGTCATCGAGTCAACGTGGGAAAGGGTGCCGGCAAGGTTGAAAATCAAATGAGTGTGAGGCACCACTTTTTTGAGCGTGTTTGGGCGGCGTAAATCGGCCCGAATCAACTTGAACGATCCGCGCGCTGGCGCCAGGTTAAACATGTTGGCGCCGTAATCTTTAATAAAGCCATCGAGCACGGTTACCCGCGCGCCGGTTGCTACCAGTTCAATCGCGAGGTTAGAACCAATAAACCCCGCTCCGCCAGTAACAAGCACCCGTTTGCCTCGATAGTAATTGGCTATGTTTTTGTCCACTGGCCGTTATTGTAGCTTTTTTGACAGGTTTAATCAATTGTGAAACAATACATGATCATGCAAAAACATATCTCACTATATCTTGGACTCTTTATTACCACCGGTCTTATCCTGTGGTTGGTATTCGCGGCAAGGAGCGGCAACCTCAATCTTGGCGCGGCAAGTGACTTTTTGCTGTTGCGGTAGTATACTCCGAATATGAAACTTACCATTTCAGTCGGCGACCTCACTAAAACCCAGGCGGACTTGCTTGTTGTCAATGAGTTTGAGGGAGTTACGAAACCAGGCGGAGCCACCGGTACGGTGAACGATGCACTTGGCGGCATCATAAGCGACATTGCTAAGGAGGAGCATTTTGAAGGTAAAGAGGGTGAAACACTCCTACTCCATACTCATGGCAAAATCCCGGCAAAGCGCGTGCTCGTAGTAGGGCTCGGCAAACAAGAGGATTTTTCACTGGAGGGCGCGCGGCGCGCGGCGGCCCATTCGGTAAAAAAAGCAAAATTGATTGGCGCCAAGCGGGTTGCCTCAATCTTTCACGGTACCGGAGCTGGTGGCCTTGATCCTACGAAAGCTGCCCAGGCAATAGCCGAGGGAGTCCTCCTAGCTGATTACGATTTTAATAAGTATCAAACCAAAAAAGATCACAAAAAAGCTGAAACCCCAATCGCTGAGTTTACTATTGTAGTACGCGAAGCTGCCAAAGTACGCGCCGCCCAAGATGGCCTTAACCGCGGCGAGATTATGGCTAAAGCAACTGCGTACGCAAGAGATCTAGTGAATGAACCACCATCTGTGGTAACGCCACGGCATCTCGCGGAGCAGGCTAAGAAATTAAGAATTAAGAATGCAGAATTAAGAATTGATGCGGAAATTTTCGGTGAAAAACAACTAGAAAAAATGGGCGCGGGTGGGCTTTTGGGTGTGGCGCGCGGATCGGATGAAGAGGCCTTTTTAATCCACCTGCATTATGTCCCTCAAAAGCTCAACGGCTCAAAAGCTCAACGGCTGAAGTCCGTGGCGCTCGTTGGCAAAGGTCTCACATTCGACAGCGGCGGCTTGGGAATCAAAAAATGGGACGATATGCTGACGATGAAAACGGATATGTCCGGGGCCGCCGCAATCCTCGGCGCGTTTTCGGTGTTTCAGGCACTGAAGCCAGATTTTGAGGTCCACGGGGTAATCGGTACTACCGAAAATATGATCAGCGGTAAGGCGCTCAAGCCCGGTGATGTGCTTAAAACCATGTCGGGAAAAACCATTGAAGTCCTCCACACCGATGCCGAAGGCCGTATTGTCCTGTCTGACGCCCTGGAATTTGCCAACCGTCTTAAGCCAACCGAAATTATTGACCTAGCTACCTTAACAGGCGCCGCTATTGTGGCGCTTGGTGATTTGTACGCCGGTATTATGGGCTCGAGTGAGCCGCTCATTGAGCGGTTGCGGCGCGCATCGGCTGCCTCGGCCGAGCCGATTTGGCCGCTGCCCCTGCCGAAAGACTACGCCGATTACCTTAAATCAAATGTGGCCGATGTGGCTAACATTTCTTCGCGCCGCGGTGAGGCCGGCGCGATTGCCGGTGGGCTCTTTTTACAAGAATTTGTTGATCCGAAGGTGGCGTGGGCCCACCTTGATATTGCCGGCCCGGCGTTTCTCGAGCGCGAACACGCCGGCTACTTGGGCAAAGGCGGCACGGGCTTTGGCACGCGGCTACTGCTTGAGTATTTGACAAACCAAGCTAATTGAGCTAGACAGAAGGAAGTAATTAATAGGAGGTGGTTTATGGCACACCAGACTAAGGAACTGCTCAAAGGTAAAGAGGATTCGCTCAAGGGGATTTCAAAAAAGACGATCGAAATCCACCGCGACAAGCTCTACGCCGCGTATGTCAAAAAGCGCAACGAGGTTGAGGAAAAATTAGCGAACGCCGACAAAGAAGGATCAAACCAAATTTACAGCGAATGGCGCGGGCTCAAAGAAGGCGAGACCTTTGCCGCCAACGGCATGGTGTTGCACGAATATTACTTTGGCATTTTGGGCGGTGATGGCGATATTGCAAAAGCCCCTACCGTCGCCAAAAAAATCGAAGAAGACTTTGGCAGTTTTGACGAGTGGAAAACAAATTTGCTGGCGTGTGGCATGAGCGGCCGAGGTTGGGGCGTGCTGGCCTACGACCCCTCGGACGGCAAACTCCACAACTACATCGGCGACGCCCAAAACCAAGGCGCGGTGTGGGGTGCCACGCCGCTCGTGGCGCTCGATGTTTACGAACATTCCTACTTCATTGATTTTGGCAGCGACCGCAAGGCCTACATCGAGGCGTTTTTTCAGAATATCGACTGGGCGAAAGTCGAAAAGATCTACGCTGCCACGGGAAAAACATACCCAGCTGCGCTATAATACATTAATGGACGATTTACTCATTATTGGCGGCTCGGCCGTGGCAACCGCCGCGGGCATCTACGCTGCCCGCGACCGGGTGAAACTTAAGGTGGTCTCGGACGATTGGGGCGGCGAGGTGGCGACCTCCGGCGAGATTGAGAACTATCCGGGCTTCATTCATACCGATGGCATAGCGCTCGCGGATGAGTTTTTAAAGCACCTCAGGGCCAATGGTGTTGAACCGGAGATCGGCGTGAGGATTGAGGAGATTGAGAAGAATCCCGATGGCAGTTTTACCGCCAAAGGTAAAAAAAATGGCACCGAAGTTAGCTACCAAGCTAAGACGGTAATTGTCGGCACCGGCGTGCACCCCCGCGAACTCAACGTGCCGGGCGAAAAGGAATTCCGCAATAAAGGGGTCTCCTACTGCTCGGTGTGCGACATGCCGCTGTTTAAGGGCAAAACCGTAGCGGTTGTCGGCGGCGGAAATTCATCTCTCGAATCAATTCTGATGGCCGCCAAAATTGCCAACAAAGTGTATTCGATTAACATCAATGCCGAGTTGACTGGCGAGGCAGTCTATATCGAACAAGTGAAAAAGTTGCCGAATGTTGAAATCATTGCTAACGCAAAAACCACAGAGATTCTTGGCCAGCAATTTGTGACCGGTATCAAGTATGCTGATACTAAAACCAACGAAACGAAGGAGCTCGGTGGCATTAACGGCATTTTTGTTCACATCGGTATGATTCCCAACTCAGATTTTGTTAAGTCGCTTGGCATAAAGCTCAACGAGTATCGCGAAATTGAGGTAGACTCAAACTGCCAAACCAATGTGCCAGGGCTCTTTGCCGCCGGCGACGTAACTAACACGCCGTACAAGCAGATCGCGGTGGCCACGGGGCACGGGGTTACCGCAGCACTGTCCGTAATCAGCTATCTTAGGAAAATTAAGAATTAAGAATGCCATGATCCGTTGGCCGGTCCTCATCACCATTGCCTTTGCTTTGGTCCTTGTGATCTACTTTCGAGGGGCGATAGTAGAGCAAACTACCAAACCGGTAGAGGATACTAAGGCAATCGTGTCGGAATCTGAGATCCGAGATGTCCTGCCCCGCGGGGCTATTCAAGCAATTACCCAGCCTAAGTTTGTTACGCTCGCCGAAACCGATTTTTCGGACGAGTCGCCTATGCTGGTTCTCTCAATCGGGTCCGACCACCGCGCCTACCCGCAAGATATCCTCAACTGGCATGAAGTGGTGAACGACGTGGTCGGTGGCACGAAGGTGGCCGTGACGTTTGATCCACTGCCGGGCACGAGCTACGTATTCGAACGAATTATTAATGGCCAGGAACTCAACTTCGGCGTTTCGGGCAAACTCTACAAAAATAATTTGCTGATGGCAGATAGGGAAGCCGACAGTCTCTGGAGTCAAGCCGGCTCGCAAGCGATCAAAGGGCCACATTCCGGATCCGAGCTGATCCGCATACCAGCTGACCGCATGATCTTGGGCGAGTTCAGGCGGCGATACCCTTCCGGCTTAGTGCTTGCGCCGCCAACCGGCCCGATTGCCCGCGATTATGACACCGATCCGTACGAAGACTACCGCGCCTCGGCGACTGCTATCGGCATCTTCGGCCAAGGCCGCTCTGACAGCCGGCTCAAACCAAAAACGCTGGTATTTGGCGTCGAACACAACAGTATATTCAAGGCATACCCTCTGGAGAAAATGCCAGCCAACGGCGTGATCGAGGATACCATCGGTGGTAGCCCAATTCTTCTAGAATCTAATAGTGCGACTTCCTACCAAGCCGCTTTTGCCAAAAAACTCGACGGCAGCAAAGGCGACCAGCTGATTGGCAGCCAATCATTCTGGTTTGCCTGGAGCGATTTTCATCCCGAGACAGAAATTTATGAGCATTAAATCGAAAAAATAGGAAATCACTCAATGCTTATACCCACGAATAACATCAACAATACACAACGGCCGTATTAGTTTGTTGATGGAGCTGGAGTACAGGCAAAAGCAGCGTCGGCGAAGCGGGTATTAGAATTTCTAATGTTGAGATATAATCAAGCCATGAAGGTTACTATTTATTCCACCCCATCATGCCCGTGGTGTAAACGAGAGAAGCAATATCTCAAAGAAAAAGGCGTTAAATTTGAGGACGTTGACGTTGCGGCGGATGAACGCAAGGCAGATGAGCTCGTTGAAAAATCTGGCCAAATGGCGGTGCCGGTTACCGTGATTGAAAACGGGGATACCGAGGATGTGATTGTTGGGTTCAACGAGCGGAAACTGAACGAGTTACTTGGGTTATGAAAACACCGTGGATGATTGTGGGGTTTGTGCTTATCGCCGTAATCCTTGGTGCGGTAGTATTGGCAAACCGATCGAAGCAGCGGACTGAGGCGTCTGGCAGTCAAGTGGTGGCCGAGTTTGAGAGCGAGCAAGCAACTGCCATTACCGCCGCAAAAAGCGCGTACGCCAAAGCTAAGAGTGAGGGTAAAGATCTCGAATCAGGACCGTGCCTAGGCCTGGTTATTCCAAACTGGGTGGCTGATGTTACTCATAATCCCCGGGCGCAAATTGATAACCTTAAGGAAAACCAGTGCAAGCAGTTTATCGAAGGCACGGTAGAGCATTTTGTTGAGATCGACCCGCAGGGCAAAGTGATACGAGCACTGTAATAATGAAGGGCTACAACCACAGATTTATGCCACAGATCAACACAGATCACGCTAGGTATAATCAGTGGTTATCAGTGGATCAGATATCAGTGGTTGTATAACTTCACTATGCTCATCATCTTTTATGGCAAGGGTAAGGGCAAAACGTCAGCGGCTTTGGGAGTAGCGCTGCGCGCCGCCGGCTGGGGCAAAAAGGTGGCGATTTTTCAGTTCGTCAAAGGCAGCTGGGCCACCGGCGAGCGGCTCTCGATTCCAAAATACTTGAAGCCACACGTCACGATTGAGGCGCTCGGCAAAGGTTTTGTGGGGATTCTCGACGACAAACTCGCAAAACAAGAGCACGTTACGGCTGCCCAAGCGGGACTGAAAAAGGTTGCCGCCGCTATCAAGGCCAACAAGCACAATATCATCGTGCTCGATGAAATTATCGGCGCGATTCACGACCAGCTCATAACCCTCGACCAAGTGGTAACGCTCCTGCGAAAAACTCCCAAAAAAACCGACGTGATTTTAACCGGCCACTACGAAATACCGAAACTGATTGCCATGGCGGACATGGTTTCCGAAGTCCGCAAGGTCAAGCACCCCTACGACAAAGGCATTCTGGCCAAACAAGGAATTGATTTTTAAACTAATTAGCTGTTTTACTCGCATAAAAAAATCGGGAACTGCTTAAATGCCGAATGATTACGGCGAATCGGCAGCTAACCCGACTTTCAATAATCATTATATTCAATTTTTAGTGATTTATCAACATGCACTACAAACGCAAAAAATCAAAGCGCCAGGTGAGGTGCGTACTGTGCACCCACTATCGTTGGTTGGGGAACGGAAATGAGCACAGAAGTCATCAATTTCTGAAACAAATCGAGAAATCCAATGAGGAATGCCAAAATACTTACGGGGCGATAGAATATGCCACAGGTTGACTTTTGGTATATTTTATGGTATTGATAGGGTAATCTCATGGAGGGTGAGAAAATTTTGTAGTTGAACAAATAGTCCTGAGCGCAGTCGAAGGATTCCCTTGAACAGAAGTAATTCTAAGGCTCTCTTTAGTATTAATTCGGTTCAAGGGAGGCGAACCGCAAAAAGCCGCGCGGGCTTAAAACGCAGAAAGGATATGTCCATGTCATTAAAAAAGACGCGGACGGGTCCGGAAAAAGTGAGACGTGCATTTTCGGGGTTGGGGCAAGCGGATCAGGTGGATATCTCCCTCGGAAGGGAGGGTATCACCCCAACTATGTTCAACCAGGTTGTTGCCAATCCGCTGGTAACCCAGCGAGTCGTCGCGGCCATCAAAGGGGAGGCGCCCCGAGTGCTGACGCTCGACGCGCTCATCGAGCGCGAGCAGCAGTTCGCGCGCAACTTCTGCGCCCTGGCCGAGATGGAGTACGTCGGCGACAATGTCGTCGAAAATGCTCTGGTCAGGGCCCAGGAAGTTTGGGGCCAGCTGACCGAGCACGACCGCTTCATGCCAGAGATTGGCTTGCCGGAAGGGTTCCAGTCTCATTACAGCTGGAACGCTGGCCGCGAGGCCGAGGGCCTCTCCTGCTTGAAACTCTGCCACAACCCGAACAGCGAGTGGTGGCGGACGGACGCGCAGGTCGAACATCTGCGTACCACCGTGGGCGTCATCCGTTGCAATTTTGCAACGGTGATGGAATGGTCGGACCTTGATGGTCGGCCATTCAACCTATCCCGCGAAAAGCAAATCGCGTGGGCTGGCGAGCAGGGCGGCAATGGCATCACAACCGCCGAGCAGAACGTGTATCTCAACGTGCGTTCTCTCATGGAGCGGAGTTTACCCCTCATCTCCTTGGGGTCGCTCCGATGCCAGAATCGCTGCGGCTCCGCTCATTCGCTCCGCGTCCGCTGCCATGCCGTTTATGGGTTTCTCGTCGGGCGCTGGCACGGTGGCCATGCGCGTTGGCCTCTCGGTGCCCTTCCCGGGAAGTTCGTGGCACTCGGGAATTGAGAACTTTGACCCTTTTGGGTCATCGGGCAGTCCGCCTAGGCGGACTGCCCATTTTCTTTTGGTTAAACAGAAAGACTGGTACAATAAGACCTATGATCTATCTCGGCTGCGACCACGGTGGCTACAAATTGAAAGAGGTGCTGGTAGGGTATCTTAAATCAAAAAATATCGAGGTTGAAGATCTCGGTACTCATTCGCAAGAGCCATCTGATTATCCAGATACCGCTAAGTTAGTCGGGGAAAAAGTCGCGGCGACTCCCGGATCATTTGGGGTGCTCATCTGCCGCAACGGCCAGGGGATTTGCATTGCCGCCAATAAAATAAAGGGTATCCGCGCGGCGAGCGCGTGGAGTCCTGAACTAGCCGCTTCAATCCGCCAGCACGATGACGCCAATATTTTGTGTATCGCTTCAGATTTCACTGACGAAGCTACTGCAAAAGCAATGATCGATGCGTTTTTGAAAACACCGTTTGAGAACATCGAGCGCCGGGTGCGTAGAATAGAAAAATTAAATAAGTTGGAACAATGAAGCAAATTGTCCCGGCAATTTTAACCAACGACGAGCAAGATTTTGCTCATAAGCTCAGGGTTCTCGAACAAATTAGTGTGCCAGAAGTCCAAATTGACGTGATTGATGGAAAGTTT
Organism: Patescibacteria group bacterium; assembly: GCA_049274945.1. Lineage (GTDB taxonomy): Bacteria > Patescibacteriota > UBA1384 > GWA2-35-9 > JBASTP01 > JBASTP01. The sequence continues at coordinate 33,386 of JBASTP010000003.1, forward strand.
GTTGATAATACAACAATCGGCCTCGATGTTATTAAAAAATATCCCACGAGCATGCGCCGCGAGGTGCACCTTATGGTAGTTAATCCAGTTGCCGTGGCTAAGGAGTATCTCGCTGCTGGTATTGATTCGGTAATCGTGCACTATGAATATCTCTCGTCACTGTTTGATCTCGACCAATTTGCTCGCCGCCCGGTTGGGTTAGCGATCGATCCTGAGACGCCGGTGTCCTCAATCGCGGGCATCGCCGGCGGGGTTTCGCTGATTTTGATTATGGGGGTGAAAGCAGGATTTGCCGGCCAACCGTTTTTGCCAGAAACCCTGAATCGGGTGCGGCAACTCCGCCAGGCAGTGCCGACCGGAAAGATCGAGGTAGACGGCGGCGTCTCAGATGAGTTGATTGCTAAAGTGTTCGCGGCCGGTGCCGATAAAGTAGTGTTTAATTGCCAGAGGATTGTTGACAGTTCCGACCCGGCAGCCTATTGGGCGCAGATTATCAAAAAATACGATGCCTTCCCGGCCACCAACCGAGTGCTGAAAACCAGGAGACGCCGGTAATGTTCGACCTCATTACCTTGGGGGACACCCAACACGACACCTTCTTACTGCTCAATGAGCATGAGGCCCATGTAGTATGTAAACTCAACACCGATGATTGTGAAATTTGTTTCAACTACGCCGATAAGATTCCCGTTGATTCGGTGCACCGCTCCGTTGCGGGCAACGCCGCTAATGTGGCGGTATCTGCAAGCAGGCTCGGTTTAGACACCGCGATTTGGACTGTTCTTGGCGATGATCCATTAGGCAAGGAAGCCCTCGAAACATTCAAACGAGAGAAGATTAATCCATCGTTTACAATGGTCGAACAAGGCACCCCCTCCAATGTTTCGACCGTGATCAACATTTTTAACGAGCGGACAATCTTGATCTACCACCACCCGCGGGCTTATCATGTTCCAAAGCTACCCGAGGCGAAATACTACTACATTACTTCCATGGCGGCCGGTTCCGAGACCGCCTTTGATGATTGTGCCCAGCTTGCCGCCCGTAACCATACTAAACTTGTGTTTCAGCCAGGCACCTACCAGCTGCGCGTTGGCCCGGCGCCAGCCCGGATTCTGCTTACGCATACCGAAATTATTTTCATGAATTTGCAGGAAGCCCAGCAGTATACTAAATCCCAAGGCACTGATCCCATGATGCTGCTTGAATCCTTGCATAAGCTCGGGCCGCGCATTGTCGTGGTAACCGACGGCAAGAACGGTTCCTATTGCTATGATGGCGAGCATATCTTGAAGATTGGGATTATTGAGGAAGCGCCAGTGGTCGAGCCAACCGGCGCGGGCGATGCCTACGCTGCTGGTTTCACTGCAGCTCGGATTAAGGGCAAGTCAATCGAGGAGGCGATGCGCTGGGGTACCTACAACGCCTCGGCAGTGATTGGGAAAATCGGACCGCTGGCAGGCCTCCTAACTCCCGCAGCAATATCTGGGTGGGGCGAGCGTTACCCACTCAACGTAGAAGTTGTATAATTATTACAAATGGCTATTCGAGTTGCTATCAATGGTTTTGGCAGAATTGGACGAGCGGCATTCCGTATTGCTTTTGATAAACCGGAAATTACGATTGTGGCGATCAATGATCTCGTTGAAGGAGCCACCCTTGCCCATCTGCTTCGCTACGATACCATCTACGGCAGCTACCGCTACCCAGTTAAAGCTACGAAGGACTCAATCGTGGTAAATAACAAACCGATTGCGGTATTTGCCCACAAGGAGCTCGCCACGTTGCCTTGGCATAATCTCCAAGTTGATGTGGTGATTGAATCAACCGGCAAGTTTACCAATCCCAAGGAAGCCGTGACCCACATTACCGCCGGCGCCAAGCGGGTTGTCATTTCAGCGTCGTCTAAGGGAGTAGGTGCACCCATGCTGCTTGTTGGTCTTAATGAGGATACTCTGGCTGACGAGTCGGTGATCGATAATTCATCGTGTACCACTAACTGCGTGGCAACGGTAATGGCAATCCTCCACGAAAACTTTAAGGTTCGTAAAGCAGGCTTGACGACGGTTCACGCCTATACCGCCGACCAAAATCTCCAAGACGGTCCGCACCGCGACTTGCGCCGAGCCCGCGCGGCAGGTCAAAATATTGTGCCAACGTCAACCGGCGCGAGCGAGAGTACCGCTAAGGTGATAAGCGACTTGGAGGGCCGATTTTCCGGCACGGCGTTGCGGGTACCGGTGGTGTGCGGTTCGATTTCCGACATCACCGCACTAGTCTCGCGCAAGGTTACCGTTGACGAAGTGAATACAGTATTTGAGGAGGCGGCGCGCAATCCCCGCCATCGCGGCATCCTTGCGGTTTCCCGGGATCCGATTGTTTCCTCCGATATTATCGGCCGATCTGAGTCCGCAATCGTTGACCTGCCGCTCACGCAGGTGATCGACGGTGATCTCGTTAAAATTTTTGCTTGGTATGATAACGAATATGGCTACTCCTGCCGGCTCGTAGACCAGGTGATTAATGTTGGCAGAAAGCTTAATTTGATCTAAGATAGCTCAACATGGTTGCTTTCAAGTTCAAACTGAGACTGACTAAACGTCAGAAACTTTCTATATTATTGTTGTTCGCGGTATTGCTTGCGGCCACAATCGGTGCGTTGGGGCTCGAGCTCGCCTATGCTGATAAAGTTCCCCCTCGGGTAAAAATTGGCACGCTCGCGTTAGGCGGCATGAGTCGTGAGCAGGCCAAGCAAGCCCTGCAGCAAACAGTTGCCGGATACCGCGATGATCCAATCGCAGTGAGTCTCGGTGAAGATTCATGGTCGGTTACTGCCAGTGATCTCAATATCCAATTTTTGATCGATCCCACCCTCGACGATCTCTTTGGATCAGGCAGCCGAATCGCCTACATCGCTCGAGGGTCGAGGGCAGCTGTCCAACTCGAGTTCGATCAAACTAAACTCGACGAGTATTTCAGCCGGATTGCTAAAGTGACTGACGATCCTTCGGCCGACGCATCACTCAAAATTACTGACACGCAGGTGGTTGAACTACCCGAGAAAATTGGCAGAGGGATTGATCGAGCGTTACTCAAACGGGAATTTGAAACTCGGTTGGGCCATCTATCTAATGACCCCATTATACTCACCATTAAAACCCTTGAGCCGAATGTATACCGCGAGGGCTTGGCCGATGCGAAAAGAGAAACCGACGATCTGGTCGCCCACAAACTCACGGTTAGTGCGGCCGGGCAAGGGTTTGTGATCGATCGAGAAGAAATTACGAATTTCATAACCTACGAAACTGCCGATCCGCTCGTCGGCGGCAAGGGCAAAGCGCTCAAGGTAAAACTGTCGGAAGACAAACTCCGCGAGTGGGTGAAAAAAATTGCCAAGAAAGTCGACCAACCGATCCGTGAAGCTCGCCTAAAATTGGAAGGTGAGCGGGTAAGTGTGTTCACCTCATCGCAAGAAGGTAAGACGCTCGATAAAGACAAAAGTGTGTTACTTGTTAAAAGCAAACTCGACCATTTTGAGACAACGGTCGAGTTGCCTGTTGATATTAAAAAGCCGGGGGTCACTACTGAGTCGGTTAACGACCTCGGCATTAAAGAGTTGATTGGCAAGGCAACCACCTCGTTCAAAGGTTCGCCGCAAAACCGCAAGCACAACATTGGCAATGGCAGCCGTTTTCTCAATGGTATCCTGATCCGGCCGGGCGAGGTGTTCTCAACCGTCGAGCAGCTTGGCAAAATTGACGACACCACTGGCTACCTCCCCGAGTTGGTCATTAAAGAGAATCAAACCATCCCGGAGTTTGGCGGCGGGCTTTGCCAAGTTTCCACCACACTGTTCCGCGCCGCGCTCAATTCCGGCCTGCCGATTGTTGAACGGCAAAACCATAGCTGGCGGATCCGCTACTATGAGCCGCCGGTGGGGCTCGATGCCACTGTCTACCTGCCTAAGCCAGATTTAAAGATTAAAAACGATACTCCTGGTTGGATTTTGGTCCAAGGGTTTATTCAAGGCGATAGCCTGACGTTTGAGTTCTACGGCAGCAAAGACGGGCGGCGTTCCGAGATTATCGGTCCAAAATTGCTTTCCTCCACTGCCCCACCACCCGATGTCTACCTGGAAACTGCCGATCTCCCGGCTGGCGAAGTTAAGCAAGTGGAAAAACCCCACCCGGGCGGCAAAACCACTGCCACGTACAAGGTATTTAACCAGGATGGCAGTCAGCGTAACGAGCAAACATTTAATTCAAGCTACAAAGCAGTACCAGCTCGTTTCCTTAAGGGCACCGGTCCACAGTCGGCGCAACCAAGTCCAGAACCGAGTCCCTCGCCAAGCCCCGAATCAACGCCAACACCTACTCGATCCCCGGAGTCCACCCCGAGTCCTTCTCCTACTCCCTAGCTATTAGCTATTTTTTGGCTGTGCCGAGAATTGTACGGAGTGCAACTACCAGTGCAGCTGCCGAAGCAAATGCAACAAAGTTCGCTAGGATCGTGCTAATCGTGCCGCCATCGGCAAATATTTGGCTACCAGCCAATCCAACGATCACGAGTGAAATCACCGCGACCAGAAAATCGTGGCTCTCTTCCTCTGACACATTAAGGAGTCCAACGAGTAATCCAACAATAAAGAGAATACTGGGTGCCGAAGCGATGACTACAAATCCTGCCAGGATCGAAATAACAAGTCCGATAAGATACGCCCACCGGCCAATAGAAATACTAATCTGAATGTGTCCCCCTTTTGCCATGTCCCCTCCTTTTAGAGTGCCTTAATTGTTAACTACATCAATCATAGCAAGTTCTTGGATTTTGGTCAAGCAGTGTGTTACCGTGGAGCTGTTGGAACATTTTTAAACACATGAACAACGGAAAGGAAATGTTATGGTATTGCTCGCGGCGTATTTCGCGGTTGGGTTACTGTTTGCTTTCTTTATTTTTGTACCGGTATTCGAATGGTTACTCCACCGCCATACCATGCATACTGAGAGAACCTGGTGGTTGTTCAATGGTTTGTATCGTTTGCATGATAGAACCCACCACATTATTTTCGATCATGACATTCACTACACGAAAACTGAGTTGGCTATTCGGCGTGCCCCGACCCTTACGCAAGGACTGTCGTTCAACGGTTGGTTTATGTTCGGGATCATTGCGATTCACGGCGCGATATACATTATCGGACTCATTCCCTTGATGTTTTTTCTCAAGTGGGTAACCGTTGCCGTGCTCTTGTGCGGATTATTAGTCGGCAGCGGCGCGTTCTGTTTCCTGCAGATTAAATTCCACTACTGGTACCACGTGGCAGACGGCTTCGGCTACCGGGTACTCTCAGAGCTACCGCTTGCTGGCCCTTACTTTCTGTACATGGCTCAGCACCACCGCAAGCACCACGAGGATACTTCAGGATTTCTCAACACCCTCGTGCCGACGGTCGACCTTACCATTTATTGGTGGAGACGTTTAGTCAGCGCGATCGCTTGAGCGCGGCGGCAATGAATCCCGCAAAGAGTGGGTGAGCGCGCCCAGGGCGTGATTTAAACTCTGGGTGAGCCTGGGTGCCGACAAAGAATGGGTGCTCCCGCTCGGGGAGTTCAATAAACTCACCGAGCCGGCGATCGGGTGAGGTTCCAGAGATCACAAAGCCGGCTTTCTCAAGGACTTTGTGATACTCGGGGTTGATCTCATAGCGGTGGCGGTGCCGCTCGTGGATACGATCTTTGCCATAGAGTTTGTACACCAGTGTTCCTTTTTTCAATACTGCCTCATAGCTGCCAAGGCGCATGGTCGCGCCTTTTTTCGTAACCTTTTTTTGCTCGGGCAAAATATCGATCACCGGGTGGTGAGTCTTTTTATTAAACTCAGTCGAGTTGGCGTTGTCGCAGCTGCACATCGAACGGGCATATTCAATCGTGGCGCACTGCAACCCCAAGCAGAGCCCGAGGAACGGTTTTTTATGTTCCCGCGCGTATTTGATTGCCTTAATTTTTCCTTCGATCCCGCGGGAGCCAAATCCGCCGGGCACCAAAATGCCGTCGACTGCCTGCAAGAGCGATTGGAGCTTACCGTTTTCAATCTCTTGCGAGTCGATCGGTAGTACCTCAACCTTGACGCCGTTACTAATCCCGCCGTGATCGAGCGCCTCCACCACCGAAAGATAGGCGTCGGGGTTATCGAGGTACTTGCCCACCATGCCGATTTTCACCGTAGCTTTTGGATTAGAAACCACGCGGCTAATTCGCTCCCATTCCTGCAGATTAGGTTTTCGTGCAACACCAAGAAATTCGGTAACAACCTTACCCAACCCACCATGCTCGAGGGTGAGTGGGATCTGATAAATGTTGTTGTTGGGCGCGGGGATGATTGCCTCCTGCGGCACGTCGGTGAATACGGCAATTTTATTTCTCACACTATCAGCGAACGTTTTCTGGCAGCGCACTACCAGCACATCGGGTTGAATGCCGCGGTTGCGGAGCGCCTGAACTGAGTGCTGGGTTGGTTTGGTTTTTTCCTCGCCAGAGGGGTAGATATAGTCAATTTTCGTTACGTGAATGTAGAACACGTTGTCGCGGCCAACCACGTGGCGCATTTGCCGGGCGGCTTCCAGAAACACCTCGCTCTCAATGTCACCTACCGTTCCGCCTATTTCGGTAATCACCACGTCAGCGTGATTGTCGCTCCCCAATTTCTTAATGCGATGAATAATTTCGTCGGTAACATGGGGGATAAGCTGCACGTCCTCGCCAAGGTAGTCGCCGCGGCGTTCCTTATCAATAACCTCCTGAAATATTTTACCGGTTGTGATGTTGTTATCAGCCGATTGGTTTTGATCCAAGAACCGCTCATAGTGGCCCAAATCGAGATCAGTCTCCGCGCCGTCTTCGGTGACAAACACCTCGCCATGTTGGAAGGGGTTCATAGTACCGGCGTCGACATTAACGTAGGGGTCAATTTTTAAAAGCGCGACGGTAATGCCGCGCGCTTTAAGCAGGGTCCCCAAGCAGGCAACGGTGATGCCTTTACCGATGCCCGATACAATCCCGCCGGTTACAAAAATGTACTTAACCAATTCTTTTCAAAATACGTCTCGAATGGTATGCTGTCAACCATGCACGATTCTATCTTTAAAGCCTACGACATTCGTGGCACGTGGCCAGACCAAATTAATGCTGACGATGGCTACGCCATCGCGCGCGCGTACGCCGAGGTAATTAAGCCGCAAAAATCAGTTGTGGTTGGCTATGACGTGCGGGTTCATTCTCAAGAACTTGCCGACAAAGTGATTGAAGGTTTAGTAGATGCCGGTATCAATGTAATCGCAATTGGTCTTGTCTCAACCGAAATGATGTATTTTGCCGTCGGACATCTTGAAGCCGGCGGCGGCATCCAGGTAACGGCCTCGCACAATCCACCCGAGTGGCACGGCATGAAAATGGTGCGGGCGCAGGCCGCGCCCATTTCTGGTGAAACCGGCCTCACAGAAATTAAAGCCGCGGCGCTTGCCAACAAATTTGCGCCATCGCCCGCGCACGGCACCGTAACGCAGCGCGATGTCCTGAACGATTACATCGATTTTGTAATCAAATGGATTGATCAAGCCGCCATCAAACCGCTCAAAGTTGTCTACAATCCCAACTTCGGCTTTGAGGGAAAATTGCTCGAAGCGTTGGTGGCCCGAACAAAACTGCCGCTCACTATTATTCCGCTCAATGCCGAGCCCGATGGTACCTTCCCCAAAGGTCGGCCAGATCCCTTCGTCCCCGAAAACCGGCCAGAGTTTGTTGAACTTGTTAAATCATCAAAGGCGGATCTCGGGGTAGCCTGGGATGCCGATGCCGACCGCGTGTTTTTCTGCGCCGAGGATGGTATTTTTCTTGAGCCCTACTACACCAACGCGCTGCTCATTGAGCAGATATTAAAAAAACACCCCGGGGGTAAAATTGTGTACGACCCGCGCTATACTTGGGCGCTTATCGATGTCACTAAACGATTCAAGGGAGAGCCGGTGCCTGCGCGGGTTGGCCATTCATACATTAAAACAAAAATGCGAGAAGTTGACGCAGTGTTCTCTGGTGAATCGAGCGGCCACACCTACTTCCGCGACTTTTGGTATGCCGACACCGGTATTATCCCGCTACTGTTAATCCTTGAGTTATTATCAAAAAGCGGCAAAAAATTGAGCGAGCTAACCAAACCATACCTTGACCAATATCCCATTTCCGGTGAAATCAACTCAACGGTGAGCGATGTCGAAACGGTTCTTAAAAAGATTGAGGAACGCTACTCCGGTGCCAAAATAGATCACTTCGATGGCCTGACCATTGAACACGATGCTTGGCGCGCCAACATTCGCGCCTCAAATACCGAGCCGCTCCTGCGGCTCAATGTGGAAGCCAAAAACCACGCGCTCATGGAAAAGATGCGCGATGAATTGCTCGCAATAATTAGAGCGTAGGCATTTAGGATTGAGCGGGTGGCGAAGCGATGCCACAAGGAGGCAGTAAGCTAGCGCCACAGGAAGAGAGCAACCTGCACGCAAACGAAGTGGCGCGTGGAGGTGCGACCGCTCATGGTCGCCGAAGGCGACCGGACTCTGCCGTAGAGCGCTGCCTCCGGTGGCACGTGAGCCAGGCCCCGCGATGTACTTACCCTTTCCTAATCACCACCGGTATTCCGAGATCGGCCCAATCGTACACTTGCTGCGCTTCGCCCACCCCCAGGCGAATACAGCCGTGGGAGACTGGGGTACCCAGGTGCGCTTCACCTTCTTTGCGGCCGCCCGGCCACTCCGGCAACTCATGGAGGCCATAAGAACTGCCATTAAACGCCATCCAATAGGGCATATAGAGCGCGTACTTTTGAGAGTATGCTCGATGGGTTTTGTTGTTGATCGAGAACGTGCCGATCGGCGTTGGGGTTGACCACTTGCCGGTTGAGACGCGGCGGCTGGCAATTAGGTTTTGCCCTTCGAATTGGTAGAGCGTCTGTGCCGTAAGGTTCACCTCAATATACTTACCTTCATACAACCCGGGCGTGAACGCTTTGGCCACCTGCTTTTCTCCGGCTGGTGTAACTGTGGTCAATAAGGTAATCTCTCCGTTGCCGCCAGAGAGGGCCAATTTGATGTCCTCGATAGTTTTTTGCTCATCCAATTTCCTGCCATCTTGCCCTTGGGCAACCACCACGCCGTCTGGATCAACAAGTCTTGGTTTGGCGGTTATGCCAAACTTTTTAGACAAAGGTTTGAGATACTCGGCGATTGATTCCTCATTGATATACAGCAGCAGATTTCCTGAAGCATCGTTGCCTACATCAAGCCAGGAGGCAATGGTTTTTTGATCCGGTTCAAAGGTTGTTTTGTCATATTTGAGGACAAGCTTAGTGTTCGAAACGGTTTGGAAGCGCGAAAGTGTTGCCTCAATTTCATCTATTTCATTGCCAGAGGCGCTTGCAGTTCTAAATACACTTTTTGCGCACACAAAATGAGTAGTAAGAAGCCCTACTAGCGCCAGCTCTATCAAAATCGCAGCAATTGACCAATTAAGCTTGACTGGTGCGTTAAACTCCATCGCCCACCCCCAGTAAGCTATTAACATAACTGGTAAGTTCCCCGTTACTTTCAATGTTGTTAGCCAAGCTGCCGAACATTTGCACCACAATAATGTCGGGCAGGCCGTCTACAAGAGCTGGTAGAGTTGCAATACCGATATCTTCAAAGTTTGGTTCAAGCAGGTTTTGGCGGTGGCTTGGTGAATTGAGCCAGGCTTGAACCATATCTTGAGACGAACTAAATCCGACCGCCAGGTTTTCGCCGCCAAACTCATAGTGGTAGCCCGCTTGTTCCATAATTGCCCAAGGGGTTTGACCATTCGGTCCAACATGGTCAAAATATCCTTGTTTAACCATATCTTGGGTTTTTACTGAGGCAGCCTGTTCAAGTGAACGAGAGTAGGTTAAGGGCGCCAGGCCGTGTTCTGCCCGCACTTCGTTAGTCAACTCAAAAATCGTCTGAGGGCTAATTTCAGAAGCAATGGCGGGCCTAACTAGAAGGCTCGCCAGAGCAATAATAAGGATAATAGTTTTGGCATACATAAAAGGGCTCCGTTTGGAACCCTTCAACGCCGACGCTTCGAAAGGTCGGCGTCCCGACTGAAACGTCGGGACACATCTCACCTTGCTACCTTATATTATACCATATTTTCAGGCCGAGGTCAAGTACTCATATTGCGTACGCATTTCGTTTAATGTTATACAGGCTTCAGCCCTTGCGTTTTTAAGTGAAATATGGTATACTTTCGCCAACTGGTTGCTCGTTTATAACCAGAATCCATTTCAGGAGGTTTGTCATGACGGGCCTGAATAAGCCTGTTAGCGACGAACAGCTGGAGCGCCTTGATGGAAAATATAAGGCGATCCAGGATAAACTCGGGGCCGGAGCGTTGCCGTTCGAGCAGGTGCTTGGCGCGTTCCAGTCGGTTCACGATGGGAATTTCGGCGACACCGTTGTGCCAGTTACCCATCAACGGGTGAGAAAGATTCAACTCATCCACGGTCTGTTCGTTCCACCGGAGGTACAGATCGAAAATGTGCGCCACTGGAACGAGCAGAAAAAGTGGGGGTTTGGCAAGAATGTATTGGCAGATTTGTCCAAACCTCCCGCGTGGCCCGACGACCGGTTGGTCGCCGTCGTCCTTGTGCCCTATTTGTGGGATGTTCAGGCTACGTTTGACGGTTTGTGGGGCATCGCGGCCTCCCGCCAGAAAAACCATTGGCGGTGGCCTGATTTTCGGTCAGACGCTCAGCACTTGCGTTTGTTGCAAGGGATCGAGCATAAGCCAGGCCTCCGGTGGGAGGTGATGGATTTGGCAGCGAACTGGGACAGAAAAGACGGCGTCTCGCCGGAATCAGTTCGCTCTGCCGCGTCATCACCCCACGCTGGCATCTTGGCCGCCGCCGCCCACCACCCCAAGTGGGTGCAGGCCATGGATGGTGTGAAATTACCCCACGTCTGGATTCCGGGGTATGAAGCCACTATTCCTGGCTGCGGGCGGTGGCAGTGCGTTCCGTACCTGGTTTTCTATCGCGATGATCGCGAGGTGCACTTCGGCGCTGACGATCGCTGCCATCGTAACCCGCTCTGCGCTGTCCCTGCTCTCAGGGGATAGTGCTCGACTTTCGGCCACTTTGGACTTGGAGAACTGAGACTTTTGGTCTTGGTTCTTCAAGTCCTTTTTCTTTTGTTACAATATCAACGAGAGTAGGCTTATGAATGCCGGTCTAAGGAGCGGCATCGCCGAAATCGCCAACTGTCGCAGATGCCGCCAGAATTCTCGCAAATTTATTGCAAGGAGCGCGCGGCGCGACGGGTTGAGCACTCCGTGTTCTTTTCTAGAGACAAGCGTAAATGCTTTGGTCTTACATAAAATACAGGTCGCGGATGCGTCTGCGGCCGGTGATTTGGAAGGAAAAGAACGCACTATGGCTACGAGCAGTGGCAGAACGTTCCGAACCTGAATTTCAATCACGATGATCGCAAGGTGAACTTGAACGCTAACGATCGCAACAATCGTAACCCGAACTACGCTGTCCCTGCTCTCAGGGAGTGCTCGCCTTTAGCCAACCACCCAACATCCTGCCTGCTTCGTGGAGTTTTGACTCCAACTCGAGGTAGGCAGGGTTGGGCAGACACTGGCAATCTTTAGCAAGTCGGATAAGGAGTTTTAGGGTATCCAGTTTTTTACTGGCAATTTTGAGAGAGGTAATTTTTTCTTGGATATCAGTCGTTGCGGCAGCAGCCAAGATATTTTCTAAGATTTCCAGTAAGTATTTCTGACAGGTTAGGCCAAGAGTGTAGCGTTGGGATTTAGGAAATTTGAGAATGAGTGTATGCCAAAAGCTATAGGTTTCATACAAAAGATGAACGAGAGGAATATCGATCGGCGTTTTCGCCAACTGAAATTTGATTTTTCCGTCGGGGGGGGGGGGGGGATTAAAAGTATTCATGGTAATAATATTATTTCACTAGAAAATATTTTTGGCGGTTGGAAGAAATTTTCGCGCGGCAAGCACAGGAATGCCGACGTGATGGTGTTTGAGCGAAATCTCGAGGAAAATTTACTGAGCTTACGCGAGGATTTGGCGAGCGGATACTATCGGCACGGCCCATATCAGCCATTTACCATTCACGACCCTAAAAAGCGGCGAATTCACAAAGCGGCAGTGCGTGATCGAGTGGTTCACCAGGCAGTGGTAAACATTATTGAACCAGCGTTCGAACACCGCTTTTTGTTTGACAGTTTTTCGTGCCGAATTGATAAAGGTACCCATGCGGCAGTTTGGCGGCTGCGCCGTTTTTTACGGCAAGCCAGTGGTAATCATACCAAGACAATCTATGCAATTAAATGCGATGTACGGAAGTTTTTCGATTCCGTGGATCACGAAATTTTATCAAAGCTCATTAGCCGCTGCATAGATGATCCGCGGATTATGCAGTTGATCAAAGAAATCATTGCAAGTTTTTCGACTAGCGATCGCAAAGGTATTCCGCTTGGCAATGTGACTAGCCAGCTGTTCGCAAATACTTATCTCCACGAACTCGATCATTTTGTAAAATTTACTTTGCGCGAGCGGTACTATGTGCGCTACTGTGATGATTTTGTGATCGTCCATTCATCGCGGGAATATCTCCTTGCGTTGGTGGCTCGGATAGAACGATTTTTAGATACTCAACTGAGTCTTCAACTTCACTCGGATAAAGTTAGTGTGAGAACGTGGAATCAAGGAATTGATTTTTTGGGTTATGTTGTGTTGCCCCATTGCATCGTACTTCGTCCAAAGACAAGGGAGAGAATGTTACAAAGAGTGAGTACAGCTAATATTTCTTCGTATTTAGGTTTATGCAGCCATGCGGCAAGTTACAATATCCAACAGATACTCAAAAATAAGGTAGGAAGGGTGTAGGCCCGCCTGGATTCGAACCAGGGACCACCAAGGTATAAGCTTGGGGCTCTAACCGCTGAGCTACGGGCCTGTATTCTACCTAGACCAACTGTGAATCCTTGAAAGATAGTCTTTGATTTTTGCCGCGCCGCGCGTAGGGTCGGGGTATGTTTTTCTATTGAGCAAGTGAAACGGCTTTGGCCCGGCCAGGCGCACCGCTTTGGTAGCTAATTTTTTGCCGGAATGTTTTGAGGGAGTGTTAGCCATATGTTTTTTATTAATTGATTACTATATATACATTATAGCGCATGATGGCGGTCGTGTCTTAACCCCCTTGACATCACAGTTTGGGTGTGATATGATAGTATATAGTAGACTAAATAAGTACGTAAAACAAACATTAAAGGCCGCCTACGTCTTGAGCAAAGTCGAAGGGCTACGGCGAGCCAAGGAGGGGAAAATGTTTTCAAATCTTACGATCTATCTGCAGCGCATTGGCGTTGCCTTTGGTTTGTCCTTAGCGCTTGCTACTGCCGTGGCGGCGCAGACTGAAACTACGACGCCAACAATAATTCCTACAAGTGTACCGGTGGCAGAGACCGGTGACGCAGATCTCACGGGTGCACCGCAAATTGCCGACCCAACCAGTGGTGGCTACGGCTTCCGGATCGGTTTATATAATGTCGGCACCACCATCGGCGGAATTTTTCGCGGTAGCGATTGGCGAGAGGATCGTTACCTCAAACTCAATAACGACTACGTCCGCCATTCCAACAAGGTAAAAAACAACGAAGATGTGCTTGCTCGGGTGCTCGCGCGAAAAGAGCAGCACGACCAATTCTTAAAGCAAATCGCCGAAACTGACCCAACCTTTAAGGATGAAGTCGCCCGAGAGTTCGCGAGCCAGCGCGGCGCGTTCCTGGGAATCAAGAATGCCGCGAGCGGCGCTGCCGCCATCGGCCTCGACAAAGCGCTTGACCGAGTTGCCATCGCTGAGGCAAGCTTCACGGGCAAGAAAGGACTGCCGCCTGATGCCGAAGCTCAGCTTAAGGCAATGGGAATTTCTGGTGAAGAAATCGAAAAAATCAAAACCGCGGCTAATCAAAACTGGGCGCAAGGCTACCAAGCTTTCAAGCAGCTGATGGCTAACAATCCCGACCTCGCCCGAGTAATGGAGACTGGTTTCCACCGAGCTGATTTTGAGTTCCATGGTGCAAAAGAATTCGCTGGCGGACTGCCTCCTGAAGCGCTCGAACATTTCCGCAACGCCGAACAGCTTGCCGGAGTCCAATTCCTTAGCAACCCCGAGTTCGTAGGCAAGTACAAAGATTTCGCCGGCAATGCTGCCAAAAATTTGAAGTTTGACTTCGACGATCCTGACAAGCAGGCTGAGTTTAGGAAGTTCCTGCCCGCCGATCAGTTTGAGCGGTTCAACAATTTTGGCAATGACATCCGAACACGGTTCGGCGATCCATCGAAGATCAATCCTGAAGATTTCCACAAGTTTACCCAGGAGTTTGAGGGTAAGCACGGGGCGCCGCCCGAAGGGTTCAGAGGTGGTTTCGGCGGCCCGGGTGAGTACCCCAAGCCAGGTGATTATAAGGGTGGTTACCCAGGAGGTGGTGGATCCAAAGACTACCCACAACCTAAGCCGGGTGAGTCGTACCCAACCGGTAATTACCCACAAGGCGGATCTTCGGGCGGCTATCAAGGTGGCCCGGCGCCTGAGAGCGGTCACCCAGACAGCACTGGTCACCCTTACAGCGGCAGTACTTCCACCAATACCAGCCAGCCTGCTTATACCAATCCAACCAGTCCAACCGCCACTCCCACCCCCACTGCTACCTATTCTTCACCAAGCCCAGCTTCCACCTCGAGCCCCGCACCAACCTCTACCTCTTCATCCTGTCCGGCAGGTCAACACTACGATTCCCACCTAGCTAAGTGCGTAATTTAATGGGAAATGTTCAAGCCATTCATTATTAGTGTCGGTTTTACCCTAGCACTGGTCACCGCGGTGGCGGCGCAAGAAGCCGCGCCGCAACCGACTGATCCAGCGGCCACGGCAACAAGCGACACGCAACCAATCACCGAAGACCAGCTCGGCCAGGAACAGAACCAAGCGATTGCTTCGTTGCCGCCAGCCGGCGTTACTAATGTTCTTTTCTTAGAACGCTTTCCCGAGCGGATTCAGGAGTTCGTTAACCCCGGCAGATACATCCCGCTCCACGCCCAAGAGCGGCTTTCTGAGGAGATTGCCCTCAAGGCCAAGGGCGATGAGCGAGGAGCCGAGCGAGTGCTCCGAGCTCACCTAGGGATGCTCGAGCAGATGGAAACGATCGCGCGGGCCAAACCCCAGCTTGCCTCTTCTTTCAATGATACCCTGGGCAATTTGGCGCTTTGCTACCGCAAGCTTGAGCAGGACCAACAGGATTTCGAAGCCGCCAAGCGGATCTTCCAAGAGGTTAGGGACCAACACCTCGAACTAGCGGCAGTGGTCAACAGTTCTGATGAGGCACCACCTGGCCCAGTGCTCGACGCGCTCACGAGAGCAAATATTATTAGGCCCGAACAGCTTGGCGAAATAAAAACCATGGAACAAGCCATCGTTGCCTTGCGGGCCAAGCGCGATCAGGTTAACAAAGTGAATAGAGAGACCCTTATGGCAATGATGGAGGCATCGCTCGCCCGGAAGTACCTTCAAGAGAATGCCAATGCCTTTGTTGCGAGCAGGATGGCTCAGCTCACCGCCCAGGCGACCATGCTCAATGACGCCATTGCGGCTGACAACCAGGACACCCACGCTGCGATGGTCCATAACATGATGCAGCTTGCCGGGGAATTGGGTTATCACGAGGGCTTTGGTAGTGATCCGTTCTCACAGCAGATCAGAGATACGATTGAGCGATTCCGCAAGGGTCAAAAAGTGGACATCGGGCGCTTGTTTGAAGATGACTTTAGGGACACGATTGCCGGCCGGTTTAAGGCTCTTCAGGCAGGCGATGTAATAAACCCTGACTATGCGAATCGTTACCTCAACATAGTTAATAACTACTCTGGACGGACAGATGTCGGCGGCTTTGATCCAGAACGGTTTCGCCGGAATCTGACTGACTTTGGCTACGATCCCAATAAGTTCAAAGACTTCGAGGAGCGGCAGCGCAAGATGCGTGAAGCGGGTGAGAACTGCTACCGTCAAAATAAGGTGCCGTTCGTTAAAAACTTCGAGAATGCCGAAATTGAGTGTCGAGAGCGCTCCTACGTGGCTGGCCCGAGTCCAGAACAATATCGAGCCAAGCAAGAAGAATGTGCTAAGCAGGGCAAAGGGGTGCGTTGGCTAGGCGGCGATCGGCTCGAGTGTGAGGGATCGATTAGTCCGTCTCCTACCTACTCGCCGGGACCCACTGGTTCGCCGGTGCCATGCCCGTCAGGCCAAGTCTACGACAGCGCGGTACCGGGTTGCCGGCCGCCGTGCCCGCAAAATTACTGGTACAATCCGGGCCCGAAGGCATGCGAACCGAACTCGGGTGGCGGTGGAGGAACCGCGACTTATTGTGGTCCCGGCATGGTCTACGGCCCTGGCGGTGGTTGTGTAGCGCCCACGTCCGGTTCCTGTCAGCCTTATGAGTACTACTCTGGTCAAGAGAACCGCTGCGTGCCGACTAGCCCACCGGGCAGCGGCGGCGGCCCGCCGATTAGTCCTTGCGGGCAAGGTCAGTATTGGGAGGGCAATGGGCAGCCACCAAGCTGGCGCTGCGTCAACTATTATAATCCGGCTAACTCAACGCAGTGCGCGCCTGGCTTCCACTGGGTAAGCGGTACTTCCAGCACATCAAGCGGCTGCTGGCCTGGACAAGAAGGTGGTTCAACAAGTACGTATACAAATACGTATACCTCTACGTATACGCCGCCAACCTATACCGGTAGCTATTCTCCGTATTGCAGTTCTGCTCAGAGTACGCCGGGCTCCGGTTGGTACATTAACCCGAACACCACCTGCCCATCTGGCCAGTATGTTACTGAATGGTGCCCCACCAAGGCAAAGGTAGCCGAGGAACAGGCAAACGCGGCGAGGTCCAATTATAGCTACAGCTATCCCGGCACTGCCTGGACGCGTTGTCCGAACCCGCCGGCTCAATAACCTAGTTGGTCGCCCACGAACTAAACCACATCCGGTTTTGGTAGGCGCTTTGGCTGATCGGGAGCGCTGAGAGAATCGGGTAGAAATAGATAAAGTTTATTCCTGCGAGGATAAGAACGATGATCGCGAGTCTTCGCCCAATCGGGTGTCGCCACATGGTGGCGAGCCAGTAACTTGCAATCAAAACGGCAAAGGCAAACGCGGAAAGATAGTGGAAGATAAAGAGTCCTCGTTTGATAAAAAACCACGGCACGAGCAGTACCAAGAAACTCGCCGTCGCAACGGTAAGGCCCAGCGGTAGCTTCGCCTTGCGGCGACGCCTCACCAGTTGTATGGCAAGCCATCCAATGGTACCAACCACTGCGATAGTTGATCCCCACCAGATGATTGGGTTGCCGAGGGCAATAATGGCCTGTTTTTTGCCATTGTGTTCCTCGTTCCAAAAGTGGATCGGCTTTACCATGAGCGGCCACTGCCAGGGCCGTGAGTTGTAGGTTCTCGTTTCTTTGAGGTTCACATGGTAGTGCCAGGTATGGGTGTGCCAATCTTTAATGTCTTGCCAGATTACCGGCTGTTTGCCGGGTTCTAAGATAAAAAACAAACTATAGACGATTGCCGGGATGGCCACCAAGCTAATTAGGAGCATTGCGATTCGCTTAATGAATCGTTTTTTTGTTGACTTGAGTGTAGTTATCGCTGCGATCGCCGCGATGATTGGCCAGATACCCAGCCCGACCCATTTAACCGAAGTTGCCACACCAACGGTTATCCCGCTTGCAATCCAAGCCAAAGTCGCCAGCCGTTCATTGCCGTGTCCGGTAAAATGCCGGGCAGCTAATGCGAGACTTAATGCAAGCAGGGTAAAGAATACCAAAAAGGTGTCGATCAGCCCGGTGCGGGCGTAGACAAAGAACATGCCGTCAAGGGCAATAAGGAGTGCAGCAATCAATCCGGCGCGCCGACTTTCAAAAAGTTGCCACGCGAGTACGTAAGCAAGTGGTATGAGCAAGGTCCCAAAAATAAGCGGCATTACCCGCCAACCGAATGGCTGGTTGCCAAAAAGCGCTACCCCGGCGGTAATCAGGAGCCGCCCAGCCGGCGGGTGGGCGTCGAACGGCGCGCCACCAGAGAGATATTGCGCCGCGTATTTAGGGTAATAAACTTCGTCAAAAATATATTGGGGCGGCTGTGTAATCCGCCAGGCCCGCAGGCCAAATGCCAAGAGCGTAATAACCGCGAGCCAAAAAAGTTTGTTTACCCTGAGCTTGTCGAAGGGTTTAAACAACA
Organism: Patescibacteria group bacterium; assembly: GCA_049274945.1. Lineage (GTDB taxonomy): Bacteria > Patescibacteriota > UBA1384 > GWA2-35-9 > JBASTP01 > JBASTP01. Next base: position 51,768 of record JBASTP010000003.1, read on the forward strand.
TAAACATAGAGATGATCGATTGTTTTTACCGGCTTGAGTTTGGGAAATGGGAAAGCATTGAGAACGATTTTGGCGCCGGGTTTAGCCTCGGCTCTGATTTTAGCTTCAAGCGCCGCCATTTTTCCCGGCAGGTGGTAGCAAAAAATCGTGTCAGCATCTTTGACATTAAAGGTTCTAAAATCGCCGATCACCACCCGGACTTGATTTGATAGGCCATGCAGGAGTGCCTTCACCCGAGCGAGCACCACGAGGGTCGGGTTGATTTCAATGCCGATTGCCCTGGCTCCAGAACGTGCGGCGGCGATCAAGATTCTGCCGTCGCCCGATCCCAAGTCAACCACAAGCTGGGCCGGCTGGATTTTAGCGAGGGCAACCATTCGGTCCACCCGATCAGTTGACGATGGCACAAACGGCGCCCCTACCAGCAGGGCAACAACGGCAAAGACTGCAAATAGTAGTAGCACGAGCGAAAGGATAATAAAAAAGCTAACAATAATGTACCCCACCTTTACCTCGTTTATTCTGGCACGAACTCTGGCCCGTGGTCGCGATTGATCTTGATAAAACTTTTGATTTTTTCTTCGTCGAATTCGTTCAATTTTATGATGTGGTTCCACGACGTCAGGGCGATAAGTGTTTCGTTTGCTGATCGGGGTGCGAGGATGACTTTCACGCGGTAGGGGCGAACAAAATCTTCTAACCGAGCTACTTGGTTTTTCGGCAGACCGGGTTTGTAGAACACATTCACGCCGCCATGCTCCAAGTTATGGACCAGCTGCTCGTCGGGCTGTTCGTCTTCGTAGATTCCCCACGGCGCAGGCTGGGGCCAGTGGTTGCCGCTCGTCGGAGGATTTGAATTGTAGGGTGGGTGCTGCGACCCAACGGCAATGTGGTTACGGCCTTGATCTTCCACTACCTCGCCCTGGAGCTCGCCGGGGTTGGTAACCCCACCTTTGCGGGTGGATATTCCAACAATCACCCCAAGTACAATCAGCGTACCAATTGCAATCCCAACAACTGTTTTATCCATTATTTGATCTTACCAGATTTTCCTTTCTCGAGCGGATACCCCGCCGCTTCCCAATCTTTTATACCACCGTCGTACTCAACTAGCTTGGTGTAGCCAAGTACTTCAAGGATACCGGCTCCTTTGGCTGAAGCACCGCAAGTGAAGCTGCCGCAGTAGACCACGACCGTCTTGTCCTTCGGCAATTTGGTTTCGTTATCCTTGTGCGCCAGCTCGCGCCAGTAAATATTGATTGATCCAGGGATATGGCGTTCATTGAATTCTTCGGGCGCCTCGGTGTTCAGTAAAATAATATCCTTGCCCTCGTCAATGAGTTGTTTTAATCCTTCCCGTGTAATGTGTTTCATGTTGTTAATAGTACCTAATTTTTTTGGCAACCGCCACATCTGCCGCAATTTGTGCTTTAAGTTCTGTCTCTGATTCTATTGCTCGATCGTTACGAATGAACCGCCCAACTTGGAACGTAATAGTTTCCCCATAGAGATCGCTGTTAAAGTCAAAAATGTAAATCTCGAGAGAATCGCCGGTCCCTCCCTTAGTACCCCAATAGAGCACACCGCCGTAAGTAGCGCCCGCCACGCGAACACTCGTGGCGTAGATGCCGTAGTCAAGTTGCCAGTTTTTGGGTGGCTCTAAATTGGCGGTAGGGTAGCCGAGCTCCTTACCTAACCCCTTACCCCTGACGACCCTTGCCCGCCACCATTTTTTCTGTTTGATAGGCATCTTTGGCAATTCTCGACATTGCTGCAATCAGTACTACCGAGCCAATCAGTTGGGTAACCCCGAGCCGTTCTCCCAAAAACAAGTAGCCCACCAGCACGGCGGAAACCGGCCAGGTAAGTTCGAGGATCGTGGAGCGGGAGGCCGGCACTCGCTGGAGGCCAAAATAATAGATTGCCAGCGCCACCAGGCCGGTCGAAAAGGTGATCGCCAAAAGGTAGAGCCACTGGGTAGAGTTGATTGCGATGAGTTGGCTGGTTTTGCCAAGGATTGCGGTGAATAGCAGCGCGAAGATCGGGGCAAAGGCGAACCGGGCCGCCGTAATATTAAGAAACGGCGTGCCTTTGAGGGAATACTTGGAAAGCGCGGTTGAGCTGCCCCAACTTGCGGCAGCGCCCAGCGCAAGGAGTGCGGCGGTGAGTGTGCCGGTGCCGGTAGCAACGTTGACGCGAAGATTTGGGAATGAAACAAAATACACGGCAACGAGCGCTACGGCTGCCAGTGCCCAAAATCGTTTGGTGAGCGGTTCTTTAAGCAAGAGTGCTGCCGCGGCAATGGCAAAGAGTGGTTGAGTTTGCTGGAGCAGTACTACCACGGAAAAGGGAATGAAATTAATCTTGCCGAGCGCTGCGGTGTAAAAAATGGTACCCAGCGCGCCGGAGAGTAGTGCAACAACAATAATGGTGAGCCACTGGCCACGACTCAGCGTTTTGAACCCTCGCCAGAGCCAGATCATAATGGGTACGAGGACGATAAGGCCAAGCAAGTGTTCCCAGAACACTACCACGCTGGGTGGTAAGGAAAATAACTGGCGGCGCAAAAAGCCGTCCAGACTCCACAAAAAAGCTGCCCCTACGACAGCCACCGGACCAAGATTTTGGTACTTCATAAAAGACTCCTTTTCACTCGCCTGTAGCGAGTGATCCCGCGTAGCTCCAAAGGAGCGTAGTGGGACTCCCGACTATACGGTCGGCTTCCGAATTACACGGAATCCTGGCCACCTTGCGGCGACCTCGACGGCTTGCCCTGAGCTAAGTCGAAGGGCTTACGTCCGATTGGCGAATTCCTCGCCCCGCGTAGCTTTACGCGGAGTGGGGTCACGCCACCCCGAAGCTTAGTTGTCATTTCAACCTATACCTAAACTCCTCATTTGTCAACCCAAATTTTACAATAATTTTACAGTCTGTTAACGCGTCAGTATTAACAACCTCAACATAGATAAACGGCCGTTTATGTATGTTGAGGTTAAAGGAAGGGGTGCTGAAATTATAAAATTGTGTCTAAAACCCCTTTCTAAAAAACTTTGCCGCCAAGCGGCACGTCCTTATCGGGGGAGAGTAAAATCGCTCTATCCTCTTCGTCCGGCACGCCAAGGCAAAGCACCTCAGAGATTTCAGGCCCAATATGTTTTGGCGGGAAGTTAAGGACACCGACAATCAGTTTATCCTTGAGTTCGTCCTTGCCGTAGTGCGTTACCTGCCCGCAGGATTGCTTAATACCAATTTCTTTACCGAAATCAATTTTGAGTTTGTACATCGGCTTGCGCGCTTCGGGAAAATCAGCAACTTCAATAATTTTACCCACCCGGATATCTAGTTTTTGGAAGTCGTCGAAAGTGGCCATTTATGCTCAAGCGATGGGACGATTTCTCCCAGCAAATCATTGGTAGTATAGAGTATCCTGAGGTTGTTATGCAACAAACTAAGAGGTTGCTTTCTATCTAAATCCTCTCTTTGTTTTTGTTTTTACCTTCTTTTGATATTTTTCATTCAAATCTTCTAATTCGGCAATTGTAAAATATTTTTTCTTAAACATTCCTTCTTTAACGAACAAGCCCTTATCGTCAATCATAGGTTCATTGTAATAATAATTCAATGCGTCTGCATATTCTTCTAGTAGTTGATTCTTCTTATCTTCATTTCCAAGTTTTGCTTCGACAAGTTCTATTGCAGCAAGAACGTCCTTATCGCTAACAGTTCTATGGCCAACGATAAAATTAGCTATAAACCTATCCTTTTCAGGGTCGTAATATATTTTGGTTGCATCACCCCATGCTGGGGTTGTTGGTTCTGTGATAAATGAAGTTATTGATTTTCTGTTAGAAACCTCAGGTAACCAGCTAGCAATAGCTTCTGCAAATGCAAGGTTAAATCCATAACGTTTTGAATGGGTAACTGCATTACTCATATTAACGAAATTATATCAAAACGAAGAAGAAAATTCTATCAAAATATATCAGATCGAGCGATAGGACGATTTTAGAACTGCTAAATAGCTGGAATAGCTTTATTAAAGCAGACTGGTCTACCTCGCTCGCACTTGAAATTGTATCACAGGAGGTTCAAGAACTTCTGGCTTAACATAGCTATTACTCTAAAGTCTGTTTGCAAACATAGGTCGGTTTAAGATTGTATTGAGTTAGTTTTTTTGGGTCATTCTTCAATAGATATTTATAGTCATCTGTTAACTTACAGTTCTTTCCACATTCATAGTCAAAGCCCGTATCGGTTCGTCCGCCACTAATAACATCAACCCACTCTCGACATTCCTCTAAAGAATTTAACTCTGAACTTTGCTTGTAGTTAAGCAGGTCGCCAGCGTTGGGATAGTAAAATCCTAACCATTTGTACCATTTGTCATGTCCTCTAAAAAAGAGAAACCAAATAAGCCCAAGACCGAGAATAATGAGTGCGACAATACCAGTACTGGTTGTATAGTTTTTTTCCTCTCCTCGCTCGCTCATGATTGGATTATAACACCTTCGGCAAATAATCCGCTCAATCTACACATAACCTTAGTTATTACGCTTAGCCTCGCGAATTTTATTTATAATTTCCAGAATCTCTTCTTGGGTTAATACTCTCCGCCCATGCCCTTCTATCCTCTCGGCTAGAGCTATAGCTCTTCGGGCTCTGTCAATGACTTTGCTATCAAGTTTCTCAAGCGTCATATGATGGGTGCCTTCGTAAGCTCCGTTTTTTCCATATTTCGCAAAGAAATTGTTAATATGCTGAACATACGGACCATACTTTTTGCTGGGCACCTTAGAATATAAGACAAACTTTGTGTAGTTGCCCCCTACATTGATGATGAAATCTTGTTTGAAGTATTTTTCTTTAATGTCATAGGCCAGAAAGCCAATTACCTCATCTCCAGGAGCATTTTCGGTAGTTGACGTTAGCACTGCCCCTAAAGCTATAAAATTCGCTGGGTTTGTTATCTTTAATCCTTCTTTGAAAGCTGGGTGTTTATTACACCAAGCAATCAATTCATCAGCAAAAGGCATACTTTCTACAATGGCATCCGCAAGGGATCCTCGCTTAAAATCTAACATACTATGCAATACGGTCTTGTTTGATGCAAATCATGGCTGGGGAGCCAGGGCTCGAACCTGGAATCTTCTGCTTCAGAGGCAGACGTGTTACCAATTCCACCACTCCCCAATGCTTCGCTGATTTTACTACTTCTTTCGAGACCAATCAACGGATCAAGGGGATAGTGAAGTTACCGTCCGAAAAATTTCTTAAATTTCCTCTCCTCATTCTCTACCTCTTCTCTCCTGTCTTTGATGAGTTCATCAGTCGCTCTACCCTTTCCCAGGCCACGGTACTTGCCCATAAACTCTTTCACAATGCTTTTTTGATCGAAATTTCTATAAACCTCAACCAGTTCACGGGCCGCTTTGTCCCAGCTAAATTGCTGCTGGCGGCGCCAGCCGGCTTCGACGAGTTTGCGGCGTAGCTCGCTGTCATTGAGCACTTTCAAGATTGCCCGCTCGATCGAGACTTGGCTCGTGGGATCAAATAAATACGCGGCTTCTTGGGCAATCTCTTTGGTGCCCGCGGTATTAGAGCACACCACGGGCACGCGGCTGGCGAACGCCTCGACCACCGGAATGTTAAACCCTTCAGCAATTGAAGGCGAAATAAATAGGGCAGCTGATTGGTAGAGCGCCGGCAAATCTTCGGTCTCGACCGGGCCGATTAGCTGAACGCGGTTTTGCAACTTGTAGTTTTCGATGAGTTTTGGGAGTTCATGCCAATCTTTGTACACCAGTGGCCGGATTTTACTGAATACCCCGCCGGCCAAGACTAGATTACCGTTAATCTCACTAACAGCTTTTGCGTACGCAAAGAACATTCGCCGCACATTTTTGTGGACTTCGTAGCCGCCAAGGTAAAAAATGTATGGTTTTTTAATATGATATTTTTGGAGTACGGTTGCTGCTTTCACCCCCGAAACCTTGTGGCGAAAGATTGGGTCAATGCCGTTGTAGATTACGGTAATGTTCTCTTTGGGAATACCAAATATTTTGGCGATATCATGGGCGGCGAAATTCGAGACCGTAACCACATGGGCCGCTCGGCTCGCGGTTTTGCGCGTGAACTCGCGGTAGGCGCGAATTTTTTTCGAGTAGTTGTGTTCGGCAAAGTGCCATGGCGTGGCATCGTGGATCGAAACGATTTGGGGGATGCTGCAGAACTTTGCGGTGGCAGGGTAGGCCTGGTGAATAAGATCGACATTCGCCTTTGCGCAGGCTTTTGGCAGTTGGTATTGTTCCCAAACAAACTTGGCGACTGAGGCCATCAGCCAACGTTTTTCCGGTAGCACAACTATTTTAATCCGTTTGTTCGTTGGCTTGTAAGTTACTTTCTGTGGCACGAACACGAGGTAGCGGTTGCTGCGGTCGATTTTGGCGAGTCCGCCAAGCAGGCCAACCGTGTAGTTGCCAAAGCCCGTGAATGGGCGAGAGAGAAAGTAACCGTTGATTGCGATGGTCATTATTATTTAAAACTTACCCTGGCTCCCGGGCCACCCTCGGCAGCGCTCTACTCGCCTCCGGCTCGTCCTTCGGCTCGCTGCTTGGTAGCTCCTGCCCCTCGACAAAGCTCGGGGTCCCGTCGTCCAGGCAGCTCGCCGGGATTGG
>JBASTP010000004.1:0-7085 GCA_049274945.1 Patescibacteria group bacterium
CCTTCGGCTCGCTGCTTGGTAGCTCCTGCCCCTCGACAAAGCTCGGGGTCCCGTCGTCCAGGCAGCTCGCCGGGATTGGAGCGCTTCGCTTCCAATGGCGCTCGCAACTGCCTCGGGTTGGCTCCGGTTCGCCAGATTATCAATTCTTACCCGAGACCTTGGAAACTATCTTAGCGAACTCTGCGGGATAATGCTCGGCAAGCTCAGCCAACACTTTGCGATTGAGACCAACTTTACTGCGATTAAGGGCGTGTATCAATGTTTTATAGGTAGTGCCGCTCCTGCGCGCGGCGGCATTAATGGAAACAATCCAACTGCGCCGAAAAACCCGTCGTTTTTGCCTGCGGTGTGCCCAGGCATATTGGCCGGCCTTAAGGGTTGCCTGCTTAGCGGCACGGTTAAGTTTACTCCGGCCATGGCGGTAGCCGCGAGTGGTTTTGAGTAATCGTTTGTGTCGGGCCCTGCTGGTAACGCCACCTTTTACGCGTGCCATAATAATAGTAGTTAGAGATTAGAGATTAGTAATTAGGGTTAGGGGTTTAAATATTAGGAAGGAACTTTTGCAATAATTTTTGTTCACCGGCCGCTACCGTTCTAAAACTCTTGGCCTGCCGCCGCGCTCGCTTAGATTTGCGGCGCGCCAGGTGCTGAGCGGACATGTGGGACGCCAAAAGTTTACCGGATTTTCTCTTACTGAAACGCTTTGCCAATGATTTACGAGTTTTATTCATGTTTCGAATTTCCTCAACATGATCCTGAGCAAAGTCGAATGGATCATAATTTTATGATAATTGCTTGCCAACTGTTGCCCAAGCGTTTAGGCGGGCTCTCAAACTTGGCACCCATAGCGACTTCGAATCGGTAGAGCATTTCCTTGACATTTTCGGAAAAGATTTGTTCTCGGCCGCGCATACGAACTCGTACCAATACTTTATGTCCTTCCTTCAGAAAAGCCTTCGCTCGGTTCGCCTTAATTTCAAAATCGTGTTCATCAATCCGGGCGGACAATCTGACTTCTTTAAGCTCTGAACGCTTGCCCCTTGCACTACCCTTCAGTCGCTTGGCTTCCTGGTAGCTATATTTACCGTAGTCTACTAGTTTTGCTACCGGGGGGTTAGCCGTGGCGTCAACAAGGATAAGATCCAACCCTTCGTCGTGTGCCAGAAGGAGTGCTTGATCACGGTTTACTTCGCCGATCATGGTACCTGAACCATCTATCAGTCGCACAACCGGCTCCGAAATTCGATCATTTATCCGCGCAGTAGCCAATGTCCTCCTTGCTAAATAGTACCGCGTTCCATAATAAGGTTCAAGGCCTGCGGCACAATCTTCAGCGAAATTGGCGTCTTCGCAATCATCTCACTCGCCAAATATACCGGGATAGTATCAAGCGTTTCGATTCGAAGCTGGCTTGATCTGAGCTCGGAATCAGCGGCATTTTCAGTTTGTTTGCCAGTGAAAAAATGCTTGAACCTATTGACGAGCTGGTTTCCATCAGGCGTTCCGGAAATCTTCACGCGCAGGTCTCGATCGATCGAGAGTGAGGCAGCTTGGGTCTCAATAGTGTAGCCGGCGGTGGCAAGTTTAATCGAAAAAATCTTAGAACCTTTAATGCGCAGTGGCGCAATAAAATATTTAGCGGGTTCAATCACCGGCACGTCTACCGCGGCAACCTTGCGTGACTTGAGCGCCATGGCGGCATCCTCAATCGAACGGTAGCCAAGCCAGGCGGCAATATCGCCTTGTAAATTGGTGGGCACGAGGCCAAGCACCACTCGTTCGGCGCCAAAGTGCCCCCGCTGGTTAATAAGTGATGAGGCAATCTTATTGAGAAACAGGTCACTGCCTACTCCCACGAACGTAGAGTAGTTTTTTTCAAGGCCAATCGTTACCAGCTCGTCGATGGTTCGGGCAGGCGAAGGAGTAACCGATTCTCCCGCAATCCCAAACTGACCAACCAATTTTTTGAGCTTTTCCTGCAACTTCCGCTCATTCCAGTTTGCAGTACTCTCTTGAAGGTAGTAGTACATTAACTTTCAATTTCGTAGCCCAACTCGGGTTCCTCGACCTCTTTTTCGAGCGCCTTGATTGGTTCTTTTTCTTTTTCTTTTTTGAGTTCCTTTTCTACCGTTTTGCCGGCCATTGAGCTGCGGCCATTAAACACCGCGCCAGGGCGAATGGTGAGCTCTTTGGTGGCAATTGATCCGTAGACTTTGCCAGAGGGCAGCAGTTCGAGCTTTTCTCTGGCTTCGATCGAGCCGCGTACGGTGCCGCCCACCGTTACGATGGTGGCGGAAATTGGCCCTTTGACCGTGGCAGATTCAGTTATGGTTACGTTTCGCTCGGATGCCACCTCGCCATCAACCTGGCCATGGACAATGATATCCTGGCTGTCCTTAAGTTGTCCCTGCAACTTAACATTGACACCGACTACGGTTCCTGGCCCAGATTGGCCGCCATTGAAAATTGCCATGACTTAACTCTCCATCCCCTCCGCCCCGACCTTGCGTCGGGGCTCTATTCACTTGTCAGATCATTGTTACAACCAAGCGGGGTTGAAGTCAATACCCTTCGATTCGCGCTCCCTCTAGACTTGACAAACAAAATTGGGTATACTGTGCAAATTGCGAAATGAGTACAACCAATCGTTACATCGAGGTTAAGGGGGCCAGGGTCAATAATCTAAAGAACATTTCGGTGCGATTACCGCGTGACAAGGTAACGGTCATCACCGGGATTTCGGGTTCCGGTAAGTCTAGCCTGGCGTTCGACACGATTTTCGCAGAGGGCCAACGCCGCTATGTGGAGTCGGTTTCTTCGTTCGCGCGCCAGTACCTGGGAATCATCGAAAAACCCGATGTCGATGAAATCACCGGGCTCTCACCGGCCCTCTCCATTGATCAAAAAACTGCCCTCCGCTCACCGCGGTCCACCGTAGGCACGATGTCAGAGGTATACGATTATCTGCGCCTGGCATTTGCGGCGGCCGGGGAACCCCACTGCGTTGCCTGTGGCCATTTGATGGAGCAAAAAACCTCCAAAGATAAAAACGCCAAAACCCCCAAGAAAGGCTTTGTCTGTCTTAATTGTGGTGCCACCATGCCAGAGCTCACTTTATCGTCATTCTCGTTTAATAGCCCGCAGGGCGCCTGCACCGGCTGCCAAGGGCTCGGCAAGCGGCTGGAAGTTGATCCCAAACTCGTGATGCCCAATCCGCGCCTCACGTTAGCCGAGGGTGCCATTCGCCCGTGGTCGCGCATTGCGGCTGCCTCGGCCTGGCAAAACTCGGTGCTCCAAAAACTCCACGAACGCTACCAGCTTAATCTCACCACACCGGTGGGTAAACTACCCGAGAGCCAACTCAATTTAATTCTCAAGGGCACCGGCGATGAGCCACTCATGAACGGCAATCCTTTTGAAGGGGTGGTAGCAAACCTAGAACGGCGCCACCGTGAAACGGAATCTGAATACATTCGCCGAGAAATCGAAAAATACATGCGGGAACGAATCTGCCCCATCTGCAACGGCGCGCGGCTCAAACCGGAAATCCTTAAGGTTGAGCTCCTTGGTAAAACAATCAGAACGCTGACCAGCTTCAAAGTTAGTCAACTCGGCGAGTTCGCTCGCGACGCCCTCGGCAGTAAAACCCTTACCGTAAAGCAGCGCGCAATCCTGCAGCCAACCTTTTCCGAGATGGCAAAGCGGCTCGCGTTTATGTCACAAGTTGGACTGTCATACCTAACCCTCGATCGCAACGCCGCCACCCTCGCCGGCGGCGAAGCGCAGCGCATTCGCCTGGCTACCCAGCTTGGCTCGGCCTTGATTGGCGTAACGTACATCTTGGATGAGCCCTCAATCGGCCTGCATACGCGCGATCAGCGCAAGCTCCTTGAGTCGGTGCGTAAACTCTGCTCAATCGGCAATACCGTAATTATCGTTGAACACGATCCCGAAACTATGGCCGCCGCCGACCACATTATCGACATTGGGCCGGGCGCCGGACTCCAGGGTGGGGAAGTGGTAGCCCAAGGAACCTTATCTGAGATCACCAAAAATCCTAAGTCCCTGACCGGGCAGTATCTGTCTGGCGCGCGCAAAATCAGCATCCCCAAAAAACGCCGACCCTCTACCGAACGCAAGCTCGTGATCCACGGCGCAACCCAATTCAACTTACAAAACGTTACCGTTGCCATTCCGCTCGGGTCGCTCGTGGTAGTAACCGGCGTTTCGGGCTCGGGAAAATCCACGCTGGTTGACGATACCCTGGCTGCCGAGCTCTCCAGGCGTTTTCACCACGCCCAGGTGACTCCTGGTAAGTTCGCTAAAATCACCGGCCTCGAACACCTCGATAAAGTGATTATTGTCGATCAGTCGCCAATTGGCCGCACGCCGCGCAGCAACCCCGCCACCTACACCGGGATCAGTCTTCCCTTGCGCGACTTATATGCCTCTCAGGAGGAATCGCAAAAACGGCGCTACACGCCGGCGCGGTTCTCGTTCAACCTCAAGGGCGGCCGCTGCGAAACCTGCCATGGCGACGGCGTACTGCGCATTGAGATGCACTTTTTACCCAACGTTTGGCTGACGTGTGAAACCTGCAACGGGCGGCGATTTAACGAAGAAACGCTCCAAATCAGCTACAACAACAAAAACATTGCCGACGTGCTCGAGATGACGGTTGACGAAGCCTACCAATTCTTTAAGGAAGTCCCCGATATTTTCGGAAAACTAGCGGTGCTGAAAAAGGTCGGCCTGGGCTACATTAAGCTTGGCCAGCCCGCAACTACCCTTTCGGGCGGCGAGGCCCAGCGCGTGAAACTGGCCACCGAACTGGCCCGGCCAACCACTGGCCGAACGCTCTACATTCTTGACGAACCGACCACTGGCTTACACTTTGAGGATATCAGCCGATTGCTCTTGGTGCTTCACGAACTCGTGGGCAAGGGCAACACCGTGCTCGTGGTGGAACACAACCTCGATGTGATCGCCAACGCGGACTGGGTGATCGACATGGGCCCCCAAGGCGGCGATGAGGGCGGCGAGGTAGTGGCCGCCGGCACGCCCGAAAAAGTCGCCCAAACCAAACACTCCTACACCGGCCAGGCCTTGAGCAAGGTGCTCTGATTGTAGTATCTTCATATAGATGGGCGAGGAGCGGGCGAAACTCATTATTGCGGTACTCGGGTTGGCACTCGTTATTGGCGTAATTACGATTATCTACCAAGAACAACAAACGATCGCCGACCAAGATAACCTGTACCTCTATGAAATCTACAACCCGCACGCCGCCCAGCAATCGCGTTAGTCGATTTGGCTTGATTTTTCAATAAAACTCTGGTATACTTATCCTGCCTTAAGTAGTCAAGGCAACCGCTCTGTACCCAAAAAGTATAGGGAGGAAAGTCCTGGCACCAGTGAGGAACATGCCGAGCGTAAGCTCGGCCGGCGAGAGCCGAGGCCCGTGCAACAGAAAATAAACCGGCCGCCTAGTTTACTGGCACCTAGTTACTAGTTAACTAGAAAATCAGTAACCAGGCAGCCAAGGGTGAAACCGTGGGGTAAGAGCCCACGTCCCGATGCGGTAACGCGATCGGGATGTAAACGCCTTGTGGTGCAAGTTGGGAGTGGTCCTTCATCGCAATAACCGGTCCTCACCGGGCGACACGAGGATCCCAACGCTTAGAGAAATGGTTGCCTAAAACAGAACCAGGCTTATTGGCTACTTGGGGCACCAAAAAACAGCTGGAGCAATCTAGCTGTTTTTTGGTATACTGGCATGGATATTGCGGGGTCGTCTAATGGTCGGACAGTGGCCTTTGAAGCCATTTATCGGGGTTCGAATCCCTGCCCCGCAGCAAGTATCGTTATTATTTAGCTGATATACTAAGAGCATGAAAAAAACGAATTATTTAGTCGCTGGTATTGTAATTCTAGTAGCGATCATTGGCCTTGTAGCACTTTCCTCGAAAAATAAAAAAGCTCAACCCGCGGACTCTATTGCGCAAACCACTCAAAGTTCCGGCTACCGCGGAGCAGTGTTTGCTGGCAAGGACTCACCACTTATTGATTTCAACCAATCCGATTACGAGCAGGCGCTCAAAACCGACAAACTGGTGCTACTCTATTTTTACGCCAATTGGTGCCCCACTTGCCGCACCGAAGTATTCGATCATCTCGAACCGTTTTTCAACGAGCTTAAATCAGACAACGTGATTGGCTTTCGAGTGAACTTTAACGATTCAGACACCATTGATACCGAACGAGAGTTGGCGCGCCAATTCGGCGTGCCCTACCAGCACACTAAAGTCTTCTTGAAAAACGGCGAGCGAGTGCTTAAATCCCCCGAATCATGGGATATAGAGCGATACAAATTAGAAATTAATAAAGCAATTCAATAATGGGATTAACCCTCGCGGTTACCTTTGTTGCTGGCATTATTTCGTTTCTCTCGCCGTGTATTCTGCCAATCGTGCCAGGGTTTTTGACCTACCTCGCCGGCACAAATGCCGATTCACCCACGCGCCGGCGCGATATTTTTATCGCCAGTGTGTTTTTTGTGCTCGGTTTTTCCGTGGTGTTTTCGAGTGTAGGCGTATTGCTCAACACCATTCTTGAAGCAGTCGCCTACGACGCCCAAGTCTACCTTGCGCGCATTGGCGGCGTAATTATTATTCTCTTTGGACTCTACCTTACCGGGCTCATTAAGATCCCTTTTTTAGAACGAGAACACAAATTCGCGGTGCGAAAAAAATTTAATTCAAAGCTCGTTACCTCGTTCGTGTTCGGCGCCGCGTTTGCCGCCGGTTGGACGCCCTGCGTGGGAGCGGTTTTGGGCAGCATTCTTGGCCTTGCCGCCACCGCCCCGAGCGCGGCATTCGGGTTACTCTTCTCATATTCCCTTGGGCTTGGCCTGCCATTTCTTGCCGTGGGGCTCTTTACCAATCAGGCAGTTGTATTGATTGAACGATACGCGAGCTACTTCAAGTATGCCAAAATACTGTTCGGCATTTTTTTGGTAATTATTGGCATTGGCGCGTTCACGCAAACCCTGAGTAGGTTCTCTAACTTGGAACTCTTGCGAGGAC
>JBASTP010000005.1:0-71755 GCA_049274945.1 Patescibacteria group bacterium
GCTCCCCCCACACCCCCCGCCGAAAATCTAAGAAAGGAAGGAAAATTTTTGGTTTTGTACTGCGACCGAAGGGAGCGGACGAGGCGTGCAGATTAGCCCTTTTCCTGTTCAAAATAGGTTCGCGCGAAGTGTATAATTACAGCACAAACTTATATAAACTTGTGCCCGCGGAGGGAATTGCACCCCCACGGCCTTGCGGCCACCAGCTCCTAAAGCTGGCGCGTCTGCTATTTCGCCACGCGGGCAAGATTAAATTGTAATCTGATCTCTGAATTTTTCAAACGTCTTATCGCCGATTCCCTTCACATTGATAATTTCTTCAATCTTTTTGAACGGGCCGTTGGCGCTGCGGTACTCGATGATCCGCTCCGCCAAGACCGGGCCGATGCCCTTCAAAGAATCGAGTTCCGCTGCCGAGGCGGTGTTGATGTTAATTTTGCCGCTGGGATTCACCGAAGGAGCAGGCGATTGTGGTTCTGATTTTGCCGGTGGGGCACTTTGAGTGGTAGCCGCTGGTTTGGACTGGGTGGCTGCGCCTTTCACCGTAGCAACTTGTTTAGCTTCCTCAATAGTCGGCGTTTCCTCAACAATTTTTTCCTCTGTTACCTCTCGGGTTTCCGTAACCACAGTTTCCGGTTTGTGCAGCTTTTCCATAATAAGTAGGGTGAAGCCGCCGCCAATCACAAAGGCGAGTAATATGAGTCCCGTTACCAACCGCCACCGTTCAAGGAACTCAAGCAACCGCTCGTGCCACGGTTTTGGTTCTACAATAGGCATATATAAATCATACCACGCAACGTAGGTTTTAAGGCTGGCTCCCGGGCCACTCTCGGCAGCGCTCTATCCGCCTGAGGCGGATCCTCGGCTCGCTGCTTGGTAGCTCCTGCCCCTCGACAAGCTCGGGGTCCCGTCGTCCAGGCAGCTCGCCGGGATTGGAGCAGCCCCTTCGGGGCTTTCCAATGGCGCTTGCTTACTGCCTCGGGTTGGCTCCGGTTCGCCAGATACTCACTCTAGATGCTCAACCTCCTCAAACGCCTCAAGTTTGGCTTTGAGCGCGGGTAACTTTTCGATGCCATAGTCAACTACCGCTGCCGCGATTGTTTGAACTTTTTCGATGAGCGCGCGGTCGGTGAGCGAGGCCATTTGGAAATTCGGCACGCCGTGCTGACGAGTGCCAACGAGCTCACCCGGGCCGCGAAACTTGAGATCATATTCAGCCAGCTCGAGCCCTGAGTTCGCTTGGATCATGGCGGTAAGCCGTTCGTGCTCGATTGCGTCGTCTGATTCGGGCAGCAGCAGACAATATGATTGGTGCTCGCCCCGGCCAACCCTGCCGCGGAGTTGGTGGAGCTGGGCTAACCCGAACCGTTCGGCGCCTTCGATCATCATAACCGTTGCGTTCGCAATATCTATCCCGACTTCAATCACCGCCGTGGAAACAAGTATGTCGATTTTATGTTTCGTAAAATTGTCCATCACTCGCGCTTTCTCGTTTGACGAGAGCCTGCCATGGAGCAGACCAATTCGAAGATCGGGAAAAATTTGCTTCGAAAGCTTCTCATATTCTTTGAGTGCCGATTTTCTTTCCAGCTCCGTGAATAATTTTGGCTGTTTGGTGTTCCTTATTTTCTGTTCATTATTTTCCGCTTCGCCGATCACCGGCGTAACCACAAACACTTGCCTGTCCTGAGCCACTTCGTCGCGGATAAACCGATATGCCTCGTCACGATGAGCTGGTGCAATGAGTTTGGTCACCACTGGTTTTCGAGCGGCCGGTAGCTCGCGGATCATCGTCAAATCCAAATCGCCCCAAATCGTAAGAAAGAGGGTGCGGGGAATTGGCGTAGCAGTCATTGAGAGAAAGTGGGGTATGAGTTGAGCCTGCCTCGCCGAAGTGTTGCCAGAGGCGGCACGAAGGCGGGCGCGTTGTTGCACCCCAAACCGATGCTGCTCATCAACGATCACAAATCCGAGTTTTGGAAAACTCAGCCCTTCAACGAGCAGTGCGTGGGTGCCAACGACGAGCGGTGCATCAAATCCAACCTTGGTACCGGCAGTCCAGAGCCCCACCGAAATACCGAAGCTCGAAAGCAGTTTTGAAACGTTGCGGTAGTGCTGATTCGCGAGAATCTCGGTTGGCGCGAGCCAGAGTGATTGATAGCCTGCCTTTGCCGTAACGAGTACTGCCATTGCCGCCACCACGGTTTTACCCGAACCGACCTCGCCCTGGAGCAGCCGGTTCATGGGTGCGGGCTTACCCAAATCTTGGATAATGCGCCAGGCAGCCTTGCGTTGATCGTCGGTGAGCGTAAACGGCAGCGAGCCAGTAAACTGCTTGAGCAGCGATTCGTCATACGCCATGGCTGGGGCTTGCTCACTCGCAAGCTCGCGCCGCACCCGGATATTACGCACCATGATGGGCAAGAGTTCCTCGATGCTCAACCGATGTTTAGCCCGCTCAAGTTCGCTCGCCGATTGGGGGTTATGAATCGCGGCGATCGCAGCGGCTCGTCCCATAAGGTTATGGCCTGTCACAAAAGAATCGGGCAGGGTTTCGGGAATGAGGCGAACGGCCGGCGACACCTTGCCCAAAAAATTACGCAGCCACTTTGAAGTTAACCCTTCGTGCTCATGGTAGATTGGGAAAATACTGGCACGTTGCTCAAGGGTCGAGACATAGAGTAACTTGCCTGCGGCTGAGTCGTAGCCGACTTTTCCCGTTAGGTACCACATACCTCGGAGACTAAGCTGGCGGAGCATGAACGGCTGGTTAAACCAAATTGCGGTCATCGAACCGCTCGTGTCGGTGAGGAGCGCCTTAGTGAGCGCCATCCGGCGGCGGGCGGTACGCTCGTTGCGCGCCTGGGTAAGCGTACCCGCTACCACCACCTGCTCACCAATCCGTACGCTCGTAATAGGGTTGGGGTTGGTAAAATCCTCAAAACGGTACGGCAAGTAGTTGAGCAGGTCTTCAACCGTGGTGAGCTCTGCCACGGCAAGTTTTTGCCCAAACTTCGCGCCAATGCCCGGCACAGCAGTGAGCGGGGTATCAAGTTTGATCACAGGCCAATTTTAGGGAGAACTGATTGAGAAGACAACTCCGCCCAGTGAAGTAGGCCGCTTCCGTTCGATTACCCCACCGTTTAAAATCGTTACCTCTGAACTTCCGGGAACAAGTTCCAAGCTGCCAGTCCCTGGCCCAACCAAATCCACCAGGAAACTGGCGAGCCTGCTGCCCTTGAGTGCCACCGCTTTGCCGGGCTTGAAGATAGCGGTAAGGAGCCCGCTCGTAAAATCAAATGTCACTGCCGCCCCGCCCGCAGCGCCACCCTCGCTATTGACCTCGGTTACCGTCACGAGTTTTGGATCAAACTGGAAAACGAGGGTGGCGCCAAGCACTGGGGCAGAAGAATCACCAATCACATCTACCACCACATTACTCTCGGGGACCGTGCCACTCACCGTCTCTGGTGAAAAGCTTAGCTCAACAACGCGGCTATCCGATTCCGCCGTAGTGGTTATTACCCCGCTTCTGCCGGTAATACTGGTAAAACTAAACACCCCCAGGCCGAATATGGCCATCACAAACACCGCTACCGTTCCGAGCGCCACTTGGGTGCGTTTCGCGATTGCCATACTATTGCCCCGGACCGGGGAAGGTTAGGGTCGCCGCCCCTGATGCCTGGATCACAAATCCCTGATTAAGTTGGATGGTATCACCTTCCTTAATTTCCTTAAACGATCCAGAAATTGGATCAAAAAAGTGGAATGGCGAGACGTGTTTGCCATCAATCGCTTCTTGGGCCGTCTCTGTTTTGTCATCGAACTGGACCTCTACTTTTGCCAACTCAAGCTTAAACGATTTGGGGTATGGGTTGCCGATCGCATTCCAGCCCGCTCTAAGTTTCATGGGGAATCGTTCGTTGGTTGCAACTGGCGTTGCCTGGGCAAGGACCTTAAGATTTTCACCACTCTTAGACTTCACAAAGTAACCCTCTCCTGGCGTCACCGACCATTGGCTCTCGCTGCAGCTTACCCATTTACCCTGAAGCAACGCAAAAACTTCTTTAGTCGAAAGATTGGCAAATACATTCTTACAGTCAGCAGGGGAAAGGCGGTGGCCGAATGAAACGAGATTGAAACCAGCCGACAACTGGAGGGTTACACTGTTTGATTGATTAGCCTCGCCGCTCGTTGGCGCTGGGGTCGGTTCGCTGGTCGAGGCGGATGTACCGCTCGTGGTCGAGCTTGGCAGCAGCGGAAAATCTGCTTTCGTTATCTGGCGGCGGGTAAGGTAGTAGGTAAGGTAAATAATGCCGGCGACAAAAACCAGCACTACGAGCGCAAATAAAATCTTAGTTCTGGTGGTCATGATCAATTGCCGTTAATGAATGCCAGCGAATTATGCCAAGCACCAGTAGCCCAAGCAGCGTTGCGAGCGTTACCACCGCGAGCGAGCCCGGCCCGGTGGGGGTATCGGCTAACTCCTTGGTTACAACTGCGGCAGTGGTTTTGGGTGTTGGAGTGGGAGAGGGCGAAGGAGAAGGCGTTGCTGATTTGGGATCAATCAAGGTAAAATCAGAGGGAAAATCCGGAACGGTCGAAAAATCCTGCGCCGCAACCGAACACGGCGCAATCAGCGCAAAAGCAACAATGAATGCAATACGGCAAAACTTGGCGTACTTCAATTTATCCCCTTAGCTTTCAGCGTACCTCAGCTGCCCAGCACTTTCAAGGCGTGCTTAACGCGCTCATCAATGGTACCTTCGGGAACCTGGCGCACCACCTGGGAAACTTCTTGGCGCCGGTAGCCTAACTGGCTTAGCACCCTGATCAGTTCTTCATCGTCGCGGCTGAGGCCGGCGAGATCGGCTTGGCCCTTGGCGAGCTTGGGGCGGAGCTCGACGATAATTTTTGAGGCGAGCTTGCCGCCAACTCCGGCAATGGATTGAAGGTGGCTAGTGTCAGAGGCAATAATGCTCGAGCGTATCTTTTCGATCGACTGGCCGGTAATAATGTTGAGGGCGAGTTTGGGCCCAATGCCGCTCACCGAAAGGAGCAGTTCGAAAAATGCCAGCTCGTTGAAATCGGCAAAACCATAGAGATCAGAAGCCCCCTCCGCGATTTGGTGGTAGGTAAAGAGCGACGTCTCTGCCTCGAGCATCCATTGTAAGGGCGCACCCACAAATATTTTATAGCCAACATTGTTGACCGCCACAATAATGTAATTCGTGCCCTGGAAAATAACCGTTCCCTTGAGTGCAGCGATCATGCGTTAGCTCCTTCGAGCGCGAGGTGGGCTGCGCCAATGATGCCAGCCCTTGGGCCTGCTGTTGCAGCAACAACCGGCAACCCGGCAGCTTGGAGCTGGGGTAAAAACTTCGCTTGGTCTCGAATCACCCCGCCACCCAAAACAACAATCTCCGGGTCAAAGCGCGCAACTAATGCCTTAATTCCCTTTTCTAAATTATTACGCCACTCCGTCAAAAAATTATTATCCTCGAATAAATCCTTGAGCCCTTTCCCGTATTTTTTTTCATTCACTGCGCCGCCGATCATTGATTCCAAGCAGCCTTGGTGGGCCTGCTCGCAACGGTCGGGATAGGTTGGGTCAATAACGGTATGGCCGAGTTCCGCGCCCGTGCCATCATCGCCGCGCCATAGTTTCCCGCCTTGCCACAGCGCGCCGCCTACGCCGGTGCCAAGGGTTAGCATGAGCACCGTTTTTTTTCCCCGGGCGGCCCCTTGCCACAACTCACCGGCGAGCGCGGCACTCGCATCGTTATCAAGCACAATATCGGTATTGAGTTTTGTCTCCAATTTTTCTTTAAGCGGGTAGTTTTTCCACTGCGGCAAATTGGGCGAGTCCAAAATAATCCCCTTGGCGCTATCCATCTGGCCCGGCGCGCCAACGCCAATCACTTGGGCGCCGCGTTTCAAAAACCGCTCCACCATGAGGCGGATTGTCTCGACTGCCTGGTCTGGATCTTTGGGCGTGGGCCGCTCGGCCTGCTCTAGCATCCGACCGCTTTCTTGAACCAGCCCTGCGGCAATTTTGGTGGCCCCAATATCAACACCAATGGCAATATCGTTCATGATTTATATTATATTTCAATTCCGCTGCAAGGGGTATTCTTTCACCGTTTGAGTTAATTCAAAACATTAAAAAAAGGGTTTTGGCCACGACCGCCTGACGGCGGTAAAGACCAAAACCCAAAAGAACCAACCTGCCTTACGGCAGATCAAAGAGCAAGTTCCAGATACTTCCTGGGGAGCGCCCCCAGAGAACAGTACTGCCCCGAACGGCGGGAGCTGTCGACGTCCAAGCCATCGTCGGCATCGAAGCGGACGTGGAGCGAGCGCTCGGAACCGTAGGCGTTGCGACAGCGGAGTGAACCGCCCATGTAGGGCAGGTAGCCCAGTTCCATCTGCGGCCGGATTACCGCCATATAGATGGTTTTCTCAGTGCTTGAGAGGCCATCCCCGCCCAGCTCGCACGCATGTGCGTGCTGCTCGTCGTAGGTGAGCATGAAGGGGCGATGCGGCGCACCGGTCCGTGCGAAAATGGACGCAATGTCCAAATTGAACACGCCGGCTTTCGTGGGGATCTCCTCCCCGTCGCAGTCGGCCGCTTTGGGATCGTTGTTGTACAGCTTGATCCCGAATTTACGGCTGACGTCGAGCAGCTGGCGGCGGTGCAGGTCACCGGGGAGAAACCGATCGAATGCGGAAATAGAACCGGCTTTCGCCTGTTTCTGGCGCAACGCCTTTTCGATCAGGTCGTCGCCCGGGTAGGTAACGCCGGCCGTTTCGCAGAACATGCCGGTGAAGTTGATTTCACGCTCCAGAACGTCTTCGAACCGCACTTCCGGAACGGCGCCTTCGCCGCGGTAGGCCGATGCCACCAGGATACGACGAATCGGATTGTCAATGGTCTGCTGAACGTGGGCAGGTAAAACGCCCAGTCCGGTAAGCAGATCCATCGAACGAGCTGCCTGTCCTAACAAAATCGACGAGTTTACAACCGAGGATTTCACAGCCATAGCTGAACACCTCTTTCGCGCACCTGCTTGTTTAAGGTCAGGATATTGAGCGCAGCCCTTTGGGCCTAGCTGTCTGCCTTTTTCAAGGTAAACAAGTAGGCCCAAAGGATGCAATTTTCAAGCAGCAAATACGCCAATATTATATACTATTGTACCACTGGAGTCAAGTAGATAGATGCCAAATTTTAAAATTATCCTCTTATACCGCACGTAATCGCCACTGCCAGGGCATCGGCCGCGTCATCGGGCTTGGGGATGTGGTCGAGTTTCAAAAGCATCTTTACCATAGCTTGCACCTGCTCTTTATTGGCGCTCCCCGAGCTTGTTACCGTCTGTTTTACCTGGAGCGGGGTATATTCAAAAATAAGGGTGTGTGCCTGCGCTGCAGCTAACAGCGCCACACCCATGGCTTGCGATACGCGCATGGCGGTTTTTTGGTTGTTGTAAAAAAAGAGCTGTTCAAACCCAACACGATCGGGCTTTACTTTTTTGAGCAGCTTAGTAAGTTCTCGGTGGATTTCCTGGAGCCGCTCAGTGGCGCTACCGGCCTCAAGGCCAATGATGCCATAATCGAGCATGGTCATTGTACTGGCCTGAGTCTCGATTACCCCATAGCCTAAGCGCGTTGTACCAGGATCAATGCCTAATATCTTCATTTATCCAAGATTTGTGTACACTGCCGTCACATCATCCAGCTCATCAAGTATCTCAAGGAGTTGCGTTGCCTTTGGGTCGTTTGTTGAAACAGTACTTTTAGGCTCATATGAAACCTCGGCCGATTCAATGGTCGCCCCTGCCGCCTCGAGGGATTTTTTTACAGACTCAAGTTGCGTAGGCAAAGTGTACGCCATAACCTTCCCATCATGTTCTTCAACATCCAGCGCACCGGCATCGATTGCCGCAAGGCTCAAGGCCTCAGTATCGCCTTTTGCACTAATCACCCCTTGCTCTTCGAAGAGATACCCCACCGAGCCAAATTCAGTAACCTTGCCGCCAAATTTGGTAACGGTTGAGCGCACTTCGTTCACCGTACGGTTTTTGTTATCGGTCACTGCCTCAATCACCATAGCAATCCCGCCCGGGCCAATGGCGCCGTAGCGCACTTCCTCAAGGCTGGCGCCGCCCAGTTCGCCCGTGCCCCGTTTAATCGCTCGTTCAATACTGTCTTTGGCCATGCCGGCGGCCCGCGCTTTATCAATCGAGAGCCGCAAGTTTGGATTCATGGCCGGATCGCCGCCACTCTTGGCGACAATCGAAATTTGGGCGGAAAGCTTAGTAAACGCTTTTGCCTTGCGGCCGTCGGTAATCGCCTTTTTATGCTTGATGGTCGACCACTTGGAATGTCCTGACATATCTCAAGTATTTTATCACATAATTTGCTAGGATAGATCTTATGAAACGCTACGCTATTGCAGCCGTCCTCATGGCCCTACTCTTAACCAACATAACGCACGCGGCAGACTTTGGGGTTGGCTCCTACATCAACTCGGCCGGATCAGATGTAAACCAACAGAAAGCCGCGGATTTACTGGGTGAAACCAACTCGGAATGGACACGCATGGAAGTAGTCTATGATCCGAACTATGACTTTTCATCAATTCAAAGTGCCACCTCCCGCGCCAAGGCCAAAGGTTCCAATGTGCTACTGCTTTTCGGCCATAAGAGCGGGTTAACGGCCGAGCAATTTGAATCGTTTGTTGATACCGCGGCCAACAAGCTCAAAGATAATGTGGACGCCTACGAAATCTTCAACGAAATTGATAACACCCTGTCCGCCGGCGACTACAAACCGTTTTTGGAAAAAGCGCACGGCAAGATTAAGGCAATCGATGGTTCCGCGAGCGTCGTCACTTCCGGCTTGACCGCCCGCAAGGAAGCAATCAATTATTGGAACTCGCTCTACGATGCCGGTGGCGGCAGCTTCTTTGATAGCCTGGGTATTCACCCCTACCGAACCTCCTCGCCGGAAACCAAAGAATTCAATATTGGTACGCTGGTGGACTCACTCAATCAAGCAGCTGGGGCGATCAGCAATCATGGCGGCGGTAAGAAAATTTGGATCACCGAGTTCGGCTGGAAATCGTCCGAGGTAGGGGACGGCACCCAGGGTAACTACTTGGCCCGTTCATTGATACTCGCCGCGAGCGTGCCGAGCGTTGATAAAATTATCCAATACAAACTCTACGACAACGATGGCGGGTCCTACGGCATCGCCAAATCGGATTTTTCGAAAAAAGAATCGTTTAATACCGTTGCAACCGCAATCAGCAAACTTAAAGGCAAGGGCTTTTCTGAAACGGTGCGGGTGTCCTCTGCCAAAGTGATCGACAATTTTGATTCGGTGAGCGGCTGGAAGGATGACGGCTCGTCGAATGGCTCGGTAGCCCTCTCGGGCGCGTCGGGCCGAAGCGGCGGCGGTATGAAGTATGCCTGGAAGTTTAACGGTTCCGATACCTACGTGGTAGGGAGAAAACAAGTTGCCCTGGAAGGGGAACCAAAGGGACTGTCAGTGTGGTTAAACGGTGGCAGCGGTTCGAGCGTTTGGAAATTGAGGATGGTCGATAAAAACAACGAAACGTTCCAGTTTGATTTAGGCCAAGCTTCGAGCGGTTGGAAGCAGTACACGTTCGATTTTGCTAAGGACAAAGCTAAAACCAGCTGGAGCGGCAACGGCAACGTTGACTACCCGGTCAAATTTGATTCGATCGTGCTCGATAACCAAGGTGGTTCGAGCTCGGGTGAAATGCTGATCGACGATCTTGAGGCGCTCCACGGCGAAACGGACTTTTACGCGCTGCGGTTCGGCTCGCTCCTCGCCTACTGGAAACCTTCGGGGGGCGGGACGGCCACGGTGTGCGGCAAGTCACTCAACTTCGAGGTTTACCCGCAGTACACCGAGGTAAGTTCGTGCGAGCAGGTGGCAGCGAGTAACCAAGCGGCGGCCCCGGCCACAACCGCTAAACCAAAAGCCGCCCCCAAACCGCCCGAGCAAACTCCGACGCCTTCAGCGAGCCCCACCCCAACCCCCGAGCCGGAAAAACCCACCGCCGCACCAACCGAGACTCCAACGCCCGTGGTGACTGAGCAACCGATTGCCGCCCCACCGTTTTGGACTACGCAAAAAATTGGCGGTGCGGCGGCCGCTGCCGGACTCCTAGCTGCGCTCATTGCCTGGCTCTACAAACGTGGATGGTTTGCCCTGATGCTACGGCGTCTCAAAAAATCCAAGCCACGGCCTTGACTGGCCTGCCATTATTTGGTATAATAGTTGTACAATTCGAAACATAGCAGGGGAAACCCGCCCCTGCATCCCGCGGAGCCCGAAAGGGCAAAGTGGGAATTGGCTGGTCGCAATTCCTTTAGACTTGTCCTGAGCGAAGTCGAAGGATAGTAAGACCAGACGGAGCTATCCGTAAAATAGCCAAACGAAGCCATCCCGCCTACGGCGGGCAAGAAGTTGGGTGGTACCATCGCCTTAGGCGATCCCAACACGAGAGGGCTTTTTTTGATGTCCTTGAACAATCCGGGGCATGGCAACACATGAAAGGAACACGGAATGATCCAGACAGTTGGTCATAAACTTCGGATACTCGATCTTGCTCAGCACGATTGGATTGTAGTAAAAATCGGCACATCAACCCTGGCGCCGGACGGTAAGATAGATACCGCATACCTCGATAATCTTGCTGGCCAAATTGCTAACATTAACCACGAACGGTGGCTCAAAACCATTCTCGTTACCTCAGGCGCAATACTGGCCGGACGGGACTTCATGCGGCTTAGTCAACTTTATCGGGTTGATGAGAAGCAAGCCGCTGCGGCGATAGGGCAGCCATTACTCATGAAACTATACAGGGAAGCCTTTGCCTCCCACAATCATCACGTCGCGCAGGTGCTGTTAACTAAGGAAGATTGTCTTGACTCAATCCGAACCGATAATGTCCGGCAGATGTTCTTCCGACTCTTCTCATGGAACACTGTTCCGATTGTCAATGAGAATGATTCAGTGGCAACGGAAGAAATCGTCTTCGGCGATAACGACTTGCTTGCCGCCCATGTGGCGGTAATGGCAAACTGCAAAGCCGTTTTCCTACTTACCGATGTTGACGGCTATCTTGATGGCCAAGGAGCGGTGGTGCCCTACCTGTTAAACATCACCGACGATATGATCAACCAAGCGAAGTTATTGCAATCAAACGGAACCGGTGGCATTGCCTCAAAACTTGCGGCAGGTCAAATTACCAGCCGTAACGAAATCCCCTTGATCATCGCCAACGGGCGAGAGCCTGATGTGCTCAATCGTATTGTTCAAGGAGCATCGATTGGCACACTCTGTTCCTAACCAACAGTCCAAACCCGCCGAATTCTCGGCGGGTTTTTGCTTGTTCTACCCAGCCATAAACACCTAACCCTAAGGGTTGTCTCCTCCTTGAACCCTTAGGGTTAACTTATTGAAAGTGTGGTTGGATAATGTTATCGCTCACTGTTCGTCCAGAACGTTTTCCCATCACTCACCACCTCCACGCGACCATCTTCATCAGTGCGGTAGATTTGGGCCTGCCATTGCCTCAGCCGTTTTAGCGTGCTAGGTACCGGGTGGCCGAACTGGTTGCCTTTGCCGACTGAGATGATTGCGAGCTTTGGGGTGGTGGCCTCAAGAAATGCTTCGGTGGTGGAAGTGTTCGAGCCGTGGTGGCCAACTTTGAGCACCTCGACATCAAGTTCGGGTGCATAGCGTTCCATGATCGCTTGCTCGTGGCGGGCTTCGGCATCGCCGGTAAGGAGGACATCGAACTCGTCGTAACTTGCTTTAGTAACCACCATCGCGTCGTGCTGCTCTTTCGGTGTTACCCCGTGGAACGATTCAGGAGGATAGTAAACCTTCAACTTCACATCGCCAAATTGCTTCTCGATGCCGGCATGCACCTCTACCACCGCTGCGCCTTCCTTTTGCTCTTGCTCGATTGCCGCGCGCCACTTATCGAACGTATTCGTCGTATGAACTGCGCCGCTTACCCAAATTTCTTTAACGCGGTAGTTCGCCAACACATCGTCCAGCCCGCCAAGGTGATCCGAATGGTTGTGGGTGGCGATCACAAGGTCAATCTCTCGGTCTCTCAGCGGCATCACTTTACCAAGTTCGCTCAATACTTGTTCGTTTGGCCCGCCGTCGATTAGCACATCGTGGCCCGACGGCAGCCGCATATAAATCGCATCACCCTGGCCAATGTCGAGCGCCCAGACATGGAGCAGCTGGTCAGGTGCCTGGACTGCTGAGGTCCAAATAACTATGCCAACGAGCGAAATAATCGCAAGGTAGGCCTGCCAGAGTTTACGTTTGATGTGAGGCGGGATGTACATGGCGTTTCCAAAAATGCGAAACAATTAAATAGATAGCTAGATACGCGATCACCGTAAGCCACCACGGCCAGTGCTCGATGGTTGTTCCGCTGCCCGGCAGCTTCGCCAACCACCTAGTCACTGCCACAATATACCAAGCAATTGGATACAGCGGATAGGCGAGTGGCAGGAGGGTTGGCCCGGCAAGGCTGCCAAGGATTCCAATAGTAAGTGCGGCAATAGTGAGGATCGGCACAATCGGCAAAATTAAAAAATTGGCGATAGGGGACAGGGGAGTGAGTTGGCCAAAATGAAAAAGCAGTATCGGCAATACCGCCAGCTGTGCGCCGAGGGTCTCACTAAGAATTGCAACTGTTGCGGATGAACGGCCAATGATTGGCAATCGTCCTATCGCCTGCTTTAATAATGGTGCAATATATACCAAACCAAGAAATGCCATAAACGAAAGTTGAAACCCGATATCGTGCAACAAAATTGAGGGCTTATGGATCACCATTACCGTAGCAGCAAAAACCAACATGGGCAGCACACTCCCCTGCCGCCCGGTGAGTTGCGCCACAAGAAGGAGCCACGCCAAAATTGCCGCGCGCACCACCGAAGCCTGGCCGCCCACCAATGCCGCAAACGCAACAATCACAAAACTTCCCACCAAAAATCGGAGCCACGGCGAAAGTAACTTAAGCCAATCCACAAAAATCTTTAGGACAATCGTCACGTTGTAGCCGCTCACTGCCACAATATGGAGCGTTCCGGTGGCGATAAAGCTTTGTCGAAGCTCGTTTGAAATCAGTCCCTTACCTCCTAGCACAATCGAGGCAACCAAATTGCCATACGGCACCGGCAGGCTTGTGGCAAAAAATCGCACAAACTCGCTACGCGCGGTAGCCAGGAGCTCGAATATTTTGAGGTTAGGCAGCTGCCAGGCCGTGCCATCACCTACCAGATTGTGCCAAGCAATACCGGCAAACAACGCTAAACTCCCAAGGGCTAACCACATCACTACCCGCCGATCGTTGAAATGGAAGGCGAGCGCAACGAGACTAATGCCAATCCACTGGAGCGTAGTATTGCGCAGCGGCTCGGCTACCGGCACCACCTGCCCCAGCGCAACCCCTACCAGGAATATGAGTTCCATTGCCACAAGGTAGGTTGCACGGTGGACGATCATTGGTTAAAATTAACCCGATGACCACCAAAAAACAACCTGCCCCGACTAGCGCGTCGGGGCCGGCCCCGACTGAGCTAGAAAACCTGCTTAAACGCCTGCAGGCGGATTTTGATAACTACCGTAAGCGCATGGAACAGGAAAAGGTTCACACTATACAATCTGCGAACGCAAAATTACTATTGGATATTTTGCCAGTAGTTGATAACTTCCGACGGGCAATTACCCACCGACCTGTCCCTCGAAGCCCCGGAGGCGAAGTGGAAAACTCTAGCGAAGGTGGGGGCCAGGACAATTGGTCGCAAGGAATTCAGGCAATTGAACGGCAACTCGAAGATATCCTACAAAAGCATGGTCTCCAAGCGATCGAAGTTACTGTCGGCGACGAATTCAACCCCACCCTCCACGAAGCAATTGCCCACCAACCCTCGGGTGATCACCAACCCAACTCGATCATCAAAATTGTAGAAAACGGCTACCAGCTTAGCGGCAAAGTGTTGCGCCCCGCCAAAGTAGTAGTCAGCTAACCGACTAGTTTTTTAAATACGTGCACATACTGGGCCGCTACCCGATCCCAAGAATACCGTTTTAGAGCGTATTGGTAACTGGCCTGGCCCATCCTGGATGCAAGCCGATCGTTTTTCAGGATGATTGAAATGCGCTCAGCCAATTGTTTTGGGTCGGCTGGAGGCACTACATAACCAAATTTGCCATCAAACCCGCGGGCATCGGGAAATACGGTAGTAATGACGGCCGGCTTACTAAACCCTTGGGCAAGTTTCAAGATACCTGATTGAGAAACAAACAAATACGGTAACGCTACTACATCAGACGCTTTCATAATCGGTTCGATGTGTTTGGTTGGCACGTAACGTAATATCACTTTGAGATGGCCTCTCAACTGCTGTACCTTTGATGAATTAAGATAGCGTGGGAGCGATTCAGCATACTTGGTTGAGGAAACAACCAATAAATATGCTTCCGGCACTTGCTCGAGAATCATAGGAAAAGCACGCACGAGATGCTGGAGACCCTTGTAATGCCGCAGGAATCCGAAAAACAGCACAATTTTAGCTTGTTTGGGTAACCGCAAAAGCCGGCGTGCTTTTGTCTGATCGTACCGTTTGAAATTAAACAAATTATAGATACCGTGCTCGGATACCGTAATCTTCGATCTGGGATAGTCAAAAAAACGTTGGAGACGGGCTGCTTCTTTCTCATTACCAACGAAAATACCTGAAGCGAGCCGGTACATTGACCGGAGGACTTCGCTGCCGCCAGCGAATTGTTCCTGAGAGATGACATCATGTACGGTGAGCACCACTGGGATACCAAGGTCTTTTAACACTGATAAAAGCGACAAGAAAAACAGTGCGCCCGAGCGGGCAGTTGTGCCAAGGTGAATATTCACAAGATCAAATCGCCCCCGTCGTAGAAAATGTATTAGGTCACGCAAACTGCTAAGTGATTCGGGATCCATCAAAAATCGGGCAGTCGTGATCTCACGTTCCATCAAAATATCTTTTTCTGCAAAGACAATTCCTTCGGGAGTACGCTTCTTTCTATAGCTGATGTACTGCAAGGTAACTTGCTTGGCGAGCGGCCCAAAGAGGTGGGCGGCGTAGTGCCCAAGACCACCACCGGACGAAGAAATAATTGCGACTTTCATAATTATCTTTTTACCATTCTATGATACAAGCGTTCATAACTGTCCACCATCACGGCTACAGAAAAACGGTCGGCGATACGGCGGCAATGAGTTCGATTGAGACCAGTCACATTCGGCACTGATGCGATCATTTCATCCAATGTGTCAACCACAAAGCCGGAATTATTATGATCAACAAGCTCGCTCGCCGCACCCTTGCGGAAGGTAATAACCGGCGTTCCGGCAGCCATTGCCTCAACCATCACGAGTCCGAACGCCTCGGGTAGATTAATCGGATGAATCATTGCCCGGTAGTGGCCAAGTTTCGCCACTTTGTCGGTATACTGCCAGTCGCCAAGATATCGAATGGTTTTGTTATCGAGATGCGGCTTGATTGTTTCGTTGAAATAATCCTGCTCAAGGGGATGGATGTAGCCAGCAATATCCAATTTAATGTTGGCTGCTTTGGCCACCTCAATCGCGAGGTGAGGCCCCTTATCTTTGGCAATTCGGGAAAAAAACAGGTAGCGATCAGTCGGCGTATTGTTAAATATAAAATCATTCACATAAATACCATTGTATACGACCCCCAGAAATGTGGCGGTAGCAGGTAAAAGATCGGCCATATACTGCGAGATGGCATTGAAGTATACCTTCGGACCCAGTAGCGTTTGCCACGCTGGTATTTTTGATAGCTGCCGGGCAAAGTGAAAAGTGTGAAGATTTGGCGTTAGACAATCCCTTGCGCCAACCAAACCCAGCTCGCCAATATGACTATGGATAATATCAAATTGATCAGTTGAGCGGTATGCTTGCTTGATGAGCGCCAGTGTTTTAGCCTCGTCGTAGCGCTTGAGTGATTTTGGAACAATTGATATCAGTCGTGCTTTAGTTTGACTGTCACCCGAGCTAAAGAGTGTGACATCGTGTCCCCGATCAACCAGCTCGTCAGCAAGCGCCCCGGTAATAAAACTTCTGCCCCACAGACCATGCCGGTCTACCGGATTCCACAAATCAGCTAGGAGCGCAATTCTCATAGCGGTATCATACGCTCTCCATTCCTTATAATCAATCCAAGTAGGCACTCCTGCCGCAGTTCAGGGCTTGACAGTATGTAAAGTTTACTTTACACTAACGCTATGGGAAAAATTATTGGTATTGATTTAGGTACCACCAACTCGGTGGTTGCCGTGATGGAGGGAGGTAAGAGTAAGGTTATCGCCTCGGCCGAAGGCTCGGCGATCGTCCCCTCTATGGTGGCAATCAACAAAAATAGCGAGCGACTGGTTGGCCAGCTTGCTAAACGCCAGGCGGTAATGAATCCGGAAAACACGATCTACTCGGTCAAGCGGCTGATCGGCCGGCGTTTCGAAGACAAGCAGGTGCAGGAAGCGATGAAACACTTGCCCTACAAAATCGTGAAAGGCAAAGAAGACGCGCCCCACGTTCTGATGCAGGGCAAAGATTACTCACCCCAGGAAATCTCCGCATTTATTTTAACCAAACTTAAAAGCGATGCTGAATCGTTCCTTGGTGAAAAGGTAACCGAAGCGGTCATCACCGTGCCGGCTTACTTCGACGATTCACAACGCCAAGCCACTAAAGATGCTGGCACGATTGCCGGGCTGGAAGTCAAACGTATTATCAACGAGCCGACTGCCTCGGCGCTCGCCTACGGCCTGGACAAAGAAAAATCCGGCCACATTTTGGTGTTCGATTTGGGCGGCGGCACGTTCGACGTAACGGTGCTCGACATCGGCGAAGGCACCTTTGAGGTCAAATCAACCCACGGCGATACCTACTTGGGCGGTGATGATTTCGACAAAAAAATCATTGATTGGATCGTCGAAGAGTTTAAAAAAGATGAAGGCATTGATCTTACCAAGGATTCAGCGGCAATCCAGCGCGTCAAAGAAGCCGCCGAAAAAGCCAAAATCGAACTTTCCACGGTGCAAGAAACCGAAATCAATTTGCCCTTTATTACGGCCGATGCCGATGGGCCAAAGCACTTGGTGAAAAAACTCACCCGCGCCAAGCTTGAACAACTGGTGGAGGATTTGCTCGAGCGCACCAAAGAGCCGGTTACCCAGGCGCTCAAAGATGCCAAGCTCTCGGCCAGCGACATCAAGCACATTGTGCTGGTGGGTGGCATGACTCGCATGCCCGCAGTCCAAGAAGTGGTCAAAAAAATCTTCGGCAAAGACCCTGACAAAAGCGTCAACCCCGATGAAGTGGTGGCCTTGGGGGCTGCGGTGCAAGGCGGCGTGTTAGGTGGCGAAGTGAAAGACATTCTGCTTTTGGACGTCACCCCGCTCACCCTCGGCATCGAAACGCTTGGTGGAGTAATGACGCCACTCATTGAACGCAACACCACTATTCCATCGAGCAAATCACAAATTTTCTCAACCGCCGCCGATAACCAAACTCAAGTGGAAATCCACGTGCTCCAGGGTGAACGATCCTTGGCAGCGGATAGCAAAACGCTGGGGCGGTTTATTCTCGATGGCATTCCCCCGGCGCCCCGCGGCGTACCCCAAGTTGAGGTAAGTTTTGACATTGACGCCAACGGCATTTTGAACGTTTCGGCTAAAGATAAGGCAACCAGCAAAGAACAAAAAATCACTATCACCGGCTCGAGCGGCCTAAACAAAGAAGAGATCGAACGAATGCAAAAAGACGCGCAAGCCCACGCCACCGAGGATGCTAAAAAGAAAGAATTGATCGAAGCCAAAAACTTGGCCGAGCAGCTCATGTACACCGCCGAAAAAGCGATGAAAGACGCCGGCGATAAAGCTAAACCCGACGACAAGCGCACCGTGGAAGATGCGGTGATGGCCCTAAAAGCGGT
Organism: Patescibacteria group bacterium; assembly: GCA_049274945.1. Lineage (GTDB taxonomy): Bacteria > Patescibacteriota > UBA1384 > GWA2-35-9 > JBASTP01 > JBASTP01. Next base: position 18,066 of record JBASTP010000005.1, read on the forward strand.
GAAGGACAAAGACGACAAAACCGAGATCGAAGCGAAATCTAAAGCCCTCTCCGAAGTGCTCCAAAAAATGGGCGCGGATATGTACCAACAAAACGAACCGCCTAAAGAAGAATCCAAATCCGACGAGAACGAGAGTAACGATAACAAAGACGACAAAAAGGGCTAAAAACCAGGAACGCCACCTGTAACCGTTCCGGGAACGGCCAGGTTTCGGTTTATAGTTTATATATAAAAACCGAGGGGGTAATTTTATCGATCGGCTGGTAATTTTTAAGCCAGCTGTAGCGTTCGGTTTGAAGCGCACTCGCTCCAATAATGATGTAACCGCTATCACCGGATCGAAAATCCGAAAGAAATTTGCTGTTGATGCCGTAATAGTTGACCGACGATAAACCGTCCCAATAGTACTCGAGGTATGGCTTGTCGAGATTGTGGGAATCAATATATGACTTGATCCGTTTGAGATCTTGCCCCCATTCGATATTTGAGTCGGTTGCTATAGCATATCCGTTCTCTGTCCCGCCATAGAGTTGATTAAAATACGAGAGATAGTATGGATAACTACGCACAAACTCTATAACCAGAAAAACACTCAAAATAATCGGAATAGTGATTTTCAACCATTGATTTTTTGCGATCGCAAGTGTGCCGCTCAGCACAAAAAGCAGCGGGTAGATAGGCAGAATGTGGCGTAGGCCAATATTCGCTCGCGAGAACATCGCAAATCCTAAATAGCCCACGGTTGCCAGCAACAGAAAAACTACTTTTGGATCTTTCCTCTTGGCGGATAAAGCCACCGCTATACCCATTGCCACCACAATCAATGTTGGGATAGGAGTTTTTGCTGAAAACAAAACCGGGAAATAGTACCACCATCCTTCCAGAGATCGCTTGCCAAGCAAAAATGATGCGTCGCCATATTTGGCGTGAGTCAACACCAAAGCCAAACCTTTAAAATAATCTCGGGGAATAAGTAAGAATCGTGCGGCGTTATATACAGTGGTCTGAAATGGCTTATCAGGCTTGGGATTGATAATCTCTTTTTGTAAAGGATTTACCGCTTCGATAGTTCTTTGTAGCGACTGCACTGCCGGTGGCGGTTGAATCTTGAAAAAATAGCCAGCCAGAACAGTGAACCACGCGATTATCGCAACGGCAATGAACTTGGGAATGTACCCTTTGAAGCGTTTCAAACTGCCTTTGCGAAACAACCAAAACCAGATCACAAGTAGCGCAATCATCGGTAAAAGGATAATGGTGGTGAACTTCGTGAGTAGGGCAAACCCGAGTGCAATGCCTAGAATAATAGTTGTATTCCTCGAGGGTTTTTGGAGAAAACGCCACAACGCAACAATAGTTACAAGATACCCCAGCGAAGCCCCGATATCAGTGGTAATAAGGTGACCGTGCGCGGCAATCGTGGGATCAAAAACATACAAAACGAGCGGCAATAGCCCACCCCGCCAGCCCCAAAAGTAAACTGAAATACTATAAATTGCGAAGCCAAGCAGAAGGGTAAGCAAAACCATAGCAAGCCTTCCGAAAAAGAGCAGTTGATCCGGGTTATTACCCACTCCGTAAAAAAATTGCTCGCCTATGCTGCGGTGGTCTTTGGGCCCGTGGTAAAAATAGTTTTGGGCTTTCTGCCAATAATCGGTGGCGGTAACATCGTGAGGATGTAGTGCAAGGAGCGGCAACGCCGCCAATAGTTTAACGAGTGGCGGGTGCTCGGAATTAAAATCAAATTGGTGGCGGGTTAGGTACGTGTACCCGGCGTAGAGATGAATTGCTTCATCAGTTGTTTGCGCATCGGTTTTGGCTAAATGCACTTGGAAAAGAAGTTGAAAAAGCAGTAATAACCCCGCACAAACCAAGGAAACGTATTTAGTCATCACTTGTTATTATACTCGCTGGCAAAAAGAAGAGGTGGTCCCGATGTATCGGGATCACCTCTTTGGTTGCGGCTGAATAAGATCAGTACTTTGCGATGATTTCCTGAGTCGCCTTCCACCAAGCATCGTTGCCCTGGTGTTTGCAGGCGATCTGGAACTCGAGGCCCCACAGGAAAATCTTCTCGGGTTTCAGGGCAATCGCCCGCGGGAACGTTTCGAGGTAGCGTGTGGGATTGAATGAAACATTGCCGTTGGGATTTTTGAAATCCATCTTTTGGGCTCCCTCCCACGGCTCGGCCTGCCACTCGGTAATCCACACTCGCTTGCCCTGCCCACGGGCGTGATCCATCCAGCGGCTAATCAACCGCCAGTGCTCCGGCTGCGTTTCCCACTTGTTACTTTTAACGTAGCAGTCGAAACCAAGAATGTCGCCAAGTGGTACCATTTGCCGCGTAACGACTGGCGACCACCCTTGGGCAAGATCTGGCGATACATCTACCGCCGTCCAAGTCGTCGCAAGGATCGGGCGCTTCTTGAGATCAAGGCTTCTCGCTAGCGCAATCTCGCGCCGAACCTGGCTTAGGGCCATGGGTCTCGTGAAGGTCAGCGGCTCGTTCTCAATCTGCCAAGCCACCACCACAGTGCGATCGCGATAGCGCTTGATTCCTTCGGTTAGGTAGTGGGCAATTGCCGCGCGAGCTTTCGGAGTTGCGGCCATCACAGTTTTTGATTGCTCGATCGTGGCGTTAACAGTTTTCAATATTGCCGCTGCAGCCGGATCCTTATTGGCTTGTTCCTTGAGTTTAGCAAGTTCCTGTTTGGCCTTGTCGGGAACTTGGATTTGAAGTGCATCGCTCGGGACCGGCGGTTTGATCCGTTTTTCAACCTCTGCCTTGATCCACGTCGGTGGATGGTATTCTGGGTAGCGCGGACTCTTCGCCCCAAAGCACAATACCACCTCAACCGCCGCTTGCTCGCAAATCTGCAAAGCCTCGTCGAGCTCGCGCCAGTTGAACTTACCTTGCGCCGGCTCAACCAAATCCCAGGGCATTGACAGCCGAATAGTCGAGACGCCCGAGTTGGCAATCTCTTTGAGTGAATCCTGCCAGGGCGGACCAATGGCCTGATTATTGCCAAGCGGCCCGCCCCAGCTGCCATTAAGCCACATGGCGTGGCTGATGGTAAAACTCGCGCCGATACGTATGTGTTGCAGAGCCGACACCCGTATTTGTAAGTTCTCTGCCTTGGCTCTGTTGACCGATTCCTGACCATTGGGCAGTAATAACGAACCGCCGCTGGCGATCAAAAATTCTCGTCGTGTCAAAGAGTATCACCTCTTCAGGAGAGATAACGCAAAAAATGCGCAAGTAAATACTAGCACAAGGTAACCGAAGAGTCAATGAACATCCCTTGACTTTTCAGAAAAAATCTGGCAAAATACACTCTATCTGGCTCAGGTGGCTTTTTTGTTTTTAGGGCCATTTGGGCTCGAAATCTTAACAACAGGAGTTGGTTCATGACCCATGCCGTTGCTGTACCTACCAGCCACAGGATCGACCAGAACGGAGGTGTGAACGGGATCGACCCCGGCGAGTTCGTTCTGGAGAGTGCCTTCCCACCCGAGATCTTCCGGTGGGAGCCCATCACCAAGGATGTGCTTTCGCGCGACCAGGTGGTTTCGCAAAGGGTTGCGGTCCATTGCGGATCGCTCGGCCAGAACGTGATCAACCAGCTCGGCGTGGTTGTGGACTTGCTGAACGGTCACGAACACCCGGTCGGTCGGATCTACTGGTGCCCCATGGCACCGCTCGATCCGCTCGCGAGCTATCGGGCATGCTGCTTCGCCCACCACATGGCGTTGCTCAGCAAAGAAGCGCTGGGGCACTGCTATGGCGCGGGCCGCGGCATCGGAAGATCGAACGGCAGCGCCGACGAGATGGACCTCATCCACGCGCGCTGGGTCGCGACGGCCATCGGCTACCTCAAGTACCGCGCGGTGATGGACCTCGAGGTCCCCAACTTGCCAATCATCGCCAAACGGTACGCGGAGGGAGGGCTCGTGCTCGATCTTTCCAGCGCCGAGCGCCAGGCCCTGCATCAGTAAGAACACGCCCCATCAGAAATCCACACACGGGAGCCCCGAGCAAAGTCGAGGGGCTCCCTCTTTTTTACCCAAAATCCATTGACCCGCCGCCAACTTTTTGGTATCGTTATAGGTTGCACATCACAACCGGAAAGGCAGGAAATGTCATGCGATCACAGCCACACCCAATCGACAGTGTATTACTGCTCGGACTTCTCGTTGTTGTTAGCATATCCACTTGGTCGGTTTCCAAACAGAATAACCCCGAGAACGCAACCCTTTCACACCTGCGCGAGGCAGGATCGATCAAGATCGTCGTCTACGATCCCCACCAGGAATACCACCGAAACCCATCTGCCGAGTGCCCAGACCGGCATTTCAGAGGCTACATCCCCAGGATCAGGGGAATCAAAGCGGTGCTCACCGTTTCTCAGATAGCTTCTCGAGGTGACGAAACCGTAGTACGGGAACAAGCTAAAAAGTGGGCATGGCGCCAAGAGACTGAGTTGCGTAACGAACATCTGATCATTCAACCTATCGCCATCAAACAACTCACCCCAGGGACCTATCGCGCCCGGCTCACGGTGGAAAAAAACGGCGAGAAAATTAGCCTTTCGGGCAAAACCCTCCTCACCATCCCCGATCAAGACAAAACACCCGCTCCCTTAAAACCTCCCCGCCGCACGCCCGTGCGGCGGTTTTTATGAGCATGTTTTACCTCCTAATCTACTCTCCCATATACAGCGATCGCTTGTAGAGGGAGAGTAAAAAGGCCTTTGAGACCAGCCATAATTTGACTTTGGTATATATTTGTGGTATAATAAAAGGTTACGGTACCGTTGTGTTAACAGGTAGCCATTGATCTCATCGGTGGAATAGTGTAAAGTATACTGTACACCCTTCGACAGGCTCAGGGTAAAACACCATGGCAAGAGATTATTACGATATTCTAGGTGCAAACCGCTCCGCGTCGGCGGACGAAATTAAGCGTGCCTACCGCAAGCTCGCCCACGAACACCACCCCGACAAAGGCGGCGACCACGAAAAGTTTAAGGAAATCAACGAAGCCTACCAAGTGCTCGGTGATCCACAAAAGCGGGCCCAATACGACCAGTTCGGGGCGTCCTTCGACTCTCGCTCAGGACCTTCGGGAGCTCGGGGATTTGAGGGGTTTGATTTTGGCCAAGACGATGGGGGATTTTCGTTCTCATTCGGCGGCGGGCTGGGCGATATTTTTGGCGATGTGTTTAGCCAAGCATTCTCGCAAGTCCAATCAGAACTCCCGATCACCCTTACCCAGGCCATGCTGGGCGATCAATTTGACGTGCGCACCAATGCTCATGAAACGCTCACCATCAAAATCCCGCCCGGCACCCAAGACGGCACTACCTTGCGCTTTCGCGGCAAGGGCAACGCTCACCGGCGCGGCCGCGGCGACCTCCTGCTGACCCTTCGCATCAAGCTGCCCACACGCCTCTCGCGCGAACAAAAACGGCTCTTTGAAGAACTTAAGCAATCAGGTTTGTAATATATACAACCTGGAACGATCGTTTCTATTCGTATATATAAACACGATCCGCTGTTTAATCGGTAACTACTTCAGCAGCTCGTTGCGCAGAAACTCGCGCTTCAGGCGGTGTTCGTAACGAAGATCGGTTTGATGCACGCGCTCCGCGTGCCAAAATGTTGAAATAATTCGAGATGCCAAAATGAATCTCGTAAGCCATTGGAACTGGCGCCGCTCTCTTTTGATAAGTTGTGCAAAAAACCTTTTCAAAAATTGCTTTGCCAACTCCGGCGATTCAGCATTGACATACATTCGCTGGAAACAAAAAACCACATCATAGTATGCCGGCATGGTCGACGAGGCATATTCACCATCTACAAGCACAAACCCATCACCTTGCTTGATCATATGCCAAGGCACGAAATCACCATGGTTAACCGCAGTTGGCACATCCCGGCTCAAAAAACTACCGAACTCCTTCATTAATGGTTCCAAGCGATATTCCCTGCCAATCTGATCAAACCGTTTTTGTGTTGCAACAATAAATTCACTAGTCAGATTCGGGTGTGGCTCATCCCTTGGGAATCGCAACCCATTGAGGCCCAAAAAAAATAAACTCGTTACGACCATCCGGTCGATCCAGCGATCGAGTTCGCCGCTTCCGGGCGGCGACTGGCTCGCAAGCCCACCACCAGAGTAGTAAGGAGCAATGTAATACTTTTTGTCTCCCAATTTACCAGAAAGGACGTTAACCGGCACACTACACCAGCTAAAATCGGCGCGCTTGAGAAGCTTACCGATCGCTTGATTCCAAACCAGCTCGTTTCCGATTCGATCACCATACTCAGCAGTTTGGGCGATTTTAAAAAAATACGAAATGCCACCTCGGCGAAGCTTGCCAAACAGGTGATGCCAGAGCCCCTCGCGAGTGTCGAATGCATCAAGTAATTCAAACCCAACCGAGCGGAAATGTTTTTCGAGATCCCGGCGGGTTTCTGGACTTGATCGATATGGAGTATGCCATTTGCGCAAAGCAGTGCCTCATCCAGTTGTACTGTCAGGCCTTGAAAAAGTCAACAGCATAAGCTAGCATGGAAGCTTATGGCATCAAGCGCGGTGACTAACGCAATCGTTGAATCGGGCAGCTACAAAATCGGCCCGCTTACCTCGTCGTGGTATGCCCAAATCCCCATTTATCCCGAGCTGCGTAACGTGTTTACTAATCCTGCGCACCTCCGGGTTGTTGCCCGGGCGCTCGGGCGGAAGCTTAAGGGCGAGGGTATAGAACTCGTGGCAGGCGCCGAGACTGGCGGTATTCCCCTTGCGACCGCAATCTCACTAGAAACCGGCCTGCCGTTTGTATACGTTCGTAAAGTCTCTAAAACCTATGGGCCGGGCGGCGCAGTGTTTGGCAATTTTACCCCCGGCCAGAAAGTGGCGCTCATTGATGACGCCATCAGTTTTGGCAAGCAAAAACTGATTTTTATTGATCGGCTACGCGAGGCTGGACTGAAACCTACGGTAATTGCGGTGATCCTGGATATTGTGCGGCTGGGCAAAGAACGCAAGCAGCTCTTTGGCAAACAGGGCCTCAAACTTATTGCGCTCACCAACCAACTCCAGATGATCCGGGCGTACGAACGCGCCGGTATCTGGCCAACTGAGTTCGCCGAGCTGCTGCGCGATTTTGAGAACAATCCCTTTGCCTGGCAAGGCAACAAAGAAAAATGGCGGCAATTTGAGGAACTAAAGAAAACCCTGCCAAACATTTGACAGGCAATGGGCTACCGGGTAAGATCACCCCATGTTCAAGATACATAAATTCGACTTTCTGGTTTCTATCTACATTTTTTGCATTGCCGTTGCGGAACTCATGGGGGCCAAAACATTTCCCTTGGTCAATTCCGGAGCGCTAAAACTTAACGCAAGCGTGGCTATTTTTGTGATCCCGTTACTTTTTAGCATTAACGATATTATTACCGAGGTGTACGGCAAGGAGCGGGCGCGCAGTGTGATCCGTTCCGGTTTGCTGGTGATCTTTTTGATTTTGATGTTTTCGCTCCTCGCAATCCACCTACCGCCATCGAGCCGGTTCGCCGCGTCCGAGAAGGCGTATGACGATATTTTTGGTAAATCGGCGCGCATTGCCGCTGCCAGCCTTACTGCGTTTGGCATCGCCGATTTTCTCGACGTTTTTATTTTCAGCAAGATTCGTGAAAAATTTGGAACAAAAGCGTTGTGGTTTCGCAATAACGCTTCCAACTTCGTTTCGCAATTGGTCGACACTACTCTCTTTATGTTCTTAGCGTTTTACGCTTTTCAAAAACCGCTTGGCGATAACGTGACATTTTTATGGAGTCTCATTTTACCCTACTGGCTCCTTAAGTGTTTCATGTCGGTAATCGAGACGCCTTTTGTGTACCTAGGAGTTAGGTGGCTCGGCAATGAACCTAACCGAAGTAAAAAATAGCGGGTCCTGGCTTGGGTACCGCCTCGGGCGTGCGCTCTATAGGAGCGCGTCGGCCGTAACAGGCTTCCTATGGCGCTAGCAACCCGCCCTCCCCTCGCACCCTTCGCCACCCGCTTATCTAATGACGATCAAGCCAATCAAAACACACAAGATCGATGGTAAGCAAACCATCCTCGATGTGTTAGAACACTATCTGCCTTCGCTTACGGAACAATCTATCGTCGCCATTACCTCGAAAATTGTTGCGATCTGCGAAGGACGAGTCGTAAAGATGGGCACCATCGACAAAGCAGCGCTGATTCAAAAAGAGGCGGATTACTATATCCGTTCAAAAAGCAGCAATGACTACGCCATTTTAACCATCAAAAACAATATGTTTATTCCGAGTGCCGGAATCGATGAATCAAACGGTAATGGCTACTATATCCTGTGGCCTAACAATCCGCAGAAAACCGCGGTAGCAACGAGGAAGTGGTTGGCAAAGCGTTTTAAGCTCAACAATGTTGGCGTAATTATTACCGACAGCAAAACAACGCCCCTGCGCTGGGGGACCACCGGGGTGGCGCTGGGATACAGTGGCTTTGAAGGCATTAAAAACTATGTTGGCAAAAAAGATATTTTTGGTCGCGCCCTCGAAGTTACCAAAGCCAATGTGGTTGATCCGCTTGCGGCGATGGCGGTGTTAGCGATGGGCGAAGGGGCAGAACAAACCCCGATTGCCATTTTGGAGGATCCTGGATTTGTCAGTTTTAAGAAAAATTATCCCTCGAAAAAAGAATTGGCGCTCCTTAATATTGGCCTAAAAGATCCGATGTACCAACCGCTACTGGCCGGAGCTCCGTGGAGATCGTAACTGTTTGAGCCCCTCGGCCAAAAAGATCAGTTCGTCGAGCATTTTGTTGATACGATCATCAAACTCAGCCAACTTGAGATCCTTAACATTGGAAAAATAGACCGCTTGGCGAATGGGCACCATTTTGAGTTCGATCGCCACGAGGCGCAATTGTTCCACCACTCTCACTCCCCCGAGCACGCCAGCTGAAACGCCGCAGATCGCCACCGGCTTGTAGTTATACTCTTCGTAAAGCTCGTCAAGCAGGATTTTCAAAACACCCGGGTAGCCGTGGTTATATTCGGGCGCCACGATCACAAACGCGTCCGCTGCTTGGGCAATCTTTTGCCAATCGTGAAACTCTTTGGGCATAGCATCGCTGTCATGGGAAGACAGTTTTGGATCGCAGTTGTAGTCGCGGGGATCAACAAGCTGGGTTTTAATTGCTCGCTTTTTAAGTACATCCACCAAGTAACGCGCCGGCGCCTCCGAGCGCCGCCCTTCGCGAGAAGTTCCTAAAATTACGGGGATATTGAATTGGGAAGCCATTATATAACAACCTTTTTCTTTAATAAAGATGGGTGCATACGCTTCACCATTATTCCATTATAATATAAAATAAGTAAGACAATTGGGCCTGTAGCCCCGACGCAAGGTCGGGGTCCCGACTTCAAAGAACGTCGGGACTCAGTGTCCCTTTGTTATGAAAATTATGGGCCTGTAGCTCAGTGGTAGAGCAATTGCCTTCAACTTAGGAGCCTCAAGAAGGAAACGAACTTTTTGAGTGGATATCGCTATATGCTGGAACACCCCGCACCTTTTCATGAAAAGGTGCGGGACAATCAGCAGGGAAGTGCTTCGACTTCGCTCAGCACCCCTCAGAGACTATACGCGGTACACCTGCGATGGTGAAGAGATAGTCCAGCCTACAACCACTTTTAGTGAGGCCACGGTAACGTGGAGTAGGATGTTAAGCAATGTGTCGCGGGTTCGATCCCCGCCAGGCCCTCATTTCAGAAAGACTCGCCTCGTGCGAGTTTTTTTTGAAACTGGCAAGTGGGGATCGAACAGGAAAAAGGGTCGGAAAAAACACTTTGTTTTTTCCGTTTGCGGAAGCACATGAAACCGCAGGGTTTCATGCAGCAAATCTGCCGTAGCGATGCAGCTATAGCTTAGGCAGATTTGCTGGTGAGATTCCCCGCCAGGCCCTCATACCCTTCGATAAAGCTTCCGACTCCGCCCTCACTGCGTTGGACAAGTCGTGTGGCGAGCCACCCTTTCTGGGTGCGAACCATACGAACCGGTTGATTTTTTAGATTATTGAGATAATACTTAAGATACTATGGTGGGTAACATCTCACATAGAGTATTAGTGCTCGCAACTGTGTTATGGTCAGTACTGCTCGTTACATCGGTCATGGCTCAACCGATCAAGTTTGACGAACCGGTACAAACGATTCCCGGAAGAGGACTTGGCCGTATCGTATCGCTCTACTACCGAATCGCGGTCCAACTTACGCCCTCACCGCAAGAAAAGTTCACAATTCTGAATCGGCAGAGCGACTGGACGATTAAGGCATACCACCAGACGATCGATAATGATCCAGAGTTGGCACAAAAAATCCTGCAGATCTACCTGACCGATATCACCAGAAAACGAGAAAATCTTGCGGAGATGACAGAGGAACTACGAATGCAATCGATCACACGAATTGCGACCGAACAGGATGCACTAGCTAAAACTATCACGAGTCGGCAAGACCAAGGGATACTGCAAAGATCAGACGAAACACAGTCCAATAAACCACCATCCCCTACCAGACCAGGAGCCAAACAACCAACAACCTCTACTGCTAGAGTTGCATCGAACAATCCACCGCCAGAAAACGGCCCAGTACCGAGCCAATCGCCGACAATCACTCAACCCGACCCGTCAACGCAACCATCGGAAACCTCATCACCGCAGACGCCGATCTGCCCTTCAGGATCGTTCCCAATCCAACAGTTCAATGGCACCTGGAGTTGCGTCGAAACATTCAAAACAAGTCCGACCACCCCCACTGCAGAGCCAGTTGACCGACTTTGTGCAACTGAGAAGGTACCATACCCTGCTGACCCTAAAAAGAAAATCACCCTTGACACGAGTTCATACACCTGCCGAGAACCAGGCTGGATCACCACTACACAAGGATCAAATCCATTTCCAACCGCCCTCCCATACTGCAGTACTCAACGAGATACTGGTCTGCCACCGTCAGGGTACTATTTCCCATATTACAATTCGAGCACCAAAATAGGTTTGCTCTGTGCGTTCGATGTCGGTTCGCTCACGATCGTGTGTCCCGAGCCAAGGGTTGCAGAAGAACTGAAATCATACTACGGTTCCCGCTACAAAAAAGAGTACTTTTGTTTGTATTAAAAAATCGAGTCTTATCCCCGCCGGGCCCTCATACAAAAAAGCCCTGTCGTTGAGACAGGACTTGGATCTGAAATCGATTAGATCAACGGTTTATAACACTCTCATAGCAATCTACCAGGTGTTGGTAGCTGCGAGTAGCAATGACATCGGCACCCGGTGAAAAATCAAACGCCTCAACCGAGACGCACCCTCGATAGCCGATCTCGATCAGCGCGGCGAAGACTTCGGTAAAGTCAATGCCGTTTTCTGCCATGCCGGGGCCCTGCATATTGAGATCGTTCAGGTGGACGTGGTGGAGTATCGGTGCATGCCTGCGAATCAGCCAACCCCGTGAACATTGCTCGCTGCGCATACTATAGCAGTCGAGGATAATCCTCACGGGATGCCCGGCGAGTTCCTCGAGATTATCGGCAAATGCCGCTGCCTCCTCAGCCGTCGTTAGAAAATTGGTCTGATCGGGACTGAGCGGCTCAATGCACAACATAACACCAAGGTCAGCACCAACGCGGACCGCCTGTTTCAAGGTGTGGAGCGAAAGCGTCCGCGCCCGGTCGGGCTCAACATCTGGCTTGATTGAGCGCTGCTGGGGCGATCCAAACACCATAGTATCGCCTCCGATATCGTGGCAAAACCGGACAAGCTCCACCAGATATCCACTCGTCCTGTCTCTCACAGCCTTATCAGGATCGGAGATGTGCATCCCCTCTGTGTCCTTGAGCAGCCAGTGGAGGCCGACTATCTTAAGCTTGCTAACCTCCGCAGCAAGCCTGATCTGATTGCGCCGAGCATCAGAGATTTCAGTGACATCCTTCGAGATGATAAATGGCGCGATCTCTATGGCATCGTAGCCAAACATTTTGGCTTCAACGAATACATCTTCGATTGGGCGATTGCCCCAGAGTTCGTTGCAGATAGCAAACCTGAACGATCGTGGCATTTTGCCACCCCCAATTGTGAATGTCCAGCCAACTTATTGTAGCATAAAAAAATATACTTTGCAATTTCTATTTCTGGTTGGCGAGGAAGTGCTTAATCTCGGCCCAATTCATCCGACGAACATTTTTGACTTGTTTATTCCACGGTTGCTTAAAACAAATTGGGATAACATGGTCGTGTTCCCAGCCGTCGAACTCGTAGGGATTATCCTCGATAAAGTACCGAGCGCCGAGTTCTTTAGCGATTTCCAGTTTGGTTTTCCGGCCCTTGCCGCCGGCGTAGGGGTTGTTGGCGCCGTGGGAAAAATAAATCTTGATGCCGGGCAAGTGTTTGCCAAACCAAGTGAAGGTTGCCTCGCGGTAGGTTTCGGAACGGCTGGTGATAATCACAAAATCAAAGGTTTTGCTCAGCTCGTTAATGGTATCGATTGCTGCTTTGAGCGCGGGGAGGTGCTCGACGGGGTGAAGAATATAGAACTCGGTAACCATTTCAAACATTTGTTCGAGCGGAATGCCCCAAACTGTTTCAAAATTATGATCGGTAATTTCGCTGACCTGAATCTTAGTGCCTAATTTTGTATTAACGTAGCGAACAAATAAATTGTACCAATCAACAATCACCCCGTCGGCATCGCAAGCAATGATCGGTTTCGCTAACATATATAATGAATTTACTACAACCACTGATCTTGTCCACTGATAATCACTGATCTTAATTGTCTTATCTGTGTTGATCTGTGGAATAAATCTGTGGTTGTTGTCCTACCTTATTACGGCTGTTCCGGCGATTTTCTTACTCTGGCGAGTGCGGGCCGTGGTGTCCAATATTTTTTTGCGCAATCGTAAACTTTTTGGCGTTACCTCAAGGAATTCATCGTCTTCCAAAAAATCGAGGCCCTGCTCGAGGCTCATCAAAACCGGCGGGGCCAGAATAACACTAATGTCCGAGGTTGACGCGCGAACATTGGTCATCTTCTTTTCTTTGGTAACGTTAATCTCAATGTCTTCTTCACGGCTATTGAGGCCAATAATCATGCCTTTATACACTTGGGTTTGCGGCTCAATGAATGTGGTACCGCGGCCCTGGGCAATGTTGAGCCCGTAGGTTACCGCTTTGCCGTTTTCTGACGCAATCAACACGCCGTTGCGCAGTTTGGAAATTGGCGCACCAAGTGGCGCAAACTTAATAAAGAGCGAATTCATAACCGCGGTGCCACGGGAAATGGTGAGCAGTTGGTTGCGCAGCCCTAACAGCCCGCGGGTGGCAATTTCAAATACTAACCGGATGGTGCCGTCTGAATTATCGGACTGTGCGAGCAACATGCCGCGGCGGCGCCCCACCTCGGCTGTAATCGCGCCGGCGTAGGCTGCGCCAACATCCACCGTGAGCTCTTCAATCGGCTCAACTATTTTACCATCTTGGATTTGTGTAATAACCGTTGGTTTTCCCACTTGCAACTCGTAGCCTTCGCGCCGCAGCGTTTCGATCAACACCGAGAGGTGCAACTCGCCACGGCCCGAGAGCAGAAATTCACCGCGAGCGGCACGAGCGGCTTGGTCAGATACCTCAAGCTTTAACGATACATTTGTTTCGAGTTCGCGTTCAATCCGCTCAAGAATTTGTCGGCTCGTCACAAATTTTCCTTCTCTGCCGACAAACGGCGAAGTGTTGGCGGAAACGGCCATTTTGAGGGTGGGAGGCGCAATGATAATGCGGGGCAAGGCCTCGGGTGTTAGGGCATCGGCAATGGTGTCGCCAATTTTGGCGTTCTTAAAACCGGTGAGTGCCACAATATCGCCGGCCACGGCCTCGCCCACCTGCACTCGCTTGAGCCCTTGGCTTACGTACACACTATCGATCACGCCCGACTCGCTTGCGCCGTGTTCGCCGAGCACCCTAACTTTTAATCCAGGGCGGGCAGCGCCGCGGGCAATCCTGCCAATGGCATACTTGCCTTGGTAGCTGTCCCAATCAAGGGTGGTTACTACCATTTGGAATGCCCCAACTTGGTCGCCAACTGGCGCGGGAATGTGCTGCAGAATACCTTCAAATAGCGGCGAAAGGTCAGCTTGCTCGCTGAAATCACCGGGCTGCTGCGCCCATGCCTTGCCGTCTCTGCCGATTGCAACATACACCGGAAAATCGAGCTCGGATTCGTGCCGGGCCAGCTCCAAAAAAAGATCGTGGGTTTTGCGAATCACCTCGTCAACCCGGGCGTCTTTTTTATCGATTTTGTTGATCACCACAATGATTTTAAGGCCGAGTTCAAGCGCTTTTTTGAGCACAAATTTGGTTTGCGGCATCGGGCCTTCTTGCGCGTCAATGAGCAACAGGGCGCCGTCGGCCATGGCAAGGGTGCGTTCCACCTCGCCGCCAAAATCAGCGTGGCCCGGGGTATCGATAATGTTAATTTTTACGTCCTTATACGTAATCGCTGTATTCTTGGCCAAAATGGTAATGCCGCGCTCGCGCTCTTGGTCGCTCCAATCCATAATAAGCGCCTGAGCCATTTCCGGCTCGTTTTCCCTAAACGTTTTGGACTGCTTTAACAGGCCATCTACTAAGGTGGTCTTGCCGTGGTCAACGTGGGCAATAATAGCAACGTTGCGTAATTCCATAAAAAATAAAAAATCCCTCTTGGGAACCTACTGACTATACCATATTTTCAGGAGAACGTCAATGATTAAGACCGCTTCTTACGTGAATGATCAAGCAATGTAGGAAGACTGATCAATACCACAATCAAAATAATAACTGCAACAATAAGATAAAATAATAGTAAATCGGTGGTCATTGCTCGTTTATCTCTAATATGAGACTAACTAATAAGGAGATTAAAGTCAACACGGTGCCAACTCCAACCAAGTGAATATCAATTGCCGTTTTATTCAATAAACTAGGAATAACGATTGAGGCCAAGATTACCAAACTCAAATTTGCCAAAAATTCTGAAAGTCGTTCCCGTTGAGGAGTATTGAGCTGGATCACTCGTAGTAGTCATCGTTCCGGCTGTGGCGGAAACCGAGCACAATGAGGGCGAGCACCGGCGCGATCGTCCAGATGTCGTGCCGTTCAATAATGATCTTGGCAAGGCGCGATTGGTTGGCCAGCGCGCCGCGCACCTCGTCCGGCAGGAAGTAGAGCACCGTGGTTAAAATGAGCGCGGAATTGAGCAGTGAAAAAATCGCTACCTCAAACGGCGAGAGCAACCCCCTGCCCGAACGGCCCACCAGCCCCGAACGCACGGTGAGCAAGATAATGGTCAGGCCAAACACCGCGGTTTGCACGGTGAACGGCGAAACATTCGCCTTCACAAAAATCGATCCCACGGTTTTATCGCCGTCAAAAAACCCGAGCATTAACGGCGTGATCACCTGGGTTACCACCAGCGCGGCGTAGATCGAAATTAAGGTGATCACCACCTTTTCGCGCTGCAAAATGAAGCCATAGCTCACGCCAATGATAAAAAAGAGACCAATGAATAAATCCCAGGTTGGCGCGTGAATCAAGAACTCCCTCCCGGAGACCGCTTTTGGCGGTTTTACTCTCTATCCATTGTATTGTCCTTATGGCAGGGGTGTCAACTCGTTCGACCAGCTCAGAGTTGACACTGAGCAATGTCGAAGTGTCAACATATATGCTAGGATTGGACCGAACGCACGTGAAAAGGAGAGACCAATGGCACGGGAGATTTTGATTGCCGGCACCGATCACCTTGAAACGATCAGACGCTGCGATGGCTACTATGAAGCAACCCAAAATGGGGATGGCACCTTCCTTGGACCACTGGTGATTACCGGTAGTTACGAGGTCAGTCTAGGCACTGGGATACGCCGGGCATTGCTATCGCCGATCCTTTATAATATTGCCAGAGTAGAACAGAAAGTATCGGTGCTTAGCCATTTCTCAAGACTACTAAGGGCACGGGTCATTGAGCAGCTCGGAACTCGAGACATTCCTGGTGATGAAGTGATTGAATCACTAATAGTGATTCCCCGAACTAACTTTGGGACTTTACTGGCCTTTCATCTTGGTTGTCAGCTAGTGGAGGCAGAAAAAAGAATTACCCGCCCTGCAGGCGAATTACAACCTCCTCAGTACGAGTTGGTATTTGAACGGCATCGGTTGGAAAAAGGCCAGAGGGTAGCGATCTTCGACGATGTCGGCAATAACTTCACCGGAGTAACTAAACTCATCACCGAACTGGGCCGGCTCAATAGCAAGATCGTTGCCGTGATCTGCGTGGTTAACCGCTCTGGAAAAACCATACAATCATTGCCTTGCCACGGTGATATTCCCATCATTTCACTACTCGATTTGCCGACACCACAATATCACCAGGATGATCCTCTTGTTGCCGCGGCACTAGAACAACGCAATATCTTCGGCGACCCAAAGAAACACTGGGATCAGCTGCTCGCCATTATGAAGCGGTTAAACAATCCTCACTGAAAGACCGAAAACCATGCGACTGATAAGCGCCCTTGCGCTACTGAGTGTAGTCTCTCTCGGTGCGCGCCAATCGCCCAAGGCTCCCGTTCCTAAAACCAAGCGCCCAGTGGCGGTAATCGCTCACCGCGGCGGCATGGGAGAAGCCCCGGAAAATACCAAAGCAGCCATCGAAAACGCCATCAAGCGTAGGGTGGACTGGGCAGAAGTTGATGTGCGCTATGCCAGTGACGGCACGCTCATCCTCCTCCACGATAACAATTTACAAAGAACAACCGGGGAGATAGGGACGGTCAGTGAAATGCCCTATCAAGAATTGCGCAAGTTTAACATTCCCACCTTCCGCGAAATCCTTGAGCTCTGCCGCGGCAAGTGCAATGTCTATATCCATTACAAAGATGGTGATGCGCGGGCCATTTGGCAGGAAATACGCGATACCAAGATGACCAAGCAGGTTATGGTCTATATTCCGTTGAAAGACGTTGCTTACTGGCGCAAAATCGCCCCATTACTGCCCCTTATGGTGCGGCTGCCCGAGGCATTCCGCGCTCCGGAAAAAATCAAAGAATTTGCCAGGCAGTACCCGATTTCAGCCATCGAAGGCCCAACCTGCAATAGCTACTCAAAGGAGCTGATCGACGCGGCGCATGGCTGCGGACTCAAGGTATTTCTCGATTGCCTGGGGTCGGCCGAACTGCCTCCATTCCTGAAAAGACTCAACGATGCCCTGGATTCACCAGAGACCTACCAGCAGGCAATCGAACGCGGCGCCGACGCCATCCAGACCGACTACCCCCAGCGCCTGCTCGATTACCTCAAAACCCATAATCCCTCGGCGGTGAAATAACCCCCGGGGATTTTTTGTTGCGCTAACGCACAATATATGCCATACTTTTGCCAGGTTGCGCAGTTTGACAACCGAATCTACTGGAACGGAGAGTGTCATGGAAAGAAACTTCTTACAGCTGTTGAAAGGACGATGGCCCGATTCCTGCGCCTGCGTGGGGCTCGACAGTGACTACAGAAAGCTACCGGCCTCCCTGAAAGAAAAAGGATTGTCGGTCCACGATACCTTGTTGGCATTCAATGGGGCGATCGTGAACCGTACGCACGACCTTGTTTGCGCCTACAAATTACAGTCATCATTCTACGAGGCAGAGGGTCCGGAAGGCATCGCTGCAATGGTCGAAACAGTCAAGTTCATCAACGACAACTTTCCCGATATCGCGGTCATCAGTGATGCAAAACGCGCCGACATCGGCAACACGAATGATGGCTATGTCTCTGCAACGTTCGACCGCTACAATTTCGATGCCATGACCCTGCATCCGTACCTGGGAATCGGCGCCTTGAAGCCATTCCTCTCCCGCATTGAAAAAGGATGTATCATCTTGTGCCGAACGTCGAATGATGAAGCACGAGAATTCCAGGACCTCATCGTTCAACGCGGCGAAACCGAGATGCCCTTGTGGCAATATGTTGCCCATCAAGTCACGGAAGAGTGGAATACTAACGACAACTGCTGCATGGTCGCGGGCGCGACATATCCGGGAGAATTGGCGAAAATCCGCGAGATCGCCGGCGACATGCCCTTGCTTATTCCCGGTATCGGCGCCCAAGGCGGCGACATCGAGGCAACGGTGAAAGCCGGCAAAAACAGCCAGGGCGCGGGGATGATCATCAACAACTCCCGCGGGATCACATTCGCATCCGATGGTCCGGATTTTGCCGAAGTCGCTCGCGCGAAGACGATCGAGTTCCGCGACGCGATCAACCTATATCGTTAGACCGCGTAAATCTCGACAATCTGCAAACGCTAGAACGAAAGAAGGTGAGAAAATGGAGTTTACAGGAATTCAACGAGAGATTGCACTGCTCATCTTCGCAGGCGGTGGCATTGAATTTGGTGATTTCAAACTCAAAATGCACGAAGAGCATCCCGATGCTCCCCTGTCACCGATTTACATCAACCTGCGGGGGAAACCGAAGGGCAATTTCAGCGCCAAAACCTTGGCAGCGCTCGGACACTATCTGGCTGATCACGCGGTGCCCCACGGCATCACTGATTTCAGGTGTGTCGTCGGATTGCCTAAGGCCGGAGAACCCTTAGCCGACGGGTTTGCAGAATCGTTCACAACCGAATATAAGAAACTGCGACTCGAAAAGGAGGAGGGCAACAACAAGCGTAAAATCGCACCAGTCGTACGCGGCGACTTCAAGCAAGACGAAAATGTCCTGATGATCGATGACTTGATCACCAAGGCAGATACAAAACTCGAAGGTGCGCAGGCGCTCCGTGATAACGGTTTGGTCGTCACGGATTGTCTGGTCTTGGTTGACCGCGAGAAGGGGGGGGAGACCGAACTCGCGAAAGCAGGAATCAATCTCCACGCCGTGATTACGTTGACGCAGCTTCTCGACTTTTACGTCGGAGTTGGTCTGATCGACGAAGCAACCAAGGAATGTGTCGTGAACTACCGTCAAGCCGTCGAGGACTACTTCGCGAACCAGAAAGGACAATAATCCAGCTCAACGCCCGCCCGTCTTTGGACCACTGTCCCAAGCCGGGCTTTTTTGTTGCTAAAGTTCACGGCGTAGCATATATTGTAACTGCACTACGAAAAGGGTGACTGCATGTTGCATCTTGACAACTTAGGCACCGCTACATACCGAAAGATCATTCGACCGATCATTTTTAGAAAAACGAGGCACGACCCCGAAGACGCCCACGATTGGGTGCTCAATACCTTGAGAGATTGGGGTAATTCACCTCGACGCTTGCAGCTTATCAGAAACGTCTTTAGACCAGTTAACGCGCCGGTTGACGTATTCAATATCCGGTTTCCCAACCGCGTCGGCCTAGCAGCAGGCTACGACAAGAACGCGGTTGCGCTGGCCGCATGGCCAGCGCTTGGCTTTGGCTTCTGCGTAGTCGGCACGGTAACCAAAAATCAGCAAACCGGCAACCCTCGGCCCAGGCAGTTTCGCCTAGATAAAGACGATGCTGTCATCAACCGAATGGGCTTCAACAACGACGGGGTGAGTGCCATTGCCGCGCGACTCGCAGGCTACCCCCAGCACCCAATTCCTATCTGGGTGAGCATCGGCAAATCAGCGGCGACCAAATTGGAAGACGCGCCGATTGAATACTACGAGCTCGCGAGGGAGCTTTGGCCATTCGCCGATGTGATCGAGGTCAACGTTACCTCACCAAACACGCCCGGGCTGCGAAACCTGCTCGAGCAAAAACCACTTAGCGATATCCTCCAAGCTGTCCAATCGGCTAATTGTGAGAGAGCAGGCCAAGGCATGGGCAAACCGATTGTTCTGAAACTATCGCCTGATTCGAGCGAGTCCGCTTTGTATCAGCAGATTGAAGTGGCGTTGGGAAACGGCATCAACGGCTTTACTGCCACAAACACCACGGTGCGCCGCGGCCCGTTTTCGCTTGCAAGTGGCAACGCGTTGACATCTGAAGCCGGCGGTCTGAGCGGTAGACCGCTCTATAATTTTGCGCTGGATGCGGTCCGCTTCGTGCATCGCGCCACAAACGGCCTAACGCCGATCGTGGCGGCTGGTGGCATCGGGAGCGCTGATGACGCCAAACGGATGGTGGACAGCGGCGCCGCACTGATTCAAATCTTTACCGGACTTGTTTACAACGGGCCCTACTTAATCCGAACCTTGGCACGAAAGCTCAAGTAAAGTCGTCCCGTTCAAGGCGGTAGGAACCCTCAAGTGGCAACTCGCCCCAAAGTAATTTGGGGCCTGCCCAGCACCCAATGTGGTGCTGGGCTTTTTTGTATTTGCAATGCCGCACTTCTATTCTCAAATTCTCGAGAATTCAAGAATAGATTATGATCGCTTAAGTACGTTCAAAAATACATCGGTTGGAATTTCAACGCGGCCGAATTGCCGCATTCGTTTTTTGCCTTTTTTCTGTTTATCGAGTAATTTATTTTTTCGCGTAACATCGCCGCCATACAATTTAGCCGTCACATCTTTGCGCAGCGGCGAAATCCTTTCGCTGGCAATGATTTTACTGCCGACTGCCGCCTGGATTTTAATCTCAAAGTTCTGGCGGGGAATCAATTCTTTGAGCCGGGTAACGAGTCTGCGGGCAATGCTGTTCACCTTGCTGCCATGAATCAACTGTGAGAACGGCTCCATTTTTTCCTCGGCCACAAGCACATCGAGCGGCACTAAATCCGATTCGCGGTAGTCGATCAGCTCGTAATCCATGGTGGCGTAGCCGCTAGAAACGCTTTTGAGCTCGTCATAAAAATCAATAATGATCTCGCCCAGCGGCGCCTCGCCTTCAATCACCAGAGACTCGGAAATTGTATTGTTTGTTAATACCATCCCGCGGTGGCGGTTGATGAGTTCTAAAATCGAGCCGAGATAATCTGGTGGTGTGACAATTTCCAGTCGGACAAAAGGTTCTTCCCAATCATTTTGAGATTTGAGATTTGAGATTTGAGATTTTTTACGGTAGGCAACCTGTGGCGTGGTAACTACAAGCTCAAGTCCAAACTCCCGTTCGAGCCGCTGCTTCACGATATCGAGGTGGAGCAGGCCCAAGCAGCCGAGCTTGAACCCCGGGCCGAACGCCTTAGACTCCGCGGGCTCAAACTGAAACGCGGCGTCGTTCAAGCGAAGTTTGTCGAGCGCTTTGCGCAGGAGTGGGGTGTCGGCGGATGAGACCGGGAAAACGCTTGCGTACACCATTGGTTTCGGTTCTCGAAACCCCGCGATTGGTTCGGTGTTTTGAATTTCTGCCACCGTGTCTCCCACCCGGGCCTCGGTCAGCGATTTGAGATCAGTCACCACGTAGCCGATCTCGCCCTGAGCCAGGGCAAGGGCTCCCCGACGTTCCGGATGGAAGTAACCAACCTCGAGCACGCGCGCGGTGGCGCCGGTGGCCATGAAGTTAAGGGTGGCACCTTTGGCAAGTCCGCCATCGAACACCCGCACATAAACAATTACGCCGCGGTGTTCGTCGTATAACGAATCGAACACCAGCGCCTTGAATGCGTTGTGTTCGTCGTCGGTTGGCGCGGGGATATCATGAATAATCCGGTCTATGAGCTCGGTAACACCTTCGCCGGTTTTGGCAGAAATTTTGAGCGGCACTCGGCCGGTGAGGGCTTGGAGGGCGGCTTGTGCTGAGGCAATATCGGCCGAAGGGAGATCAATCTTGTTGATTGCGGGAATGATGGTAAGGCCAGCGGCTTGCGCTAACCGAAAATTGGAAAGGGTTTGGGCTTGGATGCCTTTGGTGGCATCGACCAGGAGCACTGCGCCTTCGACACAGGAAAGCGCGCGGGAAACTTCGTAGGTAAAATCAACGTGGCCGGGAGTATCAATCAGATTCAGGATGTAGCCATGCCACAGCATCCGCACTGGCGCCATTTTGATAGTGATGCCGCGCTCGCGCTCGAGCTCCATTGAATCGAGCATCTGTGGTTTTATCTTTTCTTTAGGGACCGTGCCAGTGAGCTCAATTAACCGATCGGCCAGGGTGGACTTGCCGTGGTCGATGTGGGAAATGATCACAAAGTTGCGAATTTGATTTAGCATTGATATGTACTACAATAGTACTGAATATCGGTCTTGAACGACAGTGCAGCTTGAAAACCGAACGGAGCAACCACTATGCCAATCGAGCAATTAGAGCAGTGCTTGGGACTCGCATTTGCGACGAAAAACCAGCTGTATGGCATGCCAATCTGGTGCCACCTTGTAATCGTTGATAAACTCAAACAATCCAAGCGGTGGCAGCAACTCTATTTTACGGTTATTTTCTACCGCTCCAAACTAGGTAAGAATGGCGAGGTCTCGCTTTTCATACCTTGTCAGGTAAGAAATCTCTCGTCGCTCGATGGATCGCTGATCCAAAAAGATCACTGGCTTAACCGGATTACCAACGAGCTGCTCGATGATCAGGGAATACCGGATAATCCTCTTACGATCGACGCTACAGGAAAGACCGTATCGTTCTATCACTTTATTTCGCGTCAACCAACTGCTTTCAACCTCTGGGGCGATTTACCTCTCCGGTTCGAAAAAATAGAAGTTGTGCCCCGTATTCCTGAACTCGAGCGTGCTCATAACGGGACGTTCGTGAACTTCTGCCTATCTGAACAGCGACTGAGCATCTGGCGATTCTCACTGGCTACCACCGAAGACTTGTTCGAAATCCATAACGTAAAAGATTTACTCACCATCAATGGTCCGAACCGGCTGTTTCATCAGTTGAGAGAATTGAGCTTACCGGAGTTCACAACCATCCAAAAATACGGATTTTTTGGGGAAGTAACCGTTGATATCACATTTGTTGGTGGTGACGGCCAATCGCATTACTCGCTCATGAGTCACGCCGACTACAAATTGAGAAAGCGACCACAAGTGATTGATTACCTTCCCGGCCTTCCAAAAATCGGGGTAGAGTCGTTTTGCTTTCCACCAACAAGAGAACCGTGGCTTATCCAGCTGTCGCGCTCATGATTTAGGGAAACCAGTTCAGCTGAGTCTCGATGGAGTACTCAGCTTTTTTATTTAATTTGCTAAAAACCTATTGAGACTGCGCTATCGACAATGTATTATTGAATTAAAGTAAAGAGGGGTTTAATGCCATCGCTTGTGCTTGCTTCTTCGATCCTGCGGCTGCCGGTGGGCACGCTCGAGCCGCCGGTTAGAATCGGTAAAGTTAAGGATGTGGTGATCGATCCTAAGGGTGGGGCGTTTTTGGGCGTGACGGTTTCCATTTCCCTCCTTAAACCGGCGCTCTTTGCGACAGCCGCCGACATTATTGCGGTGGATCGCGGCGGCCTCGTGATTAAATCCGAGGAAGCGCTTGTTGAGATTAACGAAATTGTTCGGGCGAAAGAAGCGTTGGGGCAGGGCATCCGGGTGATTGGCCTGCCGGTTACCACCCAATCGCGCAAGAGAGTTGGCCGGGTATCGGACCTCGCGATTGATTTGGAGGGCGAGCGGGTGGCTAAGTATTATGTGCGATCGTGGTTTTCCGAACGAATCATCCCTTCAACCGCGGTGGTCAAAATCACCAGAAAAGAGTTAGTGATCGAATCCGACGAGGCAATCGGCGGCGCTGCCGCGCCGGAAATCAGCGTATAATCATGAGTTATGGCACGAGATCTTGAGGAACAGATTGAAAAACTCACCAAGGCGGTCGAGCAATCGAATCGGCGTACTACCCTATGGTATTCATTTTGGCACGGTATCTTTGTGGGGCTCGGTTCGACGGTTGGCGTGCTGATTATCGTGACGCTGATGCTTTATGTCGTGAGAAACCTCCTCCAGCTAGGGCCCCTGAAAAATTTTAACCAGTTTGGCAGCACGCTAGAACAAACCCTTAAACAGGCAACCGGCAGCGGCGAATCTAGCGTGCCAGCCGTCGTGCCGGGGCCGTCGTCTGAGCCAAGTGCAGTTAAACCACAATAAAAAAAAGCGGCCTAGGTTGGCCGCTGGGCTTTGAGCTCTCTGAGTAATAATTGCTTGCGCACGTCAAGCCTGCCGTAGAAACCGGCTTTTTTGATTAAACCGGCCTCGTCAGCCTGGAGATGCCGGACCATGGCCAGAATGTGGTCACTTCTCGGCAAATTTTGGCGGGGCGTAATACAAAGGCCGATACACATTCCATCGGGAGCGAAGAGATAGACACTACCCTCACAGCCCACATGGTAGCTGAATCCCGAAACCCGAGAAGGTACGCAGATGTGACCCAAAGCGAGTTGGCTGAGCTGCTCAACGGAGAGCGTTTCATTGAGTAGTTGGGCGGCACGTTTTTCTGCTTGATTGGAATCAACAAACCGCCGCTCCTGTGCCCTTTGTGCCCTTAATACAAAAATATAGATGATTAACAGATAAACCATTAACCACAGAACGACCACTACAATCTCCATTGATCAGCCACCGACAAGTGGTGAATGCGACTCGTACTGGAAAGTATCCAGACTCGGATTGTCACCTTTGTGGACTTGTACGCCATCCGCACCCTGTTTTTGTACTGCGACCACCAGCCGGCCTTTGTCGATTTCGCCGTCCGCCCACTTGCGAATTTTCTTAATCTCGGCTTCCCGCTGCTCAGCGGTCATTGACTCGATTTGCTCTCGGGTGAGCTCGCTAACCTTCGTGTGTCCTGTGTGATTCAACTGAAGCACTCTCATAACCAACACTCCTTAGATTTGAAATGAACGACGCTCCCATAGTAATCCATAAGCGTCGTTCAGTCAATACCGATAAGATGGTCAACCTTAGAACTCGTCAGCGTGGGGCGTGGCGACCTGGGACTCTTTCTTTTCGGGCAGATCGGTAATTGCTACCTCGGTAGTTAAGAGCATGGCTGCCACGGAAGCTGCATTTTGGAGCGCCGCGCGGGTAACCTTAAGGGGATCAATAATGCCGGTTTTGACCATATCGACAAACCGATCGTTGGCGGCATCGTAGCCCATACCCTTTTCCAATTTGCGAACTTGTTCAATAATCACCCCAGAATCCTTAGCGGCGTTCTCGGCGATTTGGCGCAACGGTGATTCGAGTGATTTGGCAACAATCTGGGCACCAAGCTGCTCATCATCTTCAAGTTCAAGCGCTTTAACCGCTGGGATAGCTTCTACCAGGGCAATACCGCCGCCCGGCACAATCCCTTCCTCAACTGCCGCCTTGGTGGCATGCACCGCGTCGTCAACCCGAGCTTTGATTTCATTCTGTTCCAGTTCAGTCGCAGCACCTACCTTGATTACCGCAACACCGCCCGAGAGTTTGGCGAGGCGCTCTTCCAGCTTTTCGCGATCGAACTCAGAGGTAGTTTTGGCAATCTGGGTTTTGATCTGCTCGACTCGTGCCTTGATGGTAGCCTGAGTGCCCTTACCTTCAATGATTGTGGTGGTGTCCTTGTCGGAAACGATCTTGCGAGCTTGGCCGAGCACCTCGAGCTTAACATTCTTCATCTCAATGCCGAGATCTTCAGAAACTACCTGGCCGCCGGTTACGACCGCAATGTCGGCGAGCATTTCCTTGCGGCGGTCGCCGAAGCCTGGCGCCTTAACCGCCAACACATTGAGCACGCCGCGCAGCTTGTTAACCACCAGCGTCGCCAGCGCTTCACCGTCAACATCCTCGGCAATGATCACGAGGTCTTTCTTGCCGGTGGCCGCCATACTTTCAAGTACTGGCAAAATTTCTTGGATTGAGGAAATTTTCTTGTCGGTAATCAGAATGTAGGGATGCTCAATCACTGCTTCCTGGCGAGCGGCATCGGTCATCATATAGTGCGAAATGTAACCTTGATCAAACTGCATTCCTTCGACCACTTCCTTCTCAAGACCGAAGGTTTGTGAGTCCTCAACCGTAATCACACCGGTGCGGCCAACCATATCCATCACCTCGGCAATCAGGTTACCGATTTTTGGGTCGTTTGCTGAAATTGAAGCAACTTGAGCAATTTCAGCTTTGCCAGTGATTGGCTTGGCAGATTGCTTGAGTGATTCGACTGCCGCGTTAGTTGCTTTCTCGATACCGCGCCGGATTGCCATTGGATTCGCGCCTGTGCTGATAACCCGGAGCCCCTCGTTAACAATCTGCTGGGCGAGCAAGGTTGCCGTAGTGGTGCCGTCTCCCGCAACATCGGCGGTCTTTTCCGCGACTTCCTTAACGATCTGTGCACCCATATTCTCAAACTTATCCGGCAACTCAATCTCCTTGGCAATGGTTACCCCGTCGTTGGTGATTGATGGGCTGCCAAAGCCCTTGTCGAGCACCACGTTGCGGCCTTTGGGGCCGAGGGTTATACGTACTGCGTTCGCAAGTTGATTAACTCCCTTGATAAGGGACTGCCGGGCTGGTTCTGAAAATTTAATCTGTTTTGCCATAATGAATCATTTATGTTACTTGTAGTGAGCTTGTCGAACTATTTTTCGAGGATGGCGAGGACATCTGATTCCGAAATAATCTTGAGTTCTTCGCCATTCAATTTAATTTCATCCCCCCCATATTTTGCAAAAATAACGCGATCGCCCTTTTTAACTTCGAGGGGAATGCGCTTGCCGTCCTCAAACTTGCCCGAACCGACTGCCAGTACCTCGCCTTCCTGAGGTTTCTCTTTGGCAGTATCGGGTAGCACGATGCCGGATTTGGTTAACCCCTCCGAATCGATTGGTCTAACGAGAATCTTGTCTCCAATTGGTTTTAGATTTGCCATAAATAATCCTTCCTTAATTAACTTTGACTGCCAACCAGTGATTGTAGTACAAAATAGTTACTAATGTCAAGAGCTTCAAAGTAAGCTTTGGCGAAGCGGAGCCAACCCGAGGCAGTTGCGAGCGCCATTGGAAGCGAAGCGCTCCAATCCCGGCGAGCTGCCTGGACGACGGGACCCCGAGCTTTGTCGAGGGGCAGGAGCTACCAAGCAGCGAGCCGAAGGACGAGCCGGAGGCGAGTAGAGCGCTGCCGAGGGTGGCTACGCGAGCCAGCTTAAGATTTTGGCGGGTGAAAACCGAGTTCTTGGTCTGAAAAGCGCACTTGCGAGCCCAGTTGGTTAGTGCGGGGATCTCGGCGAAAGCGAGCTTGCTGGAAGCGCTTCGCTAGTTGCTCGAGTAGTTGCCCAAAAGACCCTGAGAGCAGCCGCTCGAAAAGATTTAATTCAGAGCTCGTTCGTTGCCAGAGTACCTGATGGACACGACCCTGACGAGCCGGGCCATCAAATGTTGCAAACCAGTTTAAACAAATCCTGCCGGCAACTGCCTGACCATGCCGCCGCACACCGAGCAGTTGAATAACGGTGGTAACAAAAAACCGCGTAAAATAGAGTCTGCCCGGCCTGACTTGGATAAAAAAATCGATGTCCGATCCTTTATGTTGCCGGCCTTCGGCAAGCGATCCAGTCAAACTCACCCGTTCGACGAATGGCAACTTTCCGATAATCCGCGCGTAGTGTTTGGCTTTTTCGATCATCGTGTACTACAATGGTACAACATGGCGAAAGTATTTTCTGCTATTAGACCCTCGGGCGAGCTCCATCTTGGTAATTACCTCGGAGCCATTAAGCAATGGGTGGAGCTCCAGCAAAAGCACACCTGTTTTTTTGCGGTCGCCGACTACCACGCGATTACGACACCATTTGATCCAAAAAAACTGCCGATATTTACCGAAGACTTAGTTGCGTGGTTTTTGGCAGCCGGACTCGACCCTAAAAAAGTCACCCTCTTCCGCCAATCAGATGTTCCCGAACACACCGAGCTTTCATGGCTGCTCACTGCCATTACCTCGTTGAGTGAGCTCGAACGAATGACTCAATTCAAGGAAAAAACAGCGCAACAAAAGGGTTCTGTAGCAGCTGGTTTGCTTAGCTATCCCACTCTTATGGCAGCCGATATTCTCCTCTACCAGGCGGAGCTTGTGCCGGTTGGGGAAGATCAAGTGCAGCACATTGAATTCACCCGGGAACTTGTGCGCCGGTTTACCAGCCGCTTTGGTAAATTGTTTGTCGAACCCAGGCCGCTCCTGACTACGCTTCCCAGAATTATGTCTTTAACCAATCCTAACGAAAAAATGAGCAAAACCGGCGCTTCGGGCATTGCCCTGGCTGACTCAGCCAAAACCATTGAACACAAAATTATGACGGCAGTAACCGACACCAAAGCAACCCCGGGCGCTGTATCGGCTGGCGTTGCTAATCTTTTTGGTATTCTCGAACTCTTCGATAAACTACTTGCAACCAAGCTCAGGGGAGAATATGACCAAGGTAACTTTAAGTACGTCACCCTTAAACAAGCACTTTCGAATGCGGTAATTAAGGAACTCACGCCCCTTCAGAAAAAGCACGATAAAATCATTAACGAGCAAGGCATGGTTAAAACCGTGCTAGCCGAAGGGGCACTCAAAGCCCGGCCGGTAGCGCAAAAAACACTGAGTCATGCCAAAAAATTGATGGGTCTCGCTTAATACATATTGCGTACGCAAGAGTATATAGGGCTTGACAAGTCTTTTTTTAATGCTAGTGTAGATAAACTTTATGGCGGTATAGACCGAGGTTAGGAAAATTCTTAGCCTCAAGCGGTCGATTGCTATGAGGGAACTCACATACTGCATGGTAAGGGAGGGGTCGATTTGTGATGTTTTTTAGTAACTAATTGGAAATAACAGGAGAAATTATTAATGACAAAAATCAATAAAATTTTTCAGCTCGTGCTTGCTCTCCTTGTTGGAATGGCGACATTTATGCCAAGCCAACAAGTACTGGCAAACCCAGCTGCACCGGCCGAGCCTTCGGCACTTATCCAGCTAACAAACGACGGCAAAACACAATTGCAAGTAGGAGATACCATTGTTCAACACGAACTTATTGTTCGCTCGACGCTCTCTGACCCCGACCCAGCCGATACCCTAACCCTCGAGGTCGAGGTGAGAGAACTCGGTGTCGCATTTACCGGCATACCAACCCACCAAGCAATCGGGCAACCAACCGTAGCTAACTCACCGATTAGCGTGAACCTTTCGGCAAGCGTTCCTGCCGATGGCAGCTACCACTGGCAAGCTCGGAGCCGTGACGGCTCGGGCGGCCTCTCGGCATGGCGTTCATTCCCATTCCCCTCGTCGAATGCCGAGGCAACGGCTGATTTTAGCGTTGACACTACCCCACCGAAAGCACCAGGGAGCGTAACGGCAAAAGCTGATTTTGCCCGAGCCATAGTGAATTGGTCAAACTCTGCCGATGTTAATCGGGTCGAAGTCTATCGCTCGAACACGGCCGGTTCCCTCGGTGAGCTTATCGGTACGGTAACCGGAACAAGCTTTACCGCAACTGGGCTCGACGAAGGAAAAAGCTATTACTTTTCGCTTATCGCGCTTGATACGATTGGTCACCGATCGGCCCAATCGCAGCAAGTGCTTGCGGTAACCGAACTGCGGCCAGACGATGGCGCAACAAGTGGCTATTCACAGAGTGGCAGCTGGAATACCGTTAGCTCTGCGGCAGGACAGGAATCAGACTACCGCTGGGCAACCGGGGATTCTGGCGCTACCGCAACCTTCCGACCGAATGTTTCGGTCACCGGCGACTATGAAGTGTATGTTTCATGGGTTGTCGATCCAACTGGTGTGCCTGGCCCACAAGCAAAAGATGCTCCCTATAAAGTAGTTACCCCTTCCCGGGACGCATCGGTTAGTATCGACCAGTCACTTAAAGCCAACGGCACCTACGAGGAAAATGCCTGGTCCGGCTGGAAGATGCTCGGTACGTTTTCACTCGAATCCGGCACCTCAAGTTCGATTACCTTGACGGCGCGGGGAAACGGCTTTGTCGTGGCTGATGCCAGTAGGTTTGTCTACCTACGCCCGGCTGAGCCGAAGAACCTTACCATCAGCGACCGTGCCAATGATCGTGGTAACGCGCTCATTTTGAGCTGGAGTGCCTCAGCATCACCAACTACCTTGAAATACCGCGTCTACCGCAGCCAGATGGCTGGTCAGTATGACCGGAATACCAAACTTACTGAGCTCACGACAACGAGCTACACCGACGAAATGGTTGTGCCAGGCGCCACCTACTACTACATTGTTACGGCTACTGATGGCACCAACGAATCAGCCCCTTCACTGGAGGTATCGGCGACTTCGGTCACTGAAATCTTCCCGACCGCTCCTGCTAATCTCGCAACTGCTGTCTCGGACAAGCAGGCTACCCTCTCTTGGTCAAAGGTCGAAGGAGCTGCCGACTACGTTGTCCGATTCCGCAAAACAACCGACGCCAGCTTCTCAACGGTCGTGATTTCTGGAACCGATGTAACTACTACCACGGTAAGTGGCTTGGACCCAGAATCTGACTACGAGTTTGGGATTGCTACCCGCGACAGCTCGGGTAACAACTCGGCATTCACTTCTGAATCGAAGAAAACTCTCTCGAGCAAGATTGCTGCCGAGGTTTCTAAGGGCAAAACCGTAGAGCAAGCCGAAGCAGCGGTGAAATCGCAGGAAACTCGTGAGGCTACTGCTGCCACCCCTAAACAAGAAAAGGAAGAAGCTCAAGTTAAACCAGAAGAATCAAAGCAGGAAGCTAAGCCCGCTAAGCAGCGGATTCCCCGCCGGGCGGCCGTCGCGATTGTGATTATTCTTGTCGCAATCGGCGCAGGACTCGTTGGGTACTACGGACTTGATTGGCTCTCGAAAGAGAAACCTAATGAGCCCGGACCAAAACCACCGACCAAACGCAACGGTCGCTGGTAATTTATAGGTTAGTGTATATGTGTCCTGGCGAAGGGTGCGAGGGGAGGGCGGGTTGCTAGCCTGCCTGCCGGTAGGCAGGCGCCACAGGAAGGGAGCATCCAGCAGCGAACGAAGTGAGCTCTCTAGGAGCGACCGCTCATGTAGAGCGCACGCCCCGAGGCGGTACCCGAGCCAGGACACTCGCTAGGAAACAGTTTTGATCATTCGCAATGGTATAATGGGATTGTGGAACGGCTCAAACAAATTATTACGCGGCTCCTTGTGCTCGTTACTATCCTCTACACCGGTTATTCGCTTGGGCAGGCGGTGTGGCGTAATATTGCGGTAAACAAACGGATCACCGAACTCAAAAATGAAATTGCCCGGATCAAACAAGAAAACACCAGGCTTGCCGGCCTCACCATCTACTATCAAACCGACCAGTTTAAAGAGATCGAGCTGCGCCGGAGACTTGGCTACAAGCGACCGGACGAACAGGTGGTGGTGTTGCCTCAAAACTTTTACCAGGACCAAGTTGATCCCCAAACACGGAAGAAACCAAATCATGAGGAGATACCCTATTACGTTAAGTGGCTTGAAACTGTTACGGGATTAACGATCTAGTGAGAAATAGTGTGGCTGCGGTAGGGAATCTCACCACCTCGACTACGCTGCGCTTCGCTCGGTGCACAAAACCCCTCGGTTTCGTGTGCTTCCGCAAACGGTGAAAACAAGTGTTTTCCCCGACCCCCTTTCCTGTTCGATCCCTACCGGTGAATCACACAACGAAAATAGCCCGCACAAGGCAGGACTGTTTCGTTGGTGGCTGCGGTAGGGATCGAACCTACGACCTAACGCTTATGAAGCGCTCGCTCTAACCACTGAGCTACGCAGCCATCACATACAAAGTAGCACAGGTTTGACGCCTGCGCTACTTTGTATCTGCTGTTATGTTGCGGGGGTGGGATTTGAACCCACGACCTCCAGGTTATGCATACCACTGCGGCTTTCGCCGTCCCAAAAAAGGTTTGTGGTCTGGACTATACCTTATCCCGATACAACGTTGTCGGGATCCCGCCATCTAGTCTCTACACCTTACCCGATGTATATCGGGTCTTGGCTCGGTATTACCATATCTACAGAGATAAGGCTTCACCGAATTTGACGGGTATTGCCCCGCTCGTTACCGAGCGGGCGGCCCACGATGACAACAAATCCCAACGTTCCCTGTAAGCAGCTGCGATCGGTTTTCGCTGCCTTTTTTCGACTTCTACGAGCGCGATTGTACTGCCATAACGTACAAAAATTTCAACTGGAATCACGTAGAAGACAGGGCCTTGATCAATGTAGACGATTGCAAGGTCAAAATCTTCATTGTTGTAACGCTCTCTTCGCATCACCCGCCGGTTGGTTTTGGTCCTGCGCACATCTACGGCAAAGTAATTATTGGCAGGAACAAACCACGCGTGCTTGATCTGGATACGAATGAGCTTTCCGTTGAGGTCAACTGCTATGTCATAAGGTAATCGATCACCAACTGGTTTGAGTACCTTAAAGCCTCGACGAAGAAGTTCTGTTACAACAGCTGACTCCGCAATGTCTGCCTTGAGTTTTGTGTCCATTGAGCCTGGCGAGCTACCGGACTGCTCCACCCCGCGATGTTATTAGTGTTCGCTGTCGCACAAAATAATCTGCGACAGTATCCGTATTATACACATATTTACATTCTCGTGTAAAGATCGTAAGCTAAAGTTCGCAATGGACCGACGCATCAAAAATATTCTCTATTTCATTATCGCGCTACTTGTGGTGTGGGCGCTGTTTGAATTTTCGGTCCCGCGACAGACCGGCGTCAAACGAACCACCATCTCAGAAATCTCCCAGGCAGTCGAAAAAGGCGAAGTTGAATCAGTCAAGGTTGAAGGCAACCGAGTAAAAGCAACCTTGCGTGACAACCAGGTACTCGAAACGTTTAAAGAACCGCAAGCAACCTTGAAAGACTATGGCATTGTCCCCGAGAAAGTAACCATCGAGATTGCTAATCCCGAGCGAGGAACGCTCCTTCCCAACCTCCTGTCGTTCCTGTTGCCATTTGCGATCGTTGGAGTATTTCTCTACTTCATGATTCGGTCGGCACAGGGCACTAATATTAGAGCTCTCTCGTTTGGAAAATCTCAGGCGCGACTCTTTGAACCGGGTCAAAAACGGATTACCTTTGCCGACGTCGCCGGCGCCGAAGAACCCAAGCGTGAGCTGGTAGAGGTAGTTGAGTTCCTGCGCTACCCAGAAAAATTTCAGCGGCTGGGCGCCGAGATTCCTAAAGGAGTGCTCCTTATTGGCCCGGCTGGAACCGGTAAAACGTTGATGGCGCGAGCAGTCGCCGGTGAAGCAAATGTACCGTTCTTTTCGATCTCCGCCTCGGAGTTTGTGGAAATGTTTGTCGGGGTTGGCGCGGCTCGCGTACGTGACCTCTTTGCCAAAGCTAAACGCAATGCCCCGGCAATTCTGTTTGTTGACGAGCTTGATGCGGTTGGCCGCCAGCGCGGCGCGGGGCTCGGTGGATCGCATGACGAACGCGAACAAACCCTCAATCAAATCTTGGTCGAAATGGATGGCTTTGAAACAGAAACTCGCGTCGTGGTTATGGCGGCAACAAATCGTCCTGACATCCTCGACCCGGCCTTAGTGCGGCCGGGCCGTTTTGATCGTCGAGTGGTACTCGACCTGCCAGACAAGCGAGACCGCGAATCGATCCTCAAAATTCATGTGCGCGGCAAGCCGCTTGGCAAGGATATCGATCTTGAAAAGGTTGCCGGAGGTACTCCGGGATTTTCAGGCGCTGATCTTAAAAATGCGGTGAATGAGGCAGCAATTTTTGCGGCGCGCCACGACAAGAAAGAAATCGCAATGAGCGATTTTAACGAAGCGGTGGAGAAAGTAATGCTTGGTCCGGAACGGCGTTCCCGGATCTTGAGCAAAAAAGAAAAAGAGATCATCGCCTATCATGAAGCAGGGCACGCCATCGCCGCGCGATCATTGAAACACTGTGATCCGGTTCATAAAGTATCTGTCATTTCTCGGGGCATGGCGCTCGGCTTTACCTGGACCCGACCTACAGAAGACCGGCACTTGATCAGCCGATCTAAATTCGAAGACGACCTCGCACAGCTCCTCGCAGGCAGAGTTGCCGAACGTCTCATCTTTAATGAGACTACCACTGGCGCGGCTAACGACCTCAAGCGGGCCACCAAAATCGCTCGCGATATGGTTACTCAGTATGGCATGTCAGATCGCCTGGGTCCGGTGACATTAAGTGAAGGCGATGAGCTTGTTTTCCTAGGTAAAGAACTGGGTGAACGCAAAACATATTCTGAAAAGATTGCCGAAACAATCGATGGAGAAATTTCAGCAATGGTTATTAAAGCCGAGACCCGGGCACGCGAAGTGCTCGAAAAACGAAAAGTAATCCTTCATAAATTAGCTGAACTGCTCATCAACGAAGAGACCGTGGAAGGTGATAGATTCGAACAATTTTTCCAGGGGGCGCCAAGCCCTAAGCGTGCTAAAAGGAAATGAAAATCTTGCTCCTAAGCGATCTCCATTCCTCGCAGTCGACACTCAAGGGGCTCGATACATTATTGGGCAGCGAGCGATTCGATCTAGTATTATCGCCGGGAGACATAACCGATCGACACGACGGCCATCCCTTAGAGTATCTTGATCAATTCATCAACCTTGTTACTCAAAAACACCACCTGCCCCTCAAGATGGTCTATGGTAATAACGACTCAAAAGAAGTTATCGAACATGCTCGCCAGGCAGGAGTACTCCTGCACTTCGATGATGAAAAAATCGAGGGTTACCGGATCGCCGGGATTGGGGATGTTGAATCACAACCCGAAATCCCCGGGGGCTCGCTCAACAATCTTACCGGGGCGATCGCAGTGAGCCACCGGCCGACCCCGCAATTTAAAGAACTCAAGGCTTCGGGAACCCCACTCGCTAATGCGCCCATGATCCAAATCTTTGGCCACCTCCATACCCGGGCCGAAACCAATCAACTTGGTCAAACGCTCGTGATTAATGTGCCAGCCGGTGCTTTAGGCCGCTACGCCGTACTCGATCTACCAAGTAAGATGGTTCAATTCAAATGGTTCAAAGACTCATAAAATTTTTTGTTGGCACCTCGAGCATTTCCGGCGCCACTGCAATTCTTGCGGTAACGCTCCTTGTTTCTAATATGCTCGGGGTAATCCGGGATCACTATCTTGCTCAAAAAATCCCGGCTACTATCCTCGACACCTACTTCGCGGCATTCCGACTACCCGATCTGATATTCAATACGCTGGTCCTTGGCGCGGTTTCTGCAGCATTCATTCCAGTATTTGCCGAGCTCGTTGCCAAAGGCAAACGTGCTGAGGCTAACCACATTGGTAGTACTCTTATCACCACCGCGCTGATCGGAACAATGGTACTTGCCGCAATCTTTTTTGTGGCTATGCCCGGTCTCATGGGGTATCTCGTTCCAGACTTTCCACCAGATAAACTAGCGCTCACCGTCACCAATGCCCGCAATCTGCTAGCCTCGCCGGTGCTCTTTGGTGTCTCATTCATTATCTCGGGGATGCTGACCGCGACCAATCGGTTCGTAGCGACTGCGCTCGCACCGATCTTCTATAACGGCTCGATTATTCTGGGCACGCTCCTTGCGGCTGATCACTATTCGGTTAGTGGCGTGGTATGGGCGGTAATCATTGGATCATTCCTCCACCTTATTGTCCAGCTACCGTCCCTGGCAACGATTGGATTCCGTTTTAGGCCGCTCATTGATTGGCGCAACGAGCAAGTTCGTAAGATTGTAAAACTTATGATTCCTCGAACGATTGGGCTTGGCGCAAACCAGCTAATGCTCTTAGCATTCACCTTTATGGCCGCCAAAATTGGGGGCGGCTCAATCGCCATTTATACCTTTGCGGACAACATCCAAACCACCCCTGTGGTGATCTTCGCCACTTCGATTGCTCAGGCGCTTTTCCCTACTCTAGCCCGACATCACGCACTCTCCCGTGGCAGTGAATTCCGCCGCCACATCGAGCGGGCAATCAGTACTATTATTTTTTTCCTCACGCCGATGGCGGTTGGTATGGTGCTGCTTCGCGCTCAGATCGTTCGGTTGGTGCTGGGATCTGGCTACTTCGGTTGGGAGGAAACCATTATCGCCGCACGCACGCTGGGTTGGTTTGCGCCGGGACTCGTTGCCGGCGGTCTGCTGCCACTGCTGTACCGAGCTTTTTTTGCGCGCCACAATACTATTATCCCCACGATCGGTGGAATTGTGGCGGTCGCTATTTCGATTATTACCGCCTCGGCGCTCGTTTCCAGTAACGGGGTGGTGGCACTCCCGATTGGGTTTTCGGTCGGAATGATTATTGAGGCAGTGATGCTCTACTACCTGCTCCGACGATCAGTTGAGCTGAATGATCGAAAACTTGCCCTGGACGGGGCCAGGGTACTAGTTGCGAGCGCAATTATGGCGGCTGCGGTCCAAGGTGGTAAAATGTTAGTTGGAACGCTTCTACCGCTTACCCATTCGATCGAAGTGCTGGCACAGCTTGCTCTAGCAACTGCCTTGGGTGTTATTGTCTACTTCCCGGCCACCAAGCTCCTCGGGCACCCGGGCTTGCAAGTTAATCTTACGCAATCTTTTCTAGCAAAATTGAATGGAACAAGAAACGGAAACCTCTAAAAAAGAATCGTTCTATGGAGAACTAGATCGACGCTCTGGTCGCTCCTGTTTCAGTTTTACCACTTTGGTAATTTTTCTTATGATCCTACTCCTGCTTGGCTCGGGAGGCGCTATTTGGCTCATTAAAAAGGCCCGTGAACTCCCAACTGCCAAAAACCGGGTATTTCCTTCTCAACAAGCCAAAGAAGCGATCGCTAAAAAGATTGAAGAACTAATTAAGCATTCCGCCGATAAGAGCAAGGTAACATTTGAGTTGAGCGAAGAAGAGCTTACTACCTTGCTTGTAGAAAATTTAGGCAGGAGTGCTTTAGGTAAGCGGTTTAAGGAACCTCAAGTCGAGCTTGATCCCCCGCTCATCGTTATCCGCGCAACCTTAGTTGACCCCTTGCGTTCGCAAACCACGTGGTACATAGAACCTAAGACAATAGATGGCGAACTAAAAGCTAGGATTGTAAGGATTGAGGCAGGTAAGTTGATTCTTCCTGAAACCATCACTGGTCAGTTCAGTACAAATATTAATGAACTGGTCGCCGGATTCCTTCCGCTAACCGGGAGATTTAAGGCAAGTTCAGTAGAAGTGAGAACCGATATGTTAGTAATCAAGGGTACGATCGACTAACTTTTTGCCCGCTCAACATACGAGCTGTCTCGGGTGTCAACCACAATCATATCGCCGATTTTGATATGGAGTGGTACTTGGACAATACAACCGGTTTCAAGTTTGGCTGGTTTAGTACCAGCGCTTGCTCGATCACCACGGAGCCCCGGATCAGTTTGGGCAACCGCAAGGGCAAGCTTAATCGGTAGATCAACGCCAATTGGTCGGTTTTCGAAATATTTAAGGGTGTAGTGCTCGCCTTCTTTAAGGAACTGCCCTTTGGTGCCTATGAGCTTCACGGGAACCGGGAATTGTTCAAAATCAGAGCCCATAAAATATGCGTTTACCGGATCGCTATAGAGATACTGGGCCTGGCGGTTTTCTACGTCACCTTGCTCGATCAATTCATTGCCACGGAAGGTTTCTTCTCTAAGTGAACCATCGGTAATTGATTTAATTCTTACTCGCTGAATCCCTCGCCCGCGCCCAAGTTTACTATGTGCTGAACTCAACACAAAAAATGGACTGCCATTTAGGACAATCACCATTCCGGATTTGATTTGAGCGATTGGCAGCGACATAGCCGTCAGCGTCTGACGTACGGCAGTAATGCTAGATAGCGCGCATTTTTGATTGCCCGCGCCAATTTTCGCTGATGTTTAGCGCAAACACCGGTTTCTCGAGCCGGCTTGATCTTACCCCAATTAGTGAGGTAGTGGTCGAGCAGTACCGGATCGCTGTAGTCGATCGCCTGAACCCCTTTTTTACAAAAAAAACACGACTTTGCGGCTGGCATGATGTAATTATTTAAAAGGGAATTTCGTCTAAATTAATTTCTCCCTCCGGAGCTGCTGGGGCGGATTCCTTTGCTTGCTTAGGTTTGCTCTTTTCTATTTTGGGTTCAGCAGTCGGCTCAGGGCTGTGAGCAGCAGCGATTTCGCCTTCGGGAGCAGTCGTTTTAGGAGTAAGCGGAATAAAACTTTCCATCACTACCTCCGTGCGCTGACGCTTGCTGCCGTCTTGCGCTTCCCAGCTGCGCGTTTGGAGCCTGCCTTCAACGTAGATTTTGCTGCCTTTGTGGAAAATCTGGTTGATAATTTCAGCGAGTTTTCCCCACGCAACCACCTCATGAAACTGGGTGTCTTCGACTAACTCGCCTTGAGCATTTTTGTAGCGCCGGTTGGTCGCTACTCCAAAATTCGTAACCGATTGGCCGGACGGAATGGTCCGAAGTTCCGGGTCTCGAGTCATGTTGCCGATTAAATGGACCTTATTGAGTGATATCATATTACTCCTGCAAGAGTTTGCGAAGTTGCTCATCGAGCAACTTCAGACGTTCTTTTTCCGATACTTCGGTAGTTTTTTTAGCAGTTTTCACGACTTTTTTAGGTTCAAGCTTTTTGGGCACCACTGCCTTAGCTGGCTCTTCGGGTTTTAGTTCAATGGTCTTAGGCGCTTGGGCAACTGGCTCCGGCACACTCAACTCTTCCTGGGGTTGCTCTCGCCCAAGTTGTTTTACTTCCTGGTGGCGGCTAAGGAGCGATCGAGTTATCTCTTCGTCGACATTGATGGCTCGGTGGAGGCCCACCATCTTTGCTCGATCAATTTCCACCACAAACGTCGCGTAGCTGCCCGCGCTAAGCTGCCCGATCCGATATTTGAACGGTCGCTCCGGCAATTCGCGCTGCGAAACAATCGTGCTGTGTCCACTAATAAGTTCGCTTGCCTTGGCAAGACTCGCCTTGTCCTTGGTTATGACCGTGATATCGTAACGCATCGCAGTTATTGTAGTGCGGCGAAGTAAAAAGTGCAAGTATTGCTATACCGCAAATCGGAAGTGCACCACATCGCCATCTTGGACTATATAATCTTTTCCTTCAATCCTGAGCTTTCCCGCAGCTTTAGCTCCCTGCTCTCCGTTATATTCAAGATAATCCGTAAAGCTAATCACTTCAGCCTTAATGAATCCTTTCTGAAAATCAGTGTGAATTACGCCAGCTGCCTCGGGCGCTGTTGCATCTTGTTTTACCGTCCAGGCGCGCACCTCTTCCGGGCCGGCCGTAAAAAATGTTTGTAATCCGAGCAGTTTGTAGCTTTCACGAATCACCCGATTAAGCGGCGGCTCTGTAACTCCCAGCTCATCGAGGAGGGTTTTTTGATCATCGGCCGGCAGCTGCGCAAGCTCTGCCTCAAGCCGGGCGGCGATGCGCAGCCACCCCTGCGGCGGGTGATTCTTAAGCTCTTGGTCTGACACGTTTTCCACGATAAGATGCGGTTTTTCCATAAGGGGGAGAGCATCGGGATGCTCCTCGTCGGCAAGGCCGAGTTCGGTTTCCAAAATTTTCAAATCATCTGCCGAATCAACCCGGCCTTCGGTGTGAATAATGTCGGGATCAGAAAATGAACGCAACAGAATAATAATCGCATCAACCTCGCGGATATGCGCTAAAAACTTGTTGCCCAATCCCTCACCTTGAGCGGCACCTTTTACGAGTCCTGCGATATCAACGAACTCAATCGTTGCGGGAATAATTTTCTTCGGCTTGGCAATGGCAGCGAGCTCGTGTAATCGTGGATCGGGCACGTCGACTACACCCACATTCGGCTCTATGGTGGTAAATGGCCGGTTGGCGGCCTGGGCTTGCTCGCGCTTAAGTAGCGCATTAAACAAGGTCGACTTGCCCGCGTTGGGGAGTCCCACAATTCCGATTCGTAACGACATAGGGCAATTCTAGCAGAGAACTAGCCAATCGGCATGTCGTCGGGCAGGTTTTCTTTGAGCGGTTCGTTGGTGGCGCCGGAAGGGCCAGGAGTGCCTTGCGGCGGCGCGCTTTGGGTAAACGGGGTGCCCGGGGTTTGCACCGAGATCGTGCGCGCCACCTCGTGGGGTGGCGGCGCGGCTTTCACCTCTTGTTGGATCAATTTTTGGAGCTCTCCCACCGAGAGCACGGCCACCGAGGGCTTGCCATTTTTGGTGAGAATGTAGAGCGGCGTGCCGGTTTCCAAATCAGCCACAATCTTTGAGAACCTGTCGCGCATTTCGGTTAAGGGAATAATTTTGTCCACGGGAACTTGAAGCATAACCACCTCCTCTACCCCATTATTACCGCCTTAATTCTGGCTGTCAACTCTATCGTATTATATACTATAGTATATAAGTATTATATAATACTCAAGTTTTCCGGCGTTTGCCGTGGAAGGCCTTGTGCACCTCTTTGAGCTGAACGTTGGTAACGTGGGTGTAGATTTGGGTGGTAGTAACTGAGGCATGGCCGAGCAAACTTTGCACTGATCGGAGGTCGCTGCCATTCTGGAGTAAATCTGTTGCATAGCTGTGACGGATCGTGTGGGGATGCACCTTTTTCACAATTCCAGCTTTGCGGGCGTGGCTGTCTACCACGCGCTGAATTTGGCGAACGGTGATTGTGAAGACGCGCGGATTATCGTCGCCGCGGGTTTTAAGATACCGATCAAGCCACTGTTTTGCGGCGTCAGACAGAAACACCACGCGCACCTTGCCGCCCTTGCCGCGCACCGCAAACTCGCCGGAATCGAGATTGATTTCGGTTTGCTTCAAGTTTGCCAATTCCGAAACCCGCAACCCGGTTGAAAAAAGTACTTCAAGAATCGCTTTGTCGCGGCTGCCGGTAGGCTTGCGCAGATCCGGCGCGGCAAGCAGCCGCTCGAGCTCGTTCTCGTCAAGGAAGGTTACTTGCCGTTCGGGCGTATCCGCCAGCTCAATTTTCTCCGCAGCCAGGGTTTGAATGTCGCGTTTAGTTAAATATTTCAAAAACGAGCGCAACGCAATCAGGTGGTAATTCTGGGTTGAACGAGACATTCTCTCCAGACGATTGAGTTCAAGGCGCCACTGGCGCACGAGTTCTAAATCAATTTTTTCCGCCCCGTCCACACCGGCTTTTTCGGCGAATTCTAAAAAACGGGAAAGGTAGTGATCATAGTTGCGAATCGTCAGGTGCGAGTGCCCCCGCTCAATTTCGCAGTACTCCAAAAATTCACGGATCAATTTAGCGAGCATTTGATTTTATTATAGCAGATTGTACGACATTATATGCCCTTTCTCTGGGCACTTCCTAAGTGTCTCAACCGTTATAGGATTACTCAAGTGCAAGTAAAAAACCGACACCCGAAGGTGTCGGTACGAGCTACGATCGGTTGGGAAGCAGTTTCTGAAGATAAGCCTTGGCTGCGTTTCGTGTGTGCTGAGACAAAAGCGAATACACTTCTTGCATTGCTGCCGTGGCTTCGTCAGGTCTCCCTTCGAAGTCCAAGCAACCACGCAACCACCAAACTGGAGGAATTCGCCAAGGTTTTGTGCTTCTTCTGGTTCCAACCAAAAGTCAGCACAAACCTCTTTGAATACCTTTATATCCACTGTTTGCCAGTTTCCCCCGAAAGGCAATGGCAGACCGAGCGGCATGGGCTCCGTATCCTCCTTAAATCTCTCATTGTTAAGGTACTCCTTATCCGTTAGGATCCCTCCCGACAATGTTTATTTTATATGAAATATACTTAAATGTCAACTGCTCAAAGCAAAAAGTATGCCTGACGCCACCAAACCTTGAGTGCTTTCGCAAAATTCGTTACAATAATCAATTAGTAGCTATTACCATTGGAAAAAATTTTCGCCCTGGATCAAAAAATTTCGGAGTTGCTGATTACTTTCACTCAAACGAGTGGCATTTTTTCGACCATAGCAAAGTTGGGGGCACGGTGGCTCGTTTACCTTGTGCCAATCGCACTCATGGTAGTTTGGTTTTTCAATGGCCCGCGCGAGAAAATCACTGCCGCGCGGGTAGTAGTTG
The DNA here is from genome assembly GCA_049274945.1 of Patescibacteria group bacterium. Classification (GTDB taxonomy): domain Bacteria; phylum Patescibacteriota; class UBA1384; order GWA2-35-9; family JBASTP01; genus JBASTP01. The sequence continues at coordinate 60,044 of JBASTP010000005.1, forward strand.
CCGGACTTTTCGGCTGGCTCGTAGTGAATAGTATTATTGGCCACTTTTTCTTTCGCACCAGGCCATCGATTAACGCCGCCAAAGAACTACTCTTCCACCTTCCCGACAAATCATTCCCATCCGACCATGCCACCCTCGGCTTTACCTTGGCGTTCGGTTTTTGGCTCGCTGGCTACCGCAAAATTGGTACGTTCTTTTTGATTCTAACGCTCACCTTTTCGACCCTCCGGGTATTCACGGGTTTGCATTTCACTACCGACGTATTAGGAGGATTAGTTGTGGGATTTGTGATGGCCTGGGTGGGGCAATGGCTCAAACGCCCATTTGATAGCTACATTGGGGAACCACTCATTAAAATAGCAAAAATTCTGAGATTGGCATGATCGAAAAATTATTAACTATTATTTCTGGCTGGATTGTTGGGTTCATTGGAATGACTGGCTATACCGGCGTGGTACTCCTAATGGCGATCGAATCGGCCGGGATTCCTGCGCCATCCGAGGTGATCATGCCGTTTTCCGGATACTTGGTGGGTCAGGGGAACCTGAACCTCTACCTTGTGGCAGTGGCAGGCACGCTCGGCAACTTGATCGGCTCGCTCATCGCCTACGCCATTGGCTACTGGGGAGGCCGGCCACTCATAGAACGCTACGGCCGCTACATATTGCTGCGACACCACGAGCTGGATTTAGCGGATCACTTCTTTGCTAAATACGGCAAACTCACGGTGTTCGTTGGGCGCCTCCTGCCGGTGGTTAGAACCTACATCTCCTTTCCGGCAGGCATCGCTAAAATGGATATTAAAGAGTTTGCCCTCTACACCGTCTTGGGCGCGTTCCCCTGGAGCCTTGGCCTTGCCTATATTGGCCTGCGGCTGGGGGCGCATTGGGAAACCATAAAGCACTACACGCGGGGGTTAGACGTAGTGGTTGTGGTTGCCATTGGGCTTGTATTGGCATGGTGGATTTGGCGAAAACGACGATGAGCCTTCACTACTCAAAAACTCAACTTAAAAACGGTTTGCGGATTATCACCGCGCCTAAGCACGATACCAATGCCGTGGCCGTGCTGATTTTAGTGAAAGTCGGCAGCCGCTACGAAACCGAAGCTCAGGCCGGCTTGTCGCACTTCCTTGAACACATGTTTTTCAAAGGCACCAGGAAACGGCCCACCTACCTCCACGTTTCCAAAGAACTCGATGGCCTGGGCGCCAACTTTAACGCCTTTACCTCCGAAGAGTACACCGGATTTTATGTCCAAACCTCGGGCGATCACTTTGACCAAGCGCTCGATGTGTTGGCCGACATGCTCTTAAACGGAACACTGCCTGAAGCCGAGGTACTTAAGGAACGCGACGTGATTACTGAAGAGCTCAACATGTACCTGGATATGCCCCAATCACACGTAGCGGATTTGGCCAAGCGAACGCTCTTTGGCCAAAATCCGCTGGGCCGGCCGATTATCGGCTACCGCGAAACGATCACTGCAACCACCCGTGAGGAGTTAATTAACTACAAAGAAACATTCTACCAACCGCCGGCAATGCTCGTGGCCGTGGCCGGCAGCGGGAAGCCCGAGCACTGGCGCGCTATGGTTGAGGGCTACTTTGGCAAATTACCCACCGCTACGTCCCCCGGCTATGAACAATTTAGGAGCGGGCAAGCTCCTCGCACCATGATTGGCAACAAAAAAACCGACCAAGCCCACTTTGTACTCGGCCTGCCCTCGCTTGCCCGCTCCGATTCCCGCCGCTACACGCTACGCGTGTTAAACAACGCCCTGGGCGGCATGATGTCCTCGCGACTCTTTACCGAAATCCGAGAAAAACGCGGCCTAGCATATTATGTGGGCTCCGGCAGTGATGAGTACGAGGAAACGGGCGCGTTTTTTATTCGTGCCGGAGTTCCGACTACCAAGGTAGAGGAGGCAATCAAGATAGCGCGTAAGGAGCTGGAAAAAATAACCAAAACTAAACTTCGAGCAGAAGAATTAAGCCGGGCCAAGGAAAATATCAAAGGGCGCACCTACCTGGAACTCGAAGATTCATTCGCCGTGGCAAACTTCTTGGCCGAGCAAGAACTTTTCCTTGATACCATTGAACAACCAGAAGAGCTGATTGCCAGGGTTGAAGCGGTAACTGCTTCTGATATAATCGAGCTAGCCCGGGAACTTGTATCGCCGGAGCTAATGCGGCTAGCGGTCGTTGGTCCGTACGAAGATAAAGCCAAGTTTGAAAAGTTGCTCAACCCCTGACTCCTAGCTACTGGCTACTAGTAACTAGCTACTACATCATGATGGAACGAACCCTCATCATCTTAAAACCCGACGCAATTAATCGATCAATCATTGGCGAGGCAATCCATCGCTTTGAACGCAAGGGCTTGAAGATTACCGGGTTAAAGCTGGTTCACCTCGACGACAAAATGCTCGACATCCACTATGCCCACCACAAAGGTAAGACATTTTTTGAATCCTACAAGAAGTTTATGAAATCAGCACCCTCCACGTTGATTGTACTGGAAGGCAAAAATGCCATTGAGGTAGCGCGGATGATGGTGGGCCCGACCTACGGCCATGAGGCGCCGCCGGGTACGATCCGCGGCGACTATTCACTCTCCGCTGCCCAAAACATTATCCATGCCTCCGATTCGGCTCAGACCGCCGAAGAAGAAATTACCCGATTCTTTAAACCAATAGAACTCTTCGATTGGCAGCGCGTTGACCTTGAGTACCTCTACGCCGAAGACGAACGGACCTAACGCCACTCAATCGCTCTTTCCGCTCGCGGTTAAAATTTTCTGCTGCAAGGAATACGGATCGGCAACAGCTCGGAGCATGATCTCATCTTCGGATGTGCCGGATACTTTGATATTAACGTTGCCAAAATTGAGAAATGTTTGAAACGGCCCCTTGACCGAATGGTTAACGGTTAAGATATTGCGCGCTACCACCTCGGAGATATCACGGGAAAAAAATCCGCTCTGAGTCACTGCGATCAATCGCTGGTTGGTAAGGACGTAGGTTGAATTTGACCAAATAAACCATTCCCGAAAACCCACTGCTAGCACAATCGGTACAATAATAAAGGTTGCCCATGCGCTCACGCTTGATGCACTAAAGAAGGCAAAAACCACCACCAGTAGAATTAACAATCCAACAATTAAAAGACCCGTCCTCAAAAAGGTAAAAGGGTGGCCACGCACGAGAAATAGTACTTGCTCACCGGGATTTTTGCCCTTGAAATAAATATCAGCCATTTTTCCCCCTCCGTGATTGTACTTTATTGCCTAACACCAGACTCATCGCGATTACCGCCATAAGTCCAACAAGCCAAACACCGGCCACGAACTTGCCGTACGTCTTCGTTCCTAATGCAATCATACCAAAGAGTAGCGCAATCAAATAATAAACGAGTACGGTCTGCCGCTGGGTTAGTCCAATGTCCAAAAACCGGTGATGGAGGTGCCGCCGATCGGCCTTAAACGGCGATTGGCGGTAGGCAATTCTGCGAGCAATCACCCAGATTGCGTCAAGGATTGGGATACCAAGAACAAGGGAAGCCGTGGCCACCTTGCCGCCAGAGATAATAGCAAAAATACCGATCATGTAGCCTAAAAATTGAGAACCAGAATCCCCCAAAAAAATCTTGGCTGGGTGAAAATTATAGGGCAAAAACCCAAACGTTGCTCCAGCCAAGGCCACCGCCATGAACGCGGTAGCAGGCTGCGCGACAAATGGTGTTAATGAGAGTGCAAATAAAATCGCTGATGCAATACCAGCAATCCCGGTGGCCAGACCATCAATCCCGTCGAGCCAGTTCATCACGTTGATCATTAACACAAGCCAGAGTGGCACCAAAAGATACGTCCAGTTACCTAACACAATATTCGGGCCGCCGAAGGGATGCGAAAACCACCAAATCCTGATGCCAAACAATACCGGCATCACCGCTGCGACAAAATGCCAAACGAGTTTTACCCCGGGCTGCAGTGGCCGGTAGTCATCCCAAAGCCCAACGCCAAGCAGGATTGCTCCACCCAAAAAAACACCAATGAGGTTTTGGTCGATCCCGAAAACCTGGCGCTCAATGAACCGCAACTGATCGGGGGCAATCAAAAGCGTAGTGCCAAGCACCAACCAAAAACCAAAAAATATTGCCAGTCCGCCGCCTCGGGCAGTCGGTTTGGTATGAACACGTCGTGGTCCTGGTTTGTCCATCAACCCCACTGAGTTAGCAAACCGGCGGACGAACGGAGTAATGATTAGCGTTGCCCCAAGCGCGGAGAGAAACGTTGTGAGGTAAACCATCTGAAGTGTAGTCTACCGTAAAAAGTATTGGACTAGAAGCTCCAGGCTCAGCCCTAGCGATCTAGCACGACATTATCTTCACCCAGGAGTAACTGGAGTTGGCTAAGGAGATCATCACTTACGGCAACGCGCTCCTTAATCGTAAGGTTTTTAACACCACTTACCGATTTGATTTCAAGCGCTACCGACACGTCGCCAGGACTTGCTGCAAGCAGCTCTTTTAGTTTAACCAGGTGATCTTTGGCGAAACCATTGGTGATAATAATTTTGAGATGAGCGGGCTCGGCTGTAGAAGGTTCTAAAATATCTTCGGCAAGCAACTTAGGTTGGCCGTCCTTTTGATCAAACCGACCACGCGCCTGTACAATTTTACCCGACTCAAGAAGTCCTGCTCGCTCTTGCCAAAGCCGAGGGAAAACTACAACTTCTATAGCGTGGGTTTCGTCCTCGAGGGTAACAAACCCCATCGGCGCCCCAGAACGCGTGGTGATTGGCTTAATCCCCGAAATTATACCGGTAACGGTAATATCATCGCCAACTGCGGCTCCGGCAATCTTACTAATATTTGAACCGTCGTTCCGATTTTTTTGGATTGAACTAGCCGAGAAATAATAGCCAAGATATTCTTTCTCCCAAGAAAGTTTTTGTTCATTAGTTGCGGGTGCAACCTCCGCGAGTCTAAGTTGCATTTTGCCGCCCTCCGCGCCAAAAAGACTCTCTTGGCCTCGGAGATAGGACTTCTTACCGGCAAACTGGAGGATCGTATCGATCGAACTCAATACCTGGTTCCGCTCTGCCAGCGAATCAAGCGCACCAGCACACGCAAGGGATTCGACTACCTTTTTATTAACAACATCCTGGGGCAAACGGGTGATGAGATCAGCCAAACTATCGAACCGCCCATTTTCGGACCGCTGCGCCACGATTGCCTCCGCAGCCTTGCCGCCGACATTCTTAATAGCACTGAGGCCATAGCGAATTTGCCCTTTAGTTTCGACCGTGAAATCCGATGCTGAAGCATTAACATCGGGCAGGAGTACCTTGAGTCCCAGGCGCTGTCCTTCAGCAACTATTGAGCCGAGTTTCTCGACCTTCTGCTTGCTTGCTTCGGAGGTTAAGAGCGAGGCCATAAATGCATCAGGATAGTGGGCTTTAAAATACGCGGTCCAGTACGCGATTAGGGCATAGCCTGCACCGTGGCTCCGGTTAAAGCCATAGCGCGCGAATGGCTCGGTAAAGTCAAAGAGTTTCTCGGCGATCGCCTTAGCGACCCCTTGACTCATGGCGCCATCAATGAACTTTTTGCGCTGTTCGAGCAACAATTTTTTAATCTTTTTTCCGATTGCTTTACGCAACACGTCAGCCTCGCCAAGCGAGAACCCAGCAATGTCGCGAGCAATTTGGAGCACCTGTTCCTGATACACGGCAATACCATAGGTATCCTTAAGAATCGGCTCGAGTTTAGGGTGAAGATAGGTAGGCTTGCGCTTACCGTGCTTGCCGGCAATGTAGTCGGGGATAAACTCCATTGGCCCTGGTCGGTAGAGTGAAATCATTGCCATAATATCTTCGATGTTGGTAGGTTTGAGTTCTTTAATGTACCGGCGCATGCCGTCAGACTCCAACTGGAACACGCCAATGGTTTCGGCGGAAGATAGCAACCGATACGTTTCTTTATCATCGAGCGGGATATTTTTTAGCTCGAGGGTAACGCCATAGTAACGTTCAACAAAATCGCGGCAGCGCTTAAGAATGGTGAGATTGGTAAGGCCAAGAATATCCATCTTAAGGAGCCCAATCGCCTCTACGTCATACATTGAATACTGGGTGGTAATACCCTCACCGGTGGTGGAACGCTGCAACGGCGTGTAGTTAACCAGCGGTTCTTTAGAAATCACCACGCCGGCGGCGTGGGTTGAGGCATGGCGCACCACCCCCTCGAGCTGGAAGGACATATCAATAACTTTTTTGGCAGATGGATCTTGGTTGTAGAGGGCCATCAACTCTGGTACCTGCTTGATGCCTTGCTCGAGGTCTGATCCAAACGGCACGAGTTTGGCAATCCGATCGCCAAGGGCGTACGGGTAGCCGAGCGCTCTCGTAACGTCTCGCGTTGCCAGGCGAGCTTTCATAACCCCAAAGGTAATAATCTGACCCACTCGGTCGTGGCCGTATTTTTTTACGATGTATGCTATTACTTCGTCTCGCCGATCGTCGGCAAAATCAAGGTCAATATCGGGCGGGGCAATGCGCTCGGGGTTTAAAAATCGTTCGAAAAGCAGTCGGTAATGGATCGGGTCAAGATCAGTAATATTCAGGCAATATGAAACAATCGAACCCGCCGCCGAGCCGCGGCCAGGGCCAACCCAGATGTCGCGGCCCTTGGCCCAGTTCACGATATCGGCAACAATTAGGAAATATTCGGCAAAACCGGTTTTGCCAATCACCTCGAGCTCATATTCAAGCCGCTCGCGTATCGCCGACGTGCCCTTGCCGTAACGGATTGCAAATCCTTTTTCTACTTGCGTACGCAAGTAGTCTAAAGCGTTCTGTTTGGTCGGGACTTCAAAATGCGGCAGGATCAGTTGGCCGAACGGTAGAGTAAGGTTGCACAGCTCAGCCACCTTCACGGTATTCTCGATTGCTTGGGGTAGATCAGGGAGTTTCCCTCTCATCTCCTGCTCCGAGGCAAGGTGAAGATCGGTGGCTTGCATCGTCAGGCGCGTTTGATCATCAATATCCCTACCGGTTTGGATTGCGAGCAGCACTTCATGAGCCTGCTTGTCCTTGAGATTGATGTAGTGGGTGTCGTTCGTTGCAACCAGTGGAATCTTCAATTCCTCAGAGAGTTTGAGGATACCTTTGTTGGTAAGCGCCTGTTCTGGGATTTCCGGGTGGGGTTGGATTTCAAAAAAGAAGTTCTCCTGCCCGAAGATAGTGATGTAGTTGTTCGCGATAACTTTAGCGCGCTGGTAGTTACCTTCTTGGAGTAGGCGTGGTATCTCGGCCGCCGGGCAACCAGAGAGGGCAATCAACCCTTCGGCGTGTTTTCGAAGTAAGGCCTTGTCGATTCTGGGTTTGTAGTAAAATCCGGTTAAGTGGCCTTCCGAAACCAGCTTCATTAAGTTGCGGTAGCCTTGTTCGTTTTTTGCGAGCACGGTAAGATGGTAGGGCCTGGTGTCGAGCTTGGGCTCCTTATCGGTCATCGCCCGGGGAGCAATGTAGATTTCCGCGCCGATAATCGGCTTTATTTCAGCAGCCTGGGCGGCCCGGTAAAACTCGATCACGCCGTACATCGCGCCGTGGTCCGTTAGGGCGATTGCTTCCTGTCCCATTTCCTTGGCTTTGTTGATAAGATCGGGCACCTTGGCCAAACCATCGAGCAGCGAAAAGTGGGAGTGAACGTGAAGGTGAACAAATGCCATATCCTCGCGATTGTACTCTATAGTTGACTTTTGGGAAATGTTTCGGTAATATTTTCTACAAGACAGCGTGGCTCGGTCATTTTGAGTTTTTAATTTTAAGTTTTGCATTTGACTGAGCGAAGCGAAGGAACATGGCCCATACTAAAGCGAAAGGTTCAACTCGGTTAGGCAGGGAATCACGGGCGCAACGGCTTGGCGTAAAACTTTTTGGCGGCCAAAAAGTGAAAACTGGCATGGTGCTCATTCGCCAGCGCGGTTCTAAATGGTACGCTGGATCGAATGTTGCTCGGGGCAGCGATGATACACTTTTTGCCCTCAAAGACGGAGTTGTGGCATTTGCCAAAAAATCAGTGCGCAAATTCACCGGCAATCTTGAAAGAAAGACGTTTGTGAACGTGAAATAACCGGTTAGGGGTGTAGACGGAGAGCATCAGTGGCCGCGGGCGGGGTGGCATTGGTGTTTTCTAATACCTCCCTGCGGGGAGTGAACTAAGGAGGTTAGCTCTTTGACAGCTAGACGGCTCAAAACTTTGCCGGCGTAATGCCCTTTGGTAACTTTGGTTAGATAACGTGTCAAACATGGGCACAATTTAACCCTAAGTGCCATTGCGCCGCACGCAGGTATGTGCCATGAAGGCATATACTACGGCTTAGTTGAGAGTCAGCCCTCCAAGCAACTCTGCGACGGGCCCGTTGCGGAGAAACCAAGAAAGGGTATGTGCTATGAGTTCCCGCACCTTGCCCCTTCCACCTCGGGTGGAGGGGGTGAACAATGAGTCGGTTCCTAACCGAATGGAGACCTAAAAGCGTGAGGGGGAATCATCGCAAAAGGCTCCCCTACTCGCCAAAGGAAATTCTGCCCAATCTGGGCGGGCACGTCGGCACAAAATCCGTGGAAGAACTCACGGCAATCATGGCGGCGCGCAAGTCCCAGAAATTGGGACTGACCGTCGAAATGACCGATACCTACATCTCGGTCTCTCAAGGACTTACTGAGCCTCAGATCAGGAACATCTGGGACTCGCTGTAACGACTTGCCCGGGGAGCGGCCTAGCCGCTCCCCTTCTTCTGCCAAACGAAAGGTGGTGATTGGCATGCATTTGCCGGGCTTAGCAGTAGTTTCTTTTCAGGTCGGGAAACTGTCATCTTTTTCGATCCCAGGTTTCTTACAGCGCTCAGCGCTCAATTTGAAACTTTATCAAGAAATAACCCTGGTCAAGTTTCGAGCAACCAGTCGCGCCGTGCCAATCAGGATTGCCTTGGCAATGGCCCAGCGAAGGTTGGCTGAAATAACCAATCAATCAGGTTGTTTTTCGATTCAATACTGCGCTCACTGTCAGGGCGAACCAAACCCTTACCAGCTCCTCACAGGCCACAATAATGACCGAGAGGTAATGGTAGAGCAGTATCTCCATGCCTTGGTCCATGTCGGGTTACCATCTTTTTTCAAAGACCGACTTCGGTCTGGCCAGCCCAGACTATCTGAGGAGGTAGGCTGGCTAGATGATACTAAAAAAGAACTGTTGGTACTGTTTTCTTCCGCGCTCAATCAGAAAAAGTTTTACAACGCGCTGCAGATGGCTGCGCGGACCCTCTCACCAATCTTCGGCAACGGCGCCCGAGTCAAGTAATGCGTTGACTCGCGGCGCCTTTTTTTGTACACTGCTTCTTGTATGGACCAACGAATCCTTCAATTCGAAACCAAACACCGCAAGAAAAACCCGCCAGACCCCAAACCCGGCGATACGGTGCGCGTACACCAACTCATTTCCGAAGGCGGTAAAGAACGGATCCAAATGTTCGAAGGCGTGGTAGTAGCGCGCCAGCACGGTAAGGGCGTGAGTGGGTCGTTTTCGGTGCGTAAAATGGGTACGGACGGTATTGCGATTGAACGGACCTTCCCCGTCCACCTGCCGACTGTGGTCAAGGTTGAACGGCTGAGGACTGCCAAAGGCAGCCGCGCCAAGCTTTATTATCTGCGCACCCGAGCAACTCATAGCCTAAAACTCAAAGGCGAAAAACGCGACGCCACGGTTTGGGAAGAACCAATGGCCGAGGCCGAACTCGAAAAAATTAAGCATGAACAAGAGCAAGCCGCTAAACTCAAAGAAGCTCAGGAAGCCGCCAAACAAGCCGAACTCGAGAAAAAGTTTAGCCAAGCCAAAGCGCAACACGATGAAACCACAAAACCCGCTGGGGGCGATAGCGGAGAGCCTGGCGACAAAACTCCTGGAGCGTAACGGCTTTACCATTCTCGGCCGCAACGTACGGTTTAAACTTGGGGAGATCGATATTCTTGCGCAAGACGGCGATACCATTGTGATTGTCGAGGTCAAGGCAAAATCCGGCACGTTGTTTGGCCGGCCGGTTGACATGGTAAACCGCCACAAGCAGCACAAACTCTGGCAGCTCGGCCAGCTCGTGAGCCTGCGCTACCCGGGCAAAAACGTTAGAATAGATGTAGTGGCGGCCGACTATTCAGTTGACCCGCCCAAACTCGAACATATTCGAAATGCTGTTAGTATATAAGACTTATATACTATATAATATCAAATGATCCGTACCAGAATTGCACCATCGCCAACCGGCTACTTCCATATCGGCACGGCGCGCACCGCGCTCTTCAATTTTCTGTATGCTCGCCAGCACAAGAGTGGCGAGTTTCTACTACGGATTGAAGACACTGATCGCGCCCGTTCCAAAAAGGTTTATGAAAAGGACATTTTAGCCGGGCTCAAGTGGTTGGGGCTTACGCCCGACGGCAAACCCTACCGCCAGAGCGAACGGCTCAAACTCTACGAAACCTATCTTGGTAAACTCAAACAAAAAAAGGCAATCTACGAAAAAAATGGCGCAACCTACTTTAAAGTAGCCGATTACGGCACCGGCAATCGCATCAGTTGGAACGATCTGATTCGCGGAGAAATTAGCTTCAGTCTCAAAGACCTCAAAGATTTTGTGATCGTAAGATCCGACGGCACGCCACTTTTTTCCTTCACGAGTGTGGTTGACGATCTTGAAACCAAGGTAAGCCACGTTATTCGCGGCGAAGATATGACTTCCAACACGCCGCTCCAGCTTATGATTGCTAAGGTCCTTGGGGTAAAAGCGCCGGAGTACGGCCACCTGCCGCTTATTCTTGCGCCGGATCGGAGTAAACTTTCCAAACGCCACGGCGCAGTGGCGGTGCGCGAGTATGAACGCATGGGCATTGTGCCCGAAGCGCTCGTTAATTACCTTGCGCTCCTGGGCTGGAACCCCGGCGGCAACGAAGAGCTCTTCACACTCGGCGAGTTGGTAAAAAAATTCAAACTCGATCGGGTGCAAAAAGGTGGCGCAATATTTGATATTGATAAACTGATTCACATCAACCGACTGTGGATCAAACGCCTTTCTGATAAAGAATTGGTGCGTACGCTTAAACCCTATTCAAAACTCGGACTCGAACCGGAACTCATGGAACGGGTGGTCCACATTACCCGCGAGCGGCTCGGACGGTTGGTTGAGTTCGATTCTGCGGCAAGCTTTGCCAATGTGGTCGACTATGAACCAAAACTGCTTGTCTTCAAATCCTCAACCAAAGCCCAAACCCTCACCGGCCTTACGGTAACCCTCGCCAAACTCCAATCACCGAAAGTCGATCTAAAAAATCCTGGGTCAACGAGCGAACTACTGGCAAAACTTGTTGAACTCAACAAGCTCAATAATGGCGATCTCTTTTGGCCGGTGCGGGTGGCGCTCTCCGGGAGCGAAACCTCCCCGGGCCCCCATGAGCTTATGTGGGCGCTGGGTAAGGATGAGAGTATTACAAGAATTAAAAAAGCTATCGGCAAGCTAGAATGAAATAGCTTCATTAACGCCTGGCGAACCGGAGCCAACCCGAGGCAGTTGCGAGCGCCATTGGAAGCGAAGCGCTCCAATCCCGGCGAGCTGCCTGGACGACGGGACCCCGAGCTTTGTCGAGGGGCAGGAGCTACCA
>JBASTP010000006.1:0-214118 GCA_049274945.1 Patescibacteria group bacterium
AGAGGCCGTCAAGATCGGTTGTTACGGTAGCACCAGAGGAAGATAGCGACACAAGGTCTTCAGTTAAAGCGGCAGAGGCAGTAAAGGAAGCTACCGTATCAGCATCAAGGGTGAAGGCAATGTTGCCTGTGCCATTAGCCGTGATATCAAGGTCTTGGTTCGCGGTGCCGGTGGTGATATCAAAGCCAGTGCCGGATTCGGAAATGCGCAGGGCGTCAATCGCGCCGGTATTGAGCTGCTCAACGTGGAAGGAAAAACCGGAGTCAGTGCCGGAGGCAGAGGGATTGGAAACCACCACGGAATCATCGGCCGTGGTTAGTGAAATGGTGGCATTCGAGCCGTCGGTGTCGGCATCGTAGGCTCCCTGCAGGGTTGTGGAGGCTGCCCCTGAATCCGTGCCGCAGGCCAGTACTCCGGAACCATTGGTGTCAATCGTGTCGCAGCTCACAAGACCCGAGAAAGTAATGGTGCCTGAGGAAGTAACACCAGTGCCGCCGGTGACCGCGCCAGCGCCGGAGATGTCTAGATTGGCCGAATCAAGCACCGTATCCCACCCCGAACCAGTGGTGATCGCGGTTTCCGTACCCGCTGTTGCCGTAATTGCCGCAATATTGATTGCTCGTAAAATATCACCGGCATCGGTATTCGAGTTAGTGCTGGGATTAATGTTCAAGCTAATTAAGGTTTGATCGGTAACATCGATACCCCATGTGGAAGTAATCTCAAGGCCGATCGGCGAGCTAGCTGTTCCAGCTGGCGAAGGATTAAGATCAAACGAAATACCGGCCACGGTGGAGGCCAATGTGGTGGCAGCGTCAATGGTAGTGGCATCGGCAATATCCCCCCAATCGATGGTATTATCGAGAATCTCAGCAGTGGCCACGGCCCCCGTGGCAATGTCTACTGCCGCCACAGTATCAGCGGCAATGTCAGTGGTTTCAACGCAGGAAGTACAGCTCAATGTGTTGTTGGTGAGGGTAAGGGTAGAGGCAATGGTGAGGCCGCCGGAAGTGTCAAAGTCAGTGCCGGCATTGCCGATGTTGGCGATGATATTCGCCCCAGCGTCAATACCCGTGTCCCAACCCGAACCAATATTGAGCGCGGTTTCGGCAGCGGTGCCACCGGTAATGGCGGCGATGTTGACGCCATATAGCGTGTCGGCATCGCCCGAAGAGGAAGTAATGGCCACCGAAATGCCGGCGTTGGTGTCGGTGGCATCGACATCATCGGCTTGGGTAAGAGCAACTGCCAAGCCCTCAACAGCGTTTGTTGTGATGCCAGTCGCCGAAATAGAAACCTGATCAACCGATGCGGTAGTATTGGCCGTGGTGAAATTCTCAGAGCCCGCAAAGACAAAATCAACATCGGTGTTGGCGGTGGCGGCGCCGTTTAAGGTGACGGTTCCGGAAGTTACTAGCGTGCCAGTATAGGTAAGTGCATCAACGATCTCAGAATCATCCACCGAGTTGGCAGCAATCTCGGCCGCGGCAACCCCATCAGTTGCAATTTCAGATGTGCCAACGGCGTCGGCCGCAATTTCCGCGGCATCAACACCATTGGTGGCAATATCCCCTGCCACAATCGTGTCAGCGGCAATGTCAGTGGTTTCAATGCAACCCGTACAAGTAACCGTAGTCAAAGTTGCGGTATCAACCGTCAAATTTCCCGTGGTGCCGCTATCGGCTAAACTCAATAAGGTATTGCTCCCATCTTTAATGGTCAACGTGCCAGTATTCGCGATCGCGATTGCCGGCGCAGTAGAACTCAATGTAATTGGCGTGGCAGAAGAAAAGGTATGGAGCGCACTCCAGGTTGGCGTGAACGATTGATCGATCGCAATGTCATCAGCATTCACGGTAATACCGGTACCAGTACCAACATTGAGCGTTGCCGCACCAGAAGTTGCACCGCCAGTTAGCCCTGAGCCGGCGGTAACGGCCGTAATATCCCCACTTCCTCCACCTGCGGCACTCCAAGAAGAACCGTCATAGGTAATGAGTTGATTACCCGAAGCATCCCACGCCAGATAGCCTTCTCCGCTTGATGGACCTGTAGGGCTTGCCGATGAAGCACTGGGCAGCCGCAGACCCTGGGGCGCACTTGTGTCATGGGTTATTGACACTAGGTCAATAAAATCACCAGCCGAAAACGCCAACCTGGCGGCAATATCCGGCGCATCAATACAATCGCTGCACTCGATCGTACCGCTTGACCCACTATCAATAATCGTAAAGAGCGCATTACCCCTACCGTCGGTAATGATTAATTTGCCTTCATCAGCTACGGCAATGGTCGGAGCTGATCCTGAAAAACTCAGTTTGTTAGGAGCTATGGTTGCGGCACTCGTACCGCTACCAACAACCAACGAACCATCAGTGTAAAAACTACCTTCTACTGCAGCTGAGCCAGCCACAAACAAATCGTCGCCATTTGTTACAAAATCGGGATTAGCAATGGTTTCAAAATCCGAAGTATCGCCGCCCACTACCACATCGCCATCGAGTCGGGTTTTGCCACTATCTATCCACAGAGCATCCGGGGTAGTAACTGTGCTACCGATCGCTAAGCTACCAATGCCTGAGAGTTTAGGTGATCCAGAACCAGTCACGTTTCCAGTTAACGTAAAGCCGTCCAATTTTGTTGTTGATAGGGTATTTGATGTGAGCGAACTCACCGTGACCGCATCAAGGTTCATCCGAGCGCCGAGCCCCGTGTCTACGATTTCAACAAGCGTATTAGCGCCATCGGTAATACTGATTTTCCCGCCGTTACCAATAACGATTGCTTCGGGATCAACTAATTTGCCATTAACAATCAAATCTGATTTAACAACTACATCCCTTCCTTTGGAAGGAGCAAGCACTAAATCCGTGCCATTGGTTTTAAGGGTAGAAAAATAAGTTTGGTCGCGAGTCTGGGGGGCAGGTGTGGAGCCAACGGGCTTTGGTTCATCGGCAGGAGTCCCCCGTTGGCTGAGCTCATCAATAATCTGGGCGATCAATCGTTCGCGAGCTACTTTCCCTCGATCGGTAAGATCCGACAAAAAACCACCGACCGCTTGCAACGGCGAAATGGTGAGCTCTTTAACTTCCATGCCATCTTCGCCGAGCGTGGCAATCTTTGGCTCAAAACTTTGAACAGCCTGCAGCGCCACTAGCAACACCGCGCCAAGCGCCGCAATTTTAGTGAAAGAACTAAGGCCATGATAGAACGCTATTAGTCGGTCCGTGGCTGGTAGCCTACCGCCGTTTGAGCGCTCCGTGGTATACTGCCATAACGCTCGTTCAGTGGTATACCAATTTCTGCCAAGTTTTTGACACTCAAGTTTACCTAAGCGACACAAAAGATTGAGATGCCCTTCAGAATAGTTCGTCTTTTGAGAAGCGACTGAGAGCGAGATAAATTTTTCTTGCCGGTCGTTTTGACTAATCAATTTCCCTACCTTGAAATGCTGATATGCGATATCACATATTTAAGATATAGTACTAGCGTACCACTATGCGATATACTGTCAAGTACTTGAGAGATCTATTTTTTCTTGAGAACTTTGTGAAGCTCAGTTAGAACTAGTTGCGGATCAATGTGCGGTAGCTCACGTTTCACCTGTCCGAGCAGAAAACCAAGTGCTTCCTGCTTGCCTAGGCGAAAATCAGCTACTGCCTTGGGGTGTTTGGTAATAATTCTACTCATCACTAGGATTAATTCCTTAGTGGTAACCTCTTTTTCCTCAAGCGTTTTACCTTCAAGGGCTAATTTTAGCTTATGGTCGGGAAGTTCTGCCAGCGCCAGGATTTCTTTATCAGATTTTACCCTAATTTCTGGCCTGTTGACCATTATTCTGGCCAGATTTTGAAGTTGTTTAGGCCTGTGATCAGTCAACTGTTCAAACCTCTTAAGTAGTTGAGGGTTAGCTACCAATACGCTGGCATAGTGATTAGGTACGCCCAGGCTAACCAGTTTAGCTCGTTTACCACCTGGTAATTCTGGTAATTGGATACGCTCGGCTTGCTTTTTGTATTTGTCGCTTATTGGCGGTAAGTCAGGTTCTGGAAAATAGCGGTAATCTGATTCGGTCTCTTTTACCCGCTGGGGAAAGGTTTCTTGTTTGGCTTCATGCCAGCCTCTGGTTTCCTGGATAACCGTATCCCCCTTCTCTAGAATTTGCTTCTGCCGTTTAATCTCATACTCTATTGCCCGTTCAACGGTCTTAAAACTGTTCAAGTTCTTAATTTCAACCTTGGTACCCATATTGATCGAAATATTTGCTTCAACTCGCAGTTGCCCCTTCTCCATATCAGCGCTTGATACCCCGAGGTAGCGAAGCACCATTTGGTACTCTCTAGCAAAATCCGCGGCCTGTTTACTACTGGTAATTTCCGGTTCAGTAACCAACTCGACTAGTGGTACACCAGAACGGTTATAATCAACCAACGAATAATCGGTGTTAGCAGGATGAATCAGTTTTCCGGTATCCTCCTCGAGATGAACCCTACGAACCGCGACATGAGCCAGCTTACCGTGTTCCCCAATCGGGCAAGCATACTGGGAAATCTGAAAACCTTTGGGTAAATCAGGGTAGAAGTAGTTCTTCCTTTCCCAATGAGTGTTTTCGGCAAGCTTGCAGCCAACTGCCTGGGCAATGAGGTAGGTCTTGACGATTGCCTGCTCGTTGGCAAATGGAAGGGCCCCTGGTAGCCCTAAACAGACCGGACAAACCAGACTATTTGGTTTGAGTTCAAGTCCTCCGCCAGGTTGAGTAACCGGGTTAGCACAGCCGCAGAACATCTTGCTTGCAGTGTTAAGCTCGGCATGGATTTCAAGCCCTATTGTTGGTTGATATTTATCTACGCTTTTCATAATATCCCTATCTCTTGGAGTGCTCGCCGGAATCTAGCCACCCCAACGCGCAAGTCCTCAAGATCAGGTTCAAAATGGGCTTCGTGGGCAATACTGTTGCGCAATTTATGAGCCTCCCATAGATTATTATGGGTTTGGCGACTAAACCTTGACTCGGCATTCTTTAATCGCTCCCCTGTAGTTTCTCCTATAACCTTGAGCTTCAGAACACCATCAACTACACTATCAGCTTTAACCACAGCAAGTTTAACCTCTTGATATGAACCATCGGCAAGGCGTTCAACCTCTTGCCACGCGGCCTGCACTCTTGATCTATCAATCGGGGAGGCCTTTTTCCGGAATGGCATAGTAATTAAACCCCAGAGAGAACCAAGTATGGTGTTTGCAATGCGTGTTTCAAAACCTGGTTCCTGCTCGTATTTTTTCATACCTTCCCCTCCTGGAATATCTTCGGTTTAGCGCTAAAATTAATCTTTTGCTCAAGCTCCCTAGCCAGATCAAGCATCGTTGATTCAGCAAAATGAGGACCCATAATCTGCAGTCCCACCGGTAAACCCTCGTGCAAACCAACTGGCATAACAATGCCAGGAATACCGGCCAGGTTCGCTGGTACGGTAAAAATATCTGACAAATACATCTGCAGTGGATCTGATGATTTTTCCCCGAGCTTAAATGCGGTTGTTGGGGTTGTTGGCGTAACAATCAGGTCAACTCCGTCTTGAGACTGATCAAAAACGTTGTAAAAATCTTGCTTAATCATGCTTCTTACCGCCAGCGCCTGATTGTAATACTGGTCGGCGTACCCGCTTGATGAGGTAAATGTACCCAGCATAATTCGGCGGATCGGCTCAGCGCCAAACCTGTCTCTGGTATGGCCAAATCGAATCCCGTCATATCGCGCCAAATTGGAGGCTGCTTCGACCGGCTGAATCACGTAATAAACCGCCATTGCATATCGGGTATGAGGCAGTGAGACTTTTTTGATGATATGGCCAAGACTTTCAAGGGTATCAATGGCTTTTTTTATCTGTTCGCCTACCCCCTGTTCCATACCCTCCACAAAATACTCTTTTGGCACCCCAATTTTTAACTTTTTACTTTTAACTTTTAACTTTTTACTTTCGCTCGATGTCGCATCGAACCTGTCCTTCCCCTTAATAACGTTGTAAACCTTTTCTACCGTTGCCACATCACGTCCAAATGCCCCAATCACATCGAGCGAGGATGCCATGGCAATGAGACCGTATCGAGAAACCGAGCCATAGGTTGGTTTTAGGCCAACTACGCCACAAAACGCCGCTGGTTGCCTAATTGAACCGCCAGTAT
Organism: Patescibacteria group bacterium; assembly: GCA_049274945.1. Taxonomy (GTDB): domain Bacteria; phylum Patescibacteriota; class UBA1384; order GWA2-35-9; family JBASTP01; genus JBASTP01. The sequence continues at coordinate 6,184 of JBASTP010000006.1, forward strand.
CGCTGCCAAGCGATGCCTCAACGTAGCCCGCGGCAACCGCTGCCGCGCTGCCAGATGAGGAACCCCCGGGCACGCGCGTAATATCCCATGGATTCTTAGTTGGTCCATAGGCAGAGTTTTCCCCTGATGAACCCATGGCAAATTCATCGCAATTGGTTTTTCCGACCAAAACCGCACCAGCTTTCTTAAGCCTGGTCACTACCGTAGCATCATATGGCGACATATAACCTTCAAGGATCCTTGAACCAGCGGTCGAGGGCATATCTTTAGTAACGATCACATCTTTAATCGCAACCGTCATACCTGCCAAAGGCCCTGTTTTTGCCTCTTGGACCGGCTTTTTGGCAATATACAGAAAACTATTTAATTCATCAATCATCAAATTATTCTAATTTCTAATTGACCTAATTGCCCTAATCAAACTCCAATGTCCAAAATATTTTTTAAATTGGGATTTGGGATTTATTTAGAATAATTAGGATAATTAGACTAATTAGGTTAATTCTCAAACAATGCTTTAACCTTAAAATAGCCGTCTTGTTTCGATGGCGCATTTTTTAATGCCTCATTAGAGGGCAAACAATCGCTGTTTTTAGCAACATCAGCGCGCAGCACATCGGTAAGACCGGCAATTGCCTGGGTAGCTGCCTTCTTACCTGTTTTTACCTCATTAATTGCGGCCACATATTCAAGAATTTCCTCGAGTTGCTGCTCAAATAATACCAACTGGCTTGATTTCAACTCAAGCCTTGAGAGTAGGGCTAAATGCTCTACGAGCTGCTGAGTGATAATCTTCTTGCTTGCCATATGGAGGTCTATTGTACGGCAAAACGAGCGGTGGTCAAAGCGCCGGCGAGGTTGTCTTGGGCACGGTTGATCAGCCTGAAGCTGCCCTCCCCCTTTGCCAACACCTCGAATGATACCGTAGCAATCACTAACTGTTCCTTATTCGATTGCAAGACCCTGGCTTTGTTCAAACTAATGAGCCCATGGGTATTGTCAATGTTTTCTGAGAGCACCAGAGCAAAGTCTGACTGGGTATGACTGATCCGTTTTACTCGAATGAGATCATTCGGAAAACCCAATTGAACCTCTGCGTAAGTTTGGTCGGGAGCATCAACCAAGATAGTTGCGGTACCAATCTCCCCTATCTTGTATGATTGCTTATCGAGTTCAATAGATAGGCGGGCGGATGGCTGCTTTTTAGTAATCGCCAACTGGCTACCAATAAGATACAGCGGGCCTTGGCTAACCGTAACTTTAGCCTTGGTTATAGGGAGCTTTCTCCCAAAAAGGTCAAAAACTTGGTAACGAGGCTTTAATAATTTGGCAAGATCCACCTCCTGAGACCCAGGAGACCATACAATAACTAAGGGCTGGCCAGCAGAAAACTCAAACAAACCACCATTCAGACCGGTTGATTCCGGCAGAGAGTACGATAAGGAGTATCTGGTCAGTAAAGACGCCATCAAAGTGTATGCTTTTCTGGACACTTCATCTAATTCTCCGAACCAAAATATTTTCTCAACACCTAATGAAAATAACACTGCATGGCTTTTCACGAGATCCTGATAGTTGCCGCCAGGGACCCTAAGTTCAGTTACCCAAATTGGTTTTTTGGGTAACTTACCATTAAGAAACTCTACTGCTCGTGCTTCAATGTCCTCGACATTGCCGCTCAGGTGAAGATCGATCATATCGTAGAGATTGTCGTGCTCGAGAGTAGTGGCAAGTCTCTCTAAATAAGGTTTACCCCCTGAGAGATTAGTAGAAGCCACCATGACCTTAGCTTCTGGGTCGGCCTGCTTGATCGCAAGTGAAGCTGCTTGCAGCATGGCAAGGTAATCGTCAACCGTGCCACCAAAAAGCTTGTCGGAATAGATTTCATCCTCAATCTGCCATACGTCGATCCTATCCTTGAAACGATTCACGGTCTCGAATACAAATTTAGCGTACTGGTTAATATCTTTTGGTGGGCAGGAATTACCAATACCCACAAACCGCTTGCAGGTAATTGACGCTGGGTCGGTAGCTTTAAGGAGTCCGACCAGCTTAATCGGCCCAATCTTGGTGAGTTCCTGGTCAATAACCCCTGGATCACTCCCCCAAGGGATCACTACCTTACCCCAGAAGGCATTAAGCGCTCGGGCATTCTCGGCACTGTTACCGATCAAACCAAACCGTGAATCAAAGGTGTCTGCCGAGGCAATCGGCTTACGAGACCGATTAGCCAGGTAGCCAAGACTCAACAAGAAAACCAGGCCAACGAGCCCAAACAACCGAATAAACTTCATGATGTTAATAGCTTAAGAAATTGCTTCTCATCAATCATTGTTAGTCCAAGCGCCTTAGCCCGATCGTATTTTGCACCTGATTCAGAACCAACCACTACGAATGTCGTGTCTCTAGTAACCGTCTCAGATACCTCGCCGCCGAGCTCTCGGATTTTTTGTTTTGCCTCATCGCGGGTCATTGACTCCATTTGACCGGTTAAAACAAACGTCTTACCCTCTAATTTCTTGCCTGCTATCTCTTGTCTCCCCCGTTTGATTCTTACTCCCGCGTCCAATAATTCCCTGATTAAATTTTTGTTTCGGTCACTCTGGAAAAAAGTAGCCACCGAAGCCGCCATGATTGATCCAACCGATGGCAACCCTTCTAGTTCGTCTAGCGACGCTTTCTCTAGGCGCTCAAGCGACATAAAGTGGTTTGCAAGGTCAATCGCCGTTTGCTCCCCGACATGGCGAATCCCGAGGCCGTAGATAAACCGCCACAGCTCCACTTCGCGCTTGGCATTGATTGAATCCACCAAATTTTGGGCGGATTTTTCACCGAATCGTTCAAGTTGTTCAACTTCCTCAACCTTGAGTCGAAAAATATCAGCAGCGGTACGGATAAGCCCCTCTTGCCTAAACCGATCCAGAATCTTGGGACCGAGGCCAACAATATCGAACGCGGTCTTACTCGTGAAATGGTGGAGGCGGCGGCGCTCGATCTCGCCGCAGTTAGGGTTAGCACAAAAATATGCCACCCCTTCTCTGGTCCGTTCTCCAATTTCCGTTCTCCGTACTCCGGCTCCGCACACCGGGCATTTCCTTGGCATCCGAAACCGCCTTTCTTTGCCCGTTCTTAGTTCCTTAACCACGGAAACCACCCCAGGAATTACGTCGCCGGCCCTGTGGATCACCACGGTGTCACCAATCCGCACATCCTTGCGATTAATTTCGTCCTGGTTGTGGAGCGTTGCGCGGGATATTTTAGACCCAGCCACTAAAACCGGTTCAAGGACTGCCACTGGCGTCAGTGTTCCCTGACGGCCAACCTGAACAATAATATCCTTAAGCTTAGTAGTAGCCTCCTCAGGAGAAAATTTGTAGGCCACCATACCCCGGGGCGCTTTGCCTACCGTTCCGAGCTCACCGAGTAAGGCCAAATCATTCACTACCACCACTACCCCATCGCTGCCATATGGCAAGGCTTCCCTTTGACTATTTTTTTTTGCCCATCGTCCGTGGAATCGCTCAACTTGCCCTAGATCACGACTAGTAGCGCTGTGAGATTCAACCGGAAACCCTAATTCCTTTAACAATCGGTGCACCTCATCGTGAGTTTTTTGACCCAAATCAGTTATTAGATCGTAGGCATAGAATGATAATCGACGCTCGGCCGTGATTTTGGAATTAAGTTGGCGCACCGAACCGGCGGCGGCGTTTCGCGTATTGGCCAACAGTGGTTTATTTTGTTTTTGATACTGTTTATTGAGCTCCCTAAAAACGTCCTTGCGCATATACACCTCGCCACGAACCTCGATTGAGCTTTTGAGCTTTTGAGCTTTTGAGCTTTTGAGCTGTAATGGGATTGCTTCAATCGTCTTGAGATTCTCGGTCACGTCCTCGCCAATATAGCCATCGCCGCGCGTGGCACCCTGGATAAACAGACCATTCTCATAGACTAACGATACCGCCAACCCATCAAGTTTGAGCTCGCAATAGTAGCCCTTAAACTTTGAACCTTGAACCTTAAACTCTGGCAGGAAGCGTTCGTTGCGCTCCTGCCAGTTCTGCAACTCCTCAAACGAAAACGCATCGGTGAGCGAGAGCATTGGCGAGCTGTGCCCAACTTTGCCAAATTTTGGCAGATGTCTACCCCCTACCCTCTGAGTGGGCGAATCCGGGGTAACCAAATCTGGGAACTCATCCTCAAGCTGCTGGAGTTCGTGCTTGAGCGAGTCATTAACGCTATCCGAAACCAACGATTGATCGAGCACGTGGTAGGCGTGGCGATACTTTTCGATGAGGGTCTTTAGTTTTTTGATCCTTTGCCTTGCGTGGTCTTTGGTCATCGGTAGCCCAATTGTACCGCAAAAACTTGGTTAGGCCATCTCTCTCAAGCGCCTAATCCGCTCCTCTACTGGCGGGTGGGTTGAAAAAAGATTCGCGAAAACGCCAATCGCCCTGCCTTCGTGACCCTTCAGGGGATTTTCAATATACAGATGGGCAGTCGCGCGATTAGCAACCTCAAGTGGCTCGGGATCTTTGGCAATTTTTTCAAGCGCCCCAGCAAGCGAGAGCGGGTCTCGAGTAAGCAGCGAACCCGAGGCATCGGCCAGGAACTCGCGCTTTCGCGAAACGGCGAGCTGAATCAACGTAGCAATAATTGGTGAAATTATCGCAAACGCAATGGCAACTACCGCAACAATGGCATCAAGCTGCGAACCGCTCCTCTCATCGCGGTGGCGAGCACCCCAGAACGTCATCCTCAAGAAAAAATCCGATACCAGCGCCACAATCCCCACCAGCACCACCACAATAGTCATCACCCTAATGTCGTAGTTGCCGATGTGGGAAAACTCGTGGGCGAGCACCGCCTCGAGTTCCGATTTTTTGAGTTTATCGATGAGACCGGTCGTAACCGCAATCGAGGAATGGTTAGGATCACGGCCGGTTGCGAAGGCATTAGGAGCGCTATCGTCGATCACATAGAGCTTCGGTTTAGGCAGCCCGGCGGTGATCGCTATGTTTTCAACAATCCGGTGGAGCTCAATGAACGCTCCGGCGCGAGGCACTGGTTTGGCGGCTGACACCGCAAGCGCTAAACGGTCAGAAAAGTAGTAAGCCGAAATTGCTTGAACGAGTGAAACAATAACTGCCACCGGCAGGAGCCATTCAATCTGATAGACCTGGCCAAACACGAACGCTAACCCAATAATGAAAATAAGAAAACTACCAACCAGGAGCACGGTTTTGCGCTTATTGGCACCTATCTGAGTGTAAACAGTAGTCACCGCTGCGCGCCGTAGAGTGCTCGGTAATCTTGCTCTGCCTTGATACCAAGGTTAAAAAACCCAACGGCAACGGCAATCAATCCAAAAATCACCACGATGGCAAGCAATAATTTGAGGTCAGTCCGGTTAGCCATAATTATAATTTGAGCGTTGGCGTCTTCCTTGCTTCAGGGTTATCAATCTCGAACAGTTCCCGCTCCTTAAACTTCAACGACTGAGCCAGGATGTTGGTAGGAAAACTCATGACTGAGGTGTTGTAGTTTTGGGTAACCGTATTATAGAACCGTCGCGAAGCGGCGATTTTGTTCTCGGTATCGGCTAACTCTCCCTGAAGCTGCTGAAAATTCTCGGACGAACGGAGGGTTGGATAATTTTCCGCCAGGGCAAAAATTGACTTAAGCGCTCCTGAAATAAGATTGTCCGCCTGGGCTTTCTCGCTTGGCGAACTGGCATTCAGCGCCTGATTGCGCAATTTAGTAACCTCGGTGAAGACCAACCGTTCGTGCTTAGCATAACCCTTTACCACTTGAACAAGATTGGGAATCAAGTCGTAGCGGCGTTTCAGTTGAACGTCAATATCTGACCAAGCTTCTTGCACTTGGTTACGCAGGGCAATGAGCCGATTGTATAAAAGTACTACCCAACCGATAGCCAAGACGAAAACGGCAATTACAAACCAACTCGTAGGAGACATTTTATTTGCTAACCGTGTAAAGATAGATCGTTCCTTCCTTTTTCCCTTCTGGATCGGCGGTGTTTTCGAGTTGAGCGCTCAGGGTGTACGTCTTTCCGTCAACTGATTTGTACCCATAGAAGAATGTTGGATCCTTTGGATCGCGCGGAAGCGCCGAGGTGTACTTTGGAACCAGCGCGGTAGTAACTGAGCTTGTTGAATCATTAAGTTTGCCGACTTTAGTAGAGGTTGGATATGCGCCTTTCTCGTTGAAATAGCTCTCCAGGTAGGTTTGAATGGTTGCAAGGTCTTTTTTACGGATGGTATCTCTCGTTTGCACCGTCTCGGTGATGGTAGTGGTGGGAGACAACGTATCGAGCGTGCCTGGCGTTGCCGCGGGAGTCGGGGCAACACCGGTAGTTGTATCCGTGGTGGTCGCTTCCGGCAGGAGCGTGGTGGGCGTCACTTCTTCGGTACCGAGCGAGGCAGTATCAGTAGGCGCCCCTTGCTGGCCAATCAACGTGTACCCAAGGTAGCCGAGCCCCAAGAGAATAATTATTACCCCAGCAATAAGCAACATTTTTCGTCCATTACGTTTTGGCTTAACCGGAACACTAGCCGTCTGTGCAACGGGGGCTTGCGCAGGAGAAGGAGTAGTCGATGGTGGAGCTGGTGGGGTTGGCGGTGCGGGGGTCTCGGATGGCTGACTCTGACCCACTGGTATACTACCTTCGCTTGGCGGTAAATTTTTTGGAGGCTGGCTTGGTGGTTCGGCCGGCCCAAAATCGAGTTCCATGTAATCCCTCCTTGCCCCAAGACTTATGCAGAATGGGGCTTCAACCCCGACGCGCCTTTGCGGTCGGGGTCCCGACTCCTGACGTAGCGTCGAGACGTCGGGACTGTTTAACTTTCTTTTCGTCTTTTTTTCGCTGCTCGCTTACCCTAGTTACACTCTTAGGCACCGATTTCGTTATCTCTTTACCCTTTTGAGCGGCAGTTTCGGCTTTGTGATCAAGGTAGACGCGCTTACGAACGAGCTGTTTAGCAAAACGGCTATCTTGCCGCAGAGCTAACCCTTGGGGGAATAGCCAGTTGATCGCAAAACCATCCTTTACATCTATAGTGTCTCCCAGCCTCCCGACCTTGTCAACATCTTGAGTTAGAGTAACCTTCATTGTAATAACTCCTTGGCTTTATTGAACTGTGGATCTCGACCAGCTTTAACATCATCTTCGGTGAGCTTAACTTCGATATCCGGACTAATGCCCTCACCATTAATCTGTTTGCCCGATGGGGTAAGCCACTTGGCGATGGTGATGCGCAGGCTCGAGCCACCAGGGAGATCCTCCAAACTTTGGACCGAACCCTTACCGAACGTTTTCTCACCCACGAGCTTAGCTCGGTTGTGATCGCGCAATGCTCCAGCCACAATTTCAGAACCAGAGGCAGAGCCGCCATTGACGAGGACGACAAGCTTTTTGTCTTTAAGGCGAGGGGTGATCGTAGTTTTAAACTCCTTGCGTTCGGTCCCCTTAGCTTGCTCGCTCACCACGAGCTTACCGTCCTCAAGAAACAGTGAGGCAACATCTATCGCAGCGTTCAAAAATCCACCAGGATTGTTCCTCATATCGAGCACGATGCCTTTTGCATCGGTGGTGATAATTTGTTCTGCCGCCTTCTGGGCCTCTTGAGTGGTATCATCTCCGAACTGGATTATCTTAAGATGAGCAATACCGTCTTTGACCTCGAGCTTGACCGATTCAATCTTGATCACCTCTCGCTTCATAGTAAACTCAAGTGGTTCCGCAGTGCCTTCTCGCAGTACTGTAAGTGTTACCGTCGTGCCCTTGGGACCTCTGATTTTGGTGATCACTTCGCCAAAGGTCAGCACGCCGATGTCCTGACCATCAATTTTGATAATCTGGTCGTTCGGCCTCAGTCCTGCCCGCTCCGAGGGCGAACCCGTAAGCGGCGCGACCACGATAATCTTCTCATTTTTTAAGGCAAGCTCGGCGCCGATCCCCTGGAATTGGCCGCGCAGGTCATCGAGGAACTTCTTGGAATCCTCTGGGGTCAAAAAGAGCGAGAAAGGATCCTTGAGTGATTCAACGAGCCCGGAAACAGCGCCATACACCGCCTTCTGGGGATCGAAACTGCCTACATACTGCTCCTCAATATGATTCCATACGTTCCAAAAAAGTGAGAAGTCTACTTCGGCCGGTTTGGCAAGCTCAGTTGAAACAATCTTTGGCTTGAGTTTTTCCTCGAACACCACATTGCGATGACCATGGAGAAACCCAGCAAAATAGCTCGCTCCGGCAAGGAGCAAAACCAGTACTAAGGTAACAAAATGTTTGAGTCTACCTTCTACCATACATTACTCCCCCGCCGATAAGTTGATCTCCATTGTAACACACCAGCGACTGACCTTCGGTAACAGCCCGGACTGGTTCGCTAAAGCGAACCGTGAGCCGTTGAGCTTTTGAGCCGCTCGGCTTTTGAGCCGTGATAACTGCTTTGACTGGTTTCTGTCGATACCTCACCTGCACTTCGCAAGTAAGCCCTTGGGCCTTTAAGCGATCAAGCGATCGAGAGTCGAACCAATTGATCTCGCCAACAAACGCCTGGCGGCTATATAGTCGCGAACCCGGCCAATCCTCATCAACCCAGACGGTGTTGGTTGCTGCATCTTTATCCGCAACATAGACCGGCTGGCCAGTTGCCGCGCCAACGCCATGGCGTTGGCCGATCGTAAGGAAATGGGTTCCCTGGTGGCTGCCAAGCACTTCACCTGAGGCACTGCGAACTACACCCTGCGATACCGGTAATTGCTCTCTTAGAAAATCCTGAACCGAGATTGGACCAATAAAACAGATCCCCTGCGAGTCCTTTCGATCCGCGTTGGGTAAGCCAAACTCTCGCGCCATCTCGCGGACTTGCGGCTTAGTGTATTCACCAATAGGAAATAACGAGTGTTTGAGTACGGTAGGGTTAATTGCCCACAAAAAATACGATTGGTCTTTATTAGGATCAATTCCCCGTAGTAATTCCCAATTTTGGGATTTACGGCGCAGCCGTACATAGTGCCCGGTGGCAATATAGTCAGCGCCCTCGCCCAGCGCTCGAACCAAAAAAGCGCCGAACTTGATTTCCCGGTTACACATTACATCTGGGTTGGGTGTTCTTCCGGTAGAATACTCGCGGAAAAAGTACCTCACCACCTGATCGTGATACTCGCGCTCAAAATTATAAATCTTGAGTGGGATGCCCAGGTGAGCGGCGGCGGCTCGGGCAGCCGCAAGATCTTCTTCCCATGGGCAGTAAACTCTACCATTGGCATCGATTGATCTTGTCCAATTCTTCATAAAAACGCCGGTCACGTCATACCCTTCCCCGAGGAGCAGTTTTGCTGCTACCGAAGAGTCAACACCGCCCGACAGTGCTACAAAAACCCGTTTCATTTGCCGCGTAGCTTTGCCGCTTTTACTACATTACGCAGGAGCACGGCCACCGTCATTGGGCCAACACCACCAGGCACCGGGGATATCGCTTTCACTTTCCTTGAAACATTCCTAAAATCAACATCGCCCAGCACCTCACGATTAATGTGGCCGCCACCAGCGTCGATTATGACCTGACGCTCATGAACCCAACTCCCCTTGATAAGCTTGGGTACGCCAGTTGCCGAAACAACGATATCAGCATTGTGTACCAAAAAGCCTAGGTTAGTTGTCTTCGAATCAGCCGTGGATACCAGGCCGCCGTGTTTGGTGGCTAAAACGGCCAGTGGTCGGCCCACCAAGAATCCCTCGCCCACAATTAACATCTTTTTGCGGACAATGGGAATTTGGTAGAACCGGAGGATCTCCAAAATTGCCCGGGGTGCCGGTGGATCAAAGTGTCTCATCTGGAAACCGTCAACATCTTTAGCTGGATCAATCTCCCAAACCACTTGTTCACGATTGATATTCGGGGGCAGTGGCATCTGGACAAGGATACCGGTCACCTTAAGGTCTTTGTTGAGCTTGCGGATCAGCTCGGTAAGCTTTTGCTTCGTGGTTGAGCGCACGAGGCGGTGGATGGTTACAGCTATCCCCACTTCTTTAGCGGTAGTTTGTTTGGCCTTAACATACTGGAGCGAAGCCGGATCACGGCCAACAAGGACCACTGCCAACTGGATTGGCACCCTTTTTTTGCGGAGTTCCTTCACGCCGCTTGCAACCTCCGCAAGAATCTCTTGGGCGATAAGTTTACCGTTCAAAAGTAGCATGGAATGCCTCCAATCCAAGGGTTACACACTTTTCGCGCGCTGGCCCGGGGTTAATATTGAGCCGATCGCGCAGCCACGCGGCGTTCAACCGTTTAAGCTCCGTAATTGTTCTGCCCTGCACTGCCTGCGCCACCACTGCCGCGCCCGCCGCCGATAAGGCACACCCATCAACCTCGAATTTTGCCTCCTCAACGGTATCGGTAGCTTCGTTAAAACGTACGGTCCAGCTCACCGCATCGCCGCACAGCACATTTTCAAGGGTGCCGCGATGGCTGGCTCTTGCCACCGCCCCGGTGTAGCGGCCATTACGGGAGTATTCAAGAATCTCGTCGCGGTAGAGTTGGTTCATCATCTTAAACTTTAAACTATTAAACTTTGAACTGTTGGGCAATCTTGCCCAACACCCTGAAGAAGTAGTCAACTTCTTCAGGGCTATTATACAGGTAAAAACTAGCTCGGGCAGCTGCCTTAGTGCCGAGTCGCGCAAGGAGCGGCTCCGCGCAGTGGTGGCCAGACCGAATCGCGATCCCCCGCTCATCAAGCAGGGTTGCCAGATCGTGGGCATGAAGTCCAGGCATGTTGAACGAAAATGTGGCAGTACGATTGGTGGTTGAGGCAGGACCATAGAGCTTTAGCCGTAAACTTTTATACTTTAAACTGGCGAAGTGCTTGAGAAACGTTCTTTTTAAGGCCGCTTCATGCTTTGCAAGGTTACTCATCCTAATATTGTTCAGATAATCGATTGCCGCGCCCCAACCGATTGCCTCGATAATCGGCGGGGTGCCTGGTTCGAGCCGCCAGGGTAATTCGTTAAACGTAACCGTATCAAAACTTACCGAACGAATCATATCGCCACCGCCAAATACTGGTCTAAGTTGCTCGAGAAACTCTCGCCGGCCGTAGAGCGCGCCGATCCCGGTCGGACCAAGCATCTTGTGGGCAGAAATCGCATAAAAATCAACGCCCAATCGCGATACTGCTGCGGCAACGTGCGGCGCAGCCTGGGCACCATCAACTACGGTCACCGTATCCGGGCTTAACTTGGCAACGAGTTTCACAATCTCACCTACTGGGTTTATAGTGCCAAGTACATTGCTTGCGTGCGTGAACGCAAAAATCTTTGGTTTTAAACTTTGAACTTTAAACTTTAAACTTTTTAGGTCAAGTCTCCCATCTTCGGTAATCTTCACATACTCGATCCTCACCCCCACGCGATCACGCAACATAAGCCAGGGCACCAAGTTTGAGTGGTGCTCCATCTCGGTAAGTAACACGGTGTCCCCCCGCTTGAGCGTGGGGGCGGCAAAACCCCATACCACCAAGTTGATTGCCTCAGTAGCATTTTTTGTAAAAATCACTTCTCGCCAATCCTTAGCGCCAATAAATTGGGCGAGTTTGACCCGCGCTCCTTCGTAGCCTTCGGTTGCCTCCTGAGAGAGCCTATGGATTCCCCGGTGGACGTTACCATAGTGGTGAGCGGCCGCTTCGAACATCGCTTCAAGAACCTGGCGCGGTTTCTGGGTTGTTGCCGCCGAATCAAAATAGACGAGTGGGCGGCCGGCGACTCGTCTTTCGAGATATGGAAAATCTTTACGAACTTGCGAAAGCATAAAAAAAATAAGAATTATTAATTGAACTGAATATTGTAGCGAGTTTTTGCCTGATTTTCAACTGCATGCACAATAAGTTAGCGCGCTGCTTTAGCCATTTTCCAGAGAACATTGAAATATTGCTTGTATGCTTTGGCTACTTCTTGATTTTGAATCACAATGACCGCCGGCTCGTCCGAAAGCATTTGAATCGCAATGCGGTCGCCGTAGATTTTGGTTGATGACGGCACGGCAAAATGCTCGGGCAAGGCGCGAATTTGCACAAAACGGCTCTTTTGCTCGTAGGTCCAAAAATCCTTGGCTTCGCCGGCATAGGTTACCATTTTGAGGGTTACCCCGCGGCGGCGGTTTTTGCGCCGGTAGCGCTTATAAAAATCTGCTGTAATCTCATACCACCGGCTGCCAGAGGCGCCAATCACATAGTACTCGCCGTGGGCCGGCACTGCCCGCTGGATGTCCTGCTGCACCCATTCGTAACCTTGGGCCCCCGTAAGCACCCGTATCATCTGCGGCGGCGTTTTCCAATATTGCTCAAGTTTTGGCAGATATTCTTTGAGTAAATCTGCTTTGAACTTGATATTGTGCAGCAGCACCGACGGTGCCTCGGCCTGATAGTGCAATTTTTTGTTTTTCTCAAAACTGCGCACCATGCCTTTGTCTTCTAAATCAGCCAACGCGCGGTACACAATTTCGCGGTGCAGCTTGGTGAGCTTAATCACCTCGCCCACCGGTGCGGCGCCAAGCGGCAGCAGTGCGCGGTAGCACGCCGCCTCGCTTTCGGTAAGTCCAACCTGCTCTAAAATCTGTTGAATATTTACCATTAGTTCATCATAGCATACAAAAATACGGCTCTCGCCGCTTTTTGTAACTTAACTTTAAGTATACCACAACATGTCAAGAGCACAAAATCGAGTTCTATAAAATACCATATTTGTCATCACAAATACTTGACATTTTATATTATTTTGATATACTCTCTTTGCAGAAACGTGAATAATAGGGTATGATTGATGAAAATAGAGGAGGAAAAACATGAGCGAATTTGAATCAAAACCGACGGAAGCAGAAATCACCGAACAATCCCCCGATCAGGAAGAAAAACTCTTAGACACTGACGAAAAATACACAAGATGGGAAGAGAGCGATAATAATGAACATATCAAAAGCGGTGACGAAAAAGTCCGTCTTGCTCATAGTCCTGACGAGTGGTCAATTTCCGCTAGGCAATTCCGGAAAGGAAAACCTCGTGCCGATTATATGTTTTTAGTAAGCGCAGCAGATGAGTATCTTAGTGCCCTCTCAACTGAAAAATTGAGAAGAGTTGCTGACGAGTTGGCTAAACGTGGTTCGCGCCCAATGAATGCTGGCTCACATAAAGCTCAAGAATTATACCAATTAATTGATCAATTGGAAAAATTCAAGGAAATGAAAGGACCTGAAATAAGTAAATTTCTTGATAATTTGACATGGGACAAGTTAGATAAACCTCTCGGTGATTATTGGAAAGGCCAACTCTTTCTTAATAGCATGGCTATGTATAAACTCTACCGCAGAGCTGGTAATACAGAAAGATTAATAGAAATTGCAGAAAAACATTTGGAAACAGCATATTCCGGTGCGATCAAGGGTTCGGGTAAGGGTTTGGGTGATGGTACATTTTATTACGATCTGGCATTATTAGTTGCCAAAATCGCCGGCAAGAAACCTAACCAAGAACTTCTCGATAAAGTAGCAGAGGCCGTAAAATGAATAGCTTCAGCCCTCTTTGTTTGGCCGGCACCTGGGCCAATTTCCATATTTAATAGGCACAGAATATCCGGGGCGAGCTGCAGCTCGCCCCTTTTTCATTTATTTTTTAGAGCGAGATAACAAATGGTAAATTTACCTTCTCTATCAATTTTTTATCAGCAGTAATAAGGTTAGCTTTTAGCCGATGTGCTAGAGCAATATAGGAAGCATCATAGTAAGAAATACCCTTTTCCATAGCAATAATTGCTGCATACTGCTCATCTTCTACGATTGATGGTGAAGCAAGTAAAATTTGGGATCGCTGTAAATCTTTCAAGATGTCTGTTACGTCGCGTATTGAGAGATCTCGCTTGGTAACCAATGCATTTACTAGTTCATAATGTAATAAAATTGGACAAACAATTTGCTGTTTGCCCGATACATGCTCCGAACGATATACAAGGGCTTTCTCACTATCAGGTTCGTCTCTAAACCATTTAAGAATAACTGAAGCGTCAAGCACTACCATAGCGACTGTCGCGCATATGGCGAATAATTACCTCGCTGGCAGGCCAACTACGAGTTTTATGACTAATACGACGGCGAAGACTCGTAAACGCAGCAAGGGCCGCTTTTTTAGGACGAACCCGTACTGTCTTCAATTCCTTCATAGAGTGTATAACTACCATAATAATTACACTATAACAACCAACTCACAGGGTGTCAAAAAAGGCCAACCGTACAAGGTTTAGCCTTTTGAAAAAAATGATCTCACCACTCGCAGCGGGCTCGAAAACTCTCAAGCAGCGGCGTGGCTTTTTCCCACTCACCGCGAGTGAGGCGCCCTTCAATTTGCATCAGCGTATCGCGCAGCGGCCTAATTGAGTAGTCGAGCACCGACGGTAGCTCGTTGATTGCCTGGCTCATGATCTCTAATTGGCGCCTGACGCCGGCAAAATCTCGCGCTTTCCACGCTTGAGACCGCCGCAAACCGCCGGACTTTAAGCCCAGCGCCTTGAGCGACCTGGGACACGACTTCAACTGGTCGATCAACTCCAAAATAGTTAGTTTGGCATCGGTTTGACTTTTTCCCTCCAGTAGTTCATTGGCTTTTGAGATACTGTTATTAATCGCGATCGCCACCTGGGTAAACGGCGCTCCCCACAGCCGCCTGGTGAGCACGGCTATTTGAATAAACTCGGTAATCACGTCGTTGTACCAGCGGTTGGCCGGCTTAACGTCGCTCTGGAACAGTCGATTTTTCAAAACATCAAGCAGCTCATTGCAAATTCGCAGCAGTATGGCCAAGTTAAACTCGTGAGTCAACTCGAGCACGGCTTGGCGGCTGGCAACTTCTGCGACAATGTATTGCATGCTCGGCACGCGACCTTGCTCAAGCCGGAAGAGACTCGCAAAAATGATACTGGCAATCGCTTGGGGGTTGTACCTCCCCTTAGCATCACGTCCTTCACGCCGAATAACCTCGATGATGTGAGACCGCGCTTTGAGATTGTATGGCAGACGACTGCGCTCGAGCCACCGAGCGAGCTTAAGCAATCTTTTACGCTGCTGCGGAAATTGTTCCCGAAATTGCTCCCGATCCCAATCCAGGTACAAAGCCATAGCAAACTCGAGCTCAGACAAAAAAAACGTGATTCCCTTGGCGAGCTGCTTGTAGTTTCTCAAGATATGCTGACATTGCCGGCAGGCCGCCCGTAGCGAGGGCACTCGCATGAAATGCAATCGAAAGGCAGTGTGATCTGGATTCGCGGGAATCCAATGTGGTATGAGGATTACACCATCTTCCGAAACCCTGATGTCTGTCGGGTCGAGGATTTTTCCGGTTGGTTTTTCAAGAGGAATGTAAAAAGTCAGATTACCCTTTTCGAACACTCGATAATTGCGTCAATCAAACTCCATCCCATTCATTGCGGTACTCGCCTCCTTTTCAAAGAATGACACTCTGAGTTTAACAGCAATAGGGCGACTCGACTAGGAATGGTTAAAACAAAGGCCACCCGTCACTTGGGTAGCCCAATAGAAATCCTCCTTGGCTGGCAGGCAATGATCTGGCAAGCGAGCAAGTTGATCGTCTTGCCACCATTAGGTTCGATTGTGATCTGGAGGATCACGGTTCTCGCACGAGTTGGCTTGTGGTTATCGAACACGAAGTTGCCGAGCGAGTAGGCCACGACCTTCCAGTCTTTGTCAATCTCGAGCGCTTGGAGGACGTGGGGGTGGTGGCCGACGACGATGTCGGCACCAGCCTGCTTGGCCTTGGCAGCGATCAGCTGCTGGCGCTGGTTCGGCTTGCCGATCTGGTACTCTCGACCCCAGTGGTAGGAAACGACCACCAGGTCTGCTTGCACTTTGGCTGCTTTGATGTCTTCGACCATCTCAGCGATTGGCTCGACGGTTGCCACGCCTGGTAGGTTGAAAGTAGCGGCGCTTCCGGGAACATTAAACACGTCGCAGTAGGCAAAAAAAGCAACCTTCCAACCGTTGGCTTCGAAAAATCGTGGCTGGCGCGCTTCGGAACGGTTCCGACCAGCGCCGACCGGTGTGATCGCCAGATTTTCCAGCGTCTCGATCGTCGAAACCACGCCCTGCCTGCCGCCATCGAACATGTGATTGTTGGCCAAACTCATCACGTCGAAACCGACATTGCGCAACGCCTGGCCAAAGCGCGGCGGCGAGCGGAAGATGAATGCCTTGGACGAACCGGTTACGGTATTGCCAACCAGACAGCCCTCGAGGTTGCCAAAACAGATGTCGGAGTTTTTCAGGATCGGTTTGACCTTAGCAAAGGGGTAATCGATGCCATTTTCGAGCATCTTGCGGCCGACACCACGGGCGAGCATCACATCGCCCACGAACGTCAAGGTAATCGAATGCTTTTCCTGCTCAGCAACGGGTCGGGAATCGCTCAGGTGATTTAAACCCAAAAATAAAATAACTAGAGCAGTGCATTTCCCCACTCTTTGTCACTCCTTTGGCTGCCATCCGGTTGGCTTACCCCGCCGTTGGCGGGGCCCATGACCACTACAACTGGCAAAGGAACCGGCAGCAATCAGGTACGTTCACTACCTATTATACCAGATCGTCAGTCCAAATGGAACAGCTTCCGGGCGTTTGAGTAGCTTTGCTGCTCGATCTGCTCGAGCGGTTCGGCCCGCAGCGCGGCGATTTTTTTGGCCACTTCTACGACGTAGCTCGGTTCGTTGCGCTCCCCCCGATACGGAACCGGGGTGAGGTAGGGCGAATCGGTTTCAATCATCAACCGATCCGCCGGAATCTCGGGAATTACCGTATCCCACGTGTTGTTGTAGGTAATGAGCCCTGTGTAGGAAATATGCAATCCGAGTTCGAGAGCTTTTTTTACCTGCGCGAGCGTGCCCGATGAGCAGTGCCAATCGCCGCCGTGTTGTAGCAGTTTAAGGTTTAAAGTTAAAAGTTTAAGGAACCGGTCTTCGGCGTTGCGGCAGTGCAAGATGAGCGGTTTTTTAACCTCAGCGGCGATTTCGATGAAAAATTGGAGGATGCGCTGCTGGGTTTTGCGCAGCTCGCCTTTCTCGCGGTCGGTTCCCTGCCACTTGCCATGCCGCTGGTCAAAAATGTAATCGTCCAACCCCACTTCACCGATCGCGACCACTTTTGGGTGGCCCGCAAGCTGCCGGATATATTGTGCCTCACTTCTCCAGTCCCGGTCGAGCACATGGACTGGGTGAAAACCCACTGCCGCCCAAACCCCAGAAGAAGATTTGGCAATCTCAATCGCCTGCTCGGAAGTTTTTAAATCAGTTGAGGGGATAATCACCTCAACTTTATTTTTGAGTGAGCGCGCCAACACTTCGCGCCAATCGTGCTCAAAAGCCTTGAAGTTGAGATGCGAATGGATGTCGATATACATAAAACAATTAAGAATTATTCAATTAAAAATCAGGAATTATGAATTACATTGACATTATTAATTCTGCATTCAGTAATTCTTAATTTATCTCACAAACGTCGTGTAAATTATCGCGCTCAAAATCACGATAATCGCGGCGATGTTGCGCCAATGGAGCCGCTCACCCAGAACCAATCGATCGAGTACCAGCGTGAAAAACGGTGCCAAGATCAAAATCATGGTGGTGTAGAGCACGCCCAGATGGGCAAAACCATAAAACTTGAGCACCATATAAACGACCCCCATGATGGCAGCTGCAAACGTGAGGCGGGCCGCCCGCTCAGACATATGGCCGAATTTGCCGCCGTACCAGCTCGAAAGCGCCAAGAACACAAAACCGGTACGGGCAAAGTAGAGTGCCACGGGCGAAAACACAAGGAGCAATTTTTTGATAATCACCACCTCAAGCGCAATCAGCACCACGGCCAGTACGAGCCCCTTGCTCCAACGATCAAAATCGAGATGCCGTTTACCATTAATGTGCGAGAATATCAGCGCGAGCGATGCAATAAACGCCGCCAAGAACACTCGGAGATCGCGTTCTTCGGGCAACAGGATTGCAGTAAAAAAAACGGTGACGAGCGGCACAAATAGGATAATTGATTCAAATTCCTCGATCGATTCCTGCTGAATACCCTTGTAATAGAGGATATTCCAAGCGGCCGCGATCACCACCATGGCGACGAACAAGAAAAAATTGAGCGGCGTCAGAAGCGCCGTAACATCGACATCGCCCAACCAGGGCAGGAGTGCGCCAGTTATTAAAAACAACAACAAAAAAAGAGCTGGGGCGAATACCTTGAGTGGGACTTTATGTTTTCCAAGCACCAGTTTGTCTACCACTACGCCGCTGGCATCGGCAATTGCCGCGATCACGAGCTGGAACATAAACTTAATTATACCTTAAATAAATGGATTTAGCGGGTGGCGAAGGGTCCGAAGGATAGAGCGCACGCCTGAGGCGGTACCCGAGCCAGAGCCCGCTAAGTTAATTTTGGAAACAATGGTTTTGGTTCGAGTGAGGCGAGCTGATCTTGAATTGCCGCCGCGGTTTTGGGCGCGAATGGCTCAATACCAGCCGCAATGGTGAGCAATCGATTGGCAAGACTTACCAGAATCGGTTGGAGTTCAGCCTTATCCTTGATGGCCCACGGTTTAGTTTCATTAATATATTGGTTGGCCTCACTGACAATCAGAAACACCGCCTCGAGGGCAGCCTTGAAATCAACCCGCTCGAGCGCCTGGTACGCATCGGCACAGTGGATTTCGCGTGGATGCTTAACGATTATTTTTGAATTCTTAATTAATGTGACGGTCCGCTGGAGCAGATTTCCTAGATCATTGGCTAACTTTGCGTTGTACTGCCGATCAAGAAAATCGAACGAAAAATCGCCATCTTCGCCAAAGGTAAATGAAGTGAAGAGCAGCATCCTACTGGCTTCAACGCCGTAACGGTCAATAAGCTCCTGAGGGGTAATAACATTTCCCGTGGTCTTAGACATCTTCTCGCCATTAATTGTGAAAAAACCATGGACCACCAGCTTTTTGGGCAGCGGTAGATCGGCTGCCAAAAGGAGCGCCGGCCAAATTACGCCGTGGAAGCGCAGAATATCCTTGCCAATAATTTGGAGATCTGGGGGCCAAATCTTTTTACCTTCTGCCGCCGTAAGGTAATTTAATAATGCCTCGATCCAGACATAGAATGTCTGCCCCTTTTCCCAGGGTACCGGAATCCCCCACCCCACCTTGGAGCGAGTAATCGGAATATCTTTGAGCCCGCTTTTAATGAAGCTCAGTACTTCGTTGCGGCGAGATTGGGGCTCAATTACCAGCCCTCCCCCATCAATCAGTTTGATCAACTGATCCTCAAACTGCGAGAGTTTAAAAAACCAGACGTCTTCTTTCACCTGCTCAACTATCTGGTGGTGGACTGGATCAAGATTTCCGGGTAACAATTCTTCTGCCTTGTAGTAGGCCTCGCAGGCGACGCAGTAGAGCCCTTCGTAACTGCCCCCGTAGAACACCCCTTTTTCATTGAGCTTGGTTAAAAACCGCTCCGAGAACTTGATATGATCTTCGTCGGTCGTGCGGATGAAACGGTTTGGCTCGATGGCAAATGAATCCCACGCCTGGCTGAACTCGGCTGCCACTTCATCGGCTAACTGCTTTGGCGGCTTTCCGCTGGCTTGGGCCGCTTGGGCAATCTTGGCGCCATGTTCGTCGGTGCCGGTTAAAAAAAATACGTCATCACCCTGCTTAGCGTGAAAACGGCTCAAAATATCAGCTGCCAACGTGGTGTAGAGGTGGCCAATGTGCGGCCGATCGTTGACATAGTAGATTGGGGTGGTGATGTAAAACTTACTCATAATAAGGTAGGCAAACAACCACTGATGTTAAACCACAGATTAACACAGATATATTAGTTTGTCTGTTTTG
The DNA here is from genome assembly GCA_049274945.1 of Patescibacteria group bacterium. GTDB lineage: Bacteria > Patescibacteriota > UBA1384 > GWA2-35-9 > JBASTP01 > JBASTP01. Next base: position 26,134 of record JBASTP010000006.1, read on the forward strand.
ATCAGTGATTATCAGTGGATCAGATATCTGTGGTTGTGGCACTTCTTTTCGCTTCACTTTAGCCACTGGAGCACTAACAATATATCTGAAACCACGAACACTACTATAGTGATCACGGCGCCGATCGTCATAATTGGACTATTGGTATGCTGGCCCATAATATCTTTGCGGCTCGTAACCTTGAGGAGCACAACAAGCAAAAACGGCATCAAAAACCCATTCAAGATCTGTGAGTAAATGAGCATCTTGAGCGGCGAGATACCAAGCAGGGCAATCGCGATCCCAAACACCATTGACCAAGTCATCACGGCGTAGAACCAGCGGGCTTGGACGAGTTTCAAGTTGAGCCCTTCGGCAAAGTGGAAGGCGTCTGCCACCACATAGGCGGTCGAGGCGGCCAAAATGGGAATGGCGAGCGCGCCAGAAACGATAATGCCGGCGGCAAAAAGGAGCGCCGACCATTGCCCGGCCAGCGGCTCAAGTGCCCGAGCGGCTTGGGCGGCGGTTTCAATTTGGCCTCCGGCAACCCGGCCGAAGAGCACGGCGCCGGTGGCAATGGTGATGAATGCGGAAATCGCCTGAGAGTACGCCATGCCGGCTACTACACCATGTTCTTCTTCACGAAGCTTTCCTACGGTCTTCTTTTCTTCCACCTCTTCGGTGGTCTGCCAAAAAATTAAATACGGCGAAATAGTGGTGCCCAGCAGGGCGACGACCAGACCAAGGAATGCGGCCGAGTACTCAACGTGAGGCAGAAATCCTTTAAGCACCGCTCCCCAGTTAGGGTGAGCCAGAAACGAGGAGGCGACATATAGTAAAAATAGCGGGGTGAGCAGGGCAAAAAAACGGCTGATCTTGGCGTAGGAACCGACGATCAGGATGAACGCGAGGACGAGGCCGAGCGGCACGACGAAGTAAATCAGTTTAACACCGGTGATGAGCCCGAGGGCTTCGGCCATCGAAGCCAAATCGGCACCGATCGTCGCCGTGTTGGCCGTGGCAACAAGCGTTGCGACAAGGAGTGCTGCGGAAAACCCAAAATAGCGCGAGATCACGGCATTCAAACCGTGTTTGGTAACCACGCCAACCCGCGCCGACATTTCTTCAACCACGACTAAAAGCGGCAGTGAGAGCAGCTCGACCCAGAGTTGGCGGAAACCAAAGCTTGCGCCAGCTTGGGCATAGGTCACCACGCCGGCTGGATCGTTATCAGCCGAGCCGGTGATTACCCCGTCTTTTGCTTTGACAAAAAAATGGGAGATACTGCGGCGGGTTTTATAGAGCTCACGCGAAAACGTGTGCGATCTCTTGGCTAAGTGCTTGCCAATCGCGGAGCGTAAGGTCTTCAGCTCTTTTTTCGGGCTCAACATTCGCTTGTTTTAATATAGCAGAAATTTGATCACTCGGCAGCTTAAGCGAACCGGCGAGACTGTTGTGAATTTGGCGCCGCTTGGCCGAAAAGCCCGCCTTAACGATTCGTTCAAACAGCTTGTCGGGCGGCTGATCGTTGGGCGTAAGCTTGATCACGGCTGCGTCAAAACCCGGGATTGGATCAAACGCCGTTTTTGGAATAACAGTGATGAACTGAGTTGGGGCATAGCGCTCGAGAAAAACCGTTACCATACCCCGAGCCGAGTCGCCGGGCGGCGCGGTGAGCCGCTCGCCTACTTCCTTTTGGACGGTAAGGACTGCGAGCTCCGGCCTGGGACCATCGATCAATTTTCTAATGACCGGAGAGGTAATATTAAACGGTAGATTGGCGACTACCTTGTAGTCGCCGTTTAAAGTATCAAGTTTAAAGTTTAAAATATCGTCGTGGATAATTTTAATGTTTTTACTATGCTTGAATTTACGGCGCAACGGCTCGAGCAGCCGGAAATCTTTCTCCACCGCTAGGACTAATTTAACTCGCCCGGCTAGTTCTTGCGTGAGCACGCCAAAACCAGGGCCAATTTCGAGCACGGTATCATCTTGGGCGAGCCCTGCTGCTTCGATCATTGGCTTGAGGAAAGAGCGATCCTTCAAAAAGTTCTGTCCGAGCGATTTTTTTTTGTGAAAGGTCATTCGAGTGTCACTTTTACCTGAATCACGCCGGCGCCAAGGGGTGCGAGTTGTTGAAAATCATCAGGATGAAGATCAATCACGCCGGCGCCCTGGATACCCCCGCCGATCACCTTAACTACCACTGATTTTCCGCTCGAAAGTGCTGTTACCCGCACTATGGTGCCGCGTTTAAGCGTATTGTGAGCCGCCGTGCCCGGCGCATGAGGCGGAAAATTATACCAGGTGGCCGAACCCTGGCCGAGTACCACTTCTTTGGTGCCTACCACCACAATTTCATCAACTGGCTGCACGGTAACCTCTTCGGAGAGTTTCTTACGAGAGACTTCCTTGGTATTTTCGCGCGTCACTTCAAACACTTTTTTTCGATTGCCTTTTTTGCCTGGTTGAGTGACATTGCTAATGCCCCTATTGATTGTGGCGTCTTCTTTGGTGACAGTTTTGAAATCAATAGGCTCGTTCGTAGTGACTTGCGTCACCGTAACTCGAATAATCTCGATGGTCATTTCTGGTTTCAAAGAAGTATCAAAACCGGGCGAGAGTTTGTCTTTATCTCCCACCTCAATCCCTTTTTCATCTAAGAATTCTCGGACGGTTTTTTTGAATGTTCGGAAGTTAGTTGATTTAGCGGCATCGATTACCGTAACTGGCGTGGCCCGGTACACTTTAATGGTGCTACCAAGGCCGAGTTCAGGATCAGGAAAATAGCGCACCTCATCTTCGGGATTCAAGGCAATCTGGCGATCGGCAATCATGGCCTTAAGATCAGTGAATACCGGGCTGCCATAGTAGGTTTCCGGTGGCAACAAACTCTCCGGCTCTGCCGCGAACACTGGTGTAACAATGGTTACCCCCTTCACAATACCGCTTGTGACATTATGCGAATCAAACCACACAAACCCCGCTCCGGCAGCCGCCCAAAATACCAGTCCAGTGATAAATGTTTTTGACATTAACCTATTAGATGATGGTGGCAAGCTCAGCCGGCACGTCGTCGACGAACCGGGAGCGGATGCCTAACGATATGGTACCAAAAACCTTGCGACGCCGCGCGTAGAGCAGGTAAAGCCGCTCCATTGCCCGGGTCATGCCCACGTAGCAGAGCCGGCGTTCTTCCTCCAGCTGGTCGGGCTCGGTGATTGAGCGGGAATGCGGGAAGAGTCCCTCTTCCATACCAGCAATAAACACCACCGGGAACTCAAGCCCCTTAGCATTATGGAGGGTCATTAAGGTAATGGCATCCTCATTCTCATCGTAGTTATCGATTTCTTGCACCAAAGCCACCTGGGCGAGGAAATCCTCAAGTGATTCGGCCTCTTTTGCCACGGTTTTAAGCTCCTTTACGTTCTCGATCCGAGACAGGCCCTCTTCCGTGCCGTCGCTCAGCCATTCATAGTAACCGCTCTTGTTAAAAATATGATCAATCAACTGGGCAATGTCGTGAGTTTTGGCGTATACGCGGAAATCGCTGACCATACGCAGAAATTCGCTGATTTTAGGGTGATCTTTCTGGCTCAAGGTGCTTTCCCCTATCCCTCTAGGAGGCATATTAACTACCCGCTCAAATGAAACTTGATCGTTAGGGTTCACCACGAGGCGCAAGTACGCCAGGATGTCCTTAATCTCGCGGCGTTCGTAGAATTTGAACCCACCGATAATCCGATACGGCACCCCTTGGGCCAGACACGCTTCCTCAATCGCCCGTGACTGGGCGTTGGTGCGGTAGAGCACTACAAAACTTGCCAGCGGCAATGCCAGCATCCGGTGGAGTCCCTCGACCTCGCTCAGAATAAAGTTGGCTTCATCTTGTTCATCGCGGCATTCGACCACGGAGACCGGCGGGCCACCGGATTTATCGGTCCACAGTTTCTTGTCGGAGCGCAGGAGGTTTTTAACAATGATGTGTTGGGCGGCGTCGACGATGGTTTTGCTCGAACGGTAGTTTTGTTCAAGGCGAATTACGGTAGCGTCCGGGTAATCTTTTTCGAAATTGATAATATTTTTGAAATTGGCGCCGCGGAAGCTGTAAATTGCCTGCCAATCGTCGCCGATCACAAAAATATTGCGGTGTTTGGCGGCAAGTAGCGCAATCAGTTCATACTGGGCTTGGTTGGTGTCTTGATACTCATCCACCAAGATGTACTTAAACGCCTGCCGATAACGCTCTAATATCTCGGGGTACTGTTTGAATATCATTACCGTAACCATCAGGAGATCGTCAAAATCGAGCGCGTTGGCTCGCTCAAGAATTTGTTGGTAGACTGGGTAAATCTCGGCGACTTTTTTCTGGAAATATCCAGTGGCGTACTTGGAATACTCAGCCGGCCCCATCAGCTCACTTTTGGCGCTTGAGATAAATGCCGCCACGGCCGAGGGGTTATGCTTTTTTATATCTAATTTGAGCTGTTTGAGCGCCTGTTTAATGGCTGAAAGTTGATCCTGACTGTCGTAGATCACGAAGCTCGAGGTGTATGGCAGTTGTGTTTTATTGAGCTCCTTCCGGAGAATCTTAACGCACTGGCGGTGAAAGGTGCCCATCCAAGGAATACTAGTCTGCTGGTTTTCTGGTTTGCTGGTTTTCTGGTCGCTAGTAGCTAGCTGACCAGCAACTCTTGTTATCATTTCTTGTGCCGCCTTGTTGGTAAAAGTAATGGCAAGGATATTAAACGGTGAGACCTTTTTTTCTTTGATAAGATACGCAATCCGGCGCGTGAGGGCGAGCGTTTTGCCGCTCCCGGCGCCCGCCAAAATCAACACCGGGCCTTCGGTGGTGGTAACCGCGGTGCGTTGCTTGTCGTTGAGATCAGCAAGGATGTCCATAGCCCAATAATATTACCATATTCATTAGTCAGTCATTCAAACTGGGTGGCGAGAGGTGCCAGCCGAGAGTGGGTTGCTAGCGCCAGTTTGTTATTTTGCGCCCAAAATAAAAAAATCGGCCCGAGGTATAGTAAAAACGGATTGTGAGGCCTTAACACATATCTTATGATTAATGCCCCTCCGCTATACTCGGGCCGATGCGCACGCCTGTGCTCCGGGATACCCTTCCTGAGACAACGAACGACCCAAGAAAGATAGTGGGCACTGGTGTACGTCCTCTCGCCGATAAATCGGGAGAGGTATGGCTCCCTAACGGTGATTGTGGCAAGGTGCAATCCCTCGACTCGGCGCAAGCGCCGATCTCGGGAAAGGTTGAAGGGTGTCCCGACGCAAGGTCGGGACCAATTTTGTATTTGTTTTGCCGCTAGGGAAAGGGGTAACAGACCATTTTTAGCCATAGCAAAAAATGGGATGTGGGTATGCATGGTACGCTATCCCCTTCCCTCCTTGAGTGAGAACTCCCCTCCTTTTCAAGTCGTCTACTCTTATAGTATAGCACGTGCGTACGCAGATGTCAAGGCATGAAGCGTCCGCCAGAGCGCGGACGCTTCATGCCGCAGTATCATGTTCTCTCAAAAGGTAACCGGCGAGTGATGTCAATATCCTTGGGTCGGTCGAGCGGTTGTCCGTGTTGAGCATCTGGAAATTTCCCCATTGCTTCGCCAGACAACTTTGACCAGTCAACCTTACCTTCTGAGGGAATTTCAAGAAAAACTACTGCTGGAGGGTTATTTTTACGTGATACAAGAAATGCTTCTAGATTAGGGCGTTCACTTTTTACCTCAGTTAATCTCTCTTGCCATTCTTTGAGGAAATCGTTCTCCCCTTGCTTAAACAGTTGCAAAATAATCTCTCTGGATAGTTGAAGTAGTCTGGGGTCACGCGTAGCTGTATGGCTGTACCCAGCCTCACAAGCCAGTTGCGTAGCTTCTTTGAGGTTAACAAACCCTGCCTGTTTGGCGATTGCCTCATAGTCAGGGGTGAAGGTGTCTTTGAGTGGCGGGCGATCTGCCGGCAGGTTCCAGGTTGAGAGGGTTCTTTCACCGGTTGTCAGGTTGGTGATAGCGTAAATTGGTAGGTTGGATTCCGGGTCGCTGCCCGCATCGGCGAGCCGAATCCGATCGCCAGGCTTGAAGAAATTACCTCCCCCTTCCTTGGTGATATACTCGCGGGGACCATACCGCAAGAGCAACCGGTTGTCCAGTTTCTGCTCGAACTCAGCTAGCAGTTTCTTCTCTCGCAGCTCTTGTTCAGCCCTTTGTATCTCTTTTTCAGGTACCTGCTTGGACTCATCAAGCATTTTGTGCCACCTCGCCTACCACCTTCTTCTCCAAGTTCTCAAACCGCATCTGCTCTTGGCGGAAAAACAGCTCAACTTGGCCAGTCGGGCCGTGGCGATGCTTTTTAATCAAAATGTCGGCGATATTCTTACGCTCGGTTTTTGGCTCGTAGTAATCCTCGCGGTAGATGAACATGACAACGTCGCTATCTTGTTCGATTGTACCCGAGTCGCGTAAGTCTGCAAGTTGCGGGATCTTCGGTGAACGCTGCTCAACGGCGCGGGAAAGCTGAGAGAGAGCAAGCACCGGGATATTGAGTTCGCGAGCAATTGCCTTAAGCGAACGGGAAATCTCTGAAATCTCCTGGACCCGGTTAATATCGCCGCTCCGCTTGCGGCCTTCCATAAGTTGGAGATAGTCAACCACCAGCAGCCCTAGCCCATGTTCTACTTGGAGCCGCCGCGCCCTGGCGCGCAATTCCATGGAGTTCAAAATCGGCGAGTCGTCAATATAAATAGGTGCCTCAGAGAGTAACCCCATGGCGTAGCCGATTCTCGGAAAATCGTCGTCAGTTAAGTTACCGGTGCGCAGCTTCCAGGAATCAATACCGGCCTCGGAGATAAGCAGCCGGTCAACCAGCTGGTCGCGGCTCATTTCCAAAGAAAAAATCCCCACCGTCACCTTCTCTTTGATCGCCGCGTGGGCGGCGATGTTAAGCGCGAGCGAGCTCTTTCCGAGCGATGGCCGGGCAGCGAGAATCACAAGGTCTGAGGGTTGCAGTCCGGCCAGGAGATTATCGAGGACCTTGAAGCCACTCGAAATTCCGCGGAGTTTACCTTTGTGTTTATGGAGTTCATCAATCCGCTCGAACGTTGAGGTGAGAATATCCTTAATTGGCGTAAATATCTGCTTGGCATAGTCTTGGGAAATGGCAAAAAGTGACTGCTCCGCTTCGGTGAGCAGCTCGTCGGGGTCGCCTTCGACTTGGTAGCCAAGCTCGATAATCTTACTTCCGGCAGATACCAATTGCCGGAGCGTTGAGTTGGCTTTAACCACCTCGGCGTGGTTTGCAATATGGGCAGCCGATGGCACGACGTTGGTAAGTTCGGTTAAGTATGCCACTCCCCCAACGTGAGTAAGCTTGCCATCTTTCTCGAGCTGATCTGAGAGCGTGAGCAAGTCGATTGGCTGGCGTTTCTCGAATAATTTCATGCATGCTCGGTAAATCTCTTGATGCTCGGGCCGGTAGAAATCAACTGGCCCCAGTTGATCGACAATCTTAATAAGCGAATCTTTGTTGATCAAAAGCGCGCCAAGCACCGCCTGCTCCATTTCAATATTTTGGGGCGGCAGTTTAGCGGTCAGAGTTTCGGATCGGTGACTTTGGTCAGCCATTTTGATAAATCATGAACTAGCCTCAAACACCTCCAGAGCAGTATCAATAATCTCTTGATCGAGCTCACGTTGGTGAGTTTCTACCCTGGCTGGATCAATGGTACACACGAGCGTATACCCCTTGCCAAAGGTTTGCAAGGCGGCCTTTTCGATGATGGCGCGGTTCACGGAATCAACCATTTTCTCGCGATGAAAGGCAAACTTAACGTAGATCTTGAGCTCATCCCCCACTGCCTCGCCCACGCAGCTCGAAAGAAGCGCCGCAATCGAGTGGTTGTGGGATTTAAGCGCTTCGATCAGGGCATCCCAGCTAAAAGTCTTTGAGTCTTTGAGTGGTTGAGTGGTTGCCGAAACTTTTGGAGCATGAACAGTAGATTCTGAAACCTCGCCAGGAGCAGCGACGGGAATAGATTTTGGTAAACCCGTTATTTTGATGATTGCTAGCTCAATTGGAATTTGCGGAATTGGCGAGTATTTCATGTTGGCGCCAGCCTCGATCAGGCGCTCCACGGTTTGGGCAAGCTCGAGCCGCCCTTGCCAGAGCATCATCTGCCGGAGCTTGGCGATGGCAAGGTTTAAAAATGCGGATAAGTCGACCCCTTGAGCGTAAAGTTCGTTGACCACCGTGATCGCTCGGGTGGGATTACCAGCAAGCAGCGCGTCCGTGAACGTGTCGATTGACTGGGCCGAGGAAACCCCAAATATTCGCAACACGTCGCTTTTAGTGACCTTGCCCGGCCCGCCAGCAGTCACTTGGTCAAGCAACGCCAGGGCGTCGCGGAATGAGCCGTCGGCAAAGTAGGCAATCTGCTCAGCAGCGTCATCCTCGAGGGTAATTTTTTCAGGCTTGGCAACGGTTACGAGCACCTGCTTGATCTGATCGATGGTCGCTCGCTTAAAATCGAACCGCTGCACCCGCGAGATAATTGTTGCCGGCACTTTGTGGGGCTCGGTAGTAGCTAGAATGAAAATCACGTGGTCGGGCGGTTCTTCGAGCGTTTTAAGGAGTGCATTGAACGCTTCTTTGGTGAGCATGTGCACTTCGTCGATAATGTAGACCTTAAACTTGGCTCGGTTTGGCGCAAAACGCACCTTGTCGCGGATCTCACGAATCTCCTCGATCCCCCGGTGAGAAGCGGCATCAATCTCGATCACATCGAAATCGCGACCGGCAATTACATCGCGGCAAATTTGGCAGGCATTGCAGGGATTATCCTCGGCCGGGCAGTTAACCGCCTTGGCAAGCAGGCGCGCCGTGGTGGTTTTACCCGAACCGCGTGGGCCAGCAAAAAGGTAACCGTGGGCCACCTTACCACTCGTTACGGCCTTGGAGAGCACTTCAATAACGGTGTCCTGGCCGACGACATCCTCAAAACGTTGCGGCCGATATTTACGATAGAGTGCAGGCATGACCCTTCATTATAAAGTTCTAAGTTGAAAATGCAAAATTGAGCAGCGGATGGCGAGAGGTACCAGCCGAGGGCGGGTTGCTAGCGCCACAGGAAGCGAAGCGCTCCTGCCCCGCTGAGCTCCCTGGACGACGGGACCCACCGCAAGGTGGGCAGGAGTACCAAGGAGCGAAGCGAAGGGCGAGCCTCCTCCAGTTGGTGGAGGCGAGTAGAGTGCACACCCGAGGCGGTACCCGAGCCAGAATCTACTGCTAATTATGAAACTTAAATCCCCACAAGTGCGCCGAGCGGCTGCGGGGGTTGGCGCGCATTTCTGCTGGGCTTGCGGTGATCGGCTTTTTGGTAATGAACTCCCCCTTTCCCTCCTTGCGCCACTTTTTGAAGGCAGTACGCACCATGCGATCCTCGAGCGAATGAAAGGCAATGATCGCGACTCGGGCTCCCGGATTGGCAAGCGACGGGATGGTGGCAAGCACCTCTTCAAGTGATTCGAGCTCGCCGTTCACCGCGATCCGGAGCGCCTGGAAAGTGCGAGTGGCGGGGTGGAGTCTACTCTTAGCTTGCGGCACTGCGCCTGCGATAATCTCAGCAAGCTGAGTGGTGGTATACAACGGGCGGCGGCGGATAATGGCGTGGGCGATTCGATCGACGTAGTGCTCGCCCGAATAGCGCTCGATCACCTCTCGCAGCTTTGTTTCGGGGTAGTGGTTAACAATATGAGCAGCAGTAAGCTCCTGGGTTTGGTCGTACCGCATATCGAGCGGGCCAGCATGCCTGAAAGAAAAACCGCGCTCGGGATTATCCACCTGGAAACTCGAAAAACCGAGATCCAGCAGCAATCCATCAAAGCGGCGACTGTTTAAAACTCTTTTGAGCTCCGCAAAATTGCTCTGGTGAAACTCAATACCGCCAATCGTGGCGAGTCGTTCCTCGGTTTTAGCAAGTAATGCTTTATCGCGATCAATCGCAATCAACTTAAAATTAACGTCCGGGCAATTTGAGTGGATATGTTCGACTAACGCGGCGCTATGGCCACCTGAGCCAACCGTGGCATCAACCAACAGTCCGCCACCACCCTGCACCAGACGGTGCGGGCCGTGGCAAGGATCAAGCAAATTCACCACACTATCGACGAGCACTGGCAGATGCACAATGTACCGCCACCGGGATTCGAACCCGGGTTCCATGCTTGAGAAGCATGTGTCCTAGACCAGACTAGACGATGGCGGCGTCTTGGGGGTATTGACAATTTTACCTGAAATATGGGAAAATAAAAGAGTCGTACTGGAACAATCCAAAAACATCAAGAGTCTGGTGAGGCCAACAAGGGCCTGAGATCCGGCACCAACCCGTGAAGTCGGGTGGTAGTACTTGTTTTCCGTAACAACGGAAAGATGTGGTCCCGACGAGTCGGGACAATCGAGAAGCTCCAATTGTTGTTACGTTGGAGATTTTTTGTTGCAAGGGGATGCAAGATGAACAATGATTTGCCAGTGAGTATCACTATTATCACTGATTGTGGGGGGTCAGACCGAGGCCGTTACGAAATTGCCCTGCAGCGCTGTTTTTGGCCTCAGGATTGGAAACTGGCTTTCTTCGAAACGGAAAGCAAAAACACACTTCACTCAGGTTTCACCGCCGCAGCTCATGTTCTTTCTACCATCAGTTTTTTTGGTCCTTTGAGAGACGGAGAACGAATCGGCATCATTGTTAATGCCGCTCCCAGAATGGGTCAAGAAAACGGTTGTAAACTTCGCGGTCGAGATCGCCATGAAGAGGGTGAAGAGATCTACGGGTTGCAACTTAGAAATGGTGTTTGGGTGGTTGGACCCAATGCTGGTCTGAATCTCTATTTCCTCAAGGATGAGGTTGTGGACTCATACCTGTTAACAGACGAACGTGGGTTAAAAACACCCTTTCGGTCAATGGAGTTTATGGTCCCGGCCCTGGCAATGCTTGTTGATGTCAACAAGTTTCCCAAAATCAAGATGACCCGAAAGGACCTGAAAGTGCCTGTGTCAGAATCAGGAATATTTGTTGCCGATTGGGATTCCCACGGCAATATTTATCTTTACTCAAGTCTTCCCGAGTCACAGTGGGTGCCGCCAATTGGTGAACATGTCACAATCCGGATTGGCAACGAAATTGCTAGATTGCGGCACGTTGAGGGTATTTTTGCTGGTCATACCGGAGAACAGACCATGACGAAAGGTAGTCTCAAACTACTGGGTCGGGAGGCAATTTACTACATAGTCGTGGTCGGCAGTGAGGCTCATTCCCAACTTAGGCATCCGCCCGTCGGTACAGCTGTGGTGATCGAACGAGACTAACTAGGTCTTGATCTAAACATTGACGCAAATCTCAAAGACCCCGGCGGCGGCGGGGTCTTCTTTTTTACGAAAAAAGACGGCCGTTTGGCCGTCTTGTAGGTACTGTTGTTATGCAGTGGAGCGAAGGAAACGAGGAGAACGATCCTTATCGGACCGGTTAATCCGCTCGATCTGCTTGCTGACCAATCCTGCTAACCCCTCGGGCGTTAGCTCGCGCAGCTCGGACATTTTTTTGCCGTCACGCAGGGCATATTCGACCAGCTGGTCTGGACTGACGATCAAACCGCGGGGTTTGAGCGCCAGGACGAGCAGGGTGAGTTGTGCCATTACCGATTCAAACCACTCGGATACATTATCGCCGGAGTTCAGCAGCGTGGTTACGGTTATGCCCGTGAGCAGAATGAGATTTTTCAGCTGGCACGAATCAGTCGAGCAACCAACCTCAGATAGGCGCGATACAAGCTCATCGATACGGCCGTTGTAATCCGCGGGGAATGTGTTAGCCACTAATTACTCATTCCTGTGAACAAGCCGAGAAGTTCTTGTTCATCCAGTTCACTGAGCTGAGCGAGCGTTTGTCCGCTAGAGCTCTCAAGATCTATGATGTCTTGCGGATTCACCTCGCGCCCAATACAGTGCCCCAGGCGTTCGCATAACATCCGCCGAACTCGAGCATTCTGGACCGCATCTTGCACGGTACAAGCGTTGGCACCGCCAGGATTTTTGACAAACATGGGTTGCTCCTTTCAATTTTTCCGGTACTTTCCCCACCAAAAAAGGCCACCGTCTGGTGCCCTTCCTTGATGGGTGCGCGCGTTTCGTTTAACTCACGCCATCAAGCGGGGCACCCGCAGGGGCCCTTTTTGAAGGTGAAATTAAACTGACGCCGTTGCATTACAACTCCTAATGTACGCCCTGGCCGGCGCCCTGTCAAGACCTACCGTTAAATATTTCCTCGAGCATGGCGCGAGCAAGGTGCTCGCGCCGCTTGGCGGCGAGTTCGTCGGTGAGAAATTCAACGCTCAAATAATCCCCTACTTTGATGCCGCGGGGTAGGTACTTTTTGGCGATAGTGAGTTGCTCACCGCGAGAGAACCCGAGCACCACGAGGCCGTTTTCGAACCGATCCACGGTACATTGGAGTGTAACGGTTGTGCTTTTGGCCATCGGTTTAGGATAGGATCAGCTGATTGGCCTGTCAAGCCAGTTAGCGTACGATCAGTTTAACAATCAAGAGCGCGACAATGTTCAAAATCTTGATCATGGGGTTGATGGCCGGGCCAGCAGTGTCCTTGTACGGGTCGCCTACGGTATCGCCGGTGACTGCCGCCTTGTGGGCATCAGAACCTTTGCCGCCGTACTTGCCATCCTCGATTAACTTCTTGGCATTATCCCACGCCGCTCCGCCGGAAGTCATGGAAATAGCGACAAAGAGCCCAGTGATAATCGAACCAACGAGCATCCCGCCGAGCGCCTTGGGACCCAACCCAAAACCAACCAGAATCGGCATGATCACCGGGATAAGGGCAGGAACGATCATTTGTTTAAGCGCCGCGGTTGTCACAATATCCACGGCTCGGCCGTAGTCCGGCTTGGCCGTGCCCTCCATAATGCCTTTGATGGTTTTGAACTGGCGGCGCACTTCCACCACCACCGCGCCAGCGGCCTTGCCTACCGCCTCCATCGCCAAAGAGGCAAAAAGATACGGCAGTAAACCGCCAATAAAAAGACCAACCAGCACTAGGGGATCCTCAAGACTAAAACTCACCTGCTTGCCCAGGGCATTAATCTCCTCCGTGTAGGCGGCAAACAGCACGATTGCTGCGAGTCCCGCCGAGGCGATTGCGTAGCCCTTGGTCACTGCCTTGGTGGTGTTACCCACGGCATCGAGGGCGTCGGTTACCTTGCGGTAGCTTGATGGCAAATGTGCCATCTCGGCAATGCCGCCAGCGTTGTCGGTAACCGGGCCAAACGCGTCAATTGCCACAATAAGCCCGCTCATTGAGAGCATGGCAAAAGCCGCCGCCGCCACGCCGTAGATACCCAGGAGCGAGTGGCTAAGGAGTATCCCAATCACAATCGCAATGAGCGGCCAACCGGTTGATCGCATCCCGACCGCCAAACCCTGAATAATGTTGGTGCCGTGGCCCGTGGCCGAAGCGGCGGCAATACTTTTTACCGGCCGGTACCGCTTACTCGTGTAGTAATCGGTAATGACCACCATGGCGCCGGTTACCGCAAGACCGGTAAATAATGCCCCAAAAAGTGGCATTGGGGCTGAGCCACCGGTCTGGGTATAGGTAACCACGCCAAAAAACAAAAATGCGGCTAAAATCCCCGAGGCAGCGAGCCCGCGATACAAACCCGCCATGATATTTTTGGTGCGATTGGTGATTCGGACCGCCGTCGAACCCAAGATGGAACTGACTACCGCTGCCGCCCCCAGGGTGAGCGGCAAAGTAATCGCCTCCTGCGTGCCGTAGATCAGTTTGCCAAGCAACATCATGGCAATTGCGGTAACCGCATAGGTTTCAAAAAGATCGGCGGCCATGCCGGCATCGTCGCCCACGTTGTCCCCTACGTTATCGGCGATCACCGCCGGGTTGCGGGGGTCGTCCTCCGGAATGCCTGCCTCCACTTTGCCAACAAGATCTGCGCCAACGTCAGCCGCTTTGGTGTAGATACCGCCGCCCAGCCGTGCAAACACCGAAATGAGCGATCCACCAAAGCCCAGCCCGATGAGCGCATCAAGATTATTGGTCAGGGCGTAAAACAGCGCTACGCCGCCCAGCGCCAGACCAACAACCAAGAAACCGGTTACCGCGCCTCCCTTGAATGCTAAGGCAAAAGCCTGGGCGAGGCCTCCTTTGGCAGCTTCGGCGGTCCGGACATTAGCCCGCACCGCTACCCACATGCCAACAATGCCAGCCAGCGCTGAAAGGGCGGCACCCACAAGGAACCCAATCGCCGTCAGTGATCCCAAAAAATACCAAATAACCACTGCCAAAACTGCCGCAATAACGGTAACGGTGGCATATTGGCGCTTAAGATACGCCGAAGCGCCCTGCTGGATGGCTTGAGCGATCTCAACCATCTTTGGCGTACCGGTTGGTTTTCCAAGAATGTCGAAAATCAGGTACACGCCATAGACGAGCGAAAGAGCTGAGGCAGCCAGAGCAGCGATCACCGGCATTGAAGTAATCATTGAAGGTTAATTTTAACGGTCGACACGCCACAGAGCAATAGGCTGGTCTTCTTTATCGTAGCCCAGTATGGTGGGCTGGCCTTCTAAATCGTGTGGCAAATAGCTAAAATCATAGAAGAAAACGGTAGGGTGATCCTTGAGTAATTCTTCGGTACGCTGTTTCACCGATTGTTTGCGCAGCTCCCGCAGGTTGCCGATTCGGTACTCACCGTAGTAGTCAACAACTACAGGGGGCTCGCCGCCACTGCGCTTGCGCCAGTAATAATTGAAAATAGTACTCTCCCCTTTCAAAAAAGAACCTCGAGCGAGCACTGCCGCATCTGCGACGTTTTGGCTAGCAATGTAGTCAACGATCGCCGGCACCCCGGGTTTTAGCGATTCCTTAAAGTATCGCTGGGTAAGACCCAGCCCCAATATCCCAAGAAGGGCTACTCCACCAAGCAATTTCGGGATCTGTTTGAGATTAAAAAGACTCGCTCCAATTACCATCAGGTAGAATGGTGCCAGAAACGATAAGTTGCGCGCTGCTTTGCCCCCTACCTCGCTCGCCACGAGGGCCAGTACTACTGCCAACGAACCGAGTACCCACACCGGCCGCCACTCGTTCTTTTTAAAGTTTTGGGGAAGACCATAGATAAATAAGATTGCGGGTACGACTAGGGTCAGAGCGAAGGCAAACCAAGATAATGGATTGGCGCGCAGCCACATGAGGTGGTTAGCTGGGTTGAGTTCGAGCCCAAGAAACGACCGGCCGGCGGCAAAACGATAGAACGCGTTGACGATTCCCTTAATATTTGCTATGGGGTTCGAACCGCCGGCTTCCTGGATGCGACCAATAAACTGCGGTAGAGCAAGTGGCAGCAGAGGGAGCGTAAGGATAATTACCGCTAGCAATGGTTTCCATTGCCTGCGAATTATCAAAACCGGCAAAAGCAGTAACCCCAGGTAGTGAGTGTAGATCGCTAATAGGGTAAACATGGCAAGGTGGAGCGGTTTATTCTTGCTGAGCGCCCAGAGTGCCATAACGACAAAAAAACCGAGCGGCGCGTACATTCTGGCTTCTTGCGAGAACGATACAAGGAATGGGGAGAGTGCCACAAGCCATGCCACAAATAGGGCTTGGCGTCGGCCGATCAACTCTCTGGCAAGTAAGAAGCTGGCCGGAATAAGTAAAATCCCAAAAACGGCCGGGAAAAATCTGAGAGCAAACTCACTTTCACCGAATATCTTGAGTCCGAACCAACTCAAAACATGAATGAGCGGTGGGTGGGCGTCACGAGCAATTGACTCCCAAAACTGGCCGAAACTTGGTTGGGTGGCTTGCCATAAAATGACCCCTTCGTCGCCATCGAACGGCCGCAACCCGAGGCGCCAGAAGCGCAGGAGGATTCCGGTAATAATTGCAAAATAGAGACTCATGTCTTTTTACTGAATACGAACTTCTTCGATCCGAAAAAGTTCCAAAATGTGGTAATTAGAATTGCGATTGCCTTGGCAACATTATAATTAAGGCCAAAAAAGGTAAACAGTCCCGCAAAGATTATCCAGTTAACCGTTGCGCCAGTACCGTTGACCGCCAAAAACGAAAGAAATTCGGCACCTCGCTCATCAGGCCCTTTGAAACCACGGAAGGTCCAGGCCCGATTTAGGAGATACGAGTTGGTCAGTGCCATGGCGGTTGAAAGCAAGCCGGCAACAAGCGGTGAAAGTCCGCCCACAATTACAAAAAGATTGAGAAATCCAAAATCAATTGCCACGTTAATCCAGCCAACGATGCCGAACTTCACCAGCTGCCGTAGGGTGGGCCGGCGCAGCATAAGCCGAAATACCGCCACAACCGCTTTGGGCAACTCGCCTGAGACCTTGGAGCGACCAGCGCGGCGTTCCGAAAATGTGATGGGCACTTCGACTACCGGAACTTGCTTAAGTTTGGCCGAAAAGAGTGTCTCAACTTGAAAGGCATAGCCGGGCGCCACCACATCTCCGCTAACAAACTGACTAACGAAGCTGGCTGGGTAGCATTTGAACCCAGCGGTTACGTCTTTTGCTTTTAGTCCGAGAAGGAGCCGTGCAAACCAATTCGCAAGCTTCGATTGGATGAGCCGCTTGCGGTCCCAGCCGCTGATTTTCCCGCCGGCAACGTAACGAGATCCGATCGCAATTGCCTTGTTCATACGACTTGCTTCGATTAACCGATCAATATCTGACGGGTTATGCGAGAAGTCGGCATCGATCGAGACAAAGTAGCCGTAGCCGCGGGTAAGCCCCCAGCGAAAGCCATCACGGTAGGCCAAGCCAAGGCCCGATTTGGCCGGGCGCTCGAGGAGGTGGATATGAGAGTCGGCTGAGAGACTTTTGACAATACGAGCGGTGCCATCGGGCGAACCATCGTCCACCACCAACACATCAACGTTGTGCTTGACTGCGGCAGCAAGCATCGCTGCGATATTCTCCGCTTCGTTGTAGGTTGGAATAATAACTAAAACCTGATTTTTTGACATCGCAATTCCGCTAGTTTATCATCAGGATAGGATGGGTTCAATCGGTAAGAAGGTGATCTTTTTTTTGATAATCGTAATCGCCGGCGTGGCCGGTATTGTTTTTGCCAAGGGCAAATTCACTAAATCTCCGGTCTCGATCTCCATTCCAAAAAAATTAAAGGCCTCCCCTATCCGCTTTGGCGGCACACTCGATTATTCGGCCGGGCAGACTAAGGAAGCCATCGATGCCCAGCTGAAACTTCTTGCACAGCTCGGTATTCGGACGGTTCGCACCAAATACCTCGACTGTGGCTTCACCAATTGGTTTATGAACGACTACCTGCTCGAGGCGGCCAAGCGCAATAACATTGAAGTGGTCTTTATTCTTGAACCGCAGATTGATTTCAAAAAATCGGTGAAAAAATCAAACCTTCCTACCGCGGCCGTTGACTGCGGATCGGTCACAATCGGCAAGCAAAAAGGTTCCACACCGGTCGACCTTGATGAGTTCGGTTATGAATACACCAAGGCGGTAGTTGGAAAATATAGTTCTCAAGTAAAGTACTGGCAGCTTATTAATGAAATTGGTGGTACCGCAATGACCGGGAATGCCGATGGTAGACTTGCCGAACAATACGACAAAACCATCTATAAACGGCTGGCAGCGTTTCTTAAAGGTTCGTCACGGGCAGTCGCAGAGGTTGATCCGACTGCCAAGCGAATTATCAACAACCAGTGGCTGCATGTTGGGATGCTCGATCTGCTGGTCCAAGATAAAATTGCGTTCGATATCATTGGCTGGAACTGGTTTGCTGACGACATTGATATGGGCAGGGTTGAGTACGCCCCGGGGCAAATTTTCAACCTCTATGAGGAGCTTGAAAAACGCAAAGTGACTACTGGGGCAAAAGAGATTTGGCTCTCTGAATTTAACAAGGATCACGGCAGTTTCGAGGAAAAAGAGAGAGAGCAAGCTGACTACCTCGGACGCAAACTACCGGAACTGATTGATAAAAAAATATTCTCGGGGATTTTCATCCACGAGTTATTTGATAAGCCTGCCGAAAAACTTGAGCGAGATCGCCACTGGGGCATTATCGAGGTGCAGCCCGAACCCAATCTGAAACTCACCCCCAAGCCCGCCGCTCAAGTAATCTCCGAAATCATCAAGGAATAAATCAAAAAGAGCGATCTCGCAGAGCTTGCCAGTTGATCGAACGGATGTGTTGCTGGCCATAGGACTGCTTCCAGTCGTCTTTGATCTGCCAAAACACAAAACCGATCCAGATAATGGCGGCTAATTGAAGAATCGGTAATAAACGATTGCCCATAGTGACGTAAGGCCATCACGCCAGGTGATTTTTTTACCCTCGTGGTACTGGCGGCCGGCATAGCTAATTGGCACCTCATGGATTTTAATCTTTTTTTTCAGAATTTTTGCAGTCAGTTCCGGTTCGATCTCGAACCGCTCCGATCTCAGTAAAAGCGATTGAGCAAGTTTACGCTCAAGGAGCTTATATGCCGTCTCCATATCGCTTAAATGACTTCGATATAATAAATTGGTTAATCCGGTGAGAAAACGATTGGCAAAGTAGTGAAATATGTTGGTAAAACTAATCCGGTACGCCCCCATGAAGCGGGAACCATATACCGCTTTTGCCCCCCCTGCTACTGGCTTAAGTAATCGCTTCCAATCAGTCGGATCGTACTCTAAATCAGCATCCTGGATCACCACGTAGTCCCCTTGCGCAATTTCAATCCCCTTTCTCACCGCTGCTCCCTTACCTTGATTTTTAGGGAACGTCACGATCGTAAAATCTTTTTCGCGAGCATATGGCCGGAGAATTTTTTTGGTTTGATCAGTGGAGCCATCGTTAATTATAATAATTTCTTTACGCAGCGGTACGCGCTTAACTCGCTCAAGAATATCAACTAACGTTGCTTGCTCATTGTAGACCGGGATAATAACCGAAAGTTTCATTATTTATTTTTGTACTCTTTAAAACTTCTCAACATTGAGGATTTCAAGAATCTGGCTAACTCGGTAACTACCGGGTCAATTTCAGATCCCCGTAGTCCATATGTAAGATTGAAATCTAGATGTTCTTTAAAAAAACTCCCTTTTCGGTATTCTTGAACCTGTAGTACTGCTTCTAATTTGTCGAGTGATTTAATAAGTTTGGACTCAAAACTTTTTTGCTCCTCATACTCAAGCCATAGCTCGAATAATCTTTGTTTTTGCTCTTTTGGCAATTGACCGAACAGGTGTTTAGCAGCTTTTTTTTCATTGGCATGACGTTTTTTTGCCTTCAGAGGATCAAAGGCATAGGTCTTCTTTCCGGTACCATCATCTCCTAACGGGCTTTCATCTCCAGTAACAATTTCTGGAAGATCGTGTACCACAATCATCTGTAATGCTTTTGTTAAATCAATTTTTCTTTTCAGAAAATCTTTAATGAGAATGAGAAATAGAGCAATTCGCCACGTATGGTCAGCAACCGATTCATATCGATCCCTCTGAGGGTAGTTACGCCAATAGAATTGACCCCTAAAACGTTCGAGTTCTTTTAACTTTCCTGCCTCAGTGGCAAACGAAATAATTTTTTTGATTTTTTTTTGATCTAGCTTCATGGGATTTTATACAGTGCGCTATTAGTCACCTTTGATGACCAGATGATTGGTACTAACTGCTCAAGTTCGTCTTGCGATGGAGTCTCGAAGCCACCCAGGGCGAACAAATCTTTGAGCTTATATTCAGCGGTTTTCACCACAATATGGCTGAATCCGAGCTCCTTGAGTCTCCCCAACAACTCCTGAGGAGAAGCAGTTGATTTGAGTTGATCTTTCAGATCGAGTCCATCGTGATAAGGAAAATCGATATAAAACATATTGTGGACTAGGACAACCGCCTTATCGCCTGGAGCAAGCCGGCTCCCCACTTCGTTGCCGACATCAATAAAGGTGTGAACGTTTTCACCTAATTGCTTATCAAGATATGTTTGCCTGCTTTCACGAGCAAACACTACACTAAAGCTGCGCTCGCTGCGGAAGTAGAGCGGCAGGAAACTACCAACTCCTATAGCCAACATTGCCAATCCTGCGACTACTTTAACCATCATCCCTTGATCGACCCAAAGCTTCGCTAGTAAGACCGTCGGGATCACCACAAAGGGCAGTAAAAACCGTGGATCGGGGTTGGAAATAAAGCTAAACAGGAAATAGATCGCAACAGATACTACGGTTAGCTCCACTACCTTAGTACGCGCTCTGCCAAGGAGCATCCCGGGTAGGAGGGCAAGCAATGGGAAGTCATGGATTACCAAGTGTTTTAGGTTAGGCCAGAATTGCCGTGGCCAGCCTTTAAGCAACCATTCTCCTGCCGAGTGGTATCCACCCAATAGTTCTGGTTGGTTGACCGAAAAAATGGGAAAAACTGGGTTGCCGGTAGTAATCAACGCTTCAAAAAACCAGGGCGATGCAACGGCGAGCGCACCGGCAATCGAGGAAATTGCGCTATCAAGCGGTTGTTTTTTGTAGAGCTGGTAGCCAAAAATCACTGGTAAGATAATCAAGGCCCAAATTTTAGTGGAGAGGAATAGCCCAAGTAGCGTAAAACTTGCTACTGCCCCGACTGGCACACCGGCAATGTAAACTAGCACCACCAGAACCGAGTAAAATACCACCGAAAGATCAATATAGGCAGTCTGAGCGAGCCAGCCAAAAATCGGGAAACTCGAAAAAAGTGTTGCCGCCATTAACCCAACGGTTGAATCGGCCAAGCGGCGGCCAACGGCGTACACCCCAAGTAACGATAAAACCCCAAAACTAAAATTGAGCAGTTTAGAGAGCTGTTCGGTTGGCCAGAACGCCAATGTGAACACGTAGAGCATGTCTTGGAGCCTTGGGGTCACCGAAGACTGGGACAATTGGGCTGGTAGGTAAAAAGTACGAATTTGGCCTTCTTGTAGGTAGGTTTTTGCCTCGGTGAGATGGTACCAGAGTGCGTCAAATTTTATCTCGGGGGCAGCCGCACCGACGAGCTGCAATGCCAAAAATGCTAAGAGAACAGTTACCAAGATAATGTGGATAGAATTAACTCTAACCCTGCTTGGCAATGTTTTTTTGAGTTCCCTAAACCACGCCGTAATAAACGGCGCGGTAGCAATGATCGAAAAAAGCAACACGGCAAGCAAACTCTCCTCGCTGAGCGATTGAGTGCGACCCAAAAATAATACACTAAATCCCAATCCCCCAAACCATAGTCCAATACCGATAAGTAATCGTTCGAGGAGCGTCATTTTTTAGAGCTCCCGAGCATGGTGAGCACAATGAGTACCCAGAACAATACCGACAGATCATTCTTAAAGTACGGGGTGTCCACGAGACCATGCCCGATGAGTGCAACCAGCGCTGCCTGGCCCGGAAGCGCGTCCTTTTGACGAAATGCTAAAACCAGTAACCATACGAAGGCAACGAGCATTACCAATCCCCCGCTCATCCACATCGCCAGGAACACATTGTGGGGAGTAAGTGCTTTGGGGGCGATGAACTCGGGATAATTGACCCGTCCTTTGGTAAATTCGGTAAAATAGTGCTGGTAATTACCAAGACCAACTCCAAAAATAAAATTCCGTGGGTTTTCCATGAGCATTTCCTTGGTCGTTTTCCAAATTTCGTAGCGGATATTGTTAGAGGTAGCTATCCGGCCGGAATCTGGACTAGCGGAAAGGTCGGGGCGGGCAAGGTAACCAACCACAACGAAAGAAAGTAGCGCAACTACCAGAACAGCATTTTTCGCGGATTGTTTTGTAACCTTGTGAAAAAACAAATAGAGTGAGCCTGCAATCAATCCCAAAAGCCCGCCGCGGGAACCGCTGAATATCAACCCCGAAACAACTAAAACAATGGCAATTGCCTCAAATAGTATCCAGGTCATTGGATGGATTGATTTAATCCGAGAAATTGCTAAAACCAGGATTGGAACTAAAAATAGCGCTAAGTAGTTGGCACTTGGGTTAACCTCGAAAGCAAAAACTGAAAACAATCTGCCCTGCGGGTCCCCGGGCAAAAACCAACTCGCTAAACCAACCAATGCCCCGCCAACAATCAAAGAGTTTACTATCTCGTGGCGATTGATAATTTTTGCCCGACACCCCTCGTAGAGAACCAAAGCAAATAACAGTGGATCAAATATAAATCCCTTGAACTGACCAAGCGCGATGCGTTTTTCCGGGGAAATTAATACGCCAACAACTGCTCCGGCGACAAAAATCCCAATTGGCCAGAGCCACTTACGCTCAGGCAGGTGCCACTCAGCGAAACCCTTAGTAGTCGCTAGCCAGTAGCTAGTAGCCAGAGCATAAATAGCAATCTCGAGGACAGTAGTAGGAACCCCAAACGCCCAAAAGCGCAGCAAGTATGACGGCAGCAGCACCAAAATACCCAGTAGTAACCATTTAATCACCTTCGCTAATAACGAATCGAGTGCGAATAGCGAATTATGATTATTAGATATTGGCATCGCATTAGCTATTAGCGCGGTTGAGTGCCAAATTTTGGGCCGCCACGATGAGCCCCATCAACACCCAAATATGGATAATCGATACCGTCGAGAAGAAATTGTACTGCACGAGCGTGCCAATAAATACCGCAGTTAAACCCAATACCATCGATTGAGCAAAGCTATCGTTAGTCTTCAAATACGCCACCAGTGATCGGCTAATAATCACTACTACGAGAAAAAGAAAGGCAGTGAGCCCAATAATACCGGTTTCGGCAAGGAGCTCCAGGTACTGATTATTTACAATAAACCAACCACCACTCGGCGGCTCATTGGGGTAGTTTAATACGTACATGCCATAGCCGCCCGGGCCAATACCGGTTATTGGCGCATCGTTAAACGCATCGATTGCCTTAGTAAAAGCATTAAGGCGACCTTGGGTTGACTCCCCTTTCCGATAGTCTGCCACGGTAGCATGAGCAAGGAAACGCTCTTTGAGATCGGGATTTAAGCGATTGAAAATGGTGTTAAAACCAACGACTGCGAGGATGGCTGCCGTAGTGCCCCAGAATACCGTCCGAAAATTCACTATTTTACGAAAGGCCACGATAACGAGAAACACCGCTGCAACGGCTGCTGCCACAAAAGCGCCCCGCGAGAGGGTAAGGATGAATGTAAGAAGCGTGAGGAGTGCGAGCGGCAGGAGCCCTGGCCGAGCAGCTTTTGCAAACATCAATCCTGCCATCGCACCAAGCGGAATTAACAAATAATTAGCTAAGTAGAGCGGTTCCCGTGAAAATGCCTGAACCCGTGGGAAACCAAACACGTCGCTCGAGTACCCAGGATCAAGACCTGAAAAACTCTTTGGCAGTCCAATAGTATCTGCCCCGAATTGGTAAAGCCCAAACACCACCACAACCCCAACAGACCACAATAATACGGTGATGAGTTTCATAAACTTGGCCTTGGTATCGACCAGCTGGGGAATGATAAGAAACAGCATAATGACAAATAGGTCAAGCAATAGAAAAACAACCGAACGGATCCCGGCAGTAGTTGTGGCAAGCGATAAGATTAAAGCGGTTGCGAATAAAGTTACTGGGAAAGCAGCCGGATTAGGTTTTAGCTTGCGTTTATTGAAGAGTAGATCAAGGATAAAAAATACAATTAACAAACCACCGACGATATGGTTTATCTTCAAGGTAAAACCAGCAAGTTCTAAGGTCGGAATTCGTTCAAACGGCAAGAAAAAAACGAGGGCAGCTAACCCCCAAAAAAGATCTCGAGATATCTTGGTTGCCACTGCACTTAAAACGGCAACCCCGAATATCGCAGCCAATCCATATTGGGCAACCATAGGCCCGATTGTATCAGGTTTATGGTCCTCTTCAAAGCCGAGCCAGTAATCGCTCGATTGCGGCGATATTTGGAGCAATTTGGTATCGGCGAGTCACCCAGGATCGTCCCTTACGGCTTAACGCAGCTCGTTTGTTTGGGGGTAGATTCAAAATCTTCACGATACTTTGGGCGAGCGCTCCAGCATCTTTTTGCCTGACTAAAATCGCGCCTTCGCCATCCTTGACGAATTCGGGAATCGCTCCGGAACGAGTGGTAATCACTGGAGTGCCACAAGCAAGTGATTGGAGGTTGACCATGCCAACCTGCTCTTGCCACTCCGGCGTATCAATTGAAGCAAGCACTGATACGCTTGATTTTTGGAACAGTCGGGGTAAGTCGCGGTTTTTCTTTGCTCCAAGGTACTGGATCCAAGATTTTTGTGGCGGCTCGAAGTCACCCGGTGGACCAACCAACCAAAGTTTTGCTCTTGGGACTTTTTTGATCACCCGCTCCATTGCGTCCACCAAATACCTTATCCCCTTTCGTTTGCTTATTACTCCCACGTACAAAACAATTTTTAACTTTTCACTTTTAACTTTTAACTTTGGACGAAAATCGGGCGAGACCCCCCAACTCCCCCAGAAAAGTTTCGTGAGCTTGCTTGGGGCAGCGCCCAGCAATACCAAATTGTTCCGTGCGCCTTCATTGAGATAGATCAGCATGTGAGCTTGCTTGATTAAACGCTTGGTGATCGACACGACCAGTTTCAGCGTGATGCCTTGGAACTTCTCTCGTATCGGCACGTTTTCGAAAAATGGCACCACCACTTTAGCGCCCACTCGAGCAACAACTGGTAGGAGCAATGCCGTGGTGAGCGCTGCCCGGCGACCGGCGGTCGGCTCGGGCAACTGCACAATATCTGGTTTAAGCGAGGTCACCAGTTTAACGAGCTGGAGCGGACTGCGAAACCGGAATGCCGCCGTTGCGGCCCAATCTGACTCCGCCATATCGCCGTAGCTCGCCTGCCGATAGGCATGGGTAACCACAAACTTCTTAAAATATCTAAGTGGCGAATGGAGGTCTGATCGGATCGTGTCGGAAATAATGAGTAGACTTGGTTTCATGCTACGAACTATGAACTGGCGTTTATTTTTTCGTACACGGCGATGGTTTGCTGGGCTGCCTTGTGCCAAGAAAATTTCTGAGCTTGCTTTAGTCCAGTTACCCGCAGTTTGGTAGTCCGCCCCGGCCGATTGAGTGAACGGAGGGCGCGTACCCAGGCAGTTTTATCCTCGAGTGGCAAAAGGATTCCCGAATCACCCACCACCTCGGGGATCGAAGAAACATTCGCCGCAACAACCGGGCAGCCGCACGCCATCGCCTCAAGCACCGGGAGTCCAAAACCTTCATAGCGGGAAGGGAATACAAACGCAAACGCACCAGACAATAGCGCAGCCTTATCATTCTCCGGAACGTAGCCAATAAACTTTACCCTTCCGGTTAAACCCAGCCGCTGCACTTGCGTAAATAACCCTTCGTAGTACCAGCCAGGTTTACCAGCGATAACTAAGTTAAGCATACTCTTGCCCTCAATAAGTTTCGCAAAGACATCGATTAAGAACGAAAGGTTTTTGCGCGGGTTAAGGGTGCCGATATGGAGCAAATACTCACTTCCGGTTTTATACTTGTGCTGAACACGAGCGATCGCGCTCCGATCGCGGACCGGTCGGTAGCTTGTTGAAGCAGCTTCGTAGATCACGGTAACTTTTTGCTCGGGAAATCCCAGTATTTTAACAATATCCCGCTTAGTGTTCTGCGAAACGGCAATGATGTGGTCAGCGAATCGATAGGAAAACGGCATCCAACGACTGAAATATTGTCGTGAGAAAAACGGAATCTCCTCACCAAAAAAGATGGCAATGAGATCATGGACCGTTACCACCACCTTGCCGGGGTAAAAAACGGGAGCTGAAAAGGCCGGTTGGTGAAGGATGTCAACCTTTGCCCCGCGGGCGCGAGAGGGCAAGCCAAACTGGTCCCATGCTAACCGCTGCGGGGCGGAAAAGTCATGCTCACTATCGGGCGCGAACAAAAGGTAATGGTGAGAACCGATCGCTTTGAGTTCTTGTACCAGATTCGACACATAAAAACCAAAACCTGTCTTCTGTCCGAGGGTTGTTTGGGTATCAATACCAATCTTCATTGAAGCGTCAGATCATACCGGAGTTCGCCAGAAAAGACAATCCGATTGTCATCGATTAAGAGGAATTTTGACGGCCTCGTGCCTGGCTGCCGTTCCACGTGCAACCCTTCATCAAGGCCTTGGGGCAAATCATACTCAAGAGTGACAACCTGAGACGAATTCGGTTGAGTGGTAAACCAAAAACCTAACACGGTGGACTGCCCCTCCTGATTTTCTACCTCACTCAAGATGCTGCGGCCAGTGCGCTCGGCACCTATGAGGCGCGTTCCAGCCGGGAGAAATACCTGGGTATAGTTGCGGTTCTCACCTTCGGTAAACTCATCGTAGCCGCCCGGATGAGTCCGAGTAATGGTTAATCGGCGACGATTTTCCGGTAACCGCTCAAGCTTGAGCTCTTCGGCAATCTCGAGGGAAGTCTTAGCGCCACCGTAGTTTCCATGGTAAACCGCAAGATAATCTGAGTTAGTTGATTCTAAACGGCCTGCCCAATTATTCGCCTCGACAATTTGTTGGCGAGAGAGATCCGTAAAGTAGAGGAGGAGATTTTTTTCTTTGAGGCTCCGATCAACAAGTTGCCAAATCGTTCGGGCAGGTAACTCCTTAACTCGATCAGGCATTAAACTGACAAGGTCTCCGAGGATAGTCTTTGGCTCATTAATCACTCGGTTATTGGACTCCTTGAAATAATCAATCTCTATTTTTTGATGGAGTGTGGGCAGAAAGTTCTCGGCAGTGAGCACTATATTATGCTGCGGCAAGTCCACGTTCCCAAGGAGGTGGATTAAATCGATCACCGGCAATACGGTTAAGCCAATCACGCCATCGAGCCTAGTCCCGTATTCTGCCTCGTAGAAACTAGCCATCAGCTGGGCTGATTCCCTAAAATCAGCGGCAGCATTGGCATTCACCAAACTCATCGAACGACCGGGCCATACTTCATCAAGCGGCTTGGGTAGCGGGATAAAATGATCGGTCAAAAATTGGTTATCTTTTTTATAGATATTGGTTTCAACTTCTAGGTTGATATTCTTGCCGTCATACTGGGCAATGGCAAATGAGCCAAGGAATCCTCCGGAAGGCCGCAGTTCAGCTGAGTTCAAAAAAGCGATTAAGTAGCGCCCAGGCTTCACAAGTCGTACCATATCAATGCTTTGTGATACCGCCGGATGGATGAGTCCAACGATCAGGGCGGTGGTAACAAGGACTACGGTAACGAGCTGAACTCCACTCGTTCCTAATTTGGCAGAGGTGCTCCAAGGAATGTTTTTGACAGCAGTTTTAAACGCTAAAAAATTTCCCGAGATTCGGTCCTGCAGGCGAGTCAATCGGCGGACCCGAAGTTCCTTTGGCGTGTAATGAGGCCCCCAAATACCATCAAGTCGTCGCATGAGCTCCTTTGCTTAATTGTAGCACCTCCAAGAGCTCCTCGCGGGTAATCAGTTTGAACCCTAAACTAAGTAATCCATAAACAGCAACTGCAATCACAAGCAGCACCGGCAAGCTCAATTGACGAAGCGGCCAGACAAGCGCCACCAAGATAGCGTTGGCCACGAGCGCGCGGCCAATGTAGTGGATATCAGGAATGAATCGCCCAATTTTGAACCATATAATGCCAAAACTCACCGCAAGCACCGCCAGTTCAGTTACTACGGTAATTGCCGCGGCGGCAAGGTAGGAATAGTGCGGAATGGCAAGAATGTTTAGCCCAATATTGCATACCGCAAAGAGGATGTTAGGGATAACTAAGCTACTCTGCTGACCAGCGGCAACTACTACATAGGTTGTGAGATGGGAGAGGTAGGAAAGGAATACGGCAACGAGCAAAATTTGGAGAATGATTGGCGCGGCGATGGCATGGCTACCCAAAAATACCGTGGCAGCGCTCGTAAACTCGGCGCCACCGAGCACGGCAACCAATGGTTTAGCAAGCACCATGCCAATGAGGAGCACCGGCAGACCAATGAGGATGAGAAAGTGGGAAGCCTTGGCAAACGCGCCCGCCATTCTGGCATCGCTCGTAGCTAGGTAGCGGGTGATAAACGGTAGTACCGTACCCATGAAGATTGAGGGAAACACCAGCAATACCTCAATAAGTTTGTACGGCACGCCATAGATTCCAACATCAACCGGCCCTTTCATGAGTGAAAGGATAACCGTGTCCGCTTTGAAATAAATAAAACCAAATATGAGAACCGCCGCCATCGGCGCCGCGAGCTTAATCACTTCGCGCCAGTACCTACCATCATATGCCAGCGAAACTTCAATGTAGGCGCGCACCAAATAGAGGTTAAGAATCAAGGTAACGAACGCGCCGATAAGGTAGCTCACGAGCACCATATGAAATGGCAGGCCAAACATAATCGAAAACCACACCAGGGCGAGCACGGCGAGCTTGCCAAGAATATCGGCTAAAACCGGTTTGGCCATTGCCTGATTAACTTGGAAAACGCCTACCAGGGTTTGATTCACACTCTGGCCAAACCATGCCGCGGCAATAATACCAATGCCCAATTTCACGGCGCCCTCGTACGGCAGCAAAAATCCTACGGCAAAACCCACTAAATAAATTGCGATGCCAAGCAGCGCCCGGAGCGTCATAATGTTAGAGGTAATCTTTTTTGGGTCACCCTTACCTTTTGCCAACTGGGTAACCAGCACCGCAAAAAATCCGAAGTCAGCAAACACCGAAAGGAACGAAACGTAGGCAAAAATGGTGGTGAACTGGCCGAATCCTGCCACACCAAGGTACCGGGTAACTAGAGCAATCGTTCCGAGCCCAAGGAACATCACCAGGAACTTTCCTACGAACTGGATCGCGGTTGAGGTGGCAACAAGTTGCGTTGCTGATTTAGGGCGCTCATCCATGGCTCAAAAAGTCGGCAAGTGCTTCCTGCCAAGGCCGCAAGACAATGCCGTGTTTAGCTGCTTTGGTGGTTCCTAGTACCGAGAACGCCGGCCGGGGTGCCTTACGCTTGAGCTCGTGGGACTTGGTCGGTTTTAGGCGATTGGAAAGTTTCGCAATCTTCAGAATTTCCTTGGCAAAATCGTACCAACTGGCCTGGCCAGTATTGACAATATGCCAGCTGCCAAAGGGTAACTTTTTTGTGATGATCTGGCGGATTGCCTCGGCAAGATCGCCAGCATAGGTGGGGCTGCCAATTTGATCGCAAACCACATTGAGCATTTTTTCCTTACGAGCCACTTCCAAAATCGTCCTCACAAAATTGCGATGCTCGGCGGAGCCGCCATAGAGCCAGGCCGTTCGGACAATCCAATGCTTTGGGGTGAGCTTTCTCAATACTTCCTCCCCGGCGAGCTTGCTTGCGCCATAGACCGACGCCGGTTTTGGGTTGGTGGTTTCGCTGTACGGTTGGCGTGCCTTACCATCAAACACATAATCGGTTGAAATCATAAGAATCGGAATGTTAAGGCGCTTAGCACCCTCAGCCAAGTTAGCGGTACCATCTCGGTTCACGCCATAGGCCTTGGCGACTTCGTCTTCCGCCCGATCCACTGCGGTGTAGGCGGCGCCATGAATCACGAGCTCCGGGTTAAACTCTCGGAACACGCGATCGACCGCTGAGGCATTCACAATATCGAGGTTGTCGATGTCAACCAAAAACAACTCGTCGTCAGCGAAAACCTGCTTCAAATGGTAGCCGAGCTGCCCCTTGGCACCGGTAATTAAAATCCTCATGCTTCAACTCCGCTCAGCATGACCCTGAGTGTAATCGAATGGGTCATCGTTTTGTGTAATTTTTTCGGTAATAGGCCCGGTACTGGCCGGCTTTAATCTTTTTCCACCATGGCTGATTTGCCTGATACCAAGCTACGGTCTGACTAAGGCCTTCCTCAAAACTAACGCTGGGCCTGAACCCCAACCGTGCAATCTTCTTGGTGTCGAGCGCGTAGCGCAGATCATGGCCTGGCCGATCGGCAACCCTTTGAATCTCTGTCTTGGTTTTTCCAGTCAACCCGAGAAGGAGATCGGTAAGTACAAGATTACTCCGTTCGTAGCCAGTGCCAATGTTGTACACCTCTCCAATTTTTCCTTTGGTGGCAAGGAGCCAAACTGCCCGTGAGTGGTCTCGAACATAAATCCACTCGCGCACATTGTTGCCGCTGCCATAGAGCGGCACCTTCTTGCCCTCCAAAAGATTGGTGATAAAGAGCGGGATCAACTTTTCAGGGTACTGGTGGGGGCCAAAGTTGTTGCAGGAACGGGTGGTAATTGCCGGTACCTTGTACGTTTTAACGTACGCTCTCACCATTAAGTCTCCCCCTGCCTTTGAGGCAGCGTAGGGACTGTTTGGTTTGAGCGGCGAATCTTCGGTGAATGTGCCCCGTTCAATCGAGCCGTACACCTCGTCGGTTGAAATCTGGATGTATTTGGCAGTCCCAAACTCACGCACTGCCTCCAGCAACACTTGGGTTCCCGCTACATCGGTTGTAATGAACGCACTGGGGTCCAAAATCGATCGGTCAACGTGAGTTTCAGCGGCAAAGTTTACCACGAGATCCGGCTTAAACCGTTTGAACGCCGCTCTCACATCCCTAGGATTGGCAATATCCCCTTTTACAAAACGGTAGCGCGCCTTGCCCGCCACCGACGCAACGTTAGCCGGGTTGCCGGCGTAGGTCATTTTATCGAAATTGAGCACCTCGATTGTGGGATCAATTTCAAAAAGATAGCGGATAAAATCCGAGCCCATAAAACCTAAACCTCCCGAAACAAACACTCTTTTCATTTCAAGATAAATTTTTACTCCAACCGTTAGTATCAGCTCGCCCCGCACACGACGCTCCTGCAATAACAGGACGTAGTCCGTTTTGCAGGAAGGAGTTGTGCGGGGTGAACCCCAAACCGCCGGCGACAAAAACTTTCTTCATTTAACGATTTTGAGTTGTCCAATCAAATCCAATTTCGGGGTCATCAAATGGCACCCGAAATTCATCATTGGGATCGTAAGCATGGGAAGTGTGGTACACCACGAGTGCCGGCTGGCTGCCGAGTACTTTGTAACCATGGGTTACCCCGGCAGGAATCTTCACCGCCACCGGATTTTTCTCGCCCATGTAGATCACCTGGGTTTCGCCGCGGGTTTTAGACTTGGGGCGGCCGTCGTAGAGCACGGTTTGAATCATCCCCTTCCCAACCGTCCAAATATCGTCTTGTTTTTTGTGGTAGTGGAACGCCTTAATCACTTTGGGGTAACTTTCGGTAATGGTAATTTGGCCGATTACGTTGGTGAGTTTGTCCTTGGGGTTAATAAACTCCATTAACCAACCGCGGTCGTCAGCGTGGACTGCCAGTTTTTTGATTACTACACCGTCAATCATTTCACTCCTGCTTTTTTCGCCCAATATTGGCTGGTCTTGAACAGACTCTCAAATTGCCCTGCATCAGACCAAAAACCTTTGAGCTCGTGCCAATTAAGCGTGCCGGCTTGGGCATATTTGGTGTTAACGTCGGAGATTTCCAGTTCACCGCGGCGAGATGGTTTAATTTGGCGAATGTAATCGAACACTTTGGCGTCGTAGATATACAAACCAGTAACGGCGTAGTTTGATTTTGGCTTTTTGGGCTTCTCGTCGATCCGAGTGATTCGCTTGCTCCTATCAAATACCGGCACCCCGAAGCGCTCGGGGTCGTGAACGGTTTTCAAAAACACCGTAGCGCCACCCGCAAAGCCTTTTACCGCCTTTGAAATATCCGCATCGGTGCAGTTGTCGCCTAAAATCACCGTAACGCTGTCACCATCGGCAAAATCTTTCGCGAGATCTAGGGCTTCGGCAATCCCCCCTTCGTTCTCTTGGTACATAAACTCCAAATGTTTGATCCCCAAATCTTTACCGTTTTTCAAAACGCGCAAAAAATGGCCGGCGTGGGGGCCGCCGGTTACGATCATAATGTCGGTAATCCCGGCGTTCACGAGCGTTTGAATGGGGTAAAACACCATCGGCTTATCAAAAACCGGCAGCAAGTGTTTATTGGTTGCCCAGCTAAGCGGCCGCAATCGCGTTCCCAGGCCACCGGCTAAAATAACGCCTTTCATAATCTAGAAGGGATCATACCAGATATAGAGAGTCCTGTAAATGGTTTACTCAACCATTTACTTAGCTACATTATTATATAACATGCTCTATAAGTCTTATATAAGGTATTATGTACTATCAAAATGCGTCGTTCTTGGCTATATTCGGATTTCATAATTTGTAGTGTTTTTGGATCTTTTTCGCCACGGTTTGTGGGGCTATGTGGGTGTTATCGATCGTTAAATTATTCACGAACGGTATTGCCTGGAAGTAGTCATGTTCGGTGAGCACGCTTGTAAGGTGCCTTGTATTCTTAATCTTATTGAACGGTTTTCGGGATACATGCTTTACGCGCTTGTGCAGGTGGTCTACGTGACAGAAAAGGTGAACAAAATGAACGTGGCCGCCATAGCGTTCAAGTACCTTAATAGTTCGCTTAATAAATCGGTGATTCCTAGGGCCCGAGTAACTATAGGTAAAGATGATTCCTGGGACTTTCTCCTACGCCGCCGCCGCAAAAATCTCGAGTCTAAACTTTGGATTAAATTTTCTGAACGCAGCGGACTTGACCGGGAAAATCGAAGTAATCAAATCAACGGTCAGTTGATTGTGAAAAATTTTGTAGCCGGTTAGTTTTGCTAGTTTCTTCGCAACGGTTAACTTACCAGCCGCCGGTGGGCCATACATGAAAATGAGTTTCATGATTTTGTAAGTTTAACAATTAAATCTTTGTAACGGCGATATTGTTCTATCAAAGTATTACGATCCGCAGCTTCGTAATCTGCAAAATCAAAACCGGGTGCCATTGTGGTACCCATTAGCGCAAATTTCCCGCCGGCTTTTAATTTCGAACCTTGCCACACACCCTTTGGCACAGTGGCTTGGATCTGTTCACCTTTTTCGAGATCCTGGCCAAGAATGATATTTTTACCGCTGCCGTTTGGTAGCAACTGCAGCATTTCGACGGAATCGCCTAAATAGAAATGATAGATTTCGTCAGTGGGCAAGCGATGAAGCGCCGAAAAAGTGTCGGGTGGCAGTAAATAAAGGATGGCAGTTGCTAGAGATTTACCGTCTTCGTTATCCGTAGAACGATAGGTCTCTCGGTAATAGCCACCTTCCTCGGCAAGAGGCTTGAGATCAAGAATTTTAATGAGTTCTTCAGCGGTCATTCGTAAATCTTACCTGATAAAAACCGTTCGATTAATATTCTGTCAGGAGAGAATAAATTCAACTCCAGCGCTTGTTTTGGAGCATACCATTGCCAGTTCAATCTTCCTTCTTCCCGGAGATCAATCAGTTCGCCGGATTGATAATTGGCTTTCATGCCAATGCTAACATAACTCTTTTGCTTATCTTCTCTATAAAAATCATAAATAGAAACTAATTGAGGATCCTTACACACTATCCCGCTTTCCTCTTTGACTTCACGGAGAGCACATTCCTTTAAAGTTTCTCCGTTTTCCCAATGACCGCCGGGAACGCCATAGGTTGCTTTACCCTTCCTCTTATCTTCACCGATCAATATTTTAGAATCTTTCACTACAACCACAGCAACCCCAACACTCGGTCGTTCAAGTTCTTTAGCCATCATGTGCGCCCGGCGCGAGTCGAACGCGCGGCCTTCTGCTCCGCAAGCAGACGCTCTATCCACTGAGCTACGGGCGCATGTAAATTTGCGCTCTATCCCCTGAGTCCCGACGATCTTAGATGTCGGGAGGCCGACTGAAACGTCGGCCCTACGGGCGCATAAGTATTACGCGGCTTAATTTACCATAGAACAGGTTGAAATTCAATGGCAAAAGATGCTAAAATGCCCGTGGGTGGGGTGGCCGAGTGGTTTAAGGCGATAGTCTTGAAAACTATTGTGCTCGCAAGAGTACCGTGAGTTCGAATCTCACCCCCACCGCATTTGGAGGAGTCGCATAGTTTGGTCCAGTGCACGAGTTTGCTAAACTCGGCCCCGCAAGGGGCTCGTGGGTTCGAATCCCACCTCCTCCGCATCAGCAAAAACACCTCCCATAGTGGGGTGTTTTTGTGATATGGTGGTGGGATTCGAACAGGAAAGGGGGTCGGGGAAAACACTTGTTTCCCCCGTGAGCGGACGTACACGGAACGGAAGAGTTCCGCGAAGCAAATTTGCCGTAGCGAGACATATATAGCTTAGGCAAATTTGCTTGTGAGATTCCCACCTCCTCCGCTAGTTGGGGGACAAAGATAATCGCTAACTATCCAACATCATTATGAATGAATTGGAAATCAGGGAAATGATTGAGAAGGCCATACGCACTGGATCTGAAACATCCAGGATTGAGTTTAAGGATGCTCGAGAAGGTTTCCCGCGTGATTTATGGAAGACGGTCTCAGCATTTTCTCATCGCCCGAACGGTGGCTACATCGTTTTTGGTATAAAGGAAAATCGGGTCGATAAATCTATTGAAGTTGTTGGTGTTAACAATCTTGCTCTTTTAAATGAGAAAATGAGCGACCTGGCTAGTGGCCAGATGAGTGTGGTTATACGACCGGAATACTTTCCCCTAGAGAAAGATACGAAACCCATACTTGCCGTCTATATATCGGAATGCCCTGATCAATTTAAGCCCGTTTATTATAAAAAAGTTGGCATACCAAACGGCGCCTACATACGTGATGGTAATACGGATAGAAAAATCACAGATGAAGAAATGCGCCGTTTTCTTGAAAATGCTAAGCTTTCAAAATTTGATGGAACGCAAGCGCCAGACACCTCATTAGATGATCTTTCGGTAGATAAAATATATGAATTACTGATTCATATGGGGCAACGCACAAATCGTGAAGCAGAAATCAAAGATATTGATTCCGGATTACTTAAAAATCTTGGTATTATTGACAAGTTTGATGGAAAAGAATCTCCGACTGTTGCTGGATTTCTGATCTTTGCCAAGACAAAACCACAATTAAAACGATCGTTCAACCGTTATGTTATCCGTTGCGTGAAATATAAAGGATCAAGTGTCGCAACAGATATAATCGACAACTCGGATATTGACGGCACGCTAGATATGCAGATTGAAGCCATGCAAAAATTTATATTACGCAACATCAGAAAAAGCGCAGAAATTATCGGTACGAAAAGAGTAGAGAGATATGAATATCCCGAAAAAGCAATCCGCGAAATTGTTGCTAATGCTGTTATACATCGAGACTATAGAATTAGTGAAACTTATACCCAAGTAAATATTTTTGAGGATCGACTTGAAGTATTCAACCCAGGGTGCCTCCCCCCGGGGGTAACGGTAGAAAACATTCGTGACGCGCAATCAAGTCGCAACGAATTTATTGCTGCCAGACTTAAGGACTTAGATTATTTAGAAGAGTATGGAAGAGGTATAGATATTGTGTTTAACGAGATGGCAGAATGGAAGTTACTTCCACCGATTTTCAAAAATACAACTAACAGTTTCAAAGTTATTCTTCCTGGTGAAAAATTAAGTCAACTTAATGAGCGGCAGCTGCACATCTGGGAATATCTAGGAGAGTTCAAGAAGATAACCGCTCGGCAATGTGAGGAGATCCTTCCTAACGTGCCAAGGCAAACAATCAATTATGATTTAAATAAAATGCAGAATTTAAGACTAATACATTCCGCTGGGGCATCACGTAATACTTATTATGAGCCGAATTTTTAATCAAAATTGTTATAAGAAATTAGAAGAAAGTCTATTTCTCCCTGTAGAGAACGGATTTAATCAAAATCAATTTTAGGAGTAATTAGAAGCAAGCTTTTCCTCTTGTTGGTAATGGTAAAATTTCACCGATGAACGATCAAAAGAGAGCTACCCTCATCGCAAAAAAATTAGAATTCGGCACTTTAATATTTTTATATATCTAACAAAAATTTTATGATTTGGATTTTTACTTTATTGTTTGTCATCTATATTATTTATGCTTTTCTACAATCGAAGAACAAAAATCAGTTTAGAAAAAACATGGGAAACCATAACGAACTTAGAAAGAGCTACATCCAAAATTTAATTGAGGAGGAGTTTCAGCAATCTTTAAGTATGGAGTTACAAACATTATCTCGCTTTAAAAAGAAACTAATAGAAGCCGAAGAAAATAACGATAAAAATATAATTAATGAGGTAAAACTTCAAATAAAATTTTTTAATAATATAATTATTGGATTGAAAGAGATTAAAAAAGAGATACAAAAAAGAGATAGCTCAATCTGGGATCACACAAATTTTTCTGATGAAGGAATCAATGAACTAAGAGAAAATATTTCTGATAGTTTTTCTCACGCAGCATCAGGTGCATTGCGTAAAATAAGTTAGAAATAAATTCTTATTTCTGTCATCTCGGTTCAGATATTTTCAAACAAACACCGCATATGAACTATCACGGCGTGATTATCGAAGAAAGTTTAGAAAATAAAGACATTCTCAAAGATGTCGAAATTTTAGAAACGAAAGTTGAGGAAGTCACGGAAAAGCACAAAACTCCATGGATAAAACAATGGACTTTGCACACTGTCGAAATTCCGGAAAATCAAGCAAAAGATGTTGCGGAAAAAATAAGCAGGGCATTGGATTCTGAACACGACTGGTATGCTGATTTTAAGAATAATACTCACCATTACATCATTTTTCGCAACAAAATTTTCTTTGTGGAAAAACACAGCAAGGAACAATACGATGAAGCGAAGAAATACGGAATTTCTTTAGGCATACCCGAATATCAAGTAGACTTTCACCCCGAGATTAAAGAATAGAAAAAATAAAAATCACTAATAAAAATGATATGGGTATTAAAAAACCAAACTGCATCATTATCCACGGTTGCCCATCGAATGCCGAAAAGGCAATGGACCCCGCGCGAAGAACGTACGATAAACACTGGATTCCGTGGCTTAAAAACGAGTTAACAAAACGCGGCATAACAACCGATACCCCGTTCATGCCGACTCCTTGGCAGCCTGTGTATCGGGATTGGAAACGAGAAATCGAAAAGTTGCCGGTTACCGAAAACACGATTTTAATCGGGCATAGTTGTGCGGCGGCTTTCTTGACCAAATGGCTCGGCGAAACCAAGCGGAGCGTAAAAAAACTGATTTTTGTGGGCGGCGCACGGATTGCAAAAAAACAGGACTACCGTAAAGACGACCTGTATCTTGGTGAAATTTCCTCAGATATAAAAAACAAAGTTAAAGATGTAGTTCTGTTTATTTCCAACGATAACCCGCGGCATATTCGATCGACAAACATCTACGCCAAGGAGTTAAACGGGAGAATTATCAGGCTTAAAAACCGTGGCCATTTTACGTTCAAAGATATGGGAACCAATGAGTTCCCCGAATTACTCGCGGAAGTATTATCATGAAACCCACAAAGAAATATGGCTTACTTAGATAAAAACGGGTACAAACTTTTCTACGAAATCCAAGGGCAAGGCAATAGCTCACTTATTTTCATTCATGGCTTATGCGGCGACCATAGGGTCTGGTCTAAAAACGTACCGGCCTTCACCATCAACTATCGGATTATCACCATTGATATGTTCGGCCACGGCAATTCTTCAGCTGACATAAGCCCTAAAGCCGCATTCGAAGCTATGCCAACCGTCATAGAAGACCTTATTACAAAAGAAAAACTGCAAAACGTTGTGGTAGTTAGTCACAGTATCGCAGGTAACATACTTTTGAGCTGCATCGAACAAAACATAAAAAATGTGCGAGGATATGTTTTTATTGATTGCGCTTTCAATGCAAACGAAAGAGTCGTAAATTCGCGCAATAAACTGGCAGATACCCTCGCCAACAATCCCGCGGGCAAACTAAACTCGGCTATCGTGAATTGGTACAAAACCATGATGGACATGAACGCAGCGACCAAGGATAACGAGCTCATTCTCACGGCATTAAATAATCTGGATGGAAATTGGATCCTCGATTTTCTTAAAGCGACAAACTTTGTGAGACACGTCCCCAACACCAATTTCCCGGTATTGATATTCGAATCGGATTGGCTCACCAAAGACGAACCAGAACGATCGTTCCATAAAATCTTGCCCAATGCCGATTATTCCCGCTGGCCGGTTTCAAACCACTTCTTCTTTGTTTATGAAGCCTCGAAATTTAACCAAAGACTGAAAAAATTTCTGGATACGGCATAGCCCACAAGCTCTCCTAGAGCACATTGAGCAGCTGATATGGTACAATAATGCTAACCAATGTCCCGAGACGCTGAACCAAAACCAATCAACCCCCACAAGGCCGTAACGCCCGGCCGGCTGCTTTTTGCTGTGCCGGAATCGCCATTTTCCACCAAAACGAGCGGTTGGTTTATTACCACGGCGATCGGCTTTTCGGTTATGGTGGCGGGGCTGGTGTGGTACCACTACTACCTGCCGGCGATCGCCCTGGGGCTCGGCACCGCCCTGTTTTACTATTTCGGCATCAAAGAACCCGAGCGCCAGCTCTGCGCCATGACCGAGCGCGGGGTAACCTTCCGCGGCTTGCGCTACCCGTTCGATTACTTTAGCCACTTTTCGATCTGGAATGATCAATTCGGCGATGGCGGCGTAATTATTTTAACCGCCCGCAATCGGCTGAAAGCGCCGCTTCACCTGAGGTTCGAAAAGGTGCACCACGCGCCCATCCGGCTATTTCTCCGGACTCATTTGGCTGAACAGCTCCACGGCGCAACCGTACTCAATGATTTGGTAGCGCGGCTCACGCGGATTTGATGAAAGCAGTGCTCTCACTTCTCAAGGGCTCCGCTTGGATGTTTTTTGGCATGGCGGCGGCCTCAGCTGCCAGCTGGTTTTTCACCGTGATCATGGGCCGCACCCTTGGGCCGACCCACTACGCCGAACTTGTCTCGCTCGTAGCACTCCTGGGGATTCTGGCAGTGCCTTCCCAGGCAACCCAGGTTACCGCGGCAAAGTTTGTCTCGGAGTTTGCCGCAAAAAATGAGCTCGCGGCGATCACCCACCTCTGGCGCCGGTTTTACCGCTGGTTTTTACTCTTTTCCGTGGTCGGCTTTGCCCTTTACCTTGTTGCCACGCCATGGATCGCCCAGTTTTTAAACATTGATAACTTGCTTTCGATCGTCCTGCTTGGCACCACAATCCTTACCATGTTTGTGTTAGCGGTAAACCGCGGCATCCTCCAAGGGCTCGAGGACTTTGGCAAACTCTCTGCCAGCATCGCCACCGATCCAAGCCTCAAACTCTTGCTGGGCATGGCGGCCGTAGCACTTGGGCTAGGGGTTGCCGGTGCAATTGGCGGCATCTCGCTCGGCATCCTGGTGGCACTCGGTGTCTCGCACTACTGGATCAAAAATAAGCTTCCCACCCAAGCAAAACCCGTGCTCCTGGGAGCGGCCAAACGCTATTCCTGGTGGACGCTCGGAGCGCTGGTGCTCCTGGCGCTCCTTTTTAATAACGATGTCATCCTCGTAAAACACTATCTGGATGCTACGCAGGCTGGGTTCTACGGTGCCCTTTCCACCGTGGGAAAAATCGTCTTCTTTGTAACCGCACCGATCGCCGCGGTAATGTTTCCCCTGATCTCCAAACAAATTGCCCGCAACGAAAAACACTACCAGCTCCTCCTTGGCGGGCTTGGGCTGGTGGGGGTAGCGGGCAGCTTGATTTTGGTTGTTTACCAGCTTGCACCGGGGCTCGTGGTGCGCCTAGTCTACGGCAGCGCCTACAACCCAATCATCCCCTACCTTGGACTCATCGGCCTAGTCTTCCTACTCTACTCGCTCATTTTCACGATGGTTCAGTACTTTATGTCGGTTGGCAATAAACTCATGATTGTGCCCCTTAGCATCACCACAGCCTTGCATTACCTGGCGCTTTCGTATTATCATAGTTCGTTCGGCGATGTGGCAATGGGGCAGATGGTGGCGTTGGCGATTGGACTGGTAATGCTATTTGCGCTCTACGCCATTCCAAAAATCGCTAAACTACTTACTAGTTACAAATAGTAACCCTTTGTAACCCCTAGTAACCGTAATATGAAGTTATCCATCATCATCCCTGCCTACAACGAAGGCCGTAACATTAAACGGACGCTCCGGGCATTGAGCCGGAGCGCCCGCGAGTTGAACGAGCCCTACGAAATTGTGGTGGTCTCGGACGGTTCAAAAGATGACACCGCCAAACAAGCCCGCTCGCTCAAAGACTCCCATATTAAGGTACTCCACTACGATCGCAACCAGGGCAAGGGTTTTGCCCTAAAATATGGGGTTAACCACTCAACCGGCGAAATGATCACCTTTGTTGATGCCGGCGGCGATTTTGACCCAAAACACCTTGGACTCTACATGAAACTGGCTGAGTTGATGGACGCGGAAATTGTGATCGGCTCCAAACGCCACCCCATGAGCCGGGTTAACTACCCGCTGTCCCGGCGGATCGGCTCATGGCTTTACCACTGGATGGTGCGAATCATGTTTAACCTCGCGATCCACGACACCCAGGCAGGGTTCAAGCTCTTTCGCCGCACGGTGCTCGTGAAAACCCTGCCCAGGCTGGTGGTAAAGCAATATGCCTTTGATTTGGAGCTCCTTGCGGTGGCCCACCGGCTGGGGTTCCACAAAATCACCGAAGCGCCGGTTAATATGAACTACAATTGGTCAAAAACTGAACTCGGCCCTCAAAAAATTGCCAAAACGCTCATCGACACCCTTGCCATTTTCTACCGAATGTATATTTTGAGGTTCTATGACAAGTGAGGTAAAACCGAACGCAGTCCGCCGAAGCACCCTGAATGGAACACGGCTGAATAAGCAGAGTGGAATATCAAGGGCGAAGACGGATCGCAAAAAAACTGTTATTGTTACCGGCTCGGCCGGTTTCATTGGTTCTCACCTTGCCGAGGCCCTGCTCAACAAGGGCTATAAAGTTTGGGGAGTTGATAACCTGCTCACTGGTAGCAAAGCAAACCTCCACATCCTCAAACGCTACCCTAACTTTCAATTCGTAAATCACGATCTCACAAAACCTCTCCCAAAAAAATTAACCATTAACCATTATCAATTAATCATTCATCTCGCTTCCCCTGCTTCCCCGCCCGATTACCAACGCTATTGGAAGGAAACGATGCTCGTTAATTCGGTCGGTACCCTTCAGCTCCTCGACCTCGCAAAAAAACAGGGCAGCCGGTTTGTGTTTGCCTCCACCTCAGAGGTCTACGGCGATCCGAGCGAACACCCCCAAAGAGAATCCTACTGGGGCAACGTGAACAGCTACGGCCCGCGGGCGATGTACGATGAGAGTAAGCGCTTTGCCGAAGCGGCAATTTGGTGCTATCG
Organism: Patescibacteria group bacterium; assembly: GCA_049274945.1. Taxonomy (GTDB): domain Bacteria; phylum Patescibacteriota; class UBA1384; order GWA2-35-9; family JBASTP01; genus JBASTP01. The sequence goes on from JBASTP010000006.1 coordinate 67,559, forward strand.
CCACAACTTCAATGTGAATACGGGGATTGTTCGCATCTTTAACACCTATGGCCCGCGGATGCGGCCTGAGGATGGCCGAGCGGTGATCAATTTTTTGACCCAAGCGCTCAAGGACAAACCGCTCACCATCCACGGCAACGGCCGGCAAACCCGCGCGTTTTGCTACGTTGATGATATGGTGGCTGGCTTTATGAAAATAATCGAATCGAACGTAGAAGGCCCGGTAAACCTCGGCAGCCCGGCTGAGTTCACCGTCAATCAATTGGCCGATGCCGTTGAAAAAATCATCGGAAAACCGCTCAAACGGTTGACAATGGCGCGGCCCACCGACGATCCGCAGCAGCGCCGGCCCGATATTACCCTCGCCAAAAAAATCCTTGGTTGGGAGCCAAAAGTAGACTTGGAGGATGGCTTGAAACAAACCCTTGAGTGGTTACACAATACACGGTAATATTAGCTATTAGCATCTCATTCGCTATACGTAAGGTTATATGAAAATCGCGATCATTGGCACGGGGTATGTGGGGCTCGTTACCGGCACAGGGTTTGCCGAACTTGGCCACGATATCACCTGTGTCGACATCGACCGCACCAAAGTTGCCAAGCTGCGCCGCGGCGTGAGCCCAATTTACGAACCCGGCCTCCAGGAATTGATTGAGCGCAACATTGCCGAGGGCCGGCTCAAGTTCACCACCAAACACCTCGAAGCGATTAAAGAGGCGGGGGTGATTTTTAACGCCGTGGACACTCCGTCCGCTCCCGACGGCTCGGTTTCCATGAAATCGCTATTCGTGGCCACCGATGATATTGCCAAAGCCCTCGCGAAACTGCCCAAAGACCACCAGTTCTACCGTGTGATCGTTAATAAATCCACGGTGCCGATCGGCACCGCCGATGAAGTAACGGCACGAATCCGCAACCACTACCGCGGCGAGTTCGACGTGGTTTCAAACCCTGAGTTCCTACGCGAAGGCCAAGCGGTGCATGACTTTTTCCACCCTGACCGGGTGGTGATCGGCAATGGGTCGGGCCGCGCCCGCGAGACCATGACCCAACTCTATAAAACCTTCAAGTGCCCAATTCTTTTTGTGGACACCAAAACTGCGGAAATGATCAAGTACGCCTCGAACTCGTTTTTAGCCACCTCGATTTCGTTCATCAACTCGCTCACCGAACTATGCGAAAAATTGGGCGCCGATATTACCATGGTCTCCGAGGGTATGAAGCTCGACAAACGGATCGGCAAGCAGGCGTTCCTCACCGCCGGGGCGGGCTACGGTGGTTCATGTTTTGAAAAAGACGTCAGCGGCCTGGGATCAATTGCCAAGAGTTATGGCGTGCGCTTGCCGATACTTGAGGCAACAAAAAAAATTAATCATCGCCAGCGCGTCATCATCCTTGCAAAAGTTAAAAAGCTGCTTCGGACGATCAAAGGCAAAAAAATAGCGGTATGGGGTTTGGCATTCAAACCGGGCACCGATGATCTGCGTGATGCGCCAGCCATGGAAATCATCGGCTGGTTACGGCAGGCTGGCGCGAAAATTGCCGCCTTCGATCCGGTAGCGGAAGAAAATGCCAAGCGCGTTTTGCCGCACGTGCAGTTTTCACCCAACCCGTTCCATGCCGTGAAAGATGCGGATCTCCTTCTCATAATGACTGAATGGGATGAGTTCAGGGGGATTGATCGAACCAAAATCAAAGCGGCAATGGCCCAGGCCAATGTAGTTGACGGCCGCAACATTTTTGACCGCCAAGAACTCGAGTCACTCGGTTTCCGCTACGAAGCCATCGGGCGCTAAGTTCTCAATCACCCATTTAGGCTTGACTTTTTGCCCCCGCTCCCCTACACTATAGGGTCGCTTTGCGACCCTCTTGATTAACCCATGAATTCAAGAGAGATCCTTTACAACGAGGTGCAGAACAATGAGAGCTGGCAAGAGCCAAGAAGTACCGGTCGTAATCCGGTTGGGTCCAATTCTCCTACCGGAAACATCCGTATACATTGCCTTTTCTGACCTTCCAATCTACACTCCGCTCGAACTGGATGTGGAAATCGAACAGCGCTTCGAGGAGGCGCAAGCCAAACGTGAAGCAGCTGGCCGACCTCGGTTCACCCGAGGTTCGCTCGCCAGCATGCGGCAGTTCCACTACATTCCCGGTAGTGATCACCTGGCAATCAAAGTCGCCCAAACCGACTACGGCAAGTTCATCGGCTCCGCCCACCTAGATCTGGCAGCAACTTGGGGCATGGATGCGCTTCATACCTCAGTAGCGATCTGCAGCCACATTGTGACGGGTGATAATTTCGCCCTGTTCCACCTGCGCGGTGAAATTGCCTACCCGGGATGCATTCACGTGATTGGTGGCATGCTGCCCTTCAGACTCGAAGATGGCAGCCACCAGCATGTCTTCGGAGCGATGAAGGATGAGATCTTCTCAGAACTGAACATTAACGAAGCTGCAATCTGCGACATGTATTGCATCGGCATCGCCAGCGACCAGAACCCGGGCAGACTGAACAACGAGCTGCTATTCTGGACGTCCCTAAATATGACTCTGGCTGAAGTGGTTGAGTCGCACGGTCGGTCAGAGCGACCTGACAAGACCGAGGGCGACCTCATGCCGGTGCTCAATGAACCAAAGCCTCTGGCAGATTTCCTGTCGCGCCGCGCGGGCAGGTTCGTGCCGACTGGTTGGGCCTGCAGCCTGCTTGCCGGCAGGATCAAATTCGAGCCAGATTGGATGCCCGAGATCACAAAAACGTAAACCCCGAGACATCCACTCGAGTCCACGCCGCACCAGTCGCTTGACTCGGTGCGGTTTTTTTTGTATGATCGCGAGTTGACTTCCCTAACCACGCCAATAGCGAATCTGATACAAATAACTAATATTAGCTATTGGCATTGCATTAGCTATTAGCAAGGTAGCGTAAGCATGAAAATATTCATTACCGGCGGGGCGGGGTTTATCGGTATCAACCTTGCCCGCCACCACCTCCTGAAGGGTGATAAAGTTAAAATATTCGATAATTTTAGCCGCAAAGGCAGCCAGGCCAATGCCGGCCGTTTGGTCGAGCAATTTGGCCGCGATAACCTGATTGTAGTGCCAGGCGATGTGGCACATGATTTTGAACTCCTTAAAACCGAGCTCGAAGGCGCCGAAATTATCTACCACTGCGCCGGGCAGGTGGCAGTCACCCACTCATTCATAAACCCGCGACTCGACTTCGAGGCCAATGCGCTGGGCACTTTCAACACGCTTGAGGCATTGCGGCTTGCGGCGCCGGGCGCCACGCTCATTTACTCTTCCACCAACAAAGTTTATGGCGGGCTTGAAGATGTTACAGTAGTTGAAGAAGACAAACGCTACCGATTCAATGACTTTGAAAATGGCATTCCAGAGACAAGACAATTAGACTTCCATTCACCCTACGGGGTTAGCAAGGGCGCTGGCGATCAGTATGTCCGTGATTATGCCAGAATGTATGGATTAAATACGGTAGTTTTTCGCAAAAGTTGCATCTACGGCCCACACCAAATGGGAGTGGAAGACCAAGGGTGGGTGGCGTGGTTTGCCCTAGCTGCCCACTTTGGCAAGCCGATTACGATCTATGGCAACGGCAAGCAGGTGCGCGACGTGCTCCACATTAGCGATTTGATTAACGCCTACCAAGCTGCCCACGAAAATATTGCTACAACCAAAGGTCAGATTTACAACATTGGCGGCGGGCCGGATAACACGCTCTCGCTTATTGAACTGATTGCCCTACTCGAGCAAGAATTCGGCCGCAAACTCGAGCATCGGTTCACCGATTGGCGCCCAGGCGACCAGCCGGTGTATATTTCAGATATCACCAAAGCCAAAAACGCCCTTACCTGGCAACCTGCCATGACCCCTGCCCAAGGCGTCAAACAGCTTGTGGGGTGGATTAAGGACAACGAATCGCTGTATAAGCAAGTGGGGATAGTCTAAAACATCCAGCGGGTGGCGAAGGGGTGCCAGCCGAGGGCGGGTCGCTAACGCCATAGGAAGCCCGTTATGGCCGACGCGCTCCTATAGAGTGCACGCCCGAGGCGGTACCCGAGAGCCAGGACCCGCTGGAAACCTCAATGAACATTCTCATCTACAACTGGAAAGACCTCAAGCACCCGGAAGTGGGCGGGGCGGAAATTATTACCCACCACATTGCCAAGCGGCTCGCTTCCCGTGGCCACCAGGTAACCTGGTTTTGCCGCAGCTTTCCGGGCGCAACCGAACGCGATCACTATGATGGCATCGAGATCGTGAGGCGCGGCAATTTATTCTCCACGTACTACCATGGCTGGCGATACTACCGCTCGCTCAGGCAAAAACCGGATTTGGTGATCGATATGCTCAACACCATCTTTTGGCAGACACCGCTCTACGCCCGTAGCTCAAGAGTGGTTGCTTACGTTAACCAACTCGCCAAGGAAGTACTCTACTACCAGCTACCGTGGCCACTGGCAGGCTTTGCCTACCAGCTCGAACCGCTCCAGTTTTTGAGCTACCGCAAAACCGCCTTTGTGTGCTACGCGGAGTCAACCAAAGACGATCTCGCGAGCGTGGGCATTCCCAAACGCAATATTGAAGTATTTCCGCTAGGGCTTGATCATGGCCGCTACCACCCGGGTAAAAAAGCCGCTAGTCCCCTCTTTGTTACCGTTGGCCGCCTGGCGGCCATGAAACGCAATGATTTGGTGATTCAAGCAATGGCTCATGTGATTAGTCAGGTGAGTAACGCCAAGCTAGTTATTATTGGTGAGGGCCCAGAAAAAGAACGGCTTAGAAAGCTAATCAAGCGACTTAAACTATCGGAAAGCGTCACCATCGCCGACAAAGACGTTTGGTTTTTTGGTAAAAACACGCGGGACCAAAAAATCGAGCTCCTTAAACGGGCCTGGGCGCTGGTTATTCCATCGGCTAAAGAAGGTTGGGGCATGGTGGTGACCGAAGCGGCGGCCTGCGGCACACCGGCAATCGGCACCGCAGTTACCGGTTTGAAAGATTCGATCCAGCACAATAACACTGGGTTACTGGTATCGGCACATCCAACACCACACGAACTTGCCCAGGCAATGATCGAACTAGCCCAAAATCGCGCGCTGCGCGAGCGCCTGGGCCGCAATGCGCTGCGGTTTGCCAAAACACTCGATTGGGACCGGAGTTTTAACAAATTTCGTGCAGCAGTTAAGGATGCGAGCGGGGTAACCCTATGAAAACCCCGTCAATTTCGATTGTTACGCCAACCCTCAATGCCGCGGCAGTGCTGGGGCAGTACGCTCGGGCGATTGTGGCGCAAGATTATCCCAGAACAAAACTCGAGGTGATTATCGCGGACGGTGGGAGCACTGACGCAACGCTTCTGCTGGCGCTCGCGCTGTTTAAGGGTACAGGTATAAGGTTAAAAACACTGCCAAACCCACTCAAAACCGGGGAGGCGGGTAAAGCGGTCGGGCTCAAAGCTGCCAAAAATGAGCTCGTGCTGTTTTTGGACTCCGACAATATTTTGGTGGGCAAAAACTGGCTCAAACGAATGATTGAGCCCTTCAGCGATCCCACCATTGTGGGCGCCGAGGCCTGGCAATTTGTGGCGCGCCCGAGCGATAGCGCCATAACCCGCTACACGGGCTTCCTGGGCATGTCCGATCCTCTCTCCTATTTTTTGGGCAACTATGATCACTTGAGTGTGCTCTCGAGTAAAATCTCGGGGCTACCGCTTGCGATAACCGATCATGGCCGCTATTTGAGCTTCCCCATTGATCCCAAAGCGCTGCCGACGATCGGAGCCAATGGCGCGCTTTTTCGGCGCAGTTTATTTAGGGGGTTTAGGGACAATTATTTATTCGATATTGACGTGCTCTATGAAAAAATTAACCACAACCACAGAAAGAAATTGTACTATGCCAAGGTAAAAGTCGGCCTGGTACACCTCTTTTCCGGCAATTTTTGGGGCTTTATCCGCAAGCAATACCGCCGCGTAGCAGACTACCACTACTTTGCTGATCAAGGCAAACGCTCCTACCCGTGGTCGCAGCACGCCAAACGCGGCCTCGTAAAGTTTTTACTTGCAAGCGTTACGGTAGTGCCGATTGCTGCCCAAACAATGAAGGGTGCCATTCGCTCACGAGACTGGGCCTTCCTCTACCATTTCCCGGCATGTTATGCTACACTCATTGTTTATATGTTCGGAATGGTAAAAAGTAAGATTGCACCAGCGCAAGCTTCGCGCGCTAATTGGAAACAAACCAGATAACCTAAAAATCTTATCTCATATAGACAAGACGGATACTATTTGATAAGATTAAGTGAGTGAAGCGTTGGATAGACAAAAAACCAGAAGTTAGAAGACTTAAAAAATGGGAGGCAGCTTGGTTAGCTGGTGTTATTGATGGCGAGGGATCAATTGGTTTGTATGATTATGGCAGACAAGGACGAAGGGTAATGATCCAAATTGCTAATACAAATCTAGAATTTCTTCAATTTGCACATGAAATAATAGGATGCGGTTCACTCAACGAAAGGAAAAAAATTCTCCTTCACATAAAGGCAAAAAAATAATTCAACAATATGGCTTGAAGGGCTCGAATCGATGCTATCACCTACTCAAGCAAATAACTCCATTTTTAATAATTAAAAAGAAAAAAGCATTAAAAATCATCAAGGAATTAGAAGAAAAACCATTCGGAAGATGGGCCAGTGCCACCAAAGAATATCGAGAGAAAGCAGGTGAAATTGCACGAAAACGTTGGGCTGACCCCGAATATCATGCAAGGGTAGTAGAGGCAATGAGAAATTTTTACAGAAATCAAGAAAATTTAGTAAGACATGGTAAAGGGATGAAAAAAATATGGCAAAAAAGAAAATCGCTCTCTGTACAGGTGTGACAGGGCAAGATGGTTCTTACCTTGCCGAGTTTTTACTCGACAAAGGCTACGAAGTGCACGGCATTATCCGCCGCAGTTCTTCGTTTAACACCGGCCGGATTGACCACATTTACCAGGACCCCCACGAGCGAGGCAAGCGGCTCTTTTTGCACTATGGCGACCTAACCGATTCCTCGGTCATTAACCAGCTGGTCAAAACCATCAAACCCGACGAAATCTACCACCTCGGCGCCCAATCCCACGTGAAAGTCTCGTTTGAAATGCCCGAATACACCGCTGACGTAACCGGGGTTGGCACGGTACGCATGCTCGATGCCATCCGCGATGCCGGCTTTCCTATTAAGTTTTACAACGCCGGCTCATCGGAAATGTTTGGTATCACGCCACCGCCCCAGAGTGAAACCACGCCCTTTCACCCGCGCTCGCCGTATGCCGCAGCAAAAGTCTACAGCCACCACATTACCCAAAATTACCGCGAGGCGTACGGCATGTTTGCGGTCTCCGGCATTCTCTTTAACCATGAGTCAGAGCGGCGCGGTGAGACGTTTGTCACCCGCAAGATCACCCGCGGCATTGCCAAAATTATCGCTGGCAAAATGGATAAGCTCTACCTAGGTAACCTGGATGCCAAACGCGACTGGGGGTATGCGCCGGAGTACGTTGAGGCAATGTGGAAAATGATGCAGCTTAAAAAGCCCGACGATTTTGTGATTGGTACCGGCACGTCGCACTCGGTCCGCGAATTTCTAGAAGAAACGTTCAAACTAGTTGGATTGCCCTGGAAAAAATATGTGGAAATTGATCCGCGCTACTTCCGGCCTTCCGAGGTGCCCAATCTCGTTGCCGATACGGCCAAAGCCCGGCGGGTGCTGGGCTGGAAGCCAAAAGTTACCTTCAAGGAACTTGCCAAAATCATGCTCGAAGCAGACCTCGCCGACGCACTCGGCCCGGAGTGGAAGGCTAAGGTAGAAGATTTTAAGCGAGCACACTAATCTCGGCGAGAACGAGCTTTCAGGACCTGAGATATAAGGTAGGGTCTCCGTTCGCGGGCACCCATGTGGGTAAGCATCTCGGCTAAAAGACCGGTGGTGATCGACTGGATGCCAACAATCACGAGCATTACCCCTAAAAATAACAGGGGGTAACGGAATTGGATTGAACCGGTCGCCAAGCGGATATAGGTAATATAGCCATTAATAACAAGCCCCGCGAACAAGAACAGTAGCCCAATCCCGCCGAAAAAGTGGCCCGGGCGCTTAAGGTAGCCGGTCAAAAACACCACCGTAATTAGGTCGAAAAACCCGCGCAGCACCCGTTCGATGCCGTACTTAGTTTTACCAAATAGCCTGGGGTTATGCTTAACCGCCACCTCGGCCACCCTAAAGTTGGCGCGGGCGGCGAACACCGGGATAAATCGGTGGAGCTCGCCATAGAGCCGCAGCTCATCAACTACGCCGCGGCGGTACACCTTAAAACCAGAGTTAAAATCGTGGAACCGCACGCCGGTGAGCAGTGAGGTGATACCGTTAAACACCCTGGAAGCGATAATTTTTGAGATCGGGTCCTGGCGATGCTGCTTCCAACCAGACACTAGATCGTACCCTTCATTGAGCTTTTTAAGGAGTTTTGGTAGTTCGGTTGGTTCATCCTGGAGATCGGCGTCGAGGGTAGCAATCACCTCACCCTGAGCCTCATCAAACCCTGCTTGGAGCGCGGCAGATTTGCCAAAGTTACCCTGAAACTTCACCACAGAGACTGCTCGGTACTGCCGGGCAATTGCCGTTAATTTCTCGAAACTGCCGTCAGTTGAGCCATCATCAACAAAAATCACCTCATATGGTTTGCCGATAGTCTTGAGCACGGTCGAAAGATTACGCCAAAACGGCGGCAAGGACTGCAGTTCATCTTTGACCGGCACCACCACGGAAAGGTATGGTTTCGTTGCCATTGACCGCCTATTATCGCTACAATAGACCCGATATGTCAACCTTACGCCAGAGGCTTCAGGTTGCAAGCAGACTACTTATTAACACTATTACCATGCGTCTTCCGACTCCTGCCCCGCGAAGCCCGAGGGGTGAAGCGGGGTCAACCCTAAAGGGGCACCTTAGCCGCTGGTGGCGCCCCGCACTTTTTTTATTGGTACTGGTGGCCATTACCTGGCTGCCGCTTGCTGGCATGAATTTTTGGCAGGACGACCGGGCGCTCATCTTTAAGCTCCAGCACCCGTTTGAATCCGCCGGTCTCTTTGGCCAGACGCTCTGGGGTAACGGCCCCTACCGCGCCGTTGCGGCACCGATTTACCCCCTGTACCGACTCTTTGGTCTCCACCCTGCGCCGTATTTTGCACTTTCGATCATGGTTTATTTTCTCGCAACTGTCGCGGTTTGGTGGTTTGCGAGGCAGCTATTTGAACGGGGCGATTACGCCCTTGCTACCGCGGCGTTATTTGCCGTATCTCACCCGGGCGCCGACGCTATGCTCCGGATTATCAACTCCTACCAAAACCTTTTTGGCATAATTGGAGCAGCAATAACCCTGGGAGCACTCCTTGCCCATCTCAAAACCAACCGGCTGGCTTGGTTAGGAGTCTCACTCCTTGGTTACCTAGTTACGCTGGAGCTAGCCTTCGTGCGATCTGCCAGCTTAATCATCCCAATTCTTATGGTATTGGTGTTATTTTCGCCGCTGCGGCGCAAACGGTTAATCCCTGACCTTGGCATGATGACTGCCCGCGCCCTCCCCTACCTTGCCCTCTTTAACCACCTCTACGAACCAACTGCTGATCCCAACCATAGTCTCTCTCGGTTTGCCGTAAGTATTGTAGCGGAGCGGAACTACCAGGCCCTCGGCTCACTCGTGGCTACGCTCGGTAATTTAGTACTTCCGCAACGCCTTGCCACCGGCCTACAACTCCCGGCGGCAACGCACACCATTATTGGCATTGGGCTTGTTATTGGAGCGCTCGGCCTTGCAGTTGCCACGTGGCGGCGCGGACCGCTAGGCCGGATTGTGATCTTTGGCCTTATTACCACCATCGCAATGTTCCTGCCAAACTGGATTCAATATCCAACCACCCCGTTCAACACCACTCACCGCTATTTGACCGGCTCGCTGCTTGGCTTTCTGCCCCTTATAGTGGTGGCGGCGTTTTATCTTACGCAGCGGCTCAAACTACCGAAGATCACCTTGTTTGGAAAGCGGCTTCCGGCGATCGTTGCCCTGCTTGTCTTTGCGTTTTTCTTGCTCAATGCCCAGTATTTGACGGGTCTCATTACCACCCGGGCCACCCCCTCAAAACGATTCTACCGCGAGCTCAGGACCCTTGTTCCCGAGCTGCCCAAAGGTTCGGTGATCTATTTTGAAGTAGCCAGAGACGGCACAACACAGGCACAATTCCGCGATTTTTTCGCCGTCGGCTCGATGCCGAATGAAACCGCCATAGCTATCTACTATGGCATTGATCGTTATGACCTTAGGATTGCCGAATCAACCGATGAGCTCCTTGCCCTAGCGGCAAAAAATGAGACGCCTATTAATCAACTGTACTATTTCCGCTATGGCCCTGGTGGCCTGGCTGATCAATCAGCCAAGTTTCGCGACCTACTCAATAAGGGCCTGGACGTCAATCTCGAAGGAAAAACCATTACTCAGGGTGAGAGCGCGAGTTTTCAACTCAATGAGTTGACTGCCGGCTTACCGGCGTTCCTTACGCTAAACTACCAATTCAACCCCTCAGGCAGTGAGCCGCTCCTTGATCCAACACTTAACGCTGCCATCGAGTTTCGCCAATCGCTCACCGCCAGTGTGTCATCGCAGTGGCGGTTCCATGAAGCCACCAACTTGCTCGACGGCGACCCGGAAACACCCTGGATGGCCCACCGGATCCACTGGAACGACTATAGCCAAGAAGAACTTGTGATTGATTTTGGCGCCCCCAGGACGATCGATCATCTGACGTGGGCAAATGGCTCAGAAAGCCGCACCCCTACGAACTACGCGATCGCCGCCGATCAAGGGGGTGGTTGGAAAACCCTGCTTGAACGCACGAAAAACCCCAGCCGAAAAACTAATGAGGTAATCGAGGAGCGTTTTGGTTCTATTACCACCTCTAAACTGCGCCTCACCATCACCGCAAGCTCCGGTGGCGACGCCCCCCAGGTTGGTGAGCTCTATCCGCTACCGAACGTCGAGCCACCGCTTGCAGTAACGGTTGGAACGCCTGCCAAGCGATTACCGCAAGTCGTAGCAATCAAACCAGGCAGTGAAAGCATTGAAATTGCCCTGCCGACCGTAGTAACCTTAAATCCCATTGTGCTCGGCCCACTCAAACCCGCAGGCACCCTAACGGTTGAACGAGCACAGGTGCGGATTCCGAGCCTTAACGAGCTCAAAACCAAGGGACTACTAAAACAGTTTAGCGATAATTGATGCCAAAACCGAAAAATTCGAAGATTATTGTGGTGATGCCGGCCTATAACGCCGAGCGCACAATCGAGCAAACCTATGCTGACATTCCCAAGGGCTTGGTGGACGAGGTGATTGTGGTGGATGATGCCTCCCACGACCGGACGATTGCCAAAGCAAAAAGTTTGGGCCTCACCACGGTTGCCCACCCCGAGAATCGGGGCTACGGTGGCAACCAGAAAACCTGCTACGCCACCGCACTCAAAAAAGGCGCTGACATTGTGGTGATGATCCACCCCGACTACCAGTACGATGCCACCTTAACCGGCGAAATGATCCGGCCCATCCAGCAGAACCGCTACGATATTATGCTGGGCAGCCGCATCCGGACGCGTGATGAAGCGCTCGCCGGCGGTATGCCCGTCTGGAAGTACCTTGCCAATCGTTTGCTGACCGCGCTCGAGAACATGGTGCTGGGGCTTAACCTTTCCGAATATCACACTGGTTTTCGGGCGTTCTCAGCTCGCAGCCTCAAACAATTGCCGCTTGAAGGTAACAGCGACGACTTTATTTTCGACCAAGAGATTCTAGTTGAGGCGATTGCCCGGGGTATGCGGATCGGCGAGATTCCGGTGCCGGTGCGCTACTTCGACGAGGCCTCCTCGATCAACTTCCGCCGTTCGGTGGTTTATGGCCTTGGCATCCTGTGGCTCCTTATGCGCTACATTCTCCACAGAGTGGGTCTTGTGAAAGATAGGCGCCTTGAGGACATTAACCGTTAATCCTTGCAAGAAAATCCGCTGGGCTTAATATCTGGGTGTACATAAAACTCTTGAGTTTCAATACGTGTTGGTCGCCGCTGACAATATAATTTGCCAATGTTGCCGCGGCACAGGATAACACTTTATCGTCGTCTGGATCCTCTTGAATAACCCCAATTGGGTAGTCTTCCTCTTCAATCTTGTCCACAAGATCAACGAACCGTTCGATGATCTGATTTTTAACTAATCCGTGCCTTGCGATCGCATCGTGTAACCTTGGGTAATCAAGTACTTTTGTTAGCTCATCAATGATTGATTTTGAAGTAGCAATGCTGATTGTTCCCTGCTCCGCTAAATCAAAAATGGCTCTGGGTGCGCCTTTCCAGAGCAACGCCGAAACAATCACATTAGTGTCGAGTACTACGATTGGCTTCTCGCCCATTTGATCGCTTGGTCGAGATCACGATAACTGATGACTTTACCAATTTTTTTAAGTTGTTTGTCAACCTCTTGAGACTGCCGTTTGCTGATTTTTTTCTTGATAATTAAAACTCCTGGAGCGGTATCAATTTCCACCCGTTGGGTGGTCTGCCACTCTTTCTTGGCCCACTTGGGTATGGGTAATTTTTGGGCAATAGCTTTATCTAATACAGGCATAATTACTCCTAAGTTCCAGCTTATACCCATTGCAGTGTTTAAGCAACCAAAAAACGGTTCGGTCTTTTTCGTCAAAGACCGAACCGTGCAAGGCACAATAGTCCAAAAGGACTAAGGTGCCCAAGTCACAAGGGTTACTCGCGACAGAACACCCAACGGTAGCAGCCGTCCCAGAAGAAGTCGGGGCAGCCGCTGCGACCGTCGAGATACTGGCCATCGTGGCCGTGCTCGACGCTGAAAACCTCGAGGTAGCCGTCGGAGTCTGCTATCGGTTCCATGGCAACTAAACGAAAGTCGTCCATGGGCTGATCCGACCATTGCCGCCTGAGCTGCGGGCCAACCTCGTCAGGGCACAACTTGTAGCCGAGTGTGCGAATACGACGATACGTATCCTTCACAAACCCGCCACTGGGCAAGCCGAGTTCAGCGTTGGTTGCACTGAACAGCTTCATGTTGATCGGCTTTGGAGCGATAGTGATCCGATCAAGGATATCGCCGCCCCATGGGCCGATCTTGTTGCCGCCATCCAGGATAGCCTGGCGCAATTCGGGAACGGTCTTGTGCGTGCCAAGCTGGATAATCCTCCAGGGTGGCCGCTCGACGACCGACACGGTTTGTGCCCGCTCATCGGCGAGCGCGTCGAGCAGCCCATGAAAGCGCCCGACAAATTCCGGATGCCCCTTGGCGAGTTCCGCCTTGGCAGTGCCGCCGGAATAATTCCGAGTGGCATCCTCGGCCATACGGCCGATATGTCTCGCGATACCATCCTTGACTAACCCAGAAGTACGCTGATTTCTCATCAGGTAGCTCCTTTCTGCGGTTAGAGCCCGCCGGCTTTGCAGTTCAGCCTCCCTTGAACCGAACTAACACCAAGAGTGCCTTAGGATTACTTCAGTTCAAAGGAGTATTTTCATGTACTAAAAACATAGCTCGCCCCTCCGCGAGCCTACCGGTAATCATACCATATTCAGGAGAAAAAGTCAACCGTAATCCCCTGCTCCACGCTAGCAGAAGGCAGCTATTTTAAGTATAATAAGAGCTTGATGTCGGCATTTTTCCGCAACAACAAGATCCTCGTTACCGGCGGTAAGGGATTTTTGGGGCAATTTGTGGTGGCCGAGCTCAAACGCCGCGGCGCCACTAAAATTACCGTACCCGAATATCCGAAAACCGACCTCACGCGCCTGGAGGACTGCCGCAGGGTGGTGAAAGGGCAGGATATGGTGATCCACCTCGCCGCCAAAGTGGGCGGCATTGGCTTTAACCGAGAAAAACCGGGCGAACTCTACTACGATAACCTGATGATGAGCGCCCAGCTCATGGATGAAGCTCGCAAAGCCGGGGTGAAAAAATACGTAACCCTTGCCACGGTTTGTTCTTACCCCAAGTTCACGCCGGTGCCGTTCAAAGAAAGCTCGCTCTGGCAAGGCTACCCCGAGGAAACCAACGCGCCGTACGGCCTTGCCAAACTCATGCAGCTCGTTCAATCACAAGCTTACCGGCAGCAGTACGGCTTTAACAGTATTGTGCTCTTTCCGGTCAACCTCTATGGACCCGGCGATAACTTTGATCCTAAATCGTCCCATGCCCTACCGGCGCTCATTCGCAAGGTCTATGAAGCAAAGCTAGCAGGTGAGGACCACATTGTGCTGTGGGGCACCGGCAAAGCCACCCGCGGGTTTCTCTATGTCGAAGATGCCGCAAAAGGTATCGTGATGGCCGCCGAAAAATACAATAAATCGCAGCCGGTTAACCTTGGCTCACCGATTGAAATCTCCATTCTTGATCTTGCCCACCTGATTATGAAACTGGTCGGCTATAAAGGTAAAATTGTCTTTGATAAATCAAAACCCGATGGCCAACCCCGGCGCGGGCTTGATGTTTCGAGAGCGAAAAAAGAGTTTGGTTTTATCGCCAATACCTCATTTGAGCAAGGCCTCAAAAACACTATTGATTGGTATGCGAGCAACCGAAAAAAAATTATTTGAAGCGAGTCCCGACCCGAAGGCGTCGGGATCAAAAACCGTGAAACAATCCTTGAAGAATAAATCAATCGCGGTTGCTACCCATTACTACGGCACCGGGCCGGGCGAGGCGCTCCGCGAGTTTCTGCCCACCCGAGTGGCGAATTTTTTTTGGTTGGGCTATCCCCTCTACCCCTTCGACTCCGCTCAGGGTAAACCGGTGATAGTTGAATCAAAAATCGGCAGGCACCGAAGATCCAATGAAGCTCGCTGGCGCTCGATGCCGGAACTCATGCGTTACGGAGCCGAAGTGCGCCACACCGTCCGAACCATCATCAAAAGTGGGGTGTACTATGATCTTTTTATCGGGATTGATAGCCTTAATGCCCTGGCCGGCATTATTTTGAAAAAGCTCGGCCGGGTTGAGAGGGTCGCCTTTTACACCATTGATTTTGTACCGAAACGCTTCACTAACCCTGTGCTCAACAGCCTCTACCACCGGATCGACCGGCTCTGCGTTACGCAAGCCGATGTCACCTGGAATCTCTCGCCCCGTATGGTGGAAGGTCGAGAAAAAGTGAGCAACTACCCCAAGCGGCTCCGAGCCAAACAACGCACCATGCCGATTGGCGTGTGGTGGAGCAAAAATAAGGTAGCACCGGCATCAAAAATAAAGCACAACCAAGCAATCTTTGTGGGCCACGTTACCGAAAAACAGGGTGTTCAGTTGGTGATTGAGGCAATCCCGCAAATTCTCCGCTCGATCCCCAACTTTCACCTCGAGATTGTTGGCGACGGGCCGTATCGCGGCGCCCTCGAGCAGCTGGTAACCGACAAAAAACTTGAACGGGTGGTTAATTTTCGCGGGTTCGTCAAATCAGACCGGGCGGTCGAGCAAATGGTCAGCCGCTCTGGCGTGACGCTCGCGCTCTACCGTAAAAAAGACGATCCCTTTACCTACTACGCCGACCCAGGCAAGCTCAAGGTCTACCTTGCGGCTGGTGTGCCGGTAATTTTGACTGACTTACCGGCAAGCGCTCAACAAATTGTGCAGGCCAAAGCAGGCATGATCTGTGAGTACGAACCCGACTCAGTCGCCCAAGCGATCATCAAAATCCTCAAAAACCCAGTATTGGCTGCCCGCTACCGGCGCAACGCTCGGGCCTTTGCTAAACAGTTCGATTGGCCAACGATTTTTGACCAAGCGTTCCAGTCGGTCATATGAATAAACCAGTTGTTTCGATCGTGATCGTCAACCTAAATGGCGCGGCATATCTAGGCCGATGCCTTGATTCGATTGCCAGGATTAAGCAGCCTAATTTTGAAGTGATC
Organism: Patescibacteria group bacterium; assembly: GCA_049274945.1. Taxonomy (GTDB): domain Bacteria; phylum Patescibacteriota; class UBA1384; order GWA2-35-9; family JBASTP01; genus JBASTP01. Next base: position 83,585 of record JBASTP010000006.1, read on the forward strand.
GTTGTTGACAACAACTCTACTGACCGCTCAAAACAAATTATTAAACGTCATGGCAAGCGCGTTATGGCAATCTGGAATAATGAAAATAAAGGTTTTTGCGCCGCTAATAATCAGGGCGCCAAAGCGGCCCGCGGCGAGTTCCTGCTGCTACTAAATAACGACACCGAGGTGCCGGAAAACCTGCTCGCCATCTTAGTTGCGAAACTGCGACAGGATACGACGATTGGCATTATCCAGCCCAAAATCTTGCTCAAGGACGAACCAGGCCACCTCGATTCAGTGGGTGGCTTCCTTACTTGGACCGGTTTTTTGAACCATGTTGGCATTCACGAGGTTGATCGCGGCCAATACGACAGCGAATTTCCCGTGTTCTCACCTAAAGGCGCCTGTATGATGATCCGTAATACCCTGTTTGCCAAGGTAGGTGGCTTTGATAAAGATTTCTTCGCTTATTTCGAGGAAACCGACCTCGCCTGGCGAGTGTGGCTTACCGGAAAACGCGTGGTGTTCTATCCGAACGTTTCAATCCTCCACCTCATGGGTCGCACTACCCGGACGCTCGATTTTAACTTCATCCAGTTTCATTCCTACAAAAACCGGATTGCCTCGCTTATTAAAAACGTTGGCACTGCTTCGATCTGGCGAGGGTTCGCCCACATTGCGATTGTGATAGGACTCTCTAGCTTCTACCTGCTGATCGGTCAATGGTCGACTAGTTTGCCAATTTGGCGTGCGCTTTACTGGAACGTTCGAAATCTGGGAGCAACCTTTCGCAAAAGGCATATCGTCCAACAAATGCGTCGCATTGATGACTCGTTTTTAAAGCTCGTCTCAAAATCAGCCAATGTGCCTAAAGCGATCCGTGATGTTTTTTACCTTAATCATGAGCACTGATCCATGACTAAACTCAAAAAATTATGGTGGTTAGCCCTATTACCGCTGATCGGATTACCCTGGCTGTGGCTACGACCGGGCGAACTTATCCATTTTGTGGATTTTTCCTTCCCCCTCTCGGGCGCGCTGGCGTTTGGCCGAAGTCTTTTTTCCTGGGATCAGATTGATAACCTCGGTTGTCTTTTCGGCGCCCAGTTCTACCCGCCGCGTCTGCTTATTCATGGTTTTATTTACCTCACCGAACTTACACAACTCAATCCCCAAAAACTCTGGCTCGGGTTGTCACTTTTTGCTCCCGCCCTTACCATGGGTCTACTCGTTAGCGAGCTACTCCATGGGCTGGATGAAAAAAAACGGCGGCTTGCGGCAATTGTTGGCGGTTTTTTTGCCGCCTTGAACCTCTATCTTTTAGTACAAATCCTCGACCTTGCGATGGTACTCCAACTTGTCTTCGTACCGCTCGTGCTCTACCTAAGTTTTAAGGCTGCTCGAACCGGGGACTATTGGCGATATGGCCTACTAACTGCTCTCGTGAGTCCCGGACTCGCGATATTAAATCCATCGTCTTCGGCTACAGGATTGTTCATCATTGCGCTCTCGATCGGTCGGGGGGTATTGCGTAAATATCAGCGCAAACAAAAACAAGAACTCGTAAACTTCCTGCGCTACATTGCCATCGCGCTCGTAGGAGCAATCCTCATTAACATTTGGTGGTTTGTCCCATTCATTAGCACGTTAGGTTCGATTACCAGCTCGGTTGAAATCCCTACCACTGATTGGCTTTCCGGCACTTCAGCCGGGACGAGCCTATGGAACGTGGCGCGCCTGGTCGGCGCCTGGGACTGGTTTAGTACGTTTAACGGCGAGCCATACGTTCCCTATGCCAGCCGCTACCTAGGATTGGGCATAGTGGGGGCCGTAGCGCTCGTGCCTGCGGTACTGGCGCTCATCGGCTACCTAAAGCGGCCAACGCGTTCATTCAATTTTTTCGCCATGATTGCGCTAGCTGGAATCCTCCTTGCCGCCGGTGCGCACGGCATTACGGGAAGAGTTTTCAAGATGCTGTACCAGTATGTGCCGGGGTTCTGGCTCTTCCGTTCGCCCTGGTACAAATTTTCGCTCTGGATTGTGATCGGTTTTGCGCCGCTCATTGGGTGGGTGTGTATCTGGTTGGCCGATCGGTTTAAACTCAAACCCATCCTAGTGGCTGCTACCGCGGTGCTGCTTTTTGGCATCATTGCCCACCCGCTCGTCACCGGGGAGCGGTTTACCAAACCGAGCCCGAACCGCAGCCTTGCGGTAAACCGGCTCACTATTCCTAGCTACATCAATGAAACTGCTGATTTTCTCAATGCGCAGCAGGACCAGGGCCGTCTGTTGATGCTGCCGCAAATTTTCCACGATACCACCAAGTACCGCTGGGGATACGGTAGTCTAAAGAGCCCCTTATACGACCTCCTTGAAAACCGGGCGATGGTCTACCGCACGCTCGGGCAGGAACTTGACTATACTCCGCTCCTTAACCGGTTGCGCGATAGCCTGCGCGCCAGGGACAAGCAAGCCGCCCGGCAGGTTATTGACCTTATGGGCGTCCGCTACGTGCTCCACCAACGCGATTTTGACCTGGAGTTTTTCAAGAACGATCCCTCAGCCGACGACCTTGAACGGTATGTGATCCTCCTTGGCGGTGAGCTTACCCACCAATCGGGTGAGTGGTTGGTCTATGACTTGGGCGAAACGAAACTTGCCGAGGGACTCACGGGTGTGGTGGTAGCCGACCGATTTGAGAACCTCTTTAATCAAGAGTTTCCCAAAGATACTGCACTCACGAACTTAGCGCCTTCCGAACTTAAACCCTCGCAAACCGGCGGCATGATCCGCCTAACCCTCGATGATCTTAGGAAGGAAGACGGCCTGCTCAAAACCACCGTTCGCGCGCCGGTAGTAGGCAGCTACCGCATTGGCGGCAATGTGGTGCCAAACCTTACCATCAACGGGCAGCTCCTTACCAAAGGAGCAACCGTTGAACTGAAGGAGGACAACGAATTTGCCCTGGAACCCGGCGAGAAGCTGCCGCTTACCAACCTGGATTTCAAAAACGGCCTCAACGGTTGGCTGGTACAGAATCTTGCCCTCAATCCCGACAAATCGATTAAACGGGGCGTTGTGCCGGTCGCAGCGGAGCACGGCGACGCGGCAGAACTCCGGGCGGTCGACGATTGGGTAGCACTCAACCGTGATCTGCCACCCCTTTCAGTCCACGCGGTGGTAATCTCATTCGATCTTGATCAAGTCAGTGGCCAGTTTGAGGTGGCAATCGATCAACCCAAAAACCATAAAAGTTTCCCGGTGCTCGTTGACTCAATGCCAAAAAAACGCCACTACGACCTTATCGTCTACGGCGAAATCTTCAATACGCCAACTCAGCTCTACTTCTACCTCGGGCCTAACGAGGGTGAGGGACTAGCCCGAGTGAGCAATGTCACAATCTACCCGGTCAAAAATCCGGTTGAAGTATTGCTCAATAAACCTCCTGAAGGGTTCACCAAAGCAGATTTCCGCTACGACCGTCCTTCGCCGACCACCATTAACCTAAAAACCGAAACTAGCGGGCCATTCCTTATTCACGTCAAAGAACACTACGATCCCCGTTGGATACTCCGGGGACATGGTTTTACCGCCAAACCGATCAAAATCAACAACGCCACGATGGCTTTTGTGGTTGATCGAGGCGACCTCAAAGAGTTTTCTCTAGAACTTAGTCTCACGAAGAACTATCGGGCTGCCATGGCGGTGAGTTTTGCAGCGGTCGTATTTATCCTCGCAGCCCTAGCCCAAAGGCACTATAATAGAAGGTAATGAAGAGATTGTGGCTCGAGTTAGCCGTTATTTTTTTGCTCTCGGCTACCCCGCTCCTATGGTTCCGTGAAGGAAAACTGATCAATGGTGCAGACATCAACTTCCCGCTCGACCCGGCGGCGAGATTGGTCTCGCGATTACACCTCTATGATCCGACGATTGGCGGTGGGCTCGACATGTCTGGCTCAGCTGGTTCGATTATATTTCATGGATTCCAAGCGCTGCTCCAGCAGCTTGGCCTTGGTCTCGTCGCGATTGAACAAGTCCAGTTCGTCTTTTGGTTTTTGGTTACCGGCCTGGCGTTCTACTTATTCGCTAAATCGTTCGAAAAGTACCTTCCTGTCTCACCGCTCGTCGGGGTACTCTTTTGGCAGTTCAACCCCTACCGAATTGCGACCTGGACCGAGAGCAATGTCGCGACCCTCGCCGGCCTAACCCTCCTGCCGGCTGCGATAGGACTCATTAATTTCGTGGTGCAACGGAAAATCTCCGAGCGGGTTGCCCTCATTGCCCTTGCCGGCGTAACGGTACTTTCTGCCGGGCTGGGTTTGAACCCGCCGGTTATTGTGGTGGTTGGCTTTGCGATTGGCCTCTATTTAATACTTGCCATCCGGCGCCTTGGACTCCCGGTGCGTTTTGCGGTTACAAGCGTCCTCACCATGCTCGGCATTTCCGCATTCTGGCTCTACCCCACCATCGCCTCGCTCCTTGCCTCTTCTGGAAAGCTTAGCGCCACTGATCTCAATCTCCTCGACTGGGTTCAGGGACTCTCAAAAAACACGAGCCTTTGGAATGTTATGAGACTCCAGGGCGCCTGGGACTGGTACGAAGGATGGCAGGGTGAACCGTATATTACCTACGCTCACTCCTACCGCAAGCCAATCCTTGTACTCCTTTCGCTTGTTCCGGCTTCGCTCGTGATCGGCGGACTCGCTGCAACCATACGCCACAAAAAAACTCGAGTATTCGCCTGGTTTAGCCTTATCCTTATGGTTATTGGCCTTGCCCTGGGGATGGGCACGCATCAGCCGATGCGCGGAATCTTTACCTTTCTCAAAGACCATCTGCCCTTGTTTTGGATTTTCCGGTCACCATGGTATAAGTTCACCCTGCTTACGGTCACCGGCTACGGCCTTATGATTGCCGTTGGGGCGGGCACTTTGGAACATGTGATCAAAGCAAAGGCAGCTCGCTATCTCGTAACATTTCTGATTGCCATAAGTTTCATTGGTTTTTCATTTCCCCTGGTAACTGGAGCACTCTTCCCGACTCAAAAGGAGCGTAAACAACTTAACGCCTTCCACGTAACAATCCCGAACTATGTTTATGAAATGGCCTCATTCCTCAACCAACTACCTGACAAGGCTGGTGTTATCATGCTTCCGGAGGAAACTGCGTTCAACTACACCTGGGGATATGGCTCAGCCGGCGATATCACTAACCATATCATCAACCGGCCAATCTTTTTCTCGCAAAACTTTACCCCAACCGGCCAGCGCAATGATGCCGAGCTCGCCAAACTTTTTTACCGCCACCTCTACGCCAAGGATCCACGTACCACCCAGTTTCTGCGCCTTGCCAATGTCCGCTATCTCCTCCATAAGCGCGACTCCAATAAGAGCATCTACAACGACGTTGACAACACTCAGTTTATCCAGGAACGACTGGCGCTCCTACCCGACGTGGAGTTTGTCAAAAATTTTGGGATGTGGGACTTGTGGCAGCTCCGAGATGCCCCTTCGCCCGCGGTAGGAGCCACCAGCGATCCACTGGTATTCTACGGCAACCCCCTTTCCTATCTTACCTTGATCGAGAACCGACCCGAGCTTAAGGACAAAAGCGTGGTGTTTAGCCCACCAGCTAAACTCGCTGGAACGCTCGGCGGGTTTACCCGGTATCTCCCCATCGACCTCACGGCATCTCGAGTGGTCAACGACCAAATTGAGACCAATTTAACCGTACCGAGCGCCGGTAACTACGGGCTCTATGCCATTGCCCCGAAACGGACAATCGAGCTCACGATTGGCGACCGCCGTTTTACGGTTAAGCCAGCAAGCGGGCGCGAAACACACTGGAACCTAGTGGGAAATCTTGATCTGAGTCAGGGCACCACTACGGTGACGCTAACCGGACCGCAGCGCCCCTTCAATTTGATCGACGATCCGGCCTTCGGCAGTAGCCTGTCGCTTACCGATCCCTTCAAGCAGCGTTGGCAGTTTGTTGATGCCTCTGAAGATGCGCCAGGCAAACCAAGCTACGATAGTAAACAAACTCAAGCAGGGATCGAGCTCTCGAGCACAAACCATATCCTGGGCTTGAAACAACACATCGAGAATATTGACCCGGCTGGCCTCTACCTACTCTCGTTCGATTACCAGTATATCGGGGGTAGTGCGCCGGAATTTGGCTTCTGGCAAACTGAAGCGAACTATGGGGCACCCTCGGGCGAGCTCAGTAAAAGTGGCGCCCTCGAACACTACGAGACAGTGTTTACTCCGGACCCCCGCACCCGCAGCGCTGATCTCTACTTCTATGCCAGGCCTAAGGAATCGGGACCGACCACCAGTTTTCGCGTCACCAACGTGCGACTCCTCCGACTCTCCGGACAGGTCGAGGCATTCTTCCTGGTAGCTGGTGATCCTAACCATAGCGAACCAGCAATCCCGGTGACGGTAAGGAGCGAAACCGCTACAGGATTGAGCTTCCGAGTAGGCGCCACCGATAAAAAAATAATCGTTCACGCTCCGGTTGCCCATGGCAGTGGCTGGGAACTGAGTGCCAAAGACGCAAAACCAATTGAAACCAACTTCTTTGGCTCCGGGTTCATCCTTGATGCCGGGCCGGAGCGGACCCTATCCTTGAATTACACTCCTAAGAAACGCTTGCTTATCGGCGGCTCGATTTCATTACTAACGGTGTTAGCCATCCTATGGCCCCTACGACGAAAAAAACGCTAATCTCAATTCTGGCCATTGTAGGAATAGTATCCGTTGCGCTTGGCAGTACCCGGCCGCTCGTTACCGAGCTCGGTTTTGCCGCGCTCGTCATCCTGAGTATCACCCACCTCGTTGAGTTTCGTACCCTACGAACGAGTCTTTCTAAACCCAAAACAAACCGATATGAGTGGCCAATTGTCGTAGGATTACTACTCGCTACCGCGGCGATTGCAACACTACCACTCCTTACCAAACCAGGAGTGATTGGCGGGCGGCACGACTGGGTGCTGCCAGCTCAAAATCTCCGCGGCTACCTCGTAAGCGGCAGCTCAGCATGGTCACCCGCCAACCTGGGTGAATCAAAATTCTTCTTTCCTACATACCTGCTTGACCTCATGTTCGGGCTTATTGGTTGGCTCGGGGTAACCGGCGCAATAGTCTCAAAAGTGCTGGTGCTGGGCGCCCCGCTTATCGCCGGGCTAACTCTCTACAGTTTCGCCCGACGGCTCGGGAGTAACCCCGGCGCGGCATTTGCCGGGGCGCTGCTCTACGCCACTGCCCCGATTCTCTATGACAAACTGGTGGCCGGCCACCTGGGCTACCTCATTGCCTATGCCATTGCCCCGCTCTACCTTGCCGAACTGGTCCTTCTTGAACAAAAACCATCCCGCCAAACGCTGGCTAAAGCGGTCCTCATTTTTGTGGTTGCTTCAGTCCAAATCCAATTTGCGGCGATGCTCACCGGTTTTGCCCTCATCTTTGCCTTACTTGGCCCGAACCGCCGCCAGGTGTTTCGGCTAATCGGTTGGTCAATCCTTGCCTTCATGGCAGTCCACGCCCCCTGGCTCGCCGCCCACCTTGGCACGATTACTACGCAAGCCCGTGAGCTTGCCGGGGATGCCGCCGTGCTCCAATGGATCGAGAGCCTTTCTTCACCGCTCGCCTCAACCCTCAGACTCGCGTCTGCGGTGCTGCCGTACTTCGCGAACCAAGTTAAGGACCTGTCTTTTTGGCAGCTATTGAGCGGGGTGTTTTTTGCTACCCTCATCGTTAGCCCGAGACTGGTAAAATCTCGCCTGGCGAGCTTTTTTGCCTTGACTGCGCTCTTGGGAGTGTTTCTGGCCAAAGGCACTTCTGCCCCGTTCACGAGCTTCTACGTTGAGCTTTTTCTAAAACTGCCGGCTACGTCCCTTTTTCGCGAGGTCAACCACTGGCTCTTTATCCCGGCGATTTCCTACGCCGTGCTGCTCGCATACCTAACCCACGACCTAATGGCCCGTGCTAAACAATTTGGGCCGGCGGTCCTTGCCGGGATCCTCGCGCTGACCGTGGTAATCGGTCTACCCTTCTGGCAAGGAAAATTAGGCCAGGATCTCCAAACCATAACCTATAGCGCGCCTGATCAAGCACTGGCAGGCTTCCTCAAAAAACAGACTGGCCGGATCCTATTTCTACCGGCATACCAAAAGAACCGATACCCCGGGAAGCAGTTCGCTGGTTTTGATCCCTTCATCCAGGAATTTGCTGATCGGAGTTTTGAACAGGAGGGAAATGTCCTGGCTAAAACCTCACCGGCTTATCGAATGCGCAACCTTATTTTGGCAAAAGTTTACGGAGCCGATGTCACTGGTTTAGCCGGCCTCCTGGCACGCGCTAACGTTGACTACGTGGTGGTACGCCGCCAAATAGCCGATGAGTTTGTCGCCAACACCCTGGCAAAGGATTTTGGTAATCGCGAGGTCAGTTTCGACCTTCATGTGGCGCAAGAAAATCTGCAGTCGGCCGGTCTTACCCTGGTGGCAGAATTTGGGCCCAGCAAGGTGTACCGGGCGCCGGAACCATCGTCGCGATTCTACCTTACCCAAGCCCCGCTTCCCCAAGATCCCGAGCCGCTCGTCACCGCTCAACCCGCCGACTTTGCCAACCGCTTCTTTGATCCCACCAAGGGATTTGTGAAGAGCTACTACCTGTGGTGGTACAACCGCCAGTTCGTCAACATCGAGGACCGTGCGGTCCATACCCAAACTAACGCCGAGTTATCCCTGCCATTCAAGGTAACGACCCCCGGCATCCTCTATGTGCGCGCCCTCGTCGATCCAAAAGGCGGCGATGTCGCCGTATCACTGGATCAAAAACAAATCGCCACGCTCGATTTGACCGACAGCCCAAGCCGGTGGCAGTGGTTTGAACTTGGCCTCGTAAACCATGCTGAAACGATTAGCTTAAAGCGGCTCAACGGCGAGGTAACCGTCGGCAAAATAGCGCTCTACAGGAATAAAATCGACACCCGGACAACCCCGCCAACCCTCGAAGATTTAGTGCTGCGCGACTACCGACCGCTCGGCTACCAAATCGAAGACTCATCGAAGTACCGGCTTTCGGTCTCGACCGATCGGCCGCGCTACCTGGTATTTGCCGAAAGCTACTCGCCCGGCTGGGTGGCGCGCATTGACGGCAAACCCGCGCCCCACCGCCGGATCGGTTTTGGCAACGGCTTCCTGATCGAGGAGCCAGGCACCCACGATGTGGAAATCTCGTTTGGCCCGCAGCACTACTACCGGCTGGGCTTAGCCCTCGCAGGATTCACCTTAGTCCTGCTCCTCGTTGCCTCAATCAAACGCAAGCACTAACCCATAGATTACTTTTGGCCTGAGCAGCCTCATCGCCCGGGCGGCCTCGGCAATCGTCGCACCGGTCGTGGTAACGTCGTCAACAATCACCAGGGTTTTACCGTGAAGCTTGCCGCCCCGCCAGAGGAAACTTTTTGCGATATTTTTGCGCCGCTGCCTGCGATCGAGGCCGGTTTGGCTCGGCGTGGGATAGCGTTTTTTGAGCGAGCGTTCCACCGGATAACCGGTCAATCTGCTGACCGCCCGGGCAAGGAGTTCAGTCTGGTTGTACCCTCGCTCGAGCCGGCGCCAAAAATCGCCCGGGACCGGGACGAGGACGGCGCTACCACTGATTTTGCCACTGATCAACACAGATAAAACCCTGCTGAAAATCTCGGCCAGCTCGGTTACGCCTTCATATTTAAACTTAGTGATGAGCTTTTGAGTGAGATCGTCGTGGTAGTCAAATGCACCGTACACTGCTCGGAGTGGCCCCTTGTAGTACCGTTTAACCTTGGGCTTGATGATGCCAGCCAAACATTCTTCGCACACCAGAACATCCGGCACGCCGCAGGAAGCGCAGGACACGGGAAATAGCAAGTCCTTAAGCCAATCGGTACGCCTTGAGGGTACCCCGGGCAGCTCGGGACCACGGATATGTTTTCGCAATTCGCTGGCCTTCATGGGAAAGCTTGGTTGCAAGTTTAGGATCGTTAAGGATCCGTTTTACCGCAGCGGCGATCTCGCGAGGGTCACGTGGGTTAATAAGCAGTGCTCCGCCGTTAGCAAACTCCGCCATGGCGGAGTTTTTTGAGGTGACCACCGGCACGCCGGCGGCCATGGCCTCGAGCACCGGCAAACCGAAGCCCTCGGAGAGTGATGGGTACACCAGCACGGTGGCTTTTCGGTAGGCCTTAAGGAGCTCTTCGTCGCTGGCGCGGGTGAGCTGGGTGATTGGCAGAAGTTTCGCTACGTCGTCAATATTCTTGCGCGGCCCGCTACCTACGGCCAATATATTAAGCTTTTGAGCTTTTGAGCTTTTGAGCTTTTGAGCAAAAAAACGCTCAGCCACTCCTTCTGGAATAACGCGCACCGGCTTTTTCCCGCCCAAAAAACGGCTCACCGCCACGACGGTGGTCTTTGAAGGCACAATCACCAAATGACTCAGCTGGTAGGCGCGCTTGGTCTGGTTTTGATAAAAATTGGCCTCCCCGCCGTACCAGCCGGGATTTTCAAAATATGAGAGGTCATGAATCGTAAGGACATTTTTTTTGGCAAATGGGCCGGCAGCTTGAAACGTGAGGGCATGAAAAATATCGAGCGGCGGAAACCACCCCTTAACCACTCCCGGCGCTGCCCAAAACAGCCAATCCTTAACTTGCCCGGGCAGGTGAGTAACTACAAGGCGCACATTCCGTTTTTTCTGCGTTAGTTCCGCGAGTTTCCGCGTTTTTGCCGCTCGATTCCTAAAAAAATTGGCGTAGAGCCAATACTCATTCGTACGATCAACTGCAATAAGCGCCTTCACCAACTCAAAACTATACCGCCCTACGCCGGTTGGCTCGTTCACCGCATACGAAACATCAATGCCAATCCGCATCTTCGCCTAGTATAGAACGCTTATCGTGCCGAGGGAATGGCAGATTTTAAGTCTATGAGATCAATAATTTGGTTGATTCAGCAACTGATCAACTGAACTGTCGTCATTGCCAAGAATTGGTGACTCATCGGCCCGGCTCGTGAACGCCCCGCGGTTAAGGTACAACGCGGCGGCCGCTACCACAAGTAAAATCCCCACCCCGATGCCGATCGCAAATGATCGCATCGAGAGGGTGGCGGAGTGCCTTTTTTTGAGTTTTGGCAGGGTAATCATTCAACGATTCCGTGACTTTGGTTTATACAATAGTACCACTGCCAACATCATAAAGGCAAGTCCAATCTCAATAGCTAACAAGATGGTCTCATTCATGGTTAGCCTTGCTATGCATGACCATCACAAAAACCACCGTTACCATGAGCCCGATTAATAAATAACCAATTGCCAAGAGTTGCATATTTATACCTTACCGTAAAATCACAATACTTGCAACGAATGTCAGTAAAGCAACAATTGCGCCAATCGTAAAAACTGCAATCGTTACGGTACTGCCAGCTGTCGGCACGAAAAACCCGACTACCGTTGATAGCATTAAAATTTTTGAGACATCAGCAAAATACTGTGAGATTGCGGCGATTTAACGGTCATTGAACTTCATTTATTGTACCTTAAGCGGCCAGACGGTGCGAGCTTCATCCATCCAGCGCACGTTTTCCATGACCGGCGCGAGTTTGAGTTCGTAGTCCCCTACCTTGGTTGGCGCGGTGACCTCGAACTCAAACGTGCCAATTTCATTGGCCTTAACCTCGGCTTCCTTTAACCCGGCGCCGATTCTCACGCCGCCGCCAAGCCAATCAGAGGCGCTGTCGTGGGGGTCCGTGGTACCCAAGTGCACCGCACTCGTACCGCCGGCTTTCCAGGTAGCGCCACCAGTGTTGCGGTACTTGGCCCAGAGTTTAACCTTGGCGCCGGGTGCGATCGCACCGCCGTATGAACCAGGGCCAGAGAGCGGCCCCTGGACCTCGAGTTTCGCCTCAGCGCCTGAAACCTTGAGCTTCCATGTAGCACCGTCGTCCAACCAGCGCACTCCCTCCACCACCACATTGTACCGTTCGTCGTAGGAACCAGAACCGCCGGGAGCAGTGGCAGTGGTCGAGAAATAGGCCGTCTCGCCCGGTGCCACCTGCTTTTCTGACATCACCCAACGGCGGCTGCCGGTAAAGGCTGATTCGCGATCCATCGGAGAATAGGCCCCCATGTGCACCGCATTGGCGCCCGTGGCATCCCAGGTGCTCCGCCCGGTGTTCTTAAATATCGCCCAGAGGGTGCAGCTCGTGCCCGGCTCAAGCCCTGCCCCCACCGAACACGCCCCGGAAAGTGGGCCTTGGGCAACGAGCTGGGCGTCGTACTCCGCCACGTTGAACTTAAAGGTATTGAAATAGGTCTTATGGAAGTTGTGGTTGCCGTTGTAGATGTGCGGCGTGTAGCGGTAGAGCGCGGATGTCGCGCGGTTGGCAAACGTCACCGTCGTTGACGAGCCGTCGGAGTTTGAGAATGTTTGAGTTCTGCCCACGCGCCACGGGTCATAGAGCTTGGCGTTTGACCCCTGCCCGCCAGCTACCTGGTAGTTCCACTGGAGCTGCCAAGCGGCGTTTTCCACCTGCTTGGTAAACCCAGCGTACTTAGGATTACAACTACCGTTGTCAGGACACGCAAAACCCATGGCTTTATTGAGTGCAGTGTCATTGCGAGTTTTGGCGGTAACCAAACTTTGCTCTTTCTGAAGGGTTGCCAGGATTACTTTAGGACCAATTCGTGAAGAGACGGTGATCGAGGTGCCCGGCACCTCTGCCGTTGCGTCGCCTGAGCCGTGGGCGGCATCGTAGATAATCTTAGAGGCCTTGCGGCTGCCTTCTTCAAAATCCTTGAGGAAGCTCCCCTGTTGCTCCAGGAACCGCTGGATCTCGGTCTCGTTCATTTCATCGGAATTGGTAAAGGCACCATCAGAGATCAGCTCCGAGGGGTTAAAATCGCCATGATCAGCACTAACAAAAGCGGGCGCCAGCGTGGCGCCAAAGAATGCGAGGTACCAGATTAACCTCCGTATCGGAGTCAACTGCCCGCCTCCATCACGCCTTTTATTATAGCATAGTTGCGCTTAAAAATCAATATTGGTAGGATATAAGTATGACGAGCGCGCAAACCAAACAGGAACTCGCCCAAGCCGACTGGATGGACGAAACCGACACCGAAGGCCAGCTCGCGATCGACGCCTACCAAACCGAGGATGCCGTGGTCATTAAGGCGCCCCTGGCTGGGGTGCGGCCCGAGGAGCTCGAAATCTCAATCACCGACGAGGTGATCACCATCAAGGGCCAGCGCAGCCACGAAGAAACCGTCGCCCAAGAACACTACTACGCCCAGGAGTGCTATTGGGGCGGCTTTACCCGTTCCTGGCTCGTGCCCGTGCCGATCGAACCCGATAAAGGCCAGGCCTCGCTCAAGAACGGGATTCTCACGATTGTCGTGCCCAAGCAAGCTAAATCGCGCACTCGCGTTATCAAGGTTAAATCGGAGGAATAGTCATGACCCATTCGACTGTGCTCAGGGTCATAGTGAGCGAGTCCGAAGGACGAATCGAACTATGAAGGCAGTTATTCCGGTAGCAGGCTACGGAACGCGCTTCCTGCCATTTACCAAAGTGATCCCCAAAGAAATGCTGCCGGTGGTCGACAAACCGGTGATTCAATATCTCGTTGAAGAGGTCGCCCAAGCCGGGATTGAAGAAATTATTTTGATTACCGGCTCAAACAAACGGGCGATCGAAGATCACTTTGATTCTTACTTCGAACTCGAGAGTAAGCTCGAAGCCGCCGGCAAAACCAAGGCACTCGAAACCATTCGCTCGATCACCAAACTCGCGAAGTTTATTTTCATTCGCCAAAGCGAGCCCTTGGGCCTGGGCCACGCCGTGCTGCAAGCCAAGCCGGTAATTGGCAACGAACCGTTTGTGGTGCTCTACGGCGACGATATTATTGAGCCGGAAGGCACCAAGGGAGTAACTGCCCAGCTCCTTGAGGTATTCAAAAAGCACCCAACTACCATTCTCGGGGTAACCGAAGTAGCCAAAGACCAGGTATCCCAGTACGGGGTGATTGATGGCGAGGCTACCGCAGAGTTTGGCAACCGGCTCTACCGGGTGAAAGATTTTGTTGAGAAACCCGATCCCGAGCAAGCGCCCTCGAACTTAGCCATTTCCGGCAGAATCATTTTGACGCCAGAGATCTTTAGCATCCTGGAACAACAACCCCCCGGGGTCGGCGGCGAGATCCAGCTGACCGATGCGGTCCGCACCTTGATCAAACGGACGAACGGTTTTGCCCTTCACTACCAGGGCGCCTGGTATGACTGTGGCTCCAAAGCAAGCTACATTAAAGCAGTAATCCACTACGCGCTGGGGCATCCGGAAGTGGGGGACGAGGTGAGAAAATATCTTAAGCATCTGAAACTCTAAACGAAATAAGGAGGCTATGAACCGGATTCTCATTATCGCAATTGTTGGCTTTATCATTATTGCCGCAGTCGTGGCGGCGGTCTCGCTGCGCGGCGGCCGGAACAACAAAACAAAGCAGACGACCCAAACTCGGGACGTAAACGAGCTCACCATCTGGCGGGCGGCTGATTCAGCCGAGAGTTTTAAGGACGCGATTGCCGCGTACACCCAAGACAAACAAGGCATCAAAATCAATGTAGTTACCAAAACCCCGGCAGACTTTGAGAACGAAAGCCTTTCTGCCCTCTCGGCCGGTAAGGGGCCTGACATCTGGTCGATTCCGGCAAGCTGGCTTCCCAAACATGCCGACAAGCTCAAACCGGCGCCTGACAATCTGCTCAATCCCAACCCCGATGTCAAAGTTTCCAATAGCGACCTCGTCAAGCAGCTCTACGCCCCGATCGTTGCCGAAGAGGTGGTGGGCCAAGACGGCAAGGTCTACGGCCTGCCGCTTGCCCTCGACACCTTGGTGGTGTTTGCGAATACCGATTTGGTGCGGCAGCGGTTCGGCGAACTTTCTAAAAACGGCGAGCTCAAAAATCCTGATCTCTACACCCTGGGCCCCCGAACGTGGGATGAGCTGATCGAACTTTCCCAGGCATTGACGGTAAAGGATGGGGGAACAATCCGGCGGCCGGGTATTGCGCTGGGAACTGCTACCAACAACCCCCGCGCCGCCCAAATCTTGGCGGCAATGATGCTCCAGAACCAAACTCAGATGGTCTCAGCCGACCGCGCTTCGGCGACGTTCCACTTGCCCGCACGCAAATCAACCGGCGAGCAGTTTTACCCGGGCACCAATGCGCTGGAATTTTTCACCTCGTTTGCCGACGAAAAATCAAACCGCTACAGCTGGAATGCCACTCTGCCGGACGCCCGAGAACTGTTTATTAAAGGCGAGCTTCCCCTCCTCATTGAGTTTTCCCACTTCGGCGCGGTAATCAAGCAACGCTCGCCGGAGTTTGCGACTCGGATGTGGGCACTGCCCCAGGTGCGCGGTTCGGTAAAGCCGGTTGACTACGGCGAATACTTTGTTGAAACTGTTACCAAGGATGCCGCCAATGAGCAGTTGGCGTGGGACTTTATCCGGTTTATGGCCTTTCAGGGCGCTCGGCTCTACCAGCTTTCAAGTGGCCGGCCCCCGGCGCTCAAGGTAGAGGTGGTGCCGCAAAACATCCTGGAGCGGGCGACGTTCGGCAGCCCTAACCAGTTCCAGCAGCAGAGCGCAAAACCCTGGTACCGCGGCAAATCTCCCGAAAAAGTGGAAGCGGCTTTTGGGGAAATGATTGATGATGTGGCGGCCGGGCGGCTCGCCCCGCAGCCGGCAATTGAACGGGCGGCGGCGCAAGTCTCCGGGCTCCTGCGCAAGGATACCGGCATCTCGCCGGCGCCGATCATTCAACCGCAACTCGTTCCGGGAGGCGCCAGTGGCGACCGGTGATTTCGGCATTCCCCAAATGCTCAATGCCCTCAACGAAGCCATTGACGCCGAGCACGCGGCAAATATTGGCATCCTGTTTCGGGAACGGATCGCGCTCATTATTAATTTCATGCTCGCGCTCGTCGGCGCGATCGCGGTGGTGATGGGCATGGTGGCCGGATTTATGTACATGACCGCCTATGGCAATGAAGAACGAGCCGCGGCGGCCAAGCGAACCATCTTCTATGCCGCGATCGGCTTGGCAATGGTGTTTTCGGTTTGGACTATCCTGCAGCTCGTTACCAGATTTTTGGGAACCGCGGGGGAAAACATCCCAGATGTGGAGCGCCCGGGAACCGAAGCCCAGCATGGGCTGGAGGGGCAGCTGTGATTTTGTTTCAAATTATTGTCGGGCAGCCGGAGACTTTCACCTTCGTCGACTTGATCGCCACCGGCAACCGGATTATTGATTTGATCTTGATCTTCTCGGTCGGCACGGCGGTGATCGCCATGCTCTGGGCCGCCTACATTTACATTTCTTCATTCGGCTCCGAGGAGCGCGCCAAGCAGGCCAAAAACATTTGGTATTTTACGCTGATCGGTTTGGCGGTGATGCTCTTGGCAAAAGTGATTATTGCCACTGGCCTGCGGGTAATCGAGCCCGGCCCCGAGCTGCGTAAAAACATCGATAACGTACTTAAAAGTAACGGGGGCTCCGCAAACCCCCCGCAGCTTGAGTTCAAAAAATAACCATGGCCCACACTTCGCAGGAAACCCAAGGTATCGTTGACTCGCTCACCCGCTTGAGCAAACTCTTTCAAATTCGGGAAGCTCGGCCGCTCACCGACCCTATCCAGGCAGACTTCCTGGCAATTCTTTTGGCAGTGATCCGGCTAATGCTCGATCTTTCGATTTACCTCTTTATGACCGGGATCCTGGTGATGGGCGTGATTTTCCTCTTTTCAATGGGCAACGAGGAAACGCTCACGCGCGCCAAACGCACCTTAAACCAATCGCTCATCGGCCTGGCCATGACCTTTTCGAGTTTTGCCGTGCTCGAGTTTTTTATTAGCCGGCTCTCTGGCCCGCTCGCGTTTGCCCAAGGTGCCAATATTGCGATCGTTTTTGGGAGGGCTTATAATCTAGTGCTTATTGCCGCGGGTTCGGGCCTCGTGATCATCTTACTCTATGCCGGGACACGGTACCTGTTTGCCGGCGGCAATGAAGAATCGCAAGAAGGCGCCAAAAAAATGATCAACGCGGCGCTGTACGGTATAATTTTGACACTGGGCTCGTTCGCCATTTCACGGCTTTTGATGACCCGGTTTGGAGCGTTACCACAATGAGACAAAAATCAAATATCAAAATTCAAATATCAAAATTGGTGGCTGGCATCTCATTAGCTACTGTGCTACTGACAACTGCGCTACCGGCTTTTGCCCAGACGCCGGTTTCCGGCGGCAAGGCGGTCAACGTAAATTTACGCCAAGTCGCCAGCCAGATCCCATCCAACTTTGTTGAGCTGCCCGGAATCATTGGCCGGATTTTTACCGTCACGATCACCGCGGCAGGAGGGCTCTTTGTCATCATGCTGCTTTTTGGCGGCATCAACTACCTCACCGGCGCGGGCAACGAAGAATCAACCAAAAAAGCCAAAGGCCGAATCATCGACGCGTCAATCGGTATTGTGATTACCCTTTCGGCCTTCGCGATCGGCACCTTCATTTTGAACCAATTCTACAAAGGTTCGAGGCCGCCCAGCCAACCGGCAACTACTCAACAAACTGGCGCCGGCACGAGCCAAGCAATTAGTTTTAGCGTGCGAGTCCAGGATCAAACGGGTAACCCAGTGAATGGCGCGACGGTGAGCGTGAACGGTAACCTCAAGGGCAGAACAAACAGCGGCAAAGTCTCATTCCAGGTTACCCAAGGCCCGGGCAGCTACACGGTGGCGGTGTCGTCTGCGGGCTGCGATTCCCACTCCGAGCAAATCCTGATGACCGACCAAGGCTTTGTTGAGATAACCTTGAATTGCGTGGATTGATGCTTCGACCTTGCTCAGCATCAACTCTGAGCTTGTCGAACGAGTTGACATTACATTGGTCGACCCGTAGCATAGAAGTAACAAACATAGTAGAGGAGGTGACCCTATGAACAAAAATCTCAGGGCTCTGGCACGGATTGGCGCCGGCGCTACGGCAGCCATGAGCGTTGCCAAAGTAGCATTCGCCCAGTTTTTCGAACCGGAAACGCTCACCACCCCTGGTGGGGTAACCCAGAGCCGGTTTGGCTCGGTTAACCAAGCGGTCAACACCATTTTCAACACGGTGATTGCCGCGGCCGCCGCAATTTTCGTGATTCTGCTTTTAGTCGGCGGCGTCCAGTACCTTGGCGCAGCCGGGAACGAAGAATCAACCGCCAAAGCCAAGAAGCTGCTGATTGACGCGGTGATCGGACTCATTATCGTGCTGGCAGCCTGGGCCGTCGGTCGGTTTGTCCTTTCACGATTCTTCCAGCCAGGCGCTGGTGTTATTTTCTAAACGTGCACGGTTATCTTGTTAAGCTCAGGGCTTGGATTATCGGTTTTTTGATAGGGCTCAGCCTGCTTGGTTTACCGGTGGCGGCTGGGGCCCAAGGCGGGCTTGACCCGCGGGGCAACCCGCCGGAACAATTCCGTGACGTACTCCCCTTTCAAAGCGGCCCTGGCGCAACTCGAATTGAGAACCTGCCCGATCGCTTCCAGTCGCTCGCCCAAATTGTTGCCACGATTTTTAATATTGTCATCGGCATCTCCGGATCAATCTTTATGGTGCTGCTCTTAATCGGCGGCATCCAGTACATGACCGCGGCCGGCAACGAAGAGAACACCACCAAGGCCAAGAAACTGCTCGTTGACGCGGTGATTGGTTTGGTGCTAACCCTCTCGGCCTGGGCAATCGGCACCTTTATTCTGCGGCAGTTCTACTTGCCGACGAGTGGAATCATTAGACCAGGCGGCGGAGCGAGCAGTGGCGGCATTGGCGGCGGCGGGGGGGCTGGACCGGTGGCGGGTGGTGGCGGCCCGGGCACAGGAAGCACTAACACCAATCAAATCAATGCTGCTTTTAATGCCGGTTTTGACGCCGGCCAACGATCATTCGCGGCGGCCAACAACGATCCAAATGCCGCCTGTGATAAGACTGGAAATCCGAATTATCGCCCTACTGCAGTTGCGAGCCAGCTACAGGCCGAATATGACAGCGGTTTTGAGACCGGATGCAGTAACTCTGGCACTCGAAGATAAAAAAATAGGGGCAAGATTGCTCTTGCCCCCGGGTCGTTTTGGCTCGAAAGTTAGAAATGTGGCCCCCGATTGAGGGCCGGATCCCATCGACTGATCCTACGATTGTCGTTGGGGATTTCTCCCCAGAGCCTGGTGCAGTTGACGCCAATTTTTTGGCCATTCACCTGCACGGTACTCACGACTCGTAGGGTCCCCACGTGGACCCCGTTTTCCATGACCATCAACTTTTCTCCCGGTGCGGCCGATTGGCCACCGTCGAGGAAAAAATGACAATCGATCGACGCGGGCAGTTCAACCCCGGAGGTTGCCAACCTCGTAGGTTGGGGCTCGGCCACCGAGGGAGCCAACCCGGCCCCGTGAGTCGCCATCAAGTCCGCGGCCCAGGCCTCAATCCCCTTTTCAACGAGCTTCTGGAGTACCAGGAGCTCGGGGCTTGAGTATCCTTGGGTCTGAATAGCAATCGGCTGCCAGCGGCCGTAGCGCGCCGACAACCCGGAGATGCGCTTGGCCGACTCGTCGGAGGGTTTGGACGACGCGGCGTAAACCGTGCCGTCTTGCCCAACGAGCGAACCAGCAAACGAAGCCCGGCCGGCAAACTGCCCACCAACCACCTGGATGTCGAACTCGCGGGTAAAAACGCTCCGGGCGCCCTGTGAAGGGGCAATGGCAATGTTCCCCGAAAGGTCGAGGTGGTAGCGGGCGTTCTCCGGACGCTCGGTCACCGTAACGAATTTAGACAGCTCCGTAATAACCAACTGACGGGTATGTTCGTACGAGGTGTACGAACTCCCTTCCAGGTTGATTCTGCGGAGGGCCACGGTAATGGGAAGGGGCTTACTATTGCCAGATTGACTGGTCGTAGTAGAGCCAGCCACCTTCCTGATCGCCTCGATGCGCGCGTCGAACGATGGGTGGGTACGAACATTCAAAAAACACAATGAATGCCCATCGTCGGACCTAACGGGAGCGACATCTTTAAGCCGCCCAAACAGGTTTGCCATCGCGTCGGGCTGGTAGCCAGACCGGGCAAGAAGTTGCACGCTCCCCTCGTCGGCACGATATTCGTCGCGGAGCGAAAAGCGCTGCCAGCGCATTGTCCCTGCAGCTCTTGCAGCTCCGACGGCTAAATCGCCCGAGGCGCCTGCAACCTTGGCGATGCCGTAGGTCAAAAGCGCGGTCAGCAGGAACTCCTTGCCCTGCCGAGCCGAATGGCGCTGGTCAACATGGGTGCGCTCATGGGCCAATACGGCCGCAAGTTCGTCCTCCGAACGAACAAAATCAATCATACCGGAGGTTAGCATGATTCTGCCGTCCGGATACGCGCCGGCATTGGGCTGGCGGTTATTGACGAGCGCGACCGAGTATCGGCCGCCGTTCAGACCGGTCCGCCTGATGGCGGACTCAACCGCGCCCTGATCGAGAGCCCACGACGGAGCACAACAAACCAACAAAACACCGATCACGAACAATTTGTGTCGCATATACGCGACACCTCCTTTGTTAAGATTTCGAGCGCCTGTAATATACCACAAATAGCCTTAAAAGTCAACGGCTCAATACCTGAGCCGTTAAACCTAGGCAGCGAGTTCGATGATCTGGGCTTGTTTTTTAATATTTTCCGGGATTAGGGTAACTTCAGGTGTGGTATAGATCGATTGGCCAATATTGCGAAACTCAACCAACCCTCGGTTGCCCAAATCGAGCTCAGAGAATAAATCGTCTGCCAAGAGCACCGGCTGTTTACCCGACACGTGGAAAATATACTCTATTTCGGCCACTTTCAGGAGGGTTACCGCCCGGCGCCACTGGCCCCGCGAGCCGTACTTCTGGAGCGATTTGTCGGTAAGCAGTAGCTCAAAATCATCGCGATGCGGCCCCACGGTCGTTGCCCCAAACTGGATGTCGCGCAGGCGCGACGAGTGCAAGGCTTCGGCAGTAAGCGGGACAAACTTCGCCTCAAACCGCAGTTCCTGAGGCAGAATCTGGTTAAAAAACGCCGCGAGCTCCTGCCGTTTACCCAAAATATATTGCCCGTGCTCAAGGAGTGGCGGGTCCCACGTTGCAAGATCTTCAGCGCTCGCCTGGCGGAGCTTAATCCAATTAAGGAGCTCTCCCCGCTGCCGCAACACTTGCTTGTACTGCGAAAGGGCAAATAGGTATTTTCGGTCGAGCTGCGAGAGTAAAAAATCAAGGAAATGGCGCCGTTTTTGCGGCACGCCGGCAATCAAGTTAAGCTCGTCGGCAGTAAAGAGCACGGTCTTAATGAACCCGATTGCCTCAGTCAACCGCTTGGCCGACCCATCAAGCTTAACCTGCTTGGTGAGCTTGCCGGTTTCATCTTTCCCCAGGTAGAGCGCTACGGTATGGTTGGTATCGTCTACCAGGGCACCTTCCACTCTAAAAAAGGCTTGTTCGAATTGAATCGCCTCTTGGTCGCTCCGGGCGCGGAAGCTCTTCATGAGCGAGAGCAACCGAATCGATTCGATCAGATTGGTTTTGCCTACGCCGTTGCGCCCTACCACCACTACCGTGTCGGCAAACTCAAATATACGATTGGAGAAATTGCGGAACTGGGTGAGTTTAAGGGAGGTTAGTTTCATGCCGCGAGCATCAGGTATCGAGTTTAAGGGGCATCACCAGATAGCGGTAGTCGCCGGCGCCCACTGGGTTAACGAGCGCCGGAGAGGACTTATCCACAAACAGGAGCTCCACCTGCTCGGCCCCCATGGCATTAAGGCCATCGATCAAAAACTTGATGTTAAAACTAATCTCGATTGGTTCGCCGGTGCGCTTGGTCTCGATCGTGGTAATGTTTGATCCTAGCTCTTGGGCGGTCGCCTCAACGGTGACGCTCGTTGGGTCTTTGAGCCGCATTACCACCGAACCGGCGCCGTCCCGGGCAAAGATATGGGCCGCGCGGAGCGCCTCGATTAATTTTGTTCGAGAAACTATCGCAGAGGTATTATGCTTGGTGGGGATAATCTGTTCGTAGTCGGGGAAGTTGCCTTCGAGCAGGCGGGAAACGAGCTCGGTATTGCCCAGGGTAATCTTGATTTGATTTTGGGCGATTGCCAACTCGACTTGGTCGATACTGGGTTCGATTAACCGCGCTACCTCCTGGAGCGGGCGCGCCGGCACAATCACCTGGAGCGAACCGCCTGGTTTGGCGAGCTTGATCACCTTTTCCGCGAGCCGAAAGCTGTCGGTTGCTACAAATCGCATTTCTTTAGCATCGGCTTTAATAAGGATGCCGGTGAGCACCGGGCGGGTTTCATCGGTTGCCGCGGCAAATACCACTTCGTCAATTGCCTCTTTAAACTTGAGCGCCGGAATGGTTAAGGTTACCTCTTTTTTCACTTCGGGGATGAGCGGGAACTCGGAAGCATCGATGCCCTTAAGATGAGCGTCGAAGTGCTTACTCTTGATGGTTACCGTAGTATTTTCGAGCGCGAGATCAATGGTTTCGTCGGAGTTATTGCTCACGAGCTCATAAAACATTCGGGCGGGAACCGTGATTTTCCCCTCTTCCTCAATTTTGGCGCCAATCCAGGTGGTTACCCCGATTTCTAAATCGGTTGCCGAGAGTTTGAGGCGGCCCTTTTCCGTGCCGCAATATATATTTGCTAATACCGGTAGTGTGGGTCTTGGACTTGTAATCCGCGATACCGTTGCTACCCCCTTAAGTAAGTTTGCCTGAGTACATGAAAGCTTCATTTGTTATATTCTCCTTTTTATCCCCAACTACTATTTCTATTTAATATATATATTTTAATAATTGCAATAGTAAGAGTTGTGGATAACGGGGATAAACAGGACTAATGTTCGATGGCTGTTCGGTGGAAAGATACCTGAAACTTATCCACAAGTTATCCCCAAGGCAGCAAGAATTGGGTATAACAAGTTTTAAAAATTGGGGCTGGTGATAAGTTCTTTCAGGTGGGTGATCTCAGTCTGAAGGGTATCGGACTGAGAGATTCCCCGGTTAATCACCCCAAAGCCGTGCATGATGGTAGTGTGGTCTCTGTCCCCAAGCAGGTTACCGATCTGGGGATAACTCATATTAACCTCGTTGCGCAACAAGTACATGGCAATGTGCCTGGGGTAGACTAGTTCTTTTGAGCGTTTTTTCCCCATTAAATCTTCTCGGCTCACCCCAAAGAACCGGCAGATTGCCTCCACTACTCGTTCCGGTTCCACTTTCATCTGGTTTTGGTCGACAAATGACTCGAGCGCCTTCACCGCGTTGTCGAGCGTGGTCTCGAGCCGGTTGAGCTGGCAGTAGCCAATAATTCGGTTTAATGCCCCCTCGAGTTCTCGAATATTCGATTTCACGTGGTTTGCCACGTAGTCAACAATATCCCCGTCGAGTGTGATACCCCGTTCCGCGCACTTGGCCAGGATAATCGCTTGCCGCGTTTCGGTATTGGGAGTTTGGATATCGGTAACCATGCCCATACCAAAGCGCGACGAGAGCCGTTCCTCCAAATCAGAAATCGCCTTGGGCATGCGGTCGGCGGTCATTACAATCTGGCGGTTGCTCTGGTGGAGGGCATTGAAGGTGTGGAAAAACTCTTCCTGGGTGCCTTCTTTGCGGGCAAGAAACTGGATATCATCAACCAAAAAAACATCGACGTTGCGGTACTTGTGCTTGAAGCTGTCCACGGTTTTCAGCTGGAGCGATTGGATGAACTCGTTGGTAAAGTCTTCGCAGGAAACGTAGCTGATTTTGAGTTTTGGGGCATTGCGGAGAATGTGGTTGCCAATCGCGCTAATCAGGTGGGTTTTCCCCAGCCCCACGCCGCCGTAGATATAGAGTGGATTATGGAGTTTGCCCGGGTTCTCAGCCACATTTTTACAAGCGGCAAAGGCGAACCGGTTGGATTGCCCAACCACAAAGTTATCGAAGGTATAGTCTGATTTGAGCCGACCATTGGTGTTGCTGGTGTTGTTAATACTGACGACCGGGCCGCTTACAATGGGTTGGAGGGCCGGCGGGGCGATGGTTTGGACCACAAAATCAACGCCGGTAATGTGATCAGCGTGCTTGTGGAGCACCGAGGTGACGACCCGCCGGTACTCGTTTACCATTTTTTCTTTAATGAAGTCTGACGGCACGGCCACCCGCGCCGTATCACCGTTCACCTCTTTGAGTGTGGTGTGTTTGAACCAGGTGTGGAAGTTGGGCGGCGAGATTTCTACTTCAATCTCCCCGAGGGTTGCCTGCCAGAGTTCTGAAAGCTCCATGTGGTTTTTTCCCTCCTACTTTGATTTACTTCATCATAGTTATCCACAGCCATATAAGTCAATTGTGGATAGTGGGGATAAGTTAATGGCAACAGGTACCGGCTCCCGGGCCACCCTCGGCAGCGCTCTACAGCGGAGTCTGTCCTCGGCTCGCTTCTTGGTAGCTCCTGCCCACCTTCGGTGGGGCCCGTCGTCCAGGAAGCTCGCCGGGATTGGAGCACCTCGCCTTCGGCGGGTTTCCAATGGCGCTTGCTTACTGCCTCGGGTTGGCTCCGGTTCGCCGGGTGTCCAGTTTAAACCTTCACACCTCCGAGGTGTGAGTAAGGTCTATATAACAAAAGGCAGAATATCTATGCTACTCTGCCCGAGACTCTTTTTGGAATGTAGCTTGCCACATTATTTTTGTATCATTTTCGAATCGTTGATCGGAACGCGGCGATTCGGTGGCAAGTTTAATAATCAGCGAATTTTCTTCTGCCAGTTGTTCGAGTTGATCTCTAGTGTAATGAAATAAGAGATCTTTATTCTCGGATTTTATGCGTGTTGCCGGCACTCTCATAAAAAACAATCCATTATCTTGTAGTACCCGGTTAATTTCAGAAAAGGCTTTCTTTGCCCCTTCCCAAGGGATACTGTGCAGGCTGGCATTGCTAATAATTGCTTTAAATGATTGATCTGCAAAGGGCAGCTTATAGAAACTTGCTTCGCTTAAATGAGCATCTAAGTTTTTATCTTTCAGTATTTGTTTTGCCTCCTTGAGCGCCGTTGCAGAAATATCTATACCAAAGGTATTAAGACCCTGCTCAGCCATGTAGGTAAGATTCCTTCCATTACCGCACCCTATTTCGAGGACTTTGTCTCCTGGTTTAATCTCATCATGATGTTCTTCAAAAAAACGACGTATAAGGCTGGCCACGTTTTTCATCTCGGCATGATAACCTTCTTGATATTTTCTATCCCAACCCTCCCTTGATTGTTGTTCGGCTTTGGCCAGTTCTTCTTCGGGTATCGGCTCTCTTTCTAACATGATCATTCCTTTGTAAAAGATCTCTGTTGAAGCAGACCAAATAAATCTATCTTATTTGATTTGAAATAGTCAAACGTATCCACATAAATCTTTTCTAAACCTCGTTGATAGGCTGGATTATTTTTTATGGGAGGAGAAGTCACGATAATCCCAAATTTATCCCGCATCATTTCAATTGCTGATTTTTGTAATAGTTTGGGATAGTAGGTGTATATTTCCGAGACTCTAAAAATAGATGCAGCTGCTAAGTTCAGGGATAAACCGGCAGGGAGATTAGTTGTTTGCAATATTTCTAGTGCAGCCCCCATTTGTCGTTTATCAATTTCCACCCGCTCTATATTTTGAACTGTGTGGAAAGAATCCATGAATCGATAGAAAATGTCTTGATCGTCTTTTTTGAGATTCCAGATAATATCATCAACAAGGGAGTTCTCGTTGTAGGTAATAACCCCAATATTTTTCTCCTGCCCCTTAAGACTGATGAGAGCTTGCGATCCTTTAGCCGCAAGGCGCAGCTCTTCGTTTGCCAGAGAGAACTGACCAAGATGGATTGTTGCGTCAAACATTATTTTTTTCATCTTTTCGCCTCCTTAACCGGTTCAGCTGATCGCAAAATTCCTCTCCTTACCAGTTCTTTTTTAATATACAAATACCATTCATTATCTCCGAGATGAAATTTGTTAAATTTTTCTAGAATTTTTTGGTTGATAGTTTCACTTTGCGTTTCGAACATTTCGCGACAAAACTGCGGTTCCAAATTTGCTAAAGAGACCATGTAGCCATCGCACCCGTAAGAGTTTCCAAGTAAGTTGTCCATCCCCTGAAAAATCGCCATTTCTAATTTATTTACTTTGCGCATTTCAATCATTTTTTGCATAAGTTCAGGGTTTTGTGAACTATCTTTAATGCCAACAATTTTATCAAGTTTATTAAGTTGAACGATATCCTCAATATTTTCTAATGAATTATCTTGTGAGTTGTATGCGATGATCGGCAAAACACTCATTTTGTTGACAGCTTTGTAATACGACAAAATTTGTTTTGAAGATGTACCGTGGGAAGAAACGGCAACAGCGCTACATCCTAGAATTAATGCTTCGTTGGTTAATTCATGAATATTAGCCAATGATTGTTTAAGTATGCCAGCAATAACTGGTTTATTACTTTTTGAGCGGACTGCCCTCACCGCTTCTCGCCACATATCGCTAGAAAGCTTTTCTCCTTCGCCGGTACTAAGACATGGTACATAACCGTCTATAAATTGATCAACTGAATCGATTAATTTATGCATTGATTCTCGATCAAATTTTCCCTTGTATACTGGAGTTATCAAGGGAACATAGATACCTTTTAGATTAATTTTCATTGCGATTCGGTGACTTTATCTAGTGCCCGGCGGACCAATTGAATTGCAGGCTTAAACATTTCGGTATTGCGAGCTAAAGCAATACGGATAAATTGTTCGCCCTGAGAACGATCATCCCAGAAAAAATATGTCCCTGGTAATACATAAACTCCTTCCTTTAAAATAGCTTGTTGCAAATAAGTTGCTTTAAATTTTGGATTGGTAATTTTAAACCAGGCAACGCTTACTTTTGATTTAGGTTCTTGATATTCAAGCAACGAACCAGACAGTTCTTTTTTGGCTATTTTGCGGTTACGCTCCAAGAGATCATATACTGAGGCAAATTTATCTTTTTTCGAATCAACAATGTATTGAGTCAACAAGTTTAGGATAAAAGGCGAAACATTTAATAGGTAGCTTGTTTGGATATTGTAAACGTCTTGCCAAATATTCCTACTCGTTTTAATGAGCGCTGTTTTTGTATCTTGAACTGGCCATGTTTTACCAGTGTCCTCAATTGAAATATAAGTGACACCTGATTTTTCGAGCATCTCGTAGAGATCAAAAACATCTAAATTGCGGTCCGGTAACATAAAAGAGGCAAAACAAAAGTCAAAAATCAATAATTTTTTCTTATCTTTCGCAAATCTTATTAACTCTCGATAGGCTGTTTTATCATAGGCAAATAAGGTGAATCCAGTAGGATTATTGGGATCAACAATGAAGATAGCATCACTTTTGACATGCTTATTCAGGGTTTTGTAAATTTTTGAGGGATCATATAACCATTCTTCCTTGAGGGGTTCTATCTTGATTTGCATATTGGCGAGCAGATCGTGAATATTATCAAAACAGGGCTCCATTAAACTTACTGACATCTTCTTTTTCATAAGATAGTTGGCGACAATTGCCATCGCAATTGAGGCGGCATAAACTAGGAGTGCATTATTTGGTTTGAGTGCGTAATATTGCCCTTGAGCTCGGAAAAAAGTTTTAATAAACCTTTGTTCCATATCATACTGTTTGGTATTTTCGGCTTCGTACCACAGACTGGGAAGGCGATCGATAATTTTTCGTTGAGATGAAGATTGCGATTGATGGGTGTGGGCATCCGCCAAGTTATATTCTAACTTTAAGGCTTCAATTTCGTGTTGCGTGAGATCTTGGTATTCTTTTTTTGGCTTTATGCCAAAAATTTTCTCTTTAATGTATTTGAGCATTAATCAAATTATACTCCGAACGGATGGATTCGTTAATGAAAATATGATAAAATCTGACTGATGAAACGAACTTACCAGCCCAATAAGCGACGCCGGGCAAAAAAGCACGGATTCTTGAGTAGAATGCGCACTCGGGTAACCCAACGGGTGCTCAAGCGCCGCCGCGCTAGGGGGAGAAAACGATTAACCGTTTAACCAGGTCGGAGCTCGACGGGCTCTTTAAGCGGGTCAAGCCGGTCAAAACCGTGCATTTCAGCTATCGCATGAAGCCGGCAGCTACCCTTGCCACGGCCGTGGTGGTACCCAAGAGTGTTTCGACCAAAGCCACGGTGCGCAATCGCCTGCGGCGCAAGGTAAAGGGGGTGCTCCAAGTGTTGGGACGGAGTGGCGCAACCGGAGAGTTGGTAGTTGTAGTCCATAAGCCTTTTGCGTTACCATTTACAGAGCTAAAGAGCGAGTTAGAGCAATGTTTCAAGGCTTAGCGTTATCGCTCATAAAGTGGTACCAGCGCACCCTTTCGCCAGATCATAGCCCGCTTAAGCAGTATTTCCCGGGTGGGTACTGCAAATATTCACCCTCCTGTTCCGAGTATAGCTACCAGGCGATTGCTCGCCATGGTGTGGTGAAGGGCGGCTGGCTCGCGGCGTGGCGAATTCTGCGGTGCAATCCGTGGTCATCGGGCGGAAGTGACCCGGTAGGGCCATGAATAATGAAGTACCACAACCACAGATATTTGATCCACAGATAAACACAGATCAGGTATGCCCCAATCAGTGATTATCAGTGGATTAACATCAGTGGTTGTTTACCTACCTTTTTAAAATATAACCCGAACATGAACCCCATTAAAGCCTTCCTCAAAATTATCCTCCTCAAGCCACTGTACAACCTGCTCGTGTTTTTTGTGTGGCTCGCGCCCGGCGATTCGCTGGGCGTGGCGGTGATTGCCTTAACCATTATCGTGCGCCTGGTGCTGCTGCCACCCTCGCTTAAAGCCGCCCGGCTTCAGAAAAAAATGCAGGATCTCGCGCCGGAACTCGTTAAAATCAAGGAGACCCACAAAGACGACAAGAAAGCGCAAGCCCAGGCGACCTTTGATCTCCATAAAGCCCACGGCATTAACCCGGCGAATTCCTGCCTCCTCTCACTGATTCAGATTCCGGTGGTGATTATTCTCTACTACGTGTTTCAGATCGGGCTCGATACCGGCCGGTTCGATTTACTTTATGCTTTTGTACCTCGGCCAGAGCATATTAACACCATATTTTTGGGGATTGATCTTGCCAAGCCAGATAAGTTGGTATTCCCGATTCTGATTGCTCTCTCGCAATTTGCTTTTTCCTGGATCATGCCCAAAATCACCATGGGGGACGATGCGACCACGAGCAAGCTGTTCCAGTGGCAGTTCAAGTACATCTTTCCGCTGTTTTTTGCCTATATTTCGATCAAACTGCCGGCCGCCCTGCCGCTCTACTGGGTGGTTTCGAACATTTTTGGTATTGGCCAGCAGCTCTATGTGAATAAAACCACCGGACCAGTACTTGCCACCGCAAGCGTTGCAGCCTCCATGCCTCCTATGCTGCCCGCACCCGAGTCTTCCAAAGGTGAGAAAATCACCAAGAAAGGTGTTACCATAACCGTGCGGAAAAAGTCGTAAATCGCGCTATAATAAAGATATGGATTCCAAAGATTTCAAAAAAAATATCTTCATCGAAAATACGGTCAAGAACATTTTTATTGTCTTACTTCTTGTGTTAAGTTTTGGTTTTTTTCGGACTTATCTTTTATCGGTGAATCCAATCGGGGGGGGGTATGATAGTATTCTTTTAGTTTCTTCAATATTTATCGTTTCATTTCTTTTCGCCGATTACGGTTTTACGTACAAAGATTCTCATATGACAAATGAGATTCAGAGATTGCTTAGTCATTCAATTACCACGTTGATTATGTATGGTACCGGAGCACTTCTCGAAATCTCAAGTATTACCATTAATTTAAAAATTGGGAAGCCATTTTTGCCCTTCGAACTTCTTATGGTTTTGTTCTACATTTCTCTTGTCATGTATGATTATTGGGATCTCAATCGGGCATTCTTGAAAAAATCGCGATAACTTGGTGGGTTGGCAGAATGGCATCGCACACGCCTCGAAAGCGTGCGCCCGCAAGGGCTTGCAGGTTCGAATCCTGCACCCACCGCCAGTTGGGAAATGAATTCATTTAATTTAGCAGTATAACCATATATGAAACTGGTTAAGAAGATTACGCGAGTGGGAGTTGAACCGGAGCCCAGAGTGCCAACGGATCTTCGCAAAGCCCTCGCGGCTGCCCCCGAGGTTGTGGCAGTGTGGAAGGATCTCACGCCAATCGCGCGCAGGGATTTTATCAGTTGGATCGAATCAGCCAAAACGTCGGGACTTTGTTGATTGGATAGATTTAGCGAAAGAACCGGAGATACGTACACGCAGGATTGAGAAAGCCTGCGATATGCTTGCGGCCGGAAAGCGCCGCCCGTGATGTTTTTCAAATAAAAACTTGCCTGTCCGCCATAGCTCGTAAGAGCGACGGCGGAAAATCGTCCTTCAGACACCGCATTTTTCAAAATACGCCATTATGAGCAGTACGTTGTTTAAGAGATGGGGCTGGATATATAGGCCGAGTAGTATTCTTGGCTGGGTAGCCACGGTGGCTACTATTGCGCTCATCGGGTGGGTTTTTATGGCAGTCGATCGCAACTCCCACTCTGCGAGCGATACCTTGATTGGCGTATTTCCCTGGGCGTGGATCTTTTTGGCAACGCTCAACTGGATTGCCTCAAAAACAAGTTCTCGGTAAACATACTGCAGAGCATTTAGCTGGTAGATCGAGTACAATTAATTTATGCCCGACATTAGCAGGCAAATTGCGGCGATCCGCCACGAGCAGGAAGAAGGCAAAACCGGCGAGCTCGCCGCGGCCCAAGGTCTGCCCTACATCGACCTCATCAGCTATCCGCTTACTCCGGAAACGTTACGGATTGTCCCTAAAGCCGATGCTCTGTCCCATCGGGTAGTGAGTTTTTTGAAGGTGGGCAAAAAGGTTAACGTTGCCACCGATCAACTGGCCCAGAGTTCGATTAAGGATTACCTCAAGGGGCTCGCCGATTCCACCAAACTTTCCTTTGCCATCCACCTTGCATCCCCCACCTCGCTTGATCGCACGATTGGCCTCTACGATGTTTTTGAAGCCGAAGACGAAAAAAAGATCCTTACTAAAAGTAAAGCGACGACCGATTTTGCCCAGATTATTAAAACCATTGACGATGTAGCCAAGGAGTTGCCCAAGGTTTCAACCACCGATTTGCTGGAGCTCCTCCTCACCGCCGCCGTTAAACTTGAGGCATCTGATATCCACCTCGAGCCGGAGCAAGGCGCTTGCCGGTTGCGACTGCGCTTGGATGGGGTGATGGAGGATATTGGTCGGCTTACGCTCGAACAACACCGGGCGCTCAACTCGCGGATCAAAAATCTCAGCCAGCTCAAACTCGATGTCCGCGACAAACCCCAGGATGGCCGATTCTCAACCAGGGTGATGGCACTCGATGT
Organism: Patescibacteria group bacterium; assembly: GCA_049274945.1. Classification (GTDB taxonomy): domain Bacteria; phylum Patescibacteriota; class UBA1384; order GWA2-35-9; family JBASTP01; genus JBASTP01. The sequence continues at coordinate 115,153 of JBASTP010000006.1, forward strand.
CGACGTTCGGGTTGCCACCTTGCCCTCGAGCTACGGCGAGGATATTGTGATGCGGCTTTTGATTCCCGCTCGCCAACTCACCACGCTGCAGGCACTCGGTTTCTCAAAAGAGGTTTTGGAATTGGTGACTGACGCGATCGCCAAACCGCACGGCATGATTTTGAACACCGGCCCCACCGGTTCTGGGAAAACTACCACGCTCTACGCCATTATAAGCCAGCTCAACAAACCGGGCCGCAAGATTATTACGATCGAGGATCCGATCGAGTACCGGCTCGCCGGAATTGACCAAAGTCAAGTGGAAGTGGAAAAGGGTTTTACGTTTGCCTCGGCGCTCCGATCGGCGCTCCGGCAAGACCCCGATATTATTATGGTGGGGGAGATCCGCGACAGCGAAACCGCCAAGATTGCCCTCAATGCGGCGCTGACCGGCCACCTGGTGCTGACAACCTTGCACACTAACAATGCCGCTGGCGCGATCCCGCGGCTGCTTGAAATGGGGATCGAACCATTTCTGCTCGCTGGCTCGATCAACCTAATTATTGGCCAGCGGCTGGTGCGCCGGCTCTGCCCCCACTGCAAAGGCGCCAAATGCCTGCGCTGCCGCAAGCTCGGCTACCACGGTAGAATTGCCGTGGCCGAGGCGCTCAAGCCTCAGGCGGCGTTTAACGAACTGATCGGCCGCAAGGCCACGATCGCAGAGTTTGAAGCCAAGGCCAAGGAATTTGGCATGACCACCATGCTTGAAGATGGGCGTGCCAAGGCCGCCCAAGGCTTGACGACTAGAGAGGAAGTGGAGCGGGTGGCGCAAGAGTGATGGCGTGGATCAAAGCTTCAAATCTACTAGGTAAATATGCCGGGAACCGTCAGTTTCACGCTGCGTATATTTGTAGCGTGGCCCAACAGGTCCTGGGCAATGAAGCGGTTGTGGTGAGCTTTCGAGACGGCAAGCTAGTTCTTGCTATCGTCTCATCGGCCCAAGCAGCGAGTATCCAGATTCAGTCAGACCAAATTCGTAAGGCGATCAACGAAAAATTGGGGCAGGAATTTGTCACAAGGTTTCGGTTCCGTGCCAGCTAAGCACGGAGTATTGCGCACTGCTCTATAAAACCTTCGTTGAAACTATTAAACCGCGATTGCTGGGTAGCAGGGTCATAGCTGTTATTAGGTAGACCAAGCACTCTGACGATCTCCCGATCGCAGGTTTCCGGCCTTGGGCGTGCCCTAATCTCATGAACCGAACGGTTTGCTGCTTGGCATCCTTCTTTTTTGGCGATTCCTTCAAGACCGCTCGTTACTGTTGGACAGCTCGGTGGTTGCGCTGGCGGGGCGAGCGCCTCGGGGCCGTAGAGCGAAACGAGAAAGGCCGACATCATAAACACGGTGGCAATGCCAAAGATCGCCCCGGCGATCATTTCTTTGGCGTGTGCGGTCGCCTCCGGCGACCCGCCGGAGTTCAAGTAACCGAACCCGGCGTAGACCACCACGAGCGTGGCCGCCACCACCGAGAGCACCATCGCCACCTTGACGAGATCGGTGAGGTAGTCGCCGAGAGTTTGGTAGGTTTTCCCTCTGAAGATGGGGCTCAAGTCCGGGGAAGTGTAGCTGATGATGCCCGATCTGCTGGGGGTACTCGATTGAGGCGTGTAGTTGGTGTTGCCGGCGATATTGAGTTTGATAATCGGGACATTGTTTGCTCCCGTTTTTTGCGCGGTGAATGTGGCAGTGGCTGTGGCGGTTAAGGGATTAGGCGCCGTGACCGTTAGCAGAATACGGAGGGTGTTGTTACCGCCAAATTCTGTTTCCGGGATGTCAAAATGGAAACCACCCTGCTCACCAGTTGATGTTGATTTAGGGAAGAATCGGCTTGGTCCAGTATCAGCGCGGGTGACCGTAACTCCGGCTCTCTCGATTGCCTTTTGGTCAATGCTGCTCGCAACAGTGCCGGCAACGCGCGCATCGGCAGCTCGTACCGAGCTCATAAACGAGAGCGCTAAGAAGACGGCTAAAAATGCAGCGAGCGATATTTTTTTAATTTTGAAATTGCATTTTGACTTTTGCATTTTGAGGTTTGAGTTTGAGGTTTCGTTAAAACCCGATATGAACATGTTGGGTAACCAATGGGGAGATACTGATACCCTGGCGGTTTTCCTTGGATGGGGCATCTTCATTGAAGACTTGTTTGTAGCGGTCAGAGCCAAAGAAGGCGAGCAGGTCTTGCTGTCGGGCGGTAATGATCTGAACCGGTTTTGTTGAAAAGTCAGGTTCCTTTTGCCGCACGCCCACGAAGTTTTTGTCAATAAAGTAATAGGGCATCTCCATCATATCAGAAATCAAACCGTTGACTCGGACCCGGGCAGCCTGTTTAAGCCCTGCGCGGTACTCGGTCGCCGCCATGCCGTTAAACTCGGGCAAGCCAATCGCGAGATTTGGGTTGAGAGGCTCAATTTGCGGGTAGTAGCCGTCGCCGGTGCACAGCACAAAGATTTTTACCTTGTTGAAGCCAAAAAGGTTGAGGGCGATAAAAAGGCCAAGCGTAATCGGGTTTAAGGCCGCGCCCATCAGCGCCGCGATGCCCATGCCGATCAAGATTGCGCCGGTGCCTGGCACGAGGCCGAGCGCTTGCTCCATCTGCCCCACCTGTTTGGCAAACACGATCGTAACAACAATCGTAATCATTAGGGTATAAGCATCACTAAGTTTCGACCCGGCATCCTGAATCGCCGGATTACCTAAGGTAAAGGTGCTTTGAGCTGCCGCAAATGCTGCTTTGGCGTGGAGGAAGTTTTGAGTGGCAAAGTAGATTTGGGCGGCATTGCCGACTTGCCAGCCCATTTTACTGTCAAGAAATTGGAAGGCTTGCGAGACTGCCCACTGGCCGTAGATGCCGACAATTGTTCCCGGAGTATTGAGGTTGCCCAGCGCTCCGGTGCGGCCGTACTGGAACAGCGCCTGGGTAGTGCCCGGCTTCCACAGGTCGCCAAAGAGTTTCTTTTGGATCACAAACTGATCGAGTGAGCCGAGCGCGCCGGTTTGCACCAGCCTGTCATAGTTTTGCCCCGAAGAATCACGAAGGTACGCTCGGGCGGCATCGAGCGACCCCTGCGCTAAATGAATGCCAAGAATGTTGTGGTTATTAATCAGGTTTTCCGCGTAATTTAGGAGCGAGGTGGTGCGCTCTTGGGTGGTGCCTTCGAACATCGCCCGAGCAAACCCAGCAGGAATGTTGATGTCGGCTTTGTAGAGTTGGTTGTCGATTAGGCGAAATTGGAATTCACTCTTGCGTTGGGAGCGAACTCTACTCCGTTCGTTCTCGGTTTCGGCGGCAGCTTGGGCTTGGGCGAGGACTCGTTGTTGCGCTTCGTCAGTCACACCCGATTCCTCGGCGAATCTTAGCGCGCTATTGTAGGCATCTTCGCGGAACGCCTCGAGGCGGCTCTCATCGTCAGCCGGCGCGCGCAGCGAATTGACAATTACCTCATAGGTAATCTGGCGGTCTGGCGGCAGAAGATTGCCGTTTTTATCTTTGTTGAGCGAGCCCGCCATGTCAGCGGCGGCGACAAAGCCCAAAAAGCGCATGTCGCCATGGATCAGTGATTGAATATCGCTATCTGGCATAACAATACCACCGCGGCCTTGCCGATCTTGGGTGCGCGTAAAAATTTCGCTGCGCGCCGCGAGCGTAAACTCATTTTCAGCGGCATCTCTGACGACTTGCGGCTGGCGAGTTGCATCAGCCTCAAAGGAAATATTAAAGACACGCGAGAGCGGCCCGTCGTGCACGCCATCGTTCAAGCCAAATTGGTTTTCGAGCTTGAAGACCCCCTCGGTTAGGAAGACTTTCCGCGCGTTTTCCGGTTCTGCGGCAATGAGCGAGAAGGTGCCGGTGCGCACCCCAAGCTTGCTGTCAAATCTGATGCTGAATACGGTATCGAGCGCGCTGTAAAATGATTGGCGATCTTGTGGCCGCCAAGCAGCAACGTCGGTCACTGAGTTGCGTCGCAGTAAATCAAAAACGATCGGAAACTGGGAATTGAAATTGTCCCTGGCCGTGCCCTCAAGTCCAAGCACATCCGCTAACCGATCAATCAGCGCTGTCGAACGGGCAAGCGTGTCTGCAATCGAGAAGTCCCCCACCTTCTTGGCATAATTCGCCGGACTAAGCTCACCCTTCAGCAATTTTTCGGTAGCGCCGATTTCAAGCCGCAGTTTTTCGTCAACCTCTTCAATGGTTAGTTCCTTTTGTTCGTTTGCGACCTCGCCGCGCCGGAACTGATCAATAATTCTCCAAGCGCCGTCTCGGCTTATCGCGTTGCCGTTTACTCGGCTAAGGTATGCCAAGGCGGCGTTTTGGGGGCCTATGGTAGTGATCGACTGAGGCAACGAGAGAGTTTCAATCGCTCGCCCCAGCTCGCCAGGATCATAGCCCTCAAGAGACAGGCCGTTGGGGTGACCGGTCATCCGGAACGCGATCGCAAAATTAATCGGCTGGTTGCGCTCGATTACCTTATCGAGCGAATCGCGGAAGGTGCCGGGCTGCAGGCCAAGCGTTGCCTCAACCGCGTAGCGTCCTTGGATTTCCTCCGGCACGCCAAAGATCGGCAGCGCCCCGATGCCTAAAAGATTGCCGAAGTAGTGCGATGCTACATCGGCCATGGCCAACCGCTTGTCGTCGGAGGAGGGGGCATGGAGCAGTTGGTAGAATACACTTTGGGGCAGATCGAGCACTTGCTCAAACTTCTGCGCGGCCACCCGTTCAAACACCGGCCTGCCACTACCTGAGAGCATGTCGTAGATGTCGTAGGGGGTAAAACTAAGCCCGCCGAACTCTACGTTGATCCCCAGCAGGTTAACACCGCGCAGGAGCAGCACCTCTTTACCCACTCGTTCAAAGTACTGATCGGCTGTCAGTTCTTGGGTCGCCAGACGACTTGTGATTGATCGTCTGCCCGTTCCGATTCCCAGGATCGCATCGATCTGTTCCGGTGTGTTTTGAGCGAGCGCTACGCGAATGGGTTGGCGGCCGAAATACTGCTCGTACTGGGCGCGCCCCACTGCCCTGAAGAACGTCTCGGGAGATTGCTCCCGCTCCTTGAGCGTGTAGAAGATTGCCCGCGGCGGCAGCTCGAGCGAATTTTCAACTTGTCGTGCGCCAATTGAGAGTGCCAAATCTTTGGTGGCGCGTCGGCCATTCAACCAATCAAATAAGTCTCGAGCGGCAATAAGGTTGTTTGAGCGGCCGCGCTTGCCCGTTTGACTGTAATCGGCAAGCCTTACATCGCTGATTTGTCTTGCGGGCGTGCCACTCACAAGTTCCTCGATATCACGGTACATTGCGCTGAGCTCATTTTGGATTTGAGTGCGCAGAGCTTGTTCATTGAGCGGCCCGACGGCGCTTGAAATAGCATCGAGCGATCGCGAGATTTGTCTCACTGCGTTCGCCGAGTTTTGGAAATTAAGCGGGCTGCGGAAAAACTGATCAAGACTGGATTTGATTGTGTTAACTTCAGTTCTAATGGCTGGGTCGCTCGTTGCCGCTCTGGTGAGTTGGTCTAAATTATCATTACGATTTTTGAGATCATCAAAACGGCTGCGGCGAAAATCATATGAGGCTCTGGCCTCGGCAATTTCTGGGTGCTCGGCCAAGAGTTCCTGCTCCCTATTATTGATTGCTTGTTGCACTTCGGTAGTATTTTGGATTGCCTGCACAAGCCTATCGCGGCCGATGCGTTTAAAAATAGGGACAGCGCCTTGGCCGGAGAAGATGCGAGCAAATTCCCCGGGCCGCAACTTCGTCAATGACATAATTGTTCGTTCAGGGATTTGCCAATCGTTTGACGGATTTTCAAAAAAATTATTAATCGCCGAACGATCACCATCGTTCGGCGACAATTGATTAACGAGCGCCTGACGGCCAATTACGGCAAGCACGGTTTGGTCACCATTCAATAATCTTCTGATAGTGCCAGCCGGTGTTGCATAAAAACTATTTTCTTGTGACTGTTCACTGTTCACAAAGTTGCGGAATGAGCCAAAGTTGTCATTGAGCAGTTTACTGCCAATCGCTCGTTTGTAATCCGCAACACGGCCATTCAAGAAATCGGAAGCAGTCTTGCCATACGGCAACCCGACGAGTTCATCAATTGCGCTGGGTGATGAGGCAAACATAATTTGAATTTTACGTTCGCCAAGTTGTCGTTTAAGCGTTGTCAAATCATTCGCCGCGAAGCTCCCCGCGGGCAATTTCATTTTAGTTTCGATCATTGCCTCGCCGATTTTTTCCTCAAGCGCTGGACGCGAGTTCCAGGTACCCTGAAGGGTGTTTTCTTTAAGCCCAAGTTCTGACTCAAGTTTGCGGCGGCCAACCGAGGTCAAGATCTCGCTAGCGTTATTACCACGCAGTGAGCCAATCGGGAGACCTAAGCGTTGTTCGATCGTAAATCGGCCTACTGAGTATTGGATATCATCAATTGTGTTGCCCTCAATCGCCTGTCGAGGCAAACCGAGCCGGTCAGCTAATACGGCACGGCCAAAGAGCTCCACGGTATCGCCTAGGGATGACCCGTCAAGGCCACGGCCGCCAATTGCCGATTCAATGAGGTGGCGGCCAATAAAGTCTGCCATATCCTGGAGGTTGGCGTAGCGCAAGCTGCCGTCATCGCCTAAATCATTGACGTCAAATTCAGAGAGCGTATCAAGCAGGGCATTTTGAATAAGATTTTGAGTGAGGTCGTTGATCGAGAGCCCCGGTGGGTTTTCTTGCGCCACGCCTTGGTCGGTTTGATAGCTCACTTTGATAGGTTTGGGCGGGAGTTTTTGGCGGTTGACCTTGCGGAGGATGATGCCCTTTTTGACCACTACCTTACTGCACTTAATCGTTTCGATTTCCGAGATATCGAACGCCTGGCCTTGAGCATGGAGCGAGATGTTATCGGCCCCCTCGGTTTCTTTTGAGAGTGTCTTCTCGCGCAACGGTTTGCCGCTTTTGGGGTCCCGGGCCGTGTAGTTTTTCCAGATTCTGGCCACCTTAATGCGTTCGTGGCCGCCGCCGTCTTGCGCGCGCGGCGTGATGAGCCAGGCAAGGGCATCAACCACTCGACGATCGAGCGGGAAGTTCTGTTTGGTTTTTTGAACCAACTGATCGCCCGGCAGGTCACTCGCAAATACGATGCCTTCCAGGAAATCGCTCACCTCAATGGCCTCGCGTTGTTGCTCGATCAGTCGTTCGAGTGAGCTAAGAGCAACGCGCGATCGGTCGGTGAATATCTTGGTTTGAGTCTCTCGAACAAGCTCCAGCACTTGGTTTCTGCGCACTTCGTCCTGGAGCACGGCCCCTACCCCTTGCTCACCCTCAAAGCCCAGCTCGATTAGCTTTTGTTTGAAGTCGTTGAAGGTTGCCTGATCTTCTGCCGATACGTTGCTCGTGTTCTTGGTGTACTGGTCAGGATCAAGGTGGGCGCGCAGGATCGCGGCGTCTCGCGGGTCTAGGATGAGTTTGCCTTCTCTGGTGATCGGGTTTTTGAGTGCATCGAGTGTATCAGTGAGGGTGGCAAGTAGCGGTTCGGCCGTTTCACCGGGCGCCTCATTTGGATCAAGCGGATCGCTGTCGCCCTCACTGCCTAGTTCTTGGGCATAAACTGGTTTGGCAAACAAGGTCAGCGGGCTCACTTTTGGATCAACTAACCAACTTGCGAATACCAATTCCGTGAGAATGAATCCAAGGATGATGCCCCGAATTATTAGACTCGTACTTTTCATGGGAATGTTAGGTAGTATGCGTTGGGGTAGCGGCCGCCGAACCAACGTTCATCGTCAATCAAATGAACCGGTGAATTTTTTTCTCGATAGGCTTGGGGCAGTTTGATCCGTGCACGGCCGTCCTTTGAACCAGGGTCGTTGACATAGGCCTCGCGGCCGTCCTCGGAGAAACCAACAATCGTCAGGAAGTGACTGCCCTTATTGGAGAAGTTCGTGCCGATTACCACCGGCGTTTTGGTGCGATCTACGATATCCCGGATTGTACGCCAGTCTTGATCAGACGGCCCCATCTTGCCAGAGCGGCTGCCGCCCAGCACAATTTTTTCCACTTTGGCGTTGGGCAGACCTGCCTGGCTGGCGGCAAAACGGAGATAGCCCCCGGTATCTTTCGGGCAACTCCTCGGTGGATCAGTTCGACCTGCTATAATTTTTTCTTCAAGCTCGCGGGGGTAGCTTTTCTTCTCAGGTGGTCCAGAACTTTTGTCGTATGCATGGTAGAGCACTGCCATCATCGCTGCGTAGTAGTTGCAAGTAGTCGAGTTGACTGGTTGGAGCCGCCAGGGCACCTTGAGGCGCTTTGAACCGCCAGGCAAGAACAGTTCGGCAGTAAGAAACTCAAAGCGCAAACCGAGGGCGTGGAGTTGCTGGAGTAAATTGTCTTGGCTACCAAGGTCGCTTGTCCCGCGAATTTTTTTGGCGAGTACCTCCATCTCCCGTAATAGGTTGATCGCTTCGGTCCGCTTATCCTCAGCAATGTTAGCTCTGCGTAGACCCTCAATTGCTGTGTAAACTCGCGCATCGAGTTGACGCGACTCGATCAACTCTCGTTGAAGGGTCGGGATCAGTCCCGCCGCTGACTGGACTCGCAGCAGGTTTTCCCGATCAACGCTATTTTCGCCGTTGAACGGTTCCGGCTCGTGGGTGCCCTGGGCTCTTAATAACCTTGAAGGTTGCCGATAGTACACAAAAAACGCCGCTCCGGCGATGAGCACCACCACGATGATCATTATGACTGCGGCAATCGGTCCGAGCGCCAATAGAGCCGCAAACGCAAACTGGATCCCCGCCTGGACGACCGGGATGACCATCTTTAGTTTATTGAGCGTACCGGCTATCGTACGGAGTTGGTTAAGCTTGTCCTCAAATTCTCGCCGGGTCTGGCGGTAGCGCGTCGGCTCCTCCGAATCATCACTGATTGTTGGTTCATCGGCCATTGCACCCCCTTAGAGTTCTAACCACCATAGTTTGTCTTGAGCAATAAAGACTACATTTTTACCAGTTGCATCCATTCTAAATTGGTGTGCTCCTTCCGGCAGTTCGTTCGCCAACTTCAGGGCGAGAAAATTGTTGGTGTTAAGCTCATAGCTGCCAAATTGTTTACCCTGAGCGGAGTCGAAGGGTTCGAAGATTCCCGTGATGCGATCCCCTGCGATTGCCAGGTCGCTAGCTTGGCCCTTAAATCCAAGCTTCAGCGCCTCCCCGAGTTTGATTGTGCCAAGTTCCTTGCTTGTACCGGTCGTTACTATTTGAAATGGTACTACCGTAAGCTCGCCATCGCGGGTTATAAGGAGCCGTTCGTTAGCCAGGAAAACACTGCTTGAGACGCCATCGGCAACTTTGCTGATTGTCTTGGTAGTGATGACGGCAAGGTAGGCGGCTTTGCCATCATTGACAAGGACGGTGTTACCGTCGGGTGAAATATTGAGCCGGGCACGATCGATCTCGACATCTTTGAGATCGATCAGCCGTTCAATTCGCTCCCGAGATCGCTCCGATCGCACCAGTGACCGTTCGGATGAAGGACTGTAGAGGTGGTAGATCAGTTTGCCTTCCGGGTCGAACGCAAATGCGCGAGAATCACTATCGTATAGTTTGAACTCTTGGTGGAGCAGGTCGTACCGGGCAAAGTTATAAAGTCCTGAGCTGCCGGTACGATCGGCGAGCGTTGCTACGGAATAGTCAGGCGCAAACGCTACTTCGGTCAGCTCGCCCAGCACCGAGGGGGTAATCGGAATATTCTCAACTTTGGCACCTTCAGGGCCTTCCACAAACCGCAGCCGAAAGAGCGCTCTAGCTTGCCGGTTAAAGTAAAAAAATTGATCTCCCTCGGGATTGCTTGAGAGCAAATCAACCTGCTCTGCTACCACGAGTTTTGCTGAAGCCAGCTTCTTGAGCGAAGTCCGAATCCGTTTAATTTGCAGCGCCCGGATTTTTATGGTCTCCCGGTGCGGAACAAATCCTGGAGCGGTAACGGTAAGCTGGTAGCTGCCCGGCGTGAGCCGGCTCGTAAAGCCCACTTCTTTGCCATCGATTAGTACCGTAGCGTTTTTTGGTTCAGGCAGCACAATAATGCTGCCAAGCCGATACGACACGGCAAACGCGATGGCGAGCGCGAGGAGGGGAATGGCGATAATCGCTATCCAGAACCATATACGTGCCGTCATGGTTGGTTAGGTTCAGATTTCGGTTGCTTGGTTGCCTGCTCGATCGCTAACAGTTGCCGGGGGTCGGTGGTAATGAGTTGGTCCTCGATGTACGAAGCAACCACTTTAATTGCGACATGGTTTTTGCCCGCAAAGAATAAGCCTTCACCGACATCGGCTTCAAGGAGCAGAAACTTTTCACCCTCAGTGAGATTAAACACCTCGGCAATTTTGTCGATCGCCGCGGTTGATTGCTTAAGCAGCACCTGCATCGCCGCGTTATTCAAGACCGCGCGGCCGTACTTGGAATCGAGGAAATCCTCGGCATCTTGGGTGATTACGGTCATACCGAGGTAGTACTTGCGGGCGCGTTTAACCAGGGCGTGAACGAATTTGGCCGAGTCTTCGTGGGCCATCATTACCCAGGCCTCGTCCATAATCACGAGGCGCCGCCGCAGCTCGCGGCGGATCTTGCCCCAAATATAGGAGAGGATCAAATACATGCCGATCGGCCGAAGTTGCTCTTCCAAGTCGCGAATCGAAAACACCACCAAGCCGGCAGTCAATTCAAAGTTAGTTGGTTTGGTAAACAGGCCCGCGAACGTGCCCTCGGTGTATTTTTGCAACCGTTTTACCAGGCTCTCGGCGCCGGTCATATTGGCAAGCACCGAGATGAGGTCGGGTAAAAGCGGCGGCGGATTTTTGTGGCTGGCCGGATCGGCGGTAATGTCTTTGAGGGCATACACTTCGTAGAGCGCCTTATCGAGGATTCCCGATTCGTCGGGGGTTAAGCCGCCGACCATCAAACTTATCAAACCTTCAACCATGGCAATGGTTGAACGGAGTACGTTCTCACCGGTCTCACCTTCGGTGAGCGGCGGCAGGTCGAACGGATTGATCCTTTGGGTCGAGTTGAGCGAAAGGTTCATAAACGAGCCGCCGACTGCCTCGGCAAGCGCCCGGTACTCGTTTTCCGGGTCAATGATAATCACGTCCGTGCCCAGCATCAGGTAGCGGAGCGCCTCGAGCTTGACCATGTAACTTTTGCCGGCGCCCGAGCGAGCAAACACAATCGAGTTAGCGTTTTCTAAATCGAACCGGTCAAAGAGAATCAAGCTGTTATTATGCCGGTTGATGCCGTACAGGATGCCTCGGTTCGAAGAGAGGGTTGCCGAGGTAAAGGGGAACGTGGTAGACAGTGATGCCGTGTCGAGGTTGCGCAGGACCTGGAGCTCATCGGCGCCGAGCGGCAGCGAGGAATTGAAGCCCTGTTCCATTTGCAAGAACGCCTGCTTGGTGTAAATCAGCATGCCGCCAAACGCACTCTCAAGTTGTTTGTTCAGTGAATCGAGCTCGCCCATGCTCGTGGCATACACCGTGATGTAGAGTGAGAAGTGGAAGATCCGCGTCTCACCTTTTTGGAGCACCTCGCGCAGGGCATCAATGTCGCCGACCGCGGTTTCAAGCTCCGGGTCGCGCACCAAACCTTTTTCGTGCTGGATCGCTACTGAACTTTCAAGTTGGGTCTGGCGTCGGCGGAGCTGGCCCATCACCTCGCGAGTTTCAACCGGGTAGATAAACATCGAAATGTCCATGGGGATGTCGAAGTTAATCACCGGCGAGAGCCAGTTGGTGTTGAGATAGCGCGGGTAGGTGAACACGAAAAATGTCTTCACGTAGAGGTTGTTAAGTTCAAGGTAGTTAGGCGTGATCGCAAAGGCCGCCGGCGAAATAATATCAAGGAGGGTGGTTTCGCCCGCGTGGAGCTCTTTTTCTAATGTAGTCTCGTGGGTGGTTTGTTTGGCCATGGCGTTACTCCGGGTTAATCACGTTTAACTGGCTTGCTTTGTTTTCCACTTTCTTTTCTTCTTCGATTGGCTGTTTCTCAATGATCGGCGCCTCGATTACGCCCAGTTCGGTAAGCTGTTCCTCTTGTGACTCCTCGTGGTTGTACAGGCGATAAAACAGTTCAACAACTCCCTGGGTGTCCAAAATGGTGGTAGTCATGCCCAAGGGGGCAAGCCCGCCAATCACCACCTGCGTGCGTTCATCGAGCGTTTTCTGGAACTTGCCGTAGTCGGCCGGTGAAAACTTAATCTGCGATTTTCTGGTGCCAAAAAGGGAGCTGAAAAATCCCTGCTTGGTGGGACCCGGCTCAATTCCTACCACAACGTAGAATCGCTTCTCCATAATGTTCGCCAGCTGGGTAAGCCGTTTAATAAACTCGATATACTCGTTGGCATGGAGCCGTAGCAGCTCCGACTCAATTTTGTTGACGAACTTGGTGAGCGATTCCATGTAGGGGTGCAAGTCGAGCCGCCGGGAGTGCACGACAATTTGGATGGGGAAGTTGAGCGAGTTCAAAAAGCTCTGGAACTGGCCAACCATCGCCTGCTGCTCTTGCTCGGATTTGAGCGAGAAGTTCACTGGTGTTACCTCTACCACTTTGCGCAGTAAACCAGTCTTCGTGACTACAATACCATCGGCAACATTGGCAATGTTGACGTATCCCTGGGTTGATTGGACGACTTTTTTGGCCATGGTTATTTCAATGGATATCAAGCCGCTGGGCTACCCCGCGGATTATTCCTAAGTCAAACTTTTTCGGCACTGGCCGTACTACCGGTTGTTTGGTACCCGGTGCATCGGCAATGGTTACTACCGCGGTTGGCCCTTTGTGCCACACCCAGGTTTTCGGCGTCAGGTTGTAGTGGATGAGCGAGCCGAGAAACTTGGAAAATGGCTGGTCTTGGACTTTCACGAACGCGAATGCCAGCGCTAGTACCACCACCGGTATGCCAAACGCGATAAAGAGGTACAGCGAGATTTTGAGCAGGGCATAGGCAAACATGCCGCCCGTAAGCAGGTACAAAAATTGGAACAGGGTGAGCGGCCCAAAGATTTTATCCTGCATATCGATATTTTGCGGAACCTTATACTGCGCCACGGCGAAAAAACCTCCTTCTCCCTCCTTGGGGAGAACTACCTGCCCCGCGTAGCCCAGAGCTTGGCGAAGGGCGTAGCGGGGTTGACTATTGAACCTAATTGTTTGTATTATATCACCTATGCATCGACTTTTCACTTCAGAGTCAGTCACCGAAGGCCATCCGGACAAGATTTGCGACCAGATCAGTGATGCCGTTTACGACGAAATGCTTCGTCAGGACAAAAAAACTCATGCCGGCATTGAATGTTTTGTCACTACCGGGTTGGTAGTGGTTGGCGGGGAAGCCCGCACCAAGGGTTATGTGGACATTCATGAAATCGTGCGCCGCACCCTGAAGAGAATCGGCTACGATAAACCCGAGTATGGTTTTTGCTACACCGACGTCGGGGTGATTTCCACGCTCCACGAGCAGTCGCCGGATATCGCCCAAGGGGTGGACAAAAACCGCGGAGAATTCAAAGAACAGGGGGCGGGTGATCAAGGCTTGATGTTTGGTTTTGCCTGTGATGAGACAAAAGAACTCATGCCGCTACCCATTACCCTGGCACACGGTTTGACTCGCCGATTGGCCCAAGTCCGTAAAAATGGCAAGTTGCCGTATCTGCGACCAGATGGCAAATCACAAGTGAGCGTTGAATATTTGGATAACAAACCGAATCGGGTTACTGCAGTAGTGATCGCGGCCCATCATTCAGAAGGCGTGACGACCGAGAAATTGCGCGGTGATATTAAAAAATTTGTCATCAAACCGGTATTAGGAAAATGGCTTTCGCCTCAAACCAAGATATTTATTAACGCTACTGGCAGATTTGTGCTCGGCGGCCCGCCGGCGGATGCTGGCTTGACTGGCCGGAAAATTATTGTTGACACCTACGGCGGCTATGCGCCGCACGGCGGCGGTTGTTTTTCAGGGAAATGCGTAACCAAGGTGGACCGAAGCGCGGCGTACGCGGCCAGATACATTGCCAAAAATATCGTGGCAGCCGGGTTGGCAAAAAAATGCCTGGTGCAATTAGCCTACGCCATTGGCGTGGCTAAGCCAGTATCCGTGATGATTGATACCTACGGGACCGGTGCAGCGGCCGATGGGGATTTGGAAAAATCCGTGGAAAAGATTTTTCCGCTGAAGCCCGCTGATATTATCCGCGTGCTCGATCTGGAGCGACCTATATATGAACAAACCGCGGCGTACGGCCACTTCGGCCGCCCCGATTTAGATCTCCCGTGGGAAAAAACGAATAAGGTTAATGAGCTCAGGCGAGCGATTCGTTAAAGCGTCGTAATCGGCCGGGCTGGGTTCCCAATGGTACAATTGTGTATCGATCCCCACCATCAACAATATGCAACGGCCGTGTTAGTATGTTGAGGTAGTCGAAGGAGAGGCCGAAACCGAGTGCCAGGGAGGCCCCGCCCGCCGGAGGTGGGGAACTCCCGGCGCTCGTGGCAATGGGGCGAGCTAAGTTGCTTATCAAACCATCGTCCCGGTCACGGTGAACGACATGCCCGGTTTGAGTTCTTGGCGCAAAATCTTTTCGGCAACGAGGTTTTCCACTTTGTCGGTAAGCGCGCGTTCCAGCGCCCGCGCGCCGTACACCGGGTCAAAACCCAGCTGCACCAACTTTTGCTTGGCCGCTTGGTCAAGCGTAATTGTGATTTGTTCTTTAGCGAGTCCTTCGTTCAATCGGGAAACCATAATATCCAGCACTTTTGCCATTTCGGCATGACTCAGCGGCCGGTAAACCACCGCCGCATCAAAGCGGTTCAAGAACTCCGGGCGGAACGTGCCTTGCCGCTGGATGTCATCAATCAGCTGTTTGGCAAATGTTTCCACTTGCTCACCGGCGTTGATCCGCTCGCGGATTTGCTCTGAGCCGGCGTTAGAGGTGGCAATAATAATCGTATTGGTAAAATCAACGGTTTTGCCGGAGTCATCGGTCAGCCGGCCTTCGTCGAGCAGCTGCAAAAATAGGTTAAGGATATTCTCGTTGGCCTTGTCGATTTCATCAAAAAGAATCAGCGAAAAGGGTTTTTCGGCCACCGCGCGGGTGAGCAGCCCGCCACCCGGGTGCGACGGCCCGCCGATCAGCCGCTCGGCGCCAAAGGGCGTGTCATATTCCGACATGTCAAACCGAACGATTTCCTTTTCGCCGCCAAAGTAGGCGTTGGCCAGGGCTTTGGCGGTAGCGGTTTTACCCACGCCGGTTGGCCCCAAAAATAGGAAGGCGCCGATTGGTCGCGGCCGGGTTTTCACGCCGGTTCTGGCGCGGCGCAGCGCATCGGCAATTTGGCTAACCGCATAGTCTTGGTTGATCAAACTTTTGTGTAGCACGGTCTCAAGATTTAGCAGCAGTTCCCGTTCATCTCCGCCTACCGGCCCCACTGCCACATGGGTTTTACTCTCAACGATTTTGTCGAGATCTGCCGGCCGGAGGATCTTCTCGGCTGATCGTTCAGCGGTGTAAACCGCTGCTTCATCAAGCAGATCAATCGCCTTTTCCGGTAGTTTTTTCTCCGGCAGGAAGCGGTGGGAAAGCGCGAGCACTTCTTTCAAACTGGCGTAGCTTATTACAATCCGATAGCGGGCTTCGAACGCAGCGGCCACTTCCTCAAGAATATTCATCATCTCGTCGTCGCTCGGCTGTGTAACCTCGATTTTTTCAAAACTCGCCGCAATATCCGGGTGGCGGCTCAACACTTTGTGCCAGCCGTTTGGCGTGGTGGTGGCAATCAGCTTGAGGGCAGGGGAGTCGAGGTAGGGCTGAAGAATCGAGCCGGCATCAACTCGACCAATGGAAAGCTCCTCGCCAAAGAGCAGCCGATCAAATTCATCAATGAACAAAATTACATTTCCCGCCCGCACCGTTTCGTTGAAGATTTTTACCATTACCTGCTCAAGGGCGCCTACTGAACTAGCCCGCCCGAGCAGCCGGTTAGTATCGAGTTCAATAATTCGTTTGTAAACGAGGGTCGAGAACGAGCTGCTTGCGAAGATTTTTTCCGTGATCCCCTCCACCACGGTGCGCTTGCCGGTGCCCGGCTCGCCCACCAGTACGGCGTTGTGGTGGCTGCGGCGCGCGAGGATGCGCTCAAGCCTCTCAATTGAGTTGCGATGAGCCACAAAGTGGTGGCTCGGGGCGCGGCCTTCGAGCCGGCTCGTCCAATCAATCGAAAACGCATCGAGCGTGGGGGTCCAGCCCGCTGCCCAATCGCGGCCCACCCCACCGGTTGCCCTCAATTTTTTAGGGTCAAAGAGCGCCGAAGGTTCATTCATTCGCCCCCATAACTCCGCCTGCCAGCGGCAGACTGCCTCGACATCTTGGAGCGTGAGCTTTTTTTCGGGCAGTTTATTAGTTAGATCTTTTGTGTTCGCAATAAGTGTAAAGACCAAATCAGCTACCTCGACTCGCTCTCGGTGGTGGTTCAGAGCGGTTTGAGCTGATTTGATAATAAAGGCGCGTTCGTCAAGTGCATTGGGATCCGCAGCGGTTACCTCATTTACCCCAAAATCCAAATGCTGAAATATGAATCGCGCTTGCTCATTTTTCAAAAGATTACCTACCAACTCGTTAAGATCTTTTGACTCCTTAACGATCCGCCGCGCAGCCAAGGTAAAATAAGGTCCGAATTTGAAGTCAGTTTGTTTGATAGCGCGGTCGAGCGGTTCGGGCTTCGGCGGGTTCGCCAGTAAGTCGTGGCGGTACCACCACAGCAGACCGCCTATGGTAGCTGCCACGGCCGCTACCAAACCCACCCCCCAGGTGCTTGCCCCAATAGTCATAAAGAAAAATCCAGCCACAAAAGCCACCGGTGCGAGTACCGGGAGTATCCAACTTGCGAGCACTATAAGCCCAAGGGCTAGCGCCACCGCAACCGTTACGATTAATCCCACTATCACGGTGGCTGCCCTCACCACAAAGCCGAAGCCGCGCGAGGCTAAATTGAGCGCAACGGCTTGCAGCAGGAGCGAGATTTCTTGGCGCACCGGCGCCACCACATCGCGTTTCCAGGGTGCAAACAAGGTTTTTAGAAGCAGCTCAATCGAAAACAGGTCGTAGGTAATGAATAACAAACTCGCCGCCACATTTCTGAGTGTCTTAAATGCAACGCGGTAGTACCAGTGGAAAATGTTTTTCATACCCTCCTTCTTTCGGCTAAATCTCCTGGGTTTCTCCAGGACTAAAAATAAACACTTTTGTTTTCGTAGCTGCTTCTACTTTTTGTTTGAACTCGTTGGGATTTGCGGCGACCTCGATCGCCGGCGTGTTGTAGTGCATCGGAATCACTACTTTTGGCGCCATGGTTTTAACCGCCGCCACTGCTTCATCGAGCGTCATGGTATAGGTGCCGCCGATTGGCACCATGGCAATATCCAGGTCGTTGAGCTCGGCCATTTCGGGAATGTGGTCGCTGTCGCCGGTGTGATAGATTTTTTTACCCTCTGCCTCAAGCACAAACCCCACGCCAAAATCTTTGGGGTGGTAGGGGGTATTGGGCGCCCGGAATTTGTTGGTATTGTATGCCGGTACCGCCCGAATCGTTACGCTCCCAATTTTTTGCGATCCGCCAACTGCGAGTCCTATACCGCCCTGAACTTTCAGAGCATTCTCCTGTGAGGTAATAATGTTAGTAGTACCTTTCCGCAGCTGACCAATTTTACCGCTGTCGGAGTGATCGAGGTGCGAATGGCTGATGCAGATAATATCAGCCTGCACGTTGCTAATATCTCCAGCATAGGGATCAAGGGCGATAATCGTACCGTTGCCTAATGTAATCAGCCAGCTGGCATGCCCCAGCCACGTGAGTTGCATATGTTCATTATAGTTGAAAATTTGATGGGTGGCACGTGAGCCAGACCCCGTCAAATAATCGCTTTTCCGAGATTTTTCGGACTCTTACTCAGCAGTTCGTAGCCACTTTTCGTCACGAGCACCAAATCCTCAATCCGTACCCCACCCCAACCCCGCAGGTAGATGCCGGGTTCGATGGTGATTACCTCTCCGGCGACGAGTTTTTCGCGGACACCTTTTTTAAGATTCGGCCGTTCGTGGATTTGCAGCCCTACGCCGTGGCCAGTGCCGTGAGCAAAGGCGGCGCGGTAGCCAGCATTCACAATAATTTGCCGCGCCGCGCGATCAACCTGCCCGCCGGTTACCCCTTCGCGCACCATAGCAAGGGCCGCCTGCTGCGCTGCGAGCACCAGGTTATAGATTTTGGTTTGCTTGGCATCTGGTTTTCCTAAAAACACCGTGCGCGTCATATCGGAGTTGTAACCATCCACCACCGCCCCGAAGTCAAGCACCACCATTTCGCCGCGCCTCAGCCGCTTTTGGCACGGCACTTCGATCATGGTGCGATCAGCTCGCAGCGTCCGCACGCCGTGGTGGATTGCTGCCGCATGCGTGCCCGATGCCACTAAAGGCGGAAAGGCGAGCGCTTTGGCCCCCTCGCGTTCCAGTAGTTTTTTAATTAACTCGACAACATCACATTCGCGCATTCCCATTCTAATGTTCTTAAGAACATTAGAATGGACTCGGTCATTAATATCCGCTGCCGCGCGGATTTTGGCAAGCTCACGGGGTGACTTCACCAGCCGCAGGTCTTCAAGGATTTCTAAGGCCATAAATTATTTTAGGAGATCTACGGTTGCTCTCCCATCGCTGTGTTTAAAGAAAATATGGGATCCCCGCTGCCGAATTTTCTGAAAGCCTAACCTTTCTAATATTCTAATAATTTGGCGTGCTTTAAGAGAACCAAGGCGCTTAGCCATTGTTCAGTGAAACAACTTCCATACCAACAAACGAGGGTTCGTAGGAAAACTGTGAAATTTTCTCTTGGTACTCGGGGTCATCGCTCTCAACATCAAGACATAGTTTGATTGCTTCTTTGATTCGTTTATTAAGTTCAGCCAAAGTTTTTGCTTGAGTGTAACAACCCGGTAACGATGGAACCGTTGCAACAAAAAATCCGTCTTCGTCTCGTTCAATCAAGACTTTAAATTGGCGTGGTTGTAGTCTCGGCATAGTGCGATGATTATATCATTGTTTCCAATTTCCGCAATAATCAAGTTACCCACCGATACTTATTCGATTCTTTTACTGTGCTTTTTGAGCCACTGGGCGATTTTGTCTTCGGGGAGCGAGTTATTTTCAATTTCTAGGGCGAGTCCATATAAGTGATTTTTTGATTGGATTAATTGGTAGCCGTTTTCTTCTAGAAACATACCTATTGATGCGATTGCAGTGCGTTTATTGCCATCAACAAACGGGTGATTTTTAAGGAGCGAATGTCCTAACACGGCTGCCTTCATAAAAAGATCGGGGTAGGCTTCGAAGTCTCCAAAACCAGCTCGCGGTCGCGCAACAGCAGAATCCACGAGTCCGTAATCTCGGACACCCTGCGAACCGCCATACCTAATAACGAGCTCCTCGTGGATCTCGAGTACCGTTTCCGTGGCGAGATAACGGGTCATTAGTTCTTGGCTAATTTTTTGAGGTCAGCGTCATTCCGATCCATGAATTTTTTCAAACGCCGTTTGAAGGCGGGAGTTGGCAACACGGTATTTGATACAGAGATTACAACTGATGGCTTACCGTGTTTTAACACTTGGTATTGTTCGCCCGAATAGGTAACCTTGTCGCTGATCTCGCTCCAACGTTTGCGGACCTCTGTTGAAGAAATTGTTTTAGTCATTATGTATTAATTATACAATATGTACAAAACTATGTCAAGGGCCACTTGTGGTCAGGGGATTTCCTTGACTTATTGGCTTTTGTTTGGTTTAATAACTGGTTCGCACTATGTTCCTGCACAACCTAGTCCAAGGAGGACGTCCATGACCGAGGCTCTGCTTAACTCAATCGTCAATGTTGGTATCGCATTGGTCGCTGTTACGATTATGTCTGCGTTCATAATTTGTTTCGTATTGGTGACATCTGCCAGGACAATCGCCAAGTCAATTGTCCAGGGCCGCAACCTCCGTGTTGCGTTTGCGCTGGACGATGTTACGCGCGCCGCCACACTCGAAGCGCTCAAGCAAGATCCCCTATTCCTCGAAGCGATCGCGAACTACTTGGGTGATCATATCAAAGGCGAAAAAGGCGATCCCGGCAACGCAGTTGATCCGTGCGAGGAAGTGATGAGGATCTTCGATAACCCGGAGGCAACTGCAACACTGATCAATGGTTTGGCAACCCGCGCCGGCTACCAGGTGGCTCAAGAGAGCCGTCAATTACTCGCTGAATTAAATAACAACGTTACTCAACAATTGGCGGTGCCCGTCGGAGAGCTTGCTCATCTGCGTGATGAGTTACGGAGTTATGTCGCCGATCTGGAGACAATAAATCAACTACTCGCAGCTGCCCAGAATATTGTGGAAGGCGCCCAGCATGACACTGCGGATCTCAGAGCCACCGCCGCTCAGCTCGAGCAACTGATTGCAACGTCCAATTTACTCAAACGTCTCCTCGTTGATCCACAACCCGCTTAACCAATCACGCCCACAACCCCCTAACCACAGGGGGTTTATTGTTGCCCAAAAATGCCCAAAAAAAGAACGGATCGAGGAGGTCTCGTTCCGTTCTGGTGCCACTTTTGCAGTGGCGGGTAGGGTCGTAGTTATGTTCTGCCCTGCGAGCGGCAGCGCGGGAGGTTGGCAAGATAGATGCCGCATTCCGCGCCGATGCAACCATGCTGTCCAGAAAATCCCGGGCAGCACTGAGGGAATCGCTTGGGCTCCAGGGCCAAGGTAACCGCTACCCGCATAATTTTGAGGTAGTAGTCCTTGTCCCAGTCGGGTTTGGCCCCGATATTGCGGTCGTTGCCGCCGACCGTAATTTCAGCCCCCCGGGCGTGGAAGTACACTTCCTCGCATCCCGCAATCGTACCGGGCGCGAGGAGCTCGTCGTCGGAATAACGGTAGCCTCTCGGCCGGGCAATGTCACTGCGCAGAATCCGCAGCACATCGTCCAGCATGCCGAGGGTATTCACGCCCTCAAGCCGCCGGTTGGGCCGTACCGCGATTTCGCCGTGGCTCGTGATCTGGCAAATAATCGCGAGGCCCAACTTTTGTGCCAGGTCGCGCGCCCAGAGGCTATCGTGTTCAATGATGCAGCCGCGCTCGCCAGACTTGGCCACAATCGTTCCCGCCTCGATCGCTGCCTTGAGGCCCGGCTCCTGCATCTGCTGCGCCCAATAGAGCCAGTCATCGAAGAGCGGCCTGGCAAGGACGAGCGCTTCCTGCACTGCCTGTAGCCGGTATTCCGGGTTGCTCCGCCACAAGGGATTGTCGCGCAGCCGTTTGAACCGGCGGTTGATGGTGGCAAAAATATCGCCACCGCCGCGGGTGTCCCAGTGGGCAGCTTGATCAGCCACGGCTCGGACCACCGGATCGCTCTCGTATTTTCGGGTTACGATAGCGACGTTTTTGATCGCGCACTCGTCCGGGTAATCCTCGGGTGGGTGGTGGTCAAACGGCCGTTGGTCGGTGCGACCGGCGCAATCAAAGGCCACTGCCTGGCGGCTGTCGAGCAGCTTGCCGTATTTTTGCTCAAGCAACGCCCGATCCGGCTCGACGATGATCGGCGCCTCGGCCAGGCCGGGAAATACTTTGCCATCCGGGTCGCAGTGGAGTGCCATCAGGATGGCAAAGATGCCATCGGCATCCGCGTCGATGATCACCGCTTGAAGTTTCTTCCATTGTTGGCCCTTCCAGTCAGAGACGCATAAACTTTCTGTTGTCAACGTTCTCACCTCCTTGGGGTGTTGTTGTGTGGAACCGTGCCGGTTTAGCCGGTTTGGTGCCAAGAAAAGGCGGCCCCGACCTTCCTCCGAAAAGCTCGGATTGGGTCGGGACCGCGTCTCGCTAATTCAGTTGATCTTAATAAACTGTTCTAGCGAGGGTATGACTGGGTCTTTACAGCTCTACGTTGCCCGCCGCGGGGGCTGTACTCACCTCGGCGGTTTTTGCCTTGATCAGCTCCTTTGCTGCATCAATCGTTGCTTGCGCTCGTGCTTGGTTCTTGAGAACCTTCACGAGCTCGTTGACGTTGGCCGCAGCCAGGTAGGCTGCGTTGAGGTAACCGGCCTTGTTGAGCCGGTCGGCAAATTCGCCGCGCCGCTGGCCATCCCGTTCGGGGAAGTGCTTTTTGGCGACTGCCGCGAGCACCTCCATAACCGAAATGTCGCTGCCGGGCTTGCTGGGTGTTGTCTTTCCGGAGCCCTTTCCTTTTCCGCCTCGCGTTGTGCGTTTGGCCTTGCGAGCCGCTTGCTCAACGATCTCGGCGAAAATGGTAGGCGTGAAAAATACCACCCGGTCGTCGCGTTTCTCCGGGCCGTATTTGGAAACCGAATAGGCGTATGCCTTTCGGTAGGCCTGGATCAGGGAGTAGCGGCGCTCACTGGCATCGGTACTCATCAGCGATGCCTCGGCAGTGTTGATATCACCGCGAGCAATGAGCGCCCTGAGGACTTCAGCACTGCCTTCTTTGGTGGCGTTAAGCATCATGCTGTAAGCCCGTCTCACCTCCTGTGGTCTGGGCGGTTGGTTAGGATCCGATTCGATGAATCCCAGGACCACAAACACGCCTCGTTCCTCGCCGTTGATCAGGATTGTCAAGGGATTGTCTTCGTCGGTCTCACCCTCGAGCAATGTGATCTGGCCTTCGTCAATCTGATTCGCGGAAACGAACCAAACGAGGTGGGCCGACGGCCGGTACCAGTACTTACCGTTAGTCGGTTCCATCTTACGGTTGACGTGGAGTAGCGGGCCGCCGTTGAAGTGGCACTTCTGGGCAAACCCAATAGTCTCATCACGCTCGGACGGTTTGATGTTGCCCTTCTCCACGAGTTCCTCGTGGAAGTAGCGCCCTGCGAGCGATCCGCCGTCGGTCAGAAACTCGGAGTCGATGTGGCAGCACCACACCGTTCCCCTCCGGTTTTTGTGCGCCCGGTAGCGTATGGGAGTGCCAATCGGCGGCACATCGCACGCTCTCGGAATGAGGGGTAAGCCATCCACCTTCTCAGTGGAGAAGCGACGGTAGGGGAATTCGATGATTCCCGACCGCTGGCGCCTCGAACCGTCCTTGAAGACGGCGGTCCCTTCTAACTCAAATGTAATCTTCGGGCCGGCCATGTTAGGCTCCTTTCTTTGGTTTCAGGCGGCCTTGGTTGATCTCGCCCTGCGTGTTATTGACAACCTGGCGCTGCGCCAAGCCCTGCCACGTGTGGGCGAGTTCGGCGATCTTCGTCCGTTGCGGTTTACTCTTCACCTCGGTGAGCGAGCCATACCCCAGCGTTTCGAGGATCCAGGTAATTTCTTGCGCAGATTGTGTCGATGATGTGGAGTTGCCGCGCATAACTTCCTCCACATCAGTGATCCGTCGCTCAAGGTTATGTACCGTTGCCTGGAGCTGAGCGACTGTTGCCGAGGTGCCTCCGTCGAGATTGTTTTGGGTACCCAATCTTTCAGGAACACTACGCACAAACAATCTGATCATGGTTTCCGGGTTGCTCGTCAGGCCATCAGCGATGTCCTTACCGAGTTCTCCGTCACGATCCAGCTCGCTGGCAAGCCACTCTGCCGCGGTCCGGTACTGCTCCCCGAGTCCAGTCACAAACCCTTGGACAAACCAGTCGTGGTTGCCAGGCGTATGTTGCCAAGCTGCCAGTCGCTTGTTGCCGTTGGGGCCGATCTTGGTCAGGATCTCCCGGACCATGTGTTTCATTCGTCATCTCCTCTCGGTTGTCGCTTTTTCTCGCCGTACCTGCGTGCCTTATTCTTGGGCGGGCGCTCTCGTCTTGCCGGTCGCTCACTGGCTTGCTTGGGTCGCAAACTTGCTTCAAGCGTGGTGAGCTGCGTACTCACTTCCCCCATCTTGAAGGTACTCCCGGCTATAGCGGGCTCGTGTCTCCTGTTGGGACGGTTGGAATATTCGAACACATACTCGTCAACCGCCTGAGCCACATGCGCCAGGTCAATGTCCGAAGGGGTCTCCACTCGTTTGCAGTGGTCGGTATCGCGCTGGCCATCAGCCATCGCGACATACAGGTTGACTTCGCCGTTTCCCGTGACTTCGGCGCGCAGTTTGCCCCGTCTGACCCCGACGCTCTTGAAGCTGACCGTAGCGATCCGCTTCTCGACGCTTCGGGTGTCCGAGGCCGACTGCACCAGGCGAACCGTGGCTTTGTCTTCCTTGGTTGCGAAGGGCAGCTCGATCGATCCTCCCAACGGATCATTGCGATCGAACAGCGTTCTCCGGAGCTCGTTTCCCTGGCTATCGTGATGCACCAGAGAAATTCTTGCCCCGACCACGTCCTGCACAACCTGGGTGTCTTTGCCTTCGGCCAGATCGGCGGCGTAGCGAGCTGCTCCGAGCGCCACGCACTCGTCCGGGTTGATCTTGTCGTACACCACCGGACTACCGAAGAGCTTTCGCACCATCGCGCGCAGCGCAGGCATCCTGGTTGGACCGCCTACGAGCACGACATGGTGGATACTCTCCGGGACAAACTGGTGGTCAGAGTCGTTCAGCGCGGCGAGCGTTTGTTCCTTCACTCGCTCGAGCAGGTGGTTCGTCAGGTCCTCGAATTGCGCCCGAGTCACCTGGGGATCAATCGCACTGGTGAGATCGACGAAATCGTTGCCAATCACAACCTGGGCGTCTAACACCGCGGTGTTTTTGGCTGAAAGTTGGATCTTCGTCCATTCAGCGGCCGCCTTGAGGCTTGCCACTGCCTGGGGGTTGATCCAATTTCCTTGCTCATCGGTTGCAAAGCAGTCCTGTTCGAACTGCTCGCTGTACTCCGCCGCTTTGGCGCGCGCCAACACGAGGTCCCAATCGTCGCCACCGAGTTTTTCGACCCCGCGCGTTGTGATCACGCGAAAGCCAAATGCCCGGCTGTATTCAACGATCGAAACATCGAAGGTGCCGCCGCCAATGTCCAGAACCAGGAAGATTTCCCCGTCTTTGACATCCTTGTTGCGATGGATGCCGTACGCCACCGCGGCTGCGGTGGGCTCTTTGAGCCAGCCGAGTACGTCGATCCGCGCTGCCTCGGCTGCCAAACGCATTCGCTGCAATTGCAGTTCCGGCGCGTTGGCAGGCACGGTCATTACCGCGCGCAGCTTGTCGCCGCCACTCAAGGGTGCAACGAGCTTGCCCAGAAAGATCGCGGTCAGGTCCACCAAGTTCATGGTTTTCCCGAACACGTCTACTATCTGGAGCTCTTCTTCGCCCAGCCGGCGCTTCCAACTCGTGAAACTCACGGCCCGCGAGTCGCGGCTCAGTTCCTCAGCTCGCCCGCCGATAATTGCTTCCTCGGTGCCGTTCTGAGACAGGAAAGTCAGGACGCTGCGCATAAGCGGTCCGTCCGGTGCTTTGTACAACCAGGGGCGCACTACCCCCTTCGGGTCAACTGCGCCTACCACCGAATTGGTGGTGCCGAAGTCGATCCCTGCGACGTTTTCCATCACTGTGATCACCTCTTTTTCAGTCCATTGGACCTTGATTCCTTGCCGCCGAAGAGCTTGCGCCCGCCGGTGCAGGGGTAGGACGTACGGCTACGGCTTTCCCTTGCGCGATTTCCTGGAGGAGTTGATTTTTCAACCGCTTCCGAAACTCGGGGCGGCTGAAGTCTCCTCGCAGGTGCGCGCTCAGCATGCCGCCAGCTCGGTGTCGAAGTAATCTATCCGCTTCGGCATCAAGCGCGGCAACGGTCTGTTTGGGGAGCCGCTCTATCTCTGCGGTGACGATGTCCCAAAACGGAAGATGTTCATCTTCGCCTTCCTGGGATTCACCACGACCACTCAGCTGCCCCTCGAGCTCGGTAATGCGCGCGCGGGCCTGGGCCAACTCATCGGCCAAGTTCCCGTTTGCGCCGCCTGCCTCGAGCTCCTTCCGCAGGGCGTTCACTTGGTCTCGTAATTTAAACAACTCTTCAAGCACGAGTTTGCCAATGACGCCTTGCTGAAACTCCCGTCGGTACTCAGGGTCTGTTTCCAAACGTCTGAGTGCCGCTTCTACAATTGTCTCTGGTGTTTCTGCCAATTATTCCACCTCCTTCCTTTTCAGTTTTTATCGCCATTTTTGGTTCCCCGCTGGCGACCCACGGTGTATTTTTTCAAGAACATTGCAGAGTTGCTGCAACCTGGAATTATACCAGAAAAACCTTGATTTGTCAAGGAGTGCACGCTGCGGTGCACTCCGCAGACCCCGCGAAGCACGCACTGTGCGGAGAGGGGTCAAGGTTACGTTGACTTTCTTGACTAGCTGCCCTAACGTAGAATCAAAGCAAGGAGGCACAATGGCACAAACCGCAACTATCGACTGGTCTACCGCAACTGACGATCAAATCACCGACGCGGATTTGATCGTGGCGCTCAACCTGGAGCGGCTCTCGGATGAAGAAAAAGCCGGATTTTTGGCGAAAATGGCGGAAACCGTGCAAAAAGCGGTAATCGCCCGGGCAATCGCCACCATGGACGAGGCCAAGCGCAAGGAGCTGGACGAGGTGATGGCCAAAAACGATCCCGAGGCCCTAGCCACGTTTATCACCGATGCGGTCCCGACCTTCGACGATCTGACGCGCCAGGAAACGCTCACGTTCAAGCGCGCCATGCTCACCGGCAAAATGCCAGCCTCCGCATAAAGCTACGGCCGGCAAGCCGGCATAAGTTCTCAATTTGACCCCGCTTCGTCCCACTTCGCTAAAGCTACGCGGGATTTTGCGGGGCAGGAGTCGGACAACAGACAACCCGAAGCCTGTGGTATATGGTTGACAAATCATAAAATCTGACATATAATATAAATATGTCAAAATCAACGGCCATGACAACTCGGTTGGGAGCCAATGGCAGGGTGGTGTTACCGGCAGGTATACGCCGGAAACTCAACCTAAAACCAGGTTCCTCCTTTAAGGTAGTTATTAAAGATCGAGATATTGTGTTAAAAGATCCCCTCAAGGCTTGGCGAGATATTCAGGAATTTTTTAAGCCGTATCGCCCTAAACCTGGTGAAAAACTTGTTTCCGAGCAGCTTATTGAAGAACGACGGCAAGCCGCGCTCCGTGGAGACTGATGATTATTGATTCCTCCGCGCTTTTAGCGTATATCCTTGGCGAGCCAGGATCAGATCGCGTTGAATCCTTGCTCGAGACAAGTCTTTTTATATCAACCGTCAACTACGTTGAATCGATTTTACGATTGAAACGCCAGGGGGCATCGTTTACGAGCGCTGTTAAAAAAATTGAAACATCAAATTTGAGAGTTATTGATTTCACACAATTATTTGCTCGGCAAGCCGCGGCCATTGATGTTTCGGGCAATATGGTTTTATCGTTGGGCGATAGAGCATGTTTGGGAACGGCAATAGGTTTAGGGTTGCCCGTCGTGACTGCCGATCGGGCGTGGGCAAAGCTTAATTTGCCAATAAAAGTGATGGCTATTCGTTAGAAAAAAAATCCCCGACGGCGCGGGTAACGGTTGGCCGTGGGGATTTGCGATGAATGGGGGTTGAGTCGTGAACTATTTGTCGGGGATGGCTTGAACCATCACTTCGCCTGCACGAGCGTCTGTGGGGGTCTCTCCGCCAGCTTCACTCTTTCGTTTTTCGAATTCGACTGTCGCTTGTGCGGCCTTGGTTTTTTCGTCGGGTTGTGGCCTGGGACGTGGTTTCAGGGCATTGAAAATGCCCAAGAGCGTTGACCGGCCGTAGCCGTAACGGATAACTAGGTCAACGAACAGGCCAAGGGCGAACAGCGCGCCGGCCTCGGACTTGCCCCATTTCAGGAAGTGGCCGAGCAGGAAGAACGCCGTGGCGCTCGGCGCCACGAGAATTGCCAGCATCAGCCCAACCGGCACGAGAAAACCTTCGAACGTCATCGCATTCAACGTGTCCATGAGAATCTCCAATCGCGTGTTGTAGTGGTACAGCCGAAAAAATATACCACACCGGCGTTGTTTTGTCAACAGGACTACTGGTAGAATAAAACTATGTTAACGGAGGATGGGGCGCCGGGACCGTTCGATGTAGATCCCGCCGAAGCGGAAAACAAAGAGCAGCTCTTAGGCGAGTTAAAAACTCGGCTTTCGGAATTACGCAAGTATTCCGATAATCCCAATCTACTAATGCCAAGTCAGCCCATGCCAAGCGAATTGGAGGAGTATACGGTTAACTTCGAGGTACCAGAGGACGATCGTTTTCCGGGTCAGTATACGCTTAAAAGATTGAGCCCAAGTGGCTATAGCACAGGTTCCATTGGGGTGCCAAAAGAATTGCTTGGCCGCCATGATGATTCGATTGAGGGTGATATTAGTCTCCAGTTCGGAAACGATGGCACTTTCGAAAGAGTTTTCTATATGGTTAGGTATAAGAATCAGCACGGAAAAGACCAAAGGGGCCTACAGACCGTTTTACCCGGTGAGCGCGAGGGAGATTACAAAAAAATTAAACAAGCCGATCTTCCGGCGCTCCGAGAGCGGTTCGAACACCTTGTTCAACGGGGGATTAAACCCGAGGAAGTCTCTAGGATAGGACTTAAAGAAGAGACGGGAAGTATATCCAAGTTTTTATCGTTTCCTAATGGTAACGAGTTTGACGATATTGTTGGTGGCCAACAATATCGAGTTCATCTAGAGAATACTAGGCACCCTGGTACGGTAATGAAGCATATAGGTGGCAATCGTTGGGAGGAAGTCGGTAAGATTGAACTGCCCGCACCCGCTGAATCAATCCAGCATGAACCCGATCGAATGCTTACTACCGAAGAACTCAATGCGCTCCTCGCAATGATAGGGACTGAACTTGGGGCACCGCCGATCGATGCAGAAGTCATTGCTCAAACCGCTGTTCCTGACCCCACTGCCGAGCCAGAAAAACCAACCCCCGAGACCCCTACCCCCGAGCGCCTGAGCGAGGAAAAACTCGCTCAACTCAAAGAAGCGCTGCCACTGCTGCTTGAGCTTGGGTTACGGCACGACTGGGATGAGGGCTACGAAGGGTTAGCGAAAGACGAACGGCTGGCAAAACTGCTCGATGCCGAAACACTGGCAGATATTCGCACTGATTGGGCAAGTGCAAAGCTTTCCACCGAAAAAATCGAGGTCAGGAGCACTTCATGGCCATCTGGAGCGGTGGAGGGTCGAGTTGGTGAGGTTCTTTTTTACCTCGATCGACTCGGTTTCCGAACGGCTAGTGATTATGATAAATTACGATCTGCCCCTCCAGAACCACTGGGCGGGAGTCCCGAGGATTTTGACGAAATGTACGAGGAAATTAAGCAGCGAGTTGGTGACGAGTTGGAGGAACGGGTGCAAGCACGACAGCAACGGATCGAGGTGCTAAAGCAAAAACTGGGCAACCCTGAACACACGGGAGGTGGCAATGGCTGATATAGAATTTGGTGGTCTTGATCAGGCAGTTACCGAACGAGAAAGACGAGAACAGGATGAAATGGAACTCCAGCGACTGCAGTACCAACAAGAACACGATCTCGCTATTGCCCGCCGCCGATTCAGCCGTGAGATTGATTTGAGTGAGGCTAAGGCACCAACGCCGGAAACCTCAGAAATTCCAGTAACTCCCCCGGCGCCCGAGGCCCCTGCTCGTCCCGAGCCCGCCAAAAAAACCGCCGAAAAGCTCCGACAAACCTTCGAAAGAGCATCAGCTAAACTGCTGCCCAGAACCGGCCAACGCCGCGTAGAACAGGTTAATGCCCTGCTCGCGCTCGCCAAGCGGCTTGGGATACGGCTCGGCCTCGCCGACATTTCGGAAAGGATTGCTTTTTTACGCGGTAAAGGGGAGATGCCCGCCCGCACCAAAGAACGATTGACCAAAGCACAAGAAGCCAAGCAAGCGGAGCGCGAAGAGGAGGCTCACGCAGAGGAACCGGAGCCTCTCACCACCGAAGAAGCCCGCGACGAATCATTCGGCCGGCTCGATTCCATGCGTGCTTATGTTGAAAATCTCGCCGAGCGCAAACCGGAAAACCTGCAACGAGCGGATAGACTCTACGATTTGCTGCTCAAAACCAGGAACACCAAGTTCGACAAGTGGAAGGAAATTGCCGGTGTCGGCTTGTCGCTTGCCACACTCGCTACGCTGCCGGTTGGTGGTTCGGCCTCTTCGTTGGTAAAAGTAGGCCGCATGGCATTCGGTTCGCTCAACTACTCTACCATCGGGTTCCGCATGGGTTCTGAGTTGGGCTTGCGCGATGAAATAAACTGGAGACAAGAACGCTACGAGCAAATGATGAAAATGTCTCCAGATGATGAACATTATCTTGATTCTCTGCGAGCCGTTATTAATGATCAGGTCGCGCTGTACCGCGCCGGGGTGCGGTTTGACCGCTATGAATCAGGCCAGAAAGGGCTAGCGATGTTCGGCAAAGCCGGTGAAGTGTTCCAAAAACTCAAACAAGGCAAAATTTTTGAATCCGGCAAAACGCTTTGGAATGCCGTAATCGAGGATAGGAAGGAACTCCTAAAACTTGGTGGGAAGATGGCGTTCTACAGCACGCCGCTTATTGCCGCGGCGCTCGCGCCAGGTTTGGCGCTACCACTCTATGCTGGTACCACAGGCGCAAACATGGTGGAGCGCATTATGCGTTACCGTCAGTCAAGCGCCAAAGAGCAGTTTGAGAAAAATCGCAAAGAACCCGATCCGCTCCTCAAACGAATTTTGGATCTCGCCGATCGGTATGACCAGGGATTCACGGCTAAGACTGCGACACTAGAGGGTATCGGTCCTGAGGAGCTCAGAGAAGCAATGCTCAATGCCCAGTCGCTCCTCAGTGAACGTAACGACGAACGCTACCTTGAACTCCAGCGATATCGTGGCGCTCAAGGTCTCAAGGCGGGCGCCATTCTTGGCCTCATTTCCGCCAGTTTCTATGGCATCATGAGCCTGCGCGGCCCAGCCGAGGCCGCTCGCCCGGGAGGAGCCGCTGGCGCTGGCGCAGCGGCAGGTGCTGCTGGTGGGGCAACCGAGCACGCCCACGGTGCCGGAAAATCAACTACACACCTCGAGCCTTCAAAATCTGGCGGCGCAGCCGCACCGCTCCAAGAACGCTCTGGTACGCCACCAGATGCTCCTTCCGCGGGCGACGCTACACCTCCGCCCGATGCAGAATCTCAAGATGGAGGCACTGGAGAAAAAGCCGCTGATGCAGCCATACCAGGACAGTCTGAAACCAAGGCCCCCTCCACTGAAACCCCAGGTGGCAAAGCCACCATTGATATTCAAGAAAAACCCTGGCCAACCGATAAAGTGGAACAAGCCCGCCGGATCACCCAAATACTCGGCACCCGCCTGCGCGAAGCCGTGCCCGAAGACTTCAAGGGATTGGAAGACCTTAAATCTAATGAATCGCTTACCCGTTCCATTACCTGGGAGCACAATGGTGAGAAGTTTCTGGTCGGCGGCATTACCGACAAAAATGAGTTTTTTATAGACGGCCAGCGGTTCAAAATTTTTGATGACCACTACATTGAAGTACCGGTTGATCTTGATCCCAACGGCAAGATCGACGGCAACGATTTGATAAACGGCAAAGTGGCAACGATGAAGATTGATCTCAACACCGGCCGCTCGGTCGATGGCAAGTTCGCTGCGTGGGATAAGGATGTGTTCTTTCGGCGTGAGGGTGCAACTGGCAGCCACGAGGACATCCGCTTGGTCGCCTCGGATCGCGCGCGGCTGGATCAATATGGCGTTTCGATTGGCCGCGATAGGAGTGGCCAATTCCACATCACCCACGAATCACTTGCCGGCCAGCCGGGGCTTAACGTTGAAAGTTTTAAGGCCTACCTGGGCACCGAGGCGGTGCCACTCAATAAGATAAATCAACCGCTCATTGATTACCGTTGGGAACTCGACCATTTTGTGTACCATAAGGATTCCGCCAACGGTTGGCTCGATCTTGCCCACCAACGGTCGGTGCTCGATTACAGCAATTTTGAAGGCAACGAGTATCAGGGCAAGGAACTTGAGCAGCGCCTGGCCGCCGAATTGGAAAAATCTGCCGGCAGTTCGGCCGATACTAGGGCGGCGCTCGAGCGAGGGGATAAAACGGTTATCGAGCAAGCCTACGATCGGGTAAAAACCACGGTGCAAACCAATTTGCCCGAGGCGCTCAAGACCAGCCACCGCAGCGACTTTCTGGGTTGGCTTAAAGAGGGCGCTGGCAAGCTTAGCTCTGAGGCGCAGCGGTCAACGCGCGAAGCGCTTGAACGAGTTGCCAGTCAAAAGGTGGCATTCCGGATTGATAAAAATTTCGATAGCACATATTGGCTTAAGATCGAGGGTGGCCAAAAGCCAATCCAGCTCGATCCCATTCCAGGATTCAAAGCATTCTTAGAACGGTTCAAAATAGGCGGATAATTTTGGCACAAAAAAAGAGACAGGGTGGTAAGCACCTGTCTCGGTTCCCGCCGATTCCACGGCGCGGTATTCAGTTGATTTGTTCGGGACGCGCTTACCCGCGTCCATGGTTCACATTATGGTAGCACCTCCTGTGCTTTGATCGCGTTCGGGTTGGCTACAGTTTAAGGCCGAACCCGAGATTGATCCCCTTTCTCTCTTTTTTTGCCTCTGCCGGCTCCTTCGCCGGTTCAGCCTTGTCGTCCTTCTTGGGGGTGGCCTTCGTGGCCCCCTCCTTAAAGGTGTTGACCAAGGTGAGAAGATTTTCCTTGGTCAACCCGGCGGCGCGGACTTCATCCATGGTCCGCATGTCCGCGACCGCCTGGTCGCGGCAGCTTGTGCAGTACGTCAGGTGTTGCGCCCATTTCTGGGCGTCACCCTTCGCGTCTGCACACCCGACGAAATCGACTCTTGGGGGGCGGCTTTCGCCGCCCCCACCACCGCCTTCGCGGGGGTTTGCCATGTTATTCACCCCCTTGTTTGGCGGGTTCCTGCACCGCGCGGAACGCGTTCGTCCGCACGTGCAGGTTCCTGACTAGTACGCCGCCGTAGTACGGGATCCGCTCCGTAGCTACGGGCACCCCGCCGTAGTTTACGCGGAACTCATAGATAAGCCCGGTCAGGGGCTTTTCTACGGTCGCGCCAACCCGGTGGGTGGGCAACTCTTCGTCAAGCACCGGTTTGTCCGGTGCGTCCGGGTGATAAGCCCGGACATGGACGCCGCCGCCGACCGCTTGTCCGGAACGCGCGGCGTCGAAAATCCGGACCACGATGCGGTCCGTGATCTCCGGGTCGCCGTCGGTCTCCCCGTTCTTGCGTTCGGTCGCGGGGTGGTCGGGTGCCGGCGCTTTGGGTGCCTCGGCTTGAATGCCAGGTACCGAGCCGAAACCCGATCCGAGCGACGCGGCGAGCGTGCTCTTCGCCGCTCCCCACATCCAGCCGAACCCGTGGCTCATGAGCCACGGCGTCACCATGAAGGTGGCGATGGCGCCCAAAACGGCGCCGATCAGTCTAGCCTTCGTCCTGTAGACGAGGATGCCGACGATACCGGCCGCCACAATGGCGACCAGGAACGACAACGAAATTGCAACGGTGTACATCTTTTTATCCTCCTGTGAAACTGAATACCAGATCCGGGGAACAGATGTACAAAAAGGGGCGCCCCCGGACCTGGATTTAATGCTCTCAGTCAGTCACTCAGTGTTGCCTTGCAGCAATCTGTGGTTCCAACCTCGAGCCTCGATGTACGACTTGAACAGCTCGACTACCGGAGGCTCATGTTATTAAAGAACACATACCTCCTGGTCGTCTTTTTTCCGTCTTCCTGCGTCTTGCCCTTGTCTTCAGCCTTGGGGGCCTTGGACTCGGGTGGAGCAGGCTTGCCGCCCTTCCCCTCCGCGCCGTTCTTTGGCGCTTCGGGCTTGGGGTTGTCGGCCTTCGGCTGATCTTTCTTCGGATCGGCCTTGGGTTTTTCATCGCTGCCGGCTTTCTCGGACGGCGGGGGGGGCACGGTGGTCTCGCCCGGTTGGGCGCTACCACTGCCTCCCTTTGCCTTCGCTGAACCTCCGGTCGCGGAAATCGTGGCGCCCTTCAGGACATTCACGTATACTCCGCGATCGACGCTCGCCGCACCTTCCTGCCGTCCTTCGAGACGGGCGAGTTGGATGCGGAGCGCTTGGATAGCTTCCCGTGCTTGAGGATCGTGCTTTTCAGTGACTCGCACGATTCGCGCTTCGGGAGCTTTCGACGGGGCCAGCTTTCGAGCAACCCGATGATGGGCTGCTTTGGCCGGTGCCGGTCTGCGCGCAGTGGACGTCGTTGTGGCGGGAGGCGTTGCGGCGGGCTTTTCCGCGGCTTCTTTGACTTTCTTTTCTGCCGCTGCCCTCGCTTCCTCTGCCGTCTTCCTGGCCGTTTCTGCTGCCTCGAGCTTCTTCTCAAGCTCTTCGGCATGCTTCTTCGCGGCTTCGGCCTCTGCTTTCGCTTTGGCCGCCTCGTCCTCTGCCTTCGCCGGCGGACCCATCGGGTCGCCGACCTTGACGTCGGGGGCCTTCGCGGGCTCGGGCGCCTTCGCAGGCGCCGTTTTGCCCTTGGCGTTGCCCCCCACGACGACGGCCGTGCCGTCGTCGGCCTCATGGCAGTGGACTGGGGTTAGGCTCAAAAGAGCCGCAACCACCACCACCACCATGGCCACCATCAGTCCAAAAAAAATTCTGTCTTCACTGTCTCGAAACAATTTACTCACATCCTTTCCCCCTCTCGGGGATATTTTTGTGGTATTCCAGAGTAGTTCTCGCAACAAGCGCTACCCTGGAACACCATCAAGGAACAGACACGCTAATAACGCCAGTATTCTGGCGCATACCTGCTACTCTGCAGGTCTTAACCTGTACGCTCCTTGATAGTGTCCAAGGTATCTACTCTGTACTACTCCTGTAAAAAATACACACCAGGTGTGGTAACAGGTACCACATCTGGTATTTGAGTAGTTTTTGTTGTCAATCTACACCCTCTCGTTTATTGAGGGGAGATTCTCCTAATAGAGATCCCCCTCCCTAAACTTCAGGCTGTGCTAGCGCCTCGCTAGGTACCGAAGCCAAGGAGCGAACTCCTGGTGGCCCCAGTACTCAGCGGGCTAACAAACCTTTCTTATTTTGTTAACAATGTATTATAGCATATTCTAGGCTAAAAGTCAATACCTCTAGCTGTCTGGCCCTGGCTACTGACTACTAATACCTGACTACTATGTTTTGTCAACCGCAATACTGTACCACAAAATTGACAAAAAGTCAAGGGCTGAGATATGATATATGTAATGGCAGTGCGTATTCCTCTCAAAAAAGCCCAACAGGATTTTGACGCCGTGCTGGCGCTCGCTGAGCACGAGTATGTTGTGGTGGTAAACAAAAAGCAGCACTATCTCCTTACCAAAATTGGTGATCGGGGACTAACCGACGAGCGCGCCGCCGAGCTTGGCCGCGCCGCCGAAGCAGAATATCGGGCCGGAAAAACTCGTTCATTTGCCTCGTTTATTCGTGCCCACTATCCAAAATATGCCAAACTCCTGGCAGCTAACGAGGGTTGAGTCCTCGCTGCAGAAAAAAACCGTCGAGCGCGTTGCTATGTTCCGCGACAATCCATTTGATATTCGACTCAAAACGCATAAATTGACAGGTAAATTGAAGGGTGATTGGGCGTTCTCGGTGGATTATCACAATCGCGTGCGTTTCCGCATTCTTGATCAAACAATTGCACTGCTCATTGATGTGGGTTCGCACGATATTTACAAACATTAACAATGGCAGATATGGTAGTTTTGGGTTCAATAGGGATCGATACGATCGAGACGCCATATGGCAAAGTGGTCGGTGGGTTGGGCGGTTCGGCGGTATATGCGGCATTAGCGGCCCTGAGCGTTAGTCGAAGGGCGGCGAAGGTGGCGCTTACTTCGGTGGTGGGCGATGATTTCCCGGATAAGCACCGCAAGTTCCTGCAGTCACAGGGCATTGCGCTCGACGGCCTGGTTACCGTGGACACTCCCACCTTCCGCTGGCACGGCCGCTACCAGTTCGATATGGGCGTGGCGGAGACTGTGAAAACAGATTTAGGTTCGCTCGCGTATGGAAAAGAGGTTATTACGGGTTACCAGATGTTACTCGATTCGCCAACACCGGGAGTTGATAAAGGTGTAACGTCTGGATATAAACCTTCATTTCTCCTCCTCGCCAACTTTGACCCCGAAGTGCAACTCCAGATTATCCAAGCCAGCCCCCAGCCTCTCGCCCCTTTTGTTATTCTCGATACCATGAACTTTTGGATTAAAAACAAAAACGAAGCGCTGCGCGCCGCGATCCAGCACGTTGATGCGCTGGTGTTGAACGAGAACGAGGCGCGGGAGTTCTTTGGCACGCCAAATCTGGTGAAGGCGGGCCACGGCGCGCTCGAGTTAGGGCCGGAGTACGTGATTATCAAAAAAGGCGAGCACGGCAGCATGCTCTTTTCCGAACACGGGTTCTTTGCCGTGCCCGGCTATCCGTTACTTTCACCGGTTGATCCCACCGGCGCCGGCGACAGCTTCGCCGGCAGTCTCGCGGGCGTGCTCGCCCGCGAGGGGTTTCATGGAACAGGTTTAAAGTTTAAGGGGGTTACATTCAACCACATGCGGAAAGCGGTCGTATATGCCACAGCGGTTTCAAGCTTCACCGTGGAGGGCATGGGGGTGTCGCGGCTGGCAGCACTCAAACCAGTGGAGATCAAGGAACGAGTCGAGGTATTCCAAAAGATGCGACAGTTCTGATATACTCAACCTCTATGTATAAGATCAAAGACATCAAACTTGCCCCGCAAGGTGAGAAAAATATCGCTTGGGCCGGGGAGCAGATGGGCGCGCTAGAGCGCCTTAAGGAAGAACTTGCCAAGACCAAGCCATTTAAGAATCTGGTGATCGGCTGCGTGCTCCACGCCACCAAGGAAACCGCCAACCTGGTACGCACCCTCGAGGCGGCGGGCGCCTACGTGGTGCTCGGGCCCTCAAATCCGCTGTCGACTCAAGACGACGTGGTGGCGGCGCTGGCAAAATCAGGCACACCGGTGTTTGGTTGGAAAGGCATGAACCGTAAGGAGTATTACGATGCCCTGCTCTCGGTTGTAAACCACTTAAAAACTCAAAGCCTTAACGCCTCAAAGCCTTCGATTGTCACGATCGATGACGGGCTCGATTTGGTTTCGCTCATCCATTCCAAATATACTGAACTTATCCCCCACATTATCGGCGGCGCCGAGGAAACCACCACCGGCGTGAACCGGCTGCAGGCCATGGAGGCCGATGGCGCGCTCCGGTACCCCATGGTGGCGGTCAACGAGAGCCGCACCAAGCACCTGATGGATAACTACATCGGCACCGGCCAATCGACGATCGACGGCATTCTGCGGGCCACCGGCGGCGTGCTCCTGGCTGGCAAGGTGTTTGTGGTGGCTGGCTTTGGCGAGTGCGGCAAAGGCGTGGCGGCGCGAGCCGATGGCATGGGAGCCCGCGTCGTGGTGGTTGAGGTTGATCCCTTCCGGGCGCTCCAGGCTACTATGGAGGGCTACGAGGTACTGAAGATGAGCGAGGCTGCCAAAGTTGGTGACATTTTTGTAACGGTAACCGGCGGCAAGCACATTATTTCAGCCGAACATTTAGCGAACATGCCAGACGGTGCGATTGTCGCGAATTCTGGCCACTTTGATATTGAGATCGACGTGGCCGGCTTGAAAAAGATGGCAAAGAAAATTGTCGAGATCCGTTCGCAACTCACCGAATATACCCTCAAAGCCTCAAAGACTCAAAGCCTCAAAGACTCAAAGACTCAAAGACTCTATCTCCTCGGCGAAGGCCGGCTCGTTAACCTGGCGGCGGCCGAGGGCCACCCTTCAACCATTATGGCCATGAGTTTTGCCAATCAGACGCTGGCCGTTGATTTTCTCAACAGGAACCAGGGCAAGCTAGAACCAAAAGTATATGTTCTACCGAAAGAGGTTGACGATCGAATCGCCAAACTTCAGCTTCAGGCCATGGGCATAATGATTGACGCGCAGAGTGATGAGCAAAAAAAGTACTCCGAGTCCTGGCAGGAAGGGACCTAGGGCGCCGGCGCAGGAGGAGGAGTGGCAGGTGCAGGAGTTGGGGGTGCCGGTTTTTCTGTTAGTTCGTTAATCAGGGCGGCTTGGAAGAGCCGCAGCTGGTAGTATAGCCATTTTGGGCGGTCTTCCTGCCCCATTTCATACTCGGGCGGGTGGCCGACAATCATTGGCATGGTTTGGGTTGGGCTCACGCGCACATTGAGTACTCGGCGCTCTCGTTTGGTTGCACACTGGCGCCATAGGTCGGTTTCCTCCCACTGCGATTCAGGCACCTCGTCCAGATACTTGAACTTTTTCTTGATGTCCAGATATTCCTGGTCAGTCAACTCTCGTTTGGTCTGGCCGGTTTCATCCTTATAGTGATAGTCGAACCGCGGCATGGGCTTGTCTTCCTTTTGGATTGGGGTGAACTTTTTGAGCGCTTGTTCTACCTCGCCGCGGACGTTTTTAAGATGCTCGATCCTAATAGCCTCTGCGTCAGCATTATTTTCTGGCTCGGGCAGCTTAGTCTTGATTGGTTTAATATCAGCTAACCAATCCTCAAGATCCCACATCACATTCAGTAATACGCGTTTTTGTTCATAAAAGGTGCGGATTTTTGCAAAATCCTGAAAAAGCTTCTGGTAGTGGCGATTGTGGGCATTAGTGTAGGCAGGTTCGTCTTGCGGGTTTGCCACGGTCGGCCGCTGAAGTTTAAAAATAGTATCGGTTAGGGTGTGAAGATCGTCCGGGTCGTCCAATAATAATCGCTTGATTTCCTGCGGGTTTTTCTTGATTATGCGTTTGAGTTCGGCGTTAATTGCCAGCTGCTCAATGCCGTCTTTTTTATCATTCCCACCCTCAACCAATTTTTCCCTGAGGTTTGCCTCGCCGTGTTCAACCGTGGCAAGCTTTTTAGCGGTTTCTTCCGGGTCATCCTCGGCGCTCACGATTGGATTCTTGGCAACAATCTCATTCGCTGCCTCGGCATCCGCGTCGTACTTAGCCGCTTCTTGCCTTTGCTTCACGGCCGCGAGTTCTTTTTCTTTGAAAAAATGGATGTGGTGGAGGAATCGGTCATAGGCCGGGATCGGGGTACCGCCTTTGGCCTTGTGCGCTTCATATTCTTCAGCCTGTTTAGAATAGTGATCAACCGCGCGTTTTTGAGCAAGTTTAAAGTGCTCTGAAGAAAAGGGGTCGCGAATGTCACCAGAAGTTCCTACTTTGTATTTGATGCCATGATATTCTAGTTTTGGATTGTTGATTAACTGACTCATCGCCACGAGCCGGGCGATCATGAGTACCTGGTCGGGGTCGAGTTTGAACCACCCTTGGCTTTTGTCCTCTTTGGATCGGTGAAAGTTGGCGGTTTGGCTGACCTGCTCGACAAAGTCTTTGTCCATTAAGTTGAGAAAATTGTTGGTTTCCTCTTGGTATTGGTCGCGGTGGCCCTGCCACCCTTTGAGCTTAAATGGTTCGTCATCAGGATTGCCAAAGGTTTCATCTATCTCAAACTGGCCCCGCGTGCCGTCAGCCCGCTCACATTCCATCCACTCGTAGGCCTCCTGGGCAACGGCCAGCAGATCACGCATTGATCGCTTATCAATTTCATCAAGCGCGGCCTCTTCCCAAACTTCCCGAGAAACCCGTTTGATCCGTCTCCGGCCGCCGGCAATGCGCGCTTGGATCGGCGCGTACTCGCCTGGCTTGGTGCCGTGGCGCTTGCCGACGTGCGAGATCCGGAGACACTGCACGATGAAGCTGTATTTTTCGAGGGTGATCTCTTCACCGTTGGTTTTGCGGTAGAGCGGATCGAACTGGTAGAGGAACATGTGGTAAACCCACCAGCGCGAGTCGCCGGTGTGGGCCATCGATTTAATCAGGGTGCGTGCGCCGAACTCGTCGTGGTTTTCAAAGAAGGTTTTGAGCCGTTTGTGCCGGTCGGTAACGTGCTCGTCGCGGGCCAGCACTTTGCTGACTTCTTTGTCTTCGAACTCCACCAAGGTTCGTTCATACCAGTCGGTTTGTTTGTAGGGCACCAGTTCTCGAAGCGCCATCAACATGCGCTCCGAGGCTTCTTCTCTGAAGGCGCTGATTTTTTGCATAAATTTGATCGATCGGCCCCACAACCCAATATAGTTATTGCCGGCGAACTCAAATTTGGTGTCGAGTTTTTCGGTCCTGGTGTCGGTGTTGAGTCGCTTACGGAGGTCATCGGACCCGGTCGCGGTTTTCAGATTCTCGAACACTTTTTTGACTGCATTATAGCCTTCCGGTGCCAGGCGTTGACACTCGGTTGGGTCGGTTAAATAGAGCGCAACAAAATCTTTCCACTCCGGCGCCCGCTGCTCAAGCACCCGGACAGACCTGGTGTATTCTTTCCATGCGGTTGGTTCATGGAGCAGGGCGCCGACCATGCGTCCGAGCTGGAACATTACCTTATCAACGCGGGGCACCTGCTTGCCGCCTTGTTTTTCTGTCATCAGCAGGCCCGGCCCGAATCGGAACACAATCTTACCTGTATCGGCTACTTTCAGCTCGTCGTCTTTGAGATCCGGGTCGTATTCGATCTTGCAGTGCTCCTCAAAGAAAGCGCGCAGGTGGGCCGGGATTACCCGTTTGATGAGGAGCCTGATTTCATCGTCGTCTAAAAATGGATCTTCGGCCCCCAGGCGCGCTTCGGCTGAGGTTTGAAACATTTCCCGAGTGAGTTTATCAAGCTCCTTTTGTTGGTCTTCTATGTCTTCGTCTGAAGCGTTGATTTGGCGGAGTCTCTCGAGCTTCGAAACTTCTTTGTCGTAGGCCTCCGTCTTTTCTTTGAGGATACGGTATTTCTCCATTCGGTTTGGAGGGGTGAAGCCCTTGATTTCAACCTTAGGGGCGGTTTTCAGTTCTTCCTTAAACTCGTTGGAATGGCGATGGTATTTGATTTCTGCCAGTTTCTGCTTCCGGTCTGCTTCGTTGAGTGTTTGTCCTTTTTCTTGTTCAATCTTGCGAATCGCATCGCGTTGCGCGTGGATTTCTTTCATAAACCTACCAAACGCATTCATCGCGGTTTCACGCGAAGACTTACCCGCCACTCGCAGCGGTGATCGTTCTACCCAGGCGGGTTGATTTTCAGATTCTTCCTTGTGGGCTAACGCTCCTTGACTCATGATCGAGATCTACTCCTAGTATTAAAATATACCATATTATTTCCTTTTTGTCAATTGACGGCTGTTTTTTGCGATATCGCCAGTTTCGAGAAATTCCTTAGCGACGTAGCGCGTGTATAGGATCCAATCGACTATGGGATTGATCGGTTCGAGTCCCGAGCTCGTCAGTTTTGGGGCAAGGCGTATACTGCGCAGCTGTTTCAGAACTTCTGGGGCCAAATCGGCAACCCGCTGCCCGAGGCTTTGTTCGAGGATTGGGGCAATCCGGTCAATCTTCTCAACTTCAGCGGTGATTGGGTGGAGTGCCATTTACGATTGCCTCCTGAAACGGTTCAAGAAGGAGCGCGCCTGCTTATCTGGTTCCCGGAACCGGTTACTGAGAGTCGTTCCCCGAGACAACTTGGTTTTAGCATCGAGTAAGCGGTGCAGTTCTTGGTCGATGTTCTGTGAGACGTTCGATTGTTGGAGCCGAACTTTAATTTTTGGCATCAGGTCAATATTGATGTTCTCCCCGGCTTTTTTGATTTCATCTTCGATGATGCTTCCGAAGTGTGTGGTACCGATGGCTTGCCGGATTGCTGCTTCGGCGCGGCTTGTTTCAAACCGGAAGTGGTCCATAATAAAGGGTTGCGTGTTGATAGTGTGCGCTACTGCGCGATCAGCGTCATTCCCGGGAACCCCCGTGCCGTATGATCCGGTGGCAAGGTGCTCGATCACACGGTTGACGGTTGGCGCGTTTTTGTGAATGTCAAGTTGGCCTCGAAATTTATTGACCATTTCCGTCGCGTACTGTTTCATTCCTTGATCGCGGTGTTGCAAGCCACTCACCTCAAAGGCCCGGAGCGCGCCAAGCTGCCTTGGATTTAAGGCGGCTTGTGCAGGTGTCCCACGCAAATTAATTTGAGATTCAACTCCATCGATATTAATCGATCCAACACCAAGATCTGCAATCTGAGCACTGAATTCGTCCTTCGCTTGTTCTGAAACCTCCACTCCTTGAACCTGTGCGGTGACCGCAAACTGGTCGAGCGCTTGTTTGATTGCGGGATTTTTATCGACTACCGCTTGGCTCACCATATCGCGGAGCGCGCGAGCTCTGAGTTCATTGTGTGCGTTGGTGGCAATATCACCATTGCTGTCGCGCTCGAATTGATTGAGTAGCTGGTTCGCCGCAGTTTCGAGTTGACCAGTAGTTTTATTGCCCTGGAGCCGTTTCCAGAGTGCACCGGCGTTCCGTTCTGCGTCACCGCCGTGAGCTGGATTGACGACGAAGTTACTGTTCTTCATCGCCTCTTTTTGGGCACTCGACAACGCTTGTTGGACCGTGGCATCTTGTAATAATTTCTTATTGCCCGCGATTTCTTCGAAATCTTTCGTGACATCTTGTCCTTGCATGGCCTTGGCAATGAGGTACGGGGCAGCCTTGCTGTGGTCTTTGTCCTGGATGGCTTCTGCCAAGCCGCTGGTTACGGCGTCGTCCGAGAGTGCGGCGATCTGCTGGGCTTCGGACGCAATTTGTTTGTTAACCGCCTGCTTGTGGCGCTCGCCGGTGAGCATGATGTTGATCCCTCGCTTGACTCGGCCGCCGAATTCCCTGGGCCGGAGTATTCCCATGGCGCCGGAAGCAACCATTTCACGAACATCCTCGCCGGCGCCCGAAGATTCGGCGACGTGGCGCTGGTAGTACCGGTCGGCATTGGCACCCCATCCTCGGTAGAGTCCGCCAAGCGTGATTGGCCTGCCGCTAATCCCTTTCGAAATCTTGCCAGAGACTACATCCGAGGTCCTGCCGTACCAGCGCGCGCCAAAGCCGCCGGCTTGGCGGAGCGGCTTGCCCAGGTACTTGGCAACATTTCCGGTGATTACCCCGCCCATCTTAAACGGCAGTGAGATGGCCAGGTAGAGCATGGTGAGCGAAATTAAGTAGATGCCAAATTCGAATCCGCCGCCAAAGGCCTCGGTAAACTGAATCCCCAGCCAGATCATAAAAAAGGCGATCGGGCCCATAAACGCCCAGCGGGCCAGCTGGGTCCACCACTGGCGAAACAGCACCTGGCCGGCCGGCAGGGCAAAGGCAATAAAGGCGAGCGGCGATACCGCCGCGAGCGCCAAAATCACATAGGTGCGGACGTAAAAGAGCACTGCGAGGATTAAAATGAAAATGCTCGGCACGATAATCGCCAGGGCCGCAAGCAGTACTGCTCCGAGGACGAGGTAGCCACCGGCGACGTAGATCGCGCTAACGAATACCACTGATTTGATTGCACTCTCGTATACCCCGCCGCCTTGATTAGTGGAAAATATTCCAATCAACTCGCCGAGCTTGTCTCTGCCGCCGTGGATGAAGGTCTTGAGCAAATTGTTGACCAGCACCTCTGAGCCACCTTGGTTATTGACGATCGCGACGACCCCGATGTTAGCGACGTCCACCACCATGCGGGTAATGAAGAGCGAAAAGTTGGCGAGAATGATGGCGATGATTACGTTCGGCAACGCTTTTTTAACGCCGTAGGTATCTATCTGGACACTGAAGATGGTGGCAAACCCCATCACCAAGAAGACAAGAATCACGATGCCGTTGGTGATATTGAGCATGGTGCGCCAAATGCGGCCGATCGCTTCGCCCTCTGGTTTGCGGGGGTTGAGCCGGTCGGCGAGCGTGGTAATTTCTGACGGCGGCGTTATCTGCCCGATGGTTTTACCGCCACTGCTCGCGCTCGGATTCACCGCAGGCTGGTTAGGTGATTGGACAGGGCCAACTCCGCCGGTACCTGCGGCGGCACCACCTACCGGTCGCCTGGGCTGCGTTGGGGCTGGCGCGCAATTACCGGTAGTGGTTGGCTGGCCAGTATCGGGGTGGTTAATGCCCGGTAGCCGAGGAAAGCGGAGTGTTACGGCGTTTGAACCGTTGATGTTGAAGCGTCGCGGCGGGATCGAAACTGGATCAGTGGCAAAGCCGTGTGATCTGGCAGATAAGCGCACAAGCTCTAGGTTATCGGGATCCAACCGCTCCTCATTCACCGAAAATCTGAATCCACCCCTTGGACCAGTCGAGGTGGTTTGGTCCAGGTGCCCGGCCGGTTTGCCAGAAACGCTGCCGTTCCACTCGATCCGGAGCGTCACCTCTGCTTGCGCCACGGCGCAGCTATTATTGCCCAGCGCCGTTCCGGCAATCGTCGCGGCAGCGTAAGCCGGCGCGGCCATTAAAAATTGCGAAGCAGCGAGTGCCAGAGCCAGTTGTGCAAATCGTCGGTTCATTGGAGTGTGGCGGCTTTGAGCAACAAACTGAACGAGAGATTGGCAAAACTCACTGCCACTCCCATGACTAAATCGGCCACACCGCAAAGGGCGCCACCCAGTCCGTAGGGTAGCTTGTTCAATTCTGGCGGACAGGTGCTACCACCCCCGGTGCTCGCATCAAGGTTCTGGTTGCTTAAAATCCGTATTGCTCCCAGTTCATCGGGGTCTTGGCGGGTGGCGGCAGTATTTTGTGTCCTCTTATCGTTGCTTGTAAACGAACTATCATAGGGGCTTTTACCGCCGTACAATTTTTTTATGAATTCAATAAAGGAGTCGCGTTGAAAAACGACAGAGCCAAATTGATCTTGTTCGGAGTCGGAGAT
The DNA here is from genome assembly GCA_049274945.1 of Patescibacteria group bacterium. Taxonomy (GTDB): domain Bacteria; phylum Patescibacteriota; class UBA1384; order GWA2-35-9; family JBASTP01; genus JBASTP01. The sequence continues at coordinate 160,069 of JBASTP010000006.1, forward strand.
TGCAATCTTATTGCCTTGAACACGATTAACGCTCACAGTTAGGACCGCTGCTTGACCACCGATATCCCCTAGTACTGAGCCAACAATAGGAATGGTATTGATAGTGCTATCGCTCAAGCGAAGCGCGAGATTACAGTGGTTGCCTGGTGGGTCAGGGAAAAAATAGAAGTAATTTGCGGTCGCTACCGGGCTCAAGATTTGTCCTGCCCGAGTTGTTTCTGTGTAAATCATGTAGTACTTGTAACGAAAGCGAAGAGCAGGTCTTCTTAGGTTGGTTGAAGCGGGAGCTGGCGGGATGTCTATATATGCGCCGCGTGTGTCAAGCTGAATTGGACGAGTGCCCAGAAATGTGCTATTCCCTGAATCGAAATACTTCAACGAGTCAATGTACACTTGATGTCTATGCGCGCAACCGGCTGGTCCTAACTCGCTCCCTGCTTCAGGATTCGTTAAGGCCCAGTCGTTGCGTGATTCGACGTATCTTAAGTACTGTCTAAGTTGTGTGTCGGTTTGTCGGTTAATAAATTGAATGGTGCTGGCATCCGCCGTAGCTTGCCCTGCTCCCCCTGGTGTCAGTCCAGCAAATGTGGGTAAATCAAAATATTTGGCGTTTTGGATAATATGCCAACGAAAATTGGATTCCGAATACGTCGAATTAAAATTTTTCGAGGCTCGGTCGGTCCATAACCCAAAAATCAGATTTGAGTCTGGAATATCAGCTACGATGTAGAAATTATCAGGTGGATTTGTTTGTATTTTATAGACCGAGTACTCGTAATCAGCAGGGCGATTTAAGAGACCTGCGGCTGTTTCTGCGAATGGCACTGGGCTAAGAAAGGTTATCGTGGCCAGCTCCGTCGCCTTGACTTTTGCTACGAAACGGTATTGCACCGTTCTGAAATCATTGCCGCATGAATGAGTAATAGTGGCATTTTGAAGAGTAAAACGACTGGGCGCAGATCCATCGCAATATTGTGTAGGTTCGGCATGTGCCGCCTGTGCACTGACAAAAATAAGTGTACTCAAAAATCCCAGGATAACCAAAAATTTGAGGAGTCCCCTCCGTACCATAGCTACAGTATACCTAGCTCTTGATTTTTTCACCAGTTTGTGGTAGACTGGAGGCGTCTGAAATTCAACGGGAAAGGGTGATTTTATGAAGAGTGCTCTTTGGATAATTGGGGTGATTATGATGCTCTGGATCGGCATCGTGGTAGTCGTGTATTTGGGTACCCCTCAAGCCACTCGGTTACGTAATGCGAGCGGCGGGGAAAGTTCGCAGCCGACTACGACACCGATTGCCGCAACCCAGCGGCAGGTCGCCTACGGCGACTATTCTGATGGATCTCCATGGGGCAGATACGGCCCCATTTGTCCGGGGTGCCGCAACCCCGTTAACTCGGGATCAATCTCGTGCGGCAGGGGCTGCCCGGCCTATCGCTGGGTCGCAGGCAGCTGCACCCATTGCGACGGCAAAGGGATGGTCACCTGCCGCCGGTGCGGCGGCAAGGGCAGCTATGATAGCTGTCATGCCTGCGATCCTTGGGATTGGCCAGCCTCGAAGCGCGCCAATTGCAAGCATTGCGGCGGCACTGGAAAGGAACCAAACCATGGATTCCGCTGCAGTGATTGCGGCGAACGCGGTTCGCACCAGTGCACCTTCTGCAGTGGCGTCGGCCGCTGGAGCTGACGCTCCCAATCATTTCATCTCCGACCTATTGTAGGCCCTCGTCCAAGACGACGAGGGTTTTTCTTTGTGCATGAAAAAGCCTCCCGTTGCGAGCCCGGGAGGCTTTGCGGACGGCGCTTGTCGTCGGGGTTAGTGTGGCCAGGGCTTGCGCGTGCCGCCAATGATGCCTTGGCCATCGCACCATCGACACTCAGTCTTCTTGTTGCCGCTGCACCACATACAGTTGTGCGAGGTTTTTCCGGTGCCCTTGCAATCTCGACACTTTACATCGTTGCCGAGCGCGGCTCCCATGTAGGTACCCTTACCGCCGCACCAACCGCATTTTCGATTATCCTTACCGGTAAAATTACAGTTGGAACAGCGTTGGTATCCAAATCCCTTACAGTTGGTGCAGGTGCCGTTCACCCATTGGAACTCCTGACCGCAGCGGCAGCGAGTCGAACCAACCTGCACCTTGTTGCGACACCCAGGACAGGCAGGGGCGAACGTTTTGTTCCCCCAATCATTGGTGAAGGTTCCCCAGAGTACCTGGGGTTTTGGTTTACAACTATCACAATAATCTCTACTGGTTTTGTGAACGGCGAATCCCTCGTGATTTTCTCGAGGGTCAATTTTGATCTTTTTGACTTCAGAAGCGAGCGTTTTGTCACATACCGCACAGGTCGAGATCGAACCAGTTTCGACCTCCACCTTGCACTTCTCGCAACAACTTTCTTTAATCTTGACCTCGTAGTTGTAGCGTTTGGAGGCCCAGATGATCTTTTTATGTGGGGCTTTCTCAACCTTCTTGCATTTGTAGCAGAAGGTTTTTGTGCCGTACTCCACCTCGATCTGGCGATCGGAGAATACAAAGTATGCTCCGGCCGGGATCCCCAGAATACCAAGGATCGCGGAAACAATCAGAACAGGTTTCATGGAAGACCATTCCTTTCAGGTTCAAATTCGTCTATAATGTAGCACAATCAAGAGGAAAAATCAAGCCCTATTGGCAATCTTCAACCCCTTCTTATAGTTGCTCAAGTCGGCGGCAGTGGTTCGGTAGAGCGCTCAGGAGTGCCGTGTCTTCAGTGAGCAGTTTGATAGCGCTTTGCTCGGCAAGCGCCACATAAAGGCCGTCGTAGACGGAGATCCGGTGCTGATCGGCAAGCGCCACTGCCGCTTTTGCCATTACGTGGTGGTAGGGCACCACCTCCATGGGTAGCGCTGCCAGATCATCAAGTACTTGGGCCACGACCCGTCCAGGAACCTTGCGGCGAGCCACGAGCACGTTCGCTACCTCAACAAACAGTAAAAAAGGCACGATCGCAATAATTTGGCCGTTGATAATCTGCTCGCGCAGTTTGAGCGCTTCTGGCGAGTCGGCCTCCTGGTAGTACCACTTGAGCGCGATGTTGGCATCGATTACCAGGTTCACGGTTATTCCTCGCGGATAGCCCGCAAGTCGGCGACTGCCCGAGCTCCCGTTACGTAGGGGGCAAGCTTCTGGCGGAGCTGGTTAAGATTGCGGGTTCGTTTGCGGCGTGCCGCAGGGGTTCTCACAAGCAGCGAATCCGAACTTAACGGAAGCCATTCCACCCGGGTTCCTTCGCGCAGTCCATATTGCTTACGGATGTGGCGGGGAATCACCGTTTGTCCCCTCGAACTAATTTTTGTCTTATCCATATCTTATTAAAATCTTACTTTAGTCTTATTATACTGTAGTGATGCCGGGTTGTCAACCCATTCGAGCATTATTTACTCACCGTCTCGAGGCCCTTGCGAGCGTTTGCCGCGGCCTCTTTATTGCCCGTGGTTTCGTAGAGTTTGATCAGTTGGCGGTAGGTTTCGGTATGGAGCGGATCAACTGCCTTAGCGCGGCGCAGCGCTACTTCGGCCTCGAAGTTTTTACGGAGCGCCAGTCGGATGATCCCCAGGTGGAGCCAGGCGTCGCGGAATTTTGGGTCAACCTCAGTGGCGCGCTTGAACGCCACTTCCGCCAGCTCAAGCTTGCCTTCCTCAACAAACTTTCGGCCGCCGAGCACAAGCCCTCGCGAGTCCTGCGATTCGGTAACGTAGGCCGGTACGTCGAGTTTTGGTTGCTCCGGGATTTTTTCTGGCTCGGCAGGACGGCTGATGATGCGGTTGATTATGAACACCAAAACCACCAAGTAGGCCAATGTTTTAATGAGTTTGTCCATCAGGTTTTTTTGGGCCATTGAGCGCTCATAAGGATTGGTTCATCGATGAGCTTGCGAGAAGCCAGTTCCTGCCAGATTGCTTCGGTAACGAACGGCATAAATGGGTGAAGGAGTTTAAGTGATTGGGTTAAGACATGGAGCAAAATCATTTCCGATGATTTTTTGGTTTTGACATTTGATATTTGAGTTTTGACATTTTCTAAGTAGGTATCGGCAAACTCGTGCCAAATAAAGTGGTAGAGATCCTCCGCCGCTTGGTGGAAACGGAACTCGTCGATCGCTTTAGTGACTGACTGAGTAGTTGTGTCAAGTTTTTTAAGAATGTCTTTGTCGGCTTTGGTTTTTCCATCTAACTTTTCACTTTTAACTTTTAACTTTTCATTCGCTAGATTCATCAAGATGAATCGGGCTATATTCCAAACTTTATTGGCAAAGTTGCGCATACCGGCGATCTTTTCCTCGGAAATAATAACATCGGAACCAACGCCGGTGCCGAATACCAGCGCCATACGCACTGCGTCCGCACCATGTATATCAGCAACGCCTAAGGGATCAACCACGTTGCCTTTAGTTTTGCTCATTTTTTGGCGATCTTTATCGCGCACCAAACCGTGAAGGTAGACGGTACGAAAAGGGATCTCGCCCAATAGGTAGGTTGACATCAGAATCATCCGGGCTACCCAGAAAAACAAAATGTCGTAGCCCGTCTCAAGCACGTCAGTAGGGTGAAAACGTTCTAAATCACTTCCCTTGCGGGGTTTACCCTGAGCGTAGTCGAAGGGCCAGCCGAGCGTGGAGAACGTCCAGAGTCCCGATGAAAACCACGTGTCCAGGGTATCGGGGTCTTGCTGCCACCCTTCACCACTGGGTGGTTCTAATCCCACGTAGACATCTTCGTTGATTTGTTCACTCTTAACTCTTAACTTTCCACTTTTAACTTTGTTGCGATACCACACCGGAATTTGATGGCCGAACCAAATCTGGCGGCTGATGCACCAGTCGCGCAGGTTGTCAATCCAGTGGAAGTAGGTTTTCTCGAAATGTTTGGGGATAATTTTGATTTTTCCGGTTTCAACCACTGATCGCATTTGTTTTTTGAGTGAGCCGACGTTCACAAACCACTGCTCCATAATCTGCGGCTCGATCAGACCGCCGCCGCGCGAGTTGGTGGCGATGCGGTGGACATACTTGTTATCTACTTTTTCAAGCAGGCCTTTTTGTTTAAGTTTTTCAACAATGAGTGGCCTGGCCTTTTTGATGTGGATGCCGGCAAACTCACCGGCGATTGGCAGGAGCTTGCCTTCCAAATCAATGATTTGTTCTTTATCTAATTTGTGGCGCTCGGCAATGCCAAAGTCAGTCATGTCGTGCCAGGGAGTGATGGTCATTACGCCGGTGCCAAATTCCATGTCTATCGCCTCATCTTTGATCACCGTGGCAACTATCGTGCCGTTAATCCACCCAACCGCGATTTTTTGATTGTGTTGATATTTGGTGTAGCGTTTGTCAGCTGGGTGCATCACTACATATTTGTCGCCGAACTTAGTTTCTGGCCGGGCCGTGGCAATGGTAAACGGTCCATATTTGAGGTAGTAGAGCGGCGCGGATTCTTCTTTCCATTCCACCTCGTCGTCTGACACCGTGGTTTGGAGTTTGGGGTCCCAGTTGACGATCCGGCTGCCGCGGTAAATTAAGCCATCGTCGTACATTTTCTTGAAGGCCGTGCGGACCGCCAATGAACGCTTATCATCGAGCGTGTAGGCCTCTCGGCTCCAATCAGCCGAGGCACCCAGCCGTTTGATCTGGGTAATAATTGTGTCGTGGCTTTGTTTGGCGAAATCCTCAACCCGTCTCAGAAACTCGGCTCGGCCGAGATTGTGTTTGGTTTTTTTCTCCTTTTCCCAGAGTTGTTTTTCAATGATTGACTGAGTAGCAATTGCCGCGTGGTCGGTGCCCGGCAGCCACAGGGTCGCCTCGCCGTTCATGCGGTGGTAGCGGATCATTACATCTTCGATCGTTAACATAACCGCGTGGCCAATGTGGAGCGCGCCGGTAACGTTGGGAGGCGGCATGATGATTGAAAAGCGTCGCTTAGCATCCGAGGGCGCAAACGCTCCGCTTTTCTCCCAGAGCTCATAAATCTTTTGCTCGTGATCAGTTGGTTTGAAGGCTTTTGGAAGTTCCATAGTGATTGTTTTAGCCGTAGATTCCGGCTCGGGTACCGCCTCGGGCGTGCACTCTACTCGCCTCCGGCTCGCCCTTCGCTTCGCTCCTTGGTACTCCTGCCCATCTTCGATGGGTCCCGTCGTCCAGGGAGCTCAGCGGGGCAGGAGCGCTTCGCTTCCTGTGGCGCTAGCAACCCACCCTCGGCTGGCACCTCTCGCCAGTTGATTTCGTTACATATCTAATTTTGCGTTTGGATTTACTTTGACATCGTACCAGTTTGTCGTTTTCCCTGCCAGGTAACGTAGCCCGCCCGCGAGGCCAATCATCGCGGCGTTGTCGGTGGTGAGCTGCTGCGGCGCAATGTGGAACGGTAAGCCAAGCTGTTTGATTTTTTGAGCTAACGTTTGCCGCAGGAGTTTGTTGGCGGACACCCCGCCGGCAAGCAGCACCGATTTTACCTTGAATTGCAGGGCGGCGCGGTAGGTTTTGGAAGCGAGCACATCAACGATTGCCTGTTGGGTTTCACGCGCGAACGCCGCCTGTTGGTGTTTGCTGAGTTTTTTAAGGGCGCGCACTTGGTAGAGCGCTGCCGTTTTAAGCCCGGCAAAGGAAAAGTTGAAATCGCCGCTATCGATCATCGGCCTTGGCAGTTTAGTAGTCAGTATCCAGGGGTCAGTAGCCAGGGGTTTCGAAGCTGCGGCCTCAATGGCTGGTCCACCAGGGTATGGCAGGCCAAGCAACCGAGCGATTTTATCGAAGGCTTCCCCGGCGGCATCATCTACCGTCCGCCCAACTATTCGGTAATTGAACATATTACGGATTACTACAAGTTCGGTGTGTCCTCCTGATACGATAAGCGCCAACGCCGGCAAAGATTTTTTGATATTGGAAATTAGGATTTGCCCGCCTGCTTGGACAGGGGATTTCTTTTCGGCGAACGCCGAAAAGCAGTGTCCCCCCAGGTGATTGATGGCGATAAGCGGAATACCCCGAGCGTAGGCGATTGCCTTAGCGGTTTCACTGCCAACAAGCAGCGACCCAACGAGTCCCGGGCCGTAGGTCACGGCAACTACCCCAATATCCTGGAGTGTTGTTTTCGAATCACGGAGCGCTTGTTCTAAAACTGCTAAGATTTTTTCGGTATGGGCTCGCGAGGCAATTTCCGGCACCACCCCCAATGTTTTACGGTGGAGAAGAATTTGTGAGGCAACCGTATTAGACAATATGCGTACACCTTTTTTATCCACCGCCATCACGGCGGCGGCGGTTTCATCGCACGAAGTTTCGATAGCCAGGAGTTTACCGACACTCGACTGGGTCATACCATACCAGTATAATGGGATAAGGTGTAAAACTGCTATGCCTACATCGTTTCTCCAATCAAGCGGTTGGGCCCGTCTCAAGCAGGCTCAAGGTTGGCAGGTTCACCGACTTGCCGGTTTTTTGGGTCTGCAGCGCGATTTGCCCCTCGGGGTTAAGCTGCTTTATCTGCCTGAGCTCGGATTCCGCCTGCAGGCCTCAGGGTTTAAGGTGACAGGTTTAAGGTTGAAAAGGCTCCTAAAGGAGATTCAAAAAGTTGCCAAACAAAAGCGCCTAACCGTCGCCAGACTCGAGTTTTTCACAGAGTTTGATGAAGCCGATACCAAAGCGATTGCCCGCGCAGACCATTTCCTCGCCAAAGCCGGTTTACAAAAGTCTCCCGAGGAAATGCAGCCAGAGTATCGCCAGTTGATAGATTTGACCTTACCCGAAGAACGACTGCTCGCGCAGATGAAACCCAAGGGTCGCTATAATATCAAAATCGCGAAGCGACATGGGGTTGTTGTACAACAAATTCAAAAATCAAAATTCAAAAATCAAAATTACCATTCAAGCCTCAAAGACTTTTACAAGGTTTACGAAGAGGCGGCTAAGCGAGATGGGTTCACCCCGCGACCGTTCCACTATTTTGAGCAAATGGCAACTCATATGAGTGGTCACGTGAGCTCGTATATAGCATCCTGGAAGGGCAAACCACTCGCCGCGGCAGTTATCATTTTTTGGCAGGGTCGCGCTTCGTACCTCTATGGCGGTTCCAGTTCGGCTCACCGCAATGTCATGGCTCCGTACCTGCTCCACTGGAACATCATCCAGGATGCCAAAGCTGCGGGATTGAAAACGTATGATCTGCTTGCGATTTCGCCGGGCGGAGTAGATCGTCATAAGTTTAGCGGCCTGCGCCGTTTTAAAGAGCAGTTCGGTGGCCGATCGGTACGCGTACTCGGCTCCTACGATCTGATTGTTGATCCCCTGCGCTACAAACTTTTTGTTATAACGGAAAAATTGAGAGGGAGGTTCTAATGTACGGATTGTGGAGCGCTTTCAAGCAGCGGATTAAGCCCCTATTGCCAGATTGGGCAATTGATGCGAGCCATGGCCTGCGGGCGATGGTTGCTTCAATGAGCTATCGGTTCCCAGCCCGCGGCATGACCGTGATTGCGGTAACCGGCACCAACGGTAAAACTACCACTGCTAACATGATTGCCCAAATTTTGGAAGCGGCCAATGAAAAGGTGGCGATGCTGACGACCGTTAACTTCAGAGTTTCCGGCCGCAGTATCCCCAACGAGACTAAAATGACCACGATTTCTCCGTTCGCCTTGCAGCAGTTTATTGCCAAGGCCCGCGACGCTGGCGCGAAATTTTTAGTCCTTGAGACCACCTCTCATGCCATTAAGCAACACCGGATCTGGGGGATTCCGATTGATATGGCGGTGCTTACCAATGTGACCCATGATCACCTTGATTATCATGCTACGTTCAAAGAGTACCGCGCCACTAAGGCAAAAATTTTTCGAGCGGCGCGCTTTGCAATCGTTAATCGGGATGATCTAAGTGCCCCGGTGTTTGAGAAGGCGGCTCGCGGCACCAAACTGAGCTATGGCATAGCCGCCCGGGCAGAGGTGATGGCACGGAAACTGTTCCGGCAGACCGGCTCGACCATGTTTACCCTTATTGCGCCAATTGGCCAAGTGGTGATCGACCTGCCGCTGCCGGGACTGTTTAATGTTTCGAACGCGCTCGCCGCCGCCGCCGCGGTTATCCCCTACGGCGTGTCGCTTGCGGTCGTTAAAAAAACGCTCGAACATTTTGAGGCAGTTTCCGGACGCATGGAAGTAGTCTCGTTTGGCCAGCCGTTTACCGTGCTCGTTGATTACGCCCACACGCCAGACGCATTCGAAAAGATTTACGCGGCACTCAAGGGCGGCTATAAAGGGCGGCTAATTCATGTGTTTGGGGCAACGGGAGATCGCGATAAGACGAAACGCCCAATCTTGGGAGCGCTGGCAGGCCGCAACGCTGACATCGTGATTGTGACCAATGAAGATCCCTACACCGAAGATCCCCAAGAAATTATTGACCAAGTAGCCCAAGGGGTAACCCGAGGCGCTCGTAAACAAGATCCTAAGCGCATGGGCGAGAACTTTTTTGTCCTAGCCGACCGGCGCGAGGCGGTGCGCCTCGCGCTTGCTATGGCTCGGCGGAACGATTTGGTGCTGCTGACCGGCAAGGGCCACGAACGAGTGATGGTGGTTGGAACCACGATGGTGCCGTATAGTGAGCAAGAAGTGGTTCGCACAGAATTAAAAGCTCTGGGCTATGGCAGATAAGCTGCTGCTTTTTGATGGTAATGCGCTCGTCCATCGCGCCTACCATGCCCTGCCGCCACTCACCTCGCCGGATGGCGTTTTGGTCAACGCGGTCTACGGTTTTATGGTCTCGGTCCTTTCCGCTATTGCGCTCCATGAGCCAAAGTACGTTGCGGTAGCATTCGACGTGGCGGGTAAGACGTTCCGTAACGAACTCTACTCTGAGTATAAGGCAACTCGTCAAAAGGCAGACCAAGCGCTGTATGATCAGATTCCGATTATCCAAAAACTCCTGCAGGATATGAATGTGCCAATCTATGGCGTGGCAGGATTCGAGGCTGACGATGTCCTTGCAACCATCGCCAAGGAGGCCAAAGGGCTTGAGACGATTATCGTGACCGGAGACAATGATGTGCTCCAGCTTGTTAACGACCGGGTTAGGGTTTATTCGGTTTCCCGAGGTGTTAAGCTTGCCGTTACCTATGATGCCCGGGCCGTGGAGGATCGTTACGGTATTCCGCCGGAGCTCCTGGTGGATTATAAAGCGTTAGCCGGCGATCCTTCTGATAACGTTAAGGGGCTGCCCGGGATTGGCCCAAAGCGCGCCTCTGAGCTGGTTAGGGAATATGGCTCGGTCGAGAATATTCTCCAGAAGGTGCCGGAGCTCAAAAAATTCGAAAAAGAACTGCTCCTCGCTAAAAAAATAGTAACGTTGGTTGATACCGTACCACTTACCTTCAATGTAGGGCAGGCAAGACTGACCGATTATGACGCCAAGAAAGTAGCGCGAGAATTTGCCAAGCTCGGCTTTAAATCTCTTTTTAAACGGTTGCCTCAACCAACCCAAGAGCAACTCTTTTCATAATGAAGGGTAAAAACACCTATTTGATTTACGGCGAGGATACCTTCCGGTCCAGGCAGAAAATCGAAGCGATCCGGGGGCGCTACCGCGAAAAATTTGCCGATTTGGAAATCATCAACCTAGCCGGCGGCTCGGTTAGCTTTGAGGAACTCGAGAGTAAACTGTTCGCCCAAGCGATGTTTGCGAATCGAAAACTTGTTGTTATCTCGGGTTTTTTGAGCCAGGCGCCCCGCAAAATCCAAGAGCAACTTACCGCCCGTTTGGATGATATTCCTGACTCCACCGTCACGGTTTTTTATGAGCAGGGCCAGCCGGATCGGCGACTGGTCGTGTTCAAGAAACTCAACCGTCCTGGTTTCTCGGAACAATACAAATTGCTGACGCAGATTGAATTGGTTCCCTGGATTGAAGCGCACGTTAAACAGTACCAAGGCACCATCACTCGTCAAGCAGCCGAGCAGCTTGCACTCTGGTTTGGCTCTGATACCTGGAGAATCCATCAAGAGATCGCTAAACTCCTTACCTTTGACTCAACAATTACGGTCGAGCTCGTCGGAAAGCTTACGCCACCGGAGGCCCAGGGCAACATCTTCGAGTTACTTGACACGCTGTGGTCGGGCAATGAGCAAGATGCGGCTCGCAAGCTCACCGAGCTCGTTACCTCAGGCCAACCATTGCTCCAGATTTTGAGTACCATCGCGACGGCTATCCGAAACCTGCTTTTGGTAAAGGAATCAATAGAAAGTTCTCCCTCCATCACGAGCTTCCAGGTAGCGCGCACGCTAGCACTTCACCCCTACGTCGTTACCAAGGCATTTCGATCGGTCCGTTCGATTGATAAATCCGAGTTAGTGCGAAAGCTCGAGCTTGTTGGCTACATTGATCAGCGGATCAAAACTGGTAGACTAGAACCAGGAGTTGCTCTAGAGATTTTAGTGGCACGTCTCGTAGGATAACTAGTGTAAGGGGGTTAATGAAACTATCGTTCGGGCTCTACACAAAATCGTTCGTTATGTGGCTGGCGGTGTTTGTGGTTCTCGGCGGTAGTTTTTTCGTGATCCGAAGCCGAGGTAGCCTTACCACGGCGTTCGATTTTCCGGCGCAGGCAACGTTGCCAGGTACGTTTGAGGGCACCGTGGTTTTGGATCGGAGCGGTAAGGCAACCTTTCAGGGTAAGGATGTTAGGAGCTCGCTCAAATCGCGTCGGGATTTCGACGAACTTCAGCTCAAGATTCTCGACGAACCGGGTGTAAGTTTCAACGCTGCCAAAGTGGATGTACTGTTGCCGTTCTCGGTGGATGAGCCGAGTTTAAAAACCAACGCGTTTTTGATTCATTCATTTGATCCAGCAGTTAGCGTAACAAAGCAACCGCCGTCCACCATTACCTTTACTGCTGCCAATGTTTCGTCTGAAGCGGTCCTAACCATTCGACTCGAGTTTAAAAAAGGTTTGCTTAATCTACCTCTGTCTAAGCGGATTGCTAACTTCTTTATCAATGCGCCGCTCGGTTTTTGGATTGTAGCTGCCCTTATTTTTCCGATTACCACACTTCTCTATATGCTCTATCTCTTGGCCGGTCACGCCTCGGGGGGCAAGCGCATCAGCTCTGAGCGATCGTCAAATCGGCCACCCCAAGATTTACCCCCGGCAGTGGTCGGGCTACTTAAAAGAGGATCGGTCTCTAGCAGGGATATTGCCGCGACGCTGGTAGATCTTGCCGCCCGGGGCTGGATTGATATTTTCTACCGCGAAGGCCATTTCACGTTTGGCAAACGCAAACCGTTCCATTTTTATACTTTTGAGGAGGTGATTGCCCTGCCTGCCCAGGGCAATAGCAAAACTAAAGGATTGCGCCGCTATGAAGAAGTGCTCCTTTCAAAGATTCTGCCACCCGAGGGTTACCGAGCGACCGACCAAGAGATTGTCATGCGAGTTGGCCATCGCCTGTTTTCGCCAAAGATGGCCAACGTGTTTATGGAAGTTTATCACCACGCCACCGCCGCCGGTTTCTTTTTGAAGGATCCGGCAATTGTTCACCGCACCATTCGTCGACGGGGAATAACCTTCTTTGCCGTTGGTTTGGTAGGATTTTTTGCGAGTGCCCTAGTTTTACCCGAACCAAAATTTTTATTGATTTTCTGGATTGGTATGATTGGGGCGTCACTGCTTATTATTGAATTGGGTAATTTAGTCTCGTTCCGAACGAGTGAGGGCCAGCGCGCCCTCGCCGATTGGCTTGCCTTCGAGCATTACTTAGCCGATTCCTCGCCAATTACCTACCGCGATATTACTAATGGGGTTTTCGAGCGCTACTTGCCTTATGCTATCGCCCTCGGAGTTGAAGGCGTTTGGGTTTCGCGGTTCCGCAACCACCCGTTTGCTTCTCCCAGTTGGTTTGGCTCAACCACCATGAATTTAACCCTCGAACAGTTTGACCGCGAACTCTTCCCGATTCTGTCGTGGGTTGCCAGTTCACTGGTGATGGCGAAAGAACCGACGGTTGAGTAACTAATAAAGAAGTCCTACAACCACAGATATCTGATCCACTGATAACCACAGATTGTATCTGTGTTAATCTGTGGATTAACATCAGTGGTTGTTTACCTACCTTATTGTTGTTCTAGTAGAAAACCGGTGCCACAAATCCAGCGCTTGGCAGCGGCCAAATGATGAACTTCGAGCGACCAATCAAGTCACGCCGCCGCGCCGGTCCCCATGTTCTGGAATCAGAGCTGTTGCGGCGATTGTCTCCCATTAGGTAGTATTCATCGCTGCCAAGGGTGGCCTGCCTGGCTGGCAGAGTTTTCAGTTCAAATGGCAGATAATCTTCGGTCAGCTGCTTATCATTCACATACACCTCACCATCTTGGATCACTACTGTCTCGCCAGGGAGCCCAATGATCCGTTTAACAAACTTACGTTTTTCTGGGTCACCGGGAAACCGCAGTACTACAATGTCGCCACGGGTTGGGGTAGATGCGAGATAGGCGAGTTTATTGACCAGCAAGACCTGATCAGAAGTAAGGTTTGGCGCCATTGATTCGCCCTCAACAAAGAACACCGTTGCGATAAAAGTGTGAATGACTGCCAGAAAAATCGCGAGCAGAGCAACGTCGCGACCCAGCGAGAATATGAGATCGGCAATCCGGCCTAGTTTGGGGAGCCCCTCCATCACTATTTTGCTTGCAGTCGTTTGGCAATACGGCTCTTCCACCGCGCGGCTCTATTGCGGTGGATTACTCCTACCTTAGCAGCCTTGTCGATCAGCTTAACGAGCTTGCTTTGGTCCACCTTCTGGCCGGTTCGAGCAAGTTTTGTAAGCTTGCGCAGGGCAGTCTTGTAGATTAGGTTGCGCCGGCGTTTTGCCGCGGCATTCCTTACGGCTTTTTTGGCGGATTTGGTTATTGGCATATTTTGATTGTAGCGAAGTGGCGGGGGAGTGTCAAAAGAAAAACCGGCGGGCAATGGCTGCCCGCCGGCTACAATAGGTTCGCCAGATGTTAGTTGAGGCGGTAGAGCTCGCGCGGAAGATGAGTGATCAGAAGATCTCGGACAGTCTTTGCTATCTGAATGCGCTCATCATTCTGAGACCATTTCCGCGGTCTATGCTCTATGATCACCTCGACCCAACGCCATGGACGACCTTTGGGGTCATCGGTGGGGCGGCAAATGATCGATGGCTTAACTAATGACTCTTCCGAAGTGGGGGTCGCGCTGGCCATCGACTCAGCTTTTACGAAGGCATCAGAAATTGCCTGGCCCAATTTTGGTTTTGACCAATTGATCCAGTGAAAACCTTGCTTGCCTTCGTAATCATTGCGATTGCGCAAGAGAATACTAATTCTCCTAATTTTAGTATCGTCTCGGCGCTCGGAGATGATCTTGCGGCAGGAAGGATTGAAAAGAATTTCGAAAGTGTAGGTTCCAGGATCACACATTTCTAAGAGCACCTGTACCTTTGCCTTGCTTTTCGTCTCTTTGGCGTTGTGATCGAAAAGGGCCACATTTGGATCATTCAAGGTGATTGCCGCTACGCGCTGGATCTCTGCCCAAACTATCATTTGGACGCCATCCCTGAAGTCTCTTTCGACAAAAACACTGATGACCCAATTGCGTTCCAATCGCGATTTAGGATCGCCATTTGTTTTAAGATAGTCGAGGTAGCGGGAGACAAGGGGGTCGTGATGCTCGATCTCTGCCTCGAGATACTCGAAATAAGCATAACGGTGACCGGTGAACCATTCCCCGCTGACCGCAGCATCTTGAATGGCGATCAAGTCGAACAAATGTCCGTTTGGACAACGAACAAGCCTGTCAGGAGTTACAACGAGTTTATTGCAACTCCCCCTTTGCAATGGATGGTTACAAATAACTGCGCCATCCTTGCGAAGTTTTACTGCTTGGGTCGCTGGTGTGCTATTTGACACGCTGGACCACTCCTTAGTTTTTCACTCTCCGCCGGAGGCGGATGAGTGCCCCTCGTTGAGGAGAATCTGGACACATTTGCTATATCCAAATTGCCCTCAACGAGGTTAGAACAGGTTTTTTAGGTACATCAATACTTCTCGCCCCTCCGCGAGATTACGGGTATAGTATACCTTAAAATATCTCAAAAGTCAATAGATATCAGCGTAACCGCGCACAAAAAACCATTGACATTGGTCAACGGTCACGATACACTTACCTGTTTTATGGAACAAACTCCGAAACAGCAAATTGCCGAGCTCATCAAAAGCTCGCAGCGAATCCTGCTAGCCACTCACCAGGGCCCTGATGGTGATGCCATCGGGTCGCTTTTGGCAATGGTCCGAGTGCTCAAAAAATTGGGCAAAGATGTCCATGCCGTCACCTCTGATGATGTGCCAGGGGTGTTTGCCTTTTTGCCCGGGTTCGATGAGCTGCAAACCAATTTCAAGGTTTCGCGCGACTTCGTAATTGCCCTCAATACCACTCAAGCTAAGGTCGATAAGCTCGGCTACAAGGCATCGGAAGATGGCAATACCCTGGACATTGTGATTACGCCGCGTTCCGGCAGTTTCGACGCTTCTGACGTGCAGTTTAAGTCTGGCTCTTCGCGCTATGATCTCATCATCGTGCTCGATGCCCCCGAAATCGAACGGCTTGGCCCGATCTTCGAGGAGAATGCCCCGCTCTTTTACGAGACGCCGCTCGTCAACATTGATCACCATCCGGCCAATGATCACTTCGGCAAGATTAATTGGGTCGACATCACCGCTACCTCAACCGCCGAAATCCTGGTGGCCTTGTTTGAATCGCTCTCGGGCCAACTGGGGGAGACTCTGATTGACGAAGATATTTCAACCTGCTTGCTTACCGGGATCATTACCGATACCGGAAGCTTCCAGAATCAAAATACCACCCCTAAATCGCTCACGGTGGCAGCCCAGATGGTGGCCGCCGGCGCCCGCCAGCAGGAAATTATCATCAACATTTTTAAGATGAAGCCGCTCTCAACCTTGCGGCTGTGGGGCAGGATCCTCGAGCGGGTTCGCTACGTGCGCGACGGCAACTTCATTTACTCGGTTGCCTATCAAAAGGACCTTACCGAGACCGGTGCCTCGCCCCATGAGATCTCGGGCGTGCTCGATGAAGTGATGAAGGGTACCTCGCAGGCCAATTTCGCGCTGCTTTTGACCGAACGGGGCGATACGCTCCACGGCTCGCTGCGGGCAATTGCCAAGCAGGCCGACATGGGTAAAATCGCCACAAGCTTTGGTGGTGGTGGCCACCCGCCGGCGGCAGCGTTCGATGTGCCGGCAGATGGCGGTATCGATCAGGCCCTCGATCAAATTATCAATAAAACCACCGAGGTTGCTCGTGGGCTGCCGGTAGGGTAATATAGAGCCATGGCAAAAAAAATCGTAAAAAAAGCAAAGACCGTAAAAGTGGTAAAGACCGCCAAAAAACCGGTTAAAGCCGCGCCCAAAAAGGCCGCGCCAAAGGCGGCTCTACCAAAAGTAGCCGTGAGTGCAAAACCCGTCCCAGAAGCAAAACCAAAAGTCGCTGGCCCTGACACCGGTTCGGCGCATGTCCAAATCAATTTCATGACCGAACGGATCGAAGAGTTAATCAAGCACCTCCGCGCTCACCCCAAGGATTTTGATTCTAAACGCGGGCTGCTGATGATTGTTGGCAAACGCCGCCGGTTATTGAACTATCTCGCCCGCAAAGAGCCTGGCGAATACGAAAAAATTATTGCAAAACTAAAGCTGGCAAAAACCAAAGCACCGGCAAAGCCGGCACAAGCACCGGCAAAGCCGGCACAAGCAACGGTATGACAGATCGCGTAACACTTCCGTTTGGTGATGGCAGTCTTGAGCTCAAACGCGACAACATGGCCAAGTTTGCCTCCGGCTCGGTCCTCGCCTCATGGGGCGGTACCGTGCTATTGGCGACCGCCGTGGTTGGCAAGCAGCCGCGCGAGGGCGTAGACTTTTTTCCGCTCATGGTGGATTACGAAGAGCGGCTCTACGCTGCCGGTAAAATTTCGGGTTCTCGTTTTATTAAGCGCGAAGGCCGGCCGTCTGACCGCGCCATTTTAACGGCGCGGCTCATTGATCGGCCCCTGCGACCGCTCTTTCCCAAAGAATTGCGCAAAGACGTGCAGGTAATCATCACCGTGCTCTCCTACGACAGCGAACACCAACCCGACATTATGGCGATTAACGCCGCCTCAGCGGCGCTCATGCTCTCCGGCGCGCCTTTTAATGGCCCGGTTGGCGGCGCCCGCGTCGGTTTGATTGACGGCAAGTTAGTCGTCAATGCCACTGACTCGCAAATGGAAGCCTCAAAGCTCAATATTGTGGTGGCGGGCACCGCCGACAAAGTGATGATGCTCGAGGCTGACGCCTCCGAAATACCCGAGGCCACCGTCCTTGAGGCGATTGAATTGGCTCACAAAACCATTGCCGAGGCGTGCAGGGTTCAAACCAAATTGGCGGAGGGTACCGTTAAAATGGCCTTCCCCGCATTTGACGGGGCGATTGTAACGGCCGTCGCGCAGGCCATTGGCGCAAAACTTACCAAAGCGCTTACCCTGACCGATGGGCCAGCGCGCAAAAGCGAAGTTGACGCCATTGAAAATGAACTCTTTGAGTCGCTTGCCGAGACCTACGGAAAACTTAATCTCAAAACTGCCTTTGAAAAACTCGTTGACAAGACGGTGCGCGATGATATTTTAACCAAAGGCCACCGCCCCGATGGCCGCAAACTCGATGAAATCAGACCGCTTAAAGTTGAGGCGGGGCTCCTGCCGCGCACCCACGGCTCGGGTTTTTTTGGCCGCGGCGAGACCCAGGTGATTACCATTGCCACGCTGGGTGCTCCGGGTGAGGAGCAGATGATTGATACCATGGAAGAAGATACCACCAAGCGTTACATGCACCATTACAATTTTCCGCCCTACTCAGTTGGCGAGGTGAAACCCATGCGTTCGCCTGGCCGGCGGGAAATTGGCCACGGCGCGCTCGCCGAAAAGGCGCTGCGCCCGGTGATCCCAAGCCGCGAGCAATTCCCGTACACCGTACGGCTGGTTTCCGAGGTTGTCTCATCAAACGGTTCTACCTCCATGGCAGCAACCTGCGGTTCAACGATTGCCCTGATGGATGCCGGTGTCCCGATCAAAGCGCCGGTTGCCGGTATGAGCATTGGTTTAGTGCACGGTGGTGGTAAGACCTACAAATTATTGACCGATATTGCCGGCGCCGAGGATTTTTCGGGCGACATGGATTTTAAGGTTACCGGCACCCGGGAGGGCATCACTGCCATTCAGCTCGATATTAAAATTGATGGCCTCACATTTGATATTGTCAAAGAGGCGCTTGAGGCAGCCAAAGTTGGCCGTGAGGTGGTGCTTGATGCCATTGCCAAAGTGATTGCCAAGCCCCGTCCCGAGCTTTCACCCTACGCTCCCCGCATTTTTACCCTTCATATCAATACTGAAAAAATTGGCGAAATTATCGGCCCGGGCGGCAAAACTATCCGTAAACTGATTGAAGACTGCGGCGGCAAAGAAGTAATTTCTATTGATATTGAAGACGACGGCACGGTGCTCGTATCATCGGTTGACCCGAAGGCCGCGGAAAAAGCCATTGTTCAAATTGAGGCGATGACTCGTGAAATCCAAGTTGGCGAGGTCTTTACCGCTCCGGTGGTTGATATTGTGCGTTCGCGCCAGACCGGCCAGGATGTGGGGGCCGTGGTGCAAATTTTACCCAAGACCGACGGTATGATCCATATTTCCGAGCTGGCCGACCACCGCGTGGCCAAGGTGTCCGATGTGGTCAAAGTTGGCGATGTGGTTACGGTTAAAGTTGTTGGTGTCGACCCCATCAAAGGCCGCATTTCACTCTCGATGAAACAAGTGACACTACAAAAATAGCGCAGAATAACACGGAAGCAAGTTCTCGCACCCGTATCTAGTCTCCTCACTAATACGCACTAAGGGCGGAAATTAGTTAAGCTATGGGTTTAGACCATTTTTCCTGTAGATTTTTGAAAGATAAGTCTCCTATTTCTTGACCAGCTTGAAAACTTTCTTTGGCCAACAACCAATACGTTTTTTGTAACTCCTCTGCTTTTGAGAATTCACCAGCTGATGTAGCCCTTTGTACTTCTACCTGTGTCAAATCCTGTTTCCATTGAACTTCTTGTTGTTTTAATTGTAATGCTCTCATGCTTTCGTCTGGGCCGGAAATTCTCTGATCTAACCTATCAGACACGATATTGTTGATTAGTCGATTCACTGCTGCAACTTTTGTGAAATCTAAATACCTTCTATTTCTTTCATCTCTATCGGTAATTGTTCGCATATCAGCTGGATAAAGATTTTTGTAGAGATCAACCCCTTGTTTCCAGAGTTCAAAAAGTTCATCGGTCGATTTTTGTCGCAGGGATTCAGGAATTTTATCTGTCTGACTGTCAAATCTTTCGAGTAACGAATCTAAGTTATCTATTTTTTCTGACTCGGGGTTAAAACTCGATCCTTGTTCTACCATAGGATACCTCCAATATACTTAGTTGCGTTGCTTTTCTCTATTGAACTCTTTTTCTCTCTCTGCGTCAAGCCCCGCTGCTCGACGCCGGGAACCGGTACATGCTCTTGACAAAAAGTATTACGTATAGTACAATACTTATAGTATGCCAAAGACCGCGATTAGAACTAAAAAGCAGACCTTTTCTCTTGATACAGAGGTGGTAGTTGCGCTGGACCAATTGTCCAAAAAAGGATCTATCACCTCAAAAAGCGATTTTGTTGAGCAGGCAATTAAACGCGAACTCAAACAAAAACGGGACGAGTGGCTTTCGAAAGAGTTCGCGAAGGCCGCCAAAGACCCCCTGTTGGCTCAGGATGTGAACGACGTGCAAAAAGATTTCAAATACATTGACAGTGAGTTTGTCGAATAATGGAACTAAAGCAATACCAGTGGGCAGTTGTGCTCATCAATTTTGATCCGGCAATAGGATCAGAACAAGCTGGTACCCGGCCGGCAATTATTATCTCGCAAGAATATATCAATACAGCGCTTGGCACGGTAACGGTTGTGCCATTAACATCAAAAAAGCCCGGACGACATATTTATCCCAACGAAGTGTTGGTGCCAGAAGGCACGGCTGGGTTAAAAAAAGATTCGATTGCGCTTGGCCATCAAATCCGTTCGGTTGCCAAAGCCCGCCTGAGAACATGCTACGGATATATTGAGTCCTATCAGATCAAAGAATCAATTCAGAAATCTCTGCAAGATCATCTTGATCTGCCCAGCAGTTGACATTTCCCCCGCAGTATGGTATACTATATACATATCGAGAAATCGAGCTCAAAGACCTCACGTATTATTACATGAAGGTTCTCAACTTACTAAATTATGAGCTCTTTTCTGTAAAGGAGTTTTTCTATGGAAAAATTTGAATCTGCCGGTGTGCCGGTGAGCCGCCAAAACAGGGGGCGCACGATGCGCAACCGTAAAGACGAAGTGCCTCGTCAAGCAACCAAGCGCACGCTCTCAACCATGACAAGCACGGTTGATCGGCCAACCGTCACCGCGCCGTTCCGCGCTGGGACGCTCAAGCTCATTCCACTGGGAGGTCTTGGTGAGATTGGCAAGAACATGTTTGCCTACGAGCAAGGCGACGACATTATTGTGGTTGATTGCGGCATTATGTTCCCGGAAGAGGAGATGCTCGGGGTAGATTTTGTGATTCCCGACATCAAATACCTTGTTGAGCGCAAACATAAAATCAAAGGTATTATCTTTACCCACGGCCACGAAGACCACATTGGCGGCACACCCTATCTTTGGCCAAAACTTGGCGCTCCCATGTATGCCACCCAGCTCACCGCCGGGCTTATTAAAGTTAAGCTCGATGAGTTTAATATCGCCAACCCGCCGATTACCGTGGTGAACGCCGGCGAGAAAATTCAACTAGGCGTATTTAACATTGAGTTTGTTCAGATGGCTCACTCAATCCCCGACGAAGTGGCGCTCTACATTACTACCGAAAACGCCAAGATTTTCCATGTTACTGACTGGAAAATCGATCACACGCCGATCTTCCGCCAAAAGACCGACCTCACCAGAATTGCCGAAATCGGCGCCGCCGGCCTCACGGCATTGCTATCAGACTCAACTAACGCGGAGCAACCGGGCTATACATTAAGCGAACGCGTCGTAACTGATGCGTTCGACGAGATTTTCTCCCAGGCTGAAGGCCGGGTGATTGTGGCAATGTTCGCCTCGCTCATTAACCGCATGCAGCAGGTAATCGACATGTGCGTTAAGCACAAGCGCAAGCTCGCGGTTTCCGGCCGCTCGCTCGAGAACAACATCAACATGGCCTTGCAACTTGGTTACCTTAAGATGCCCGACAACCTGCTCATTGACATTCACAAGCTTGCAACGATACCCGATAATGAGGTCGCAATTTTAGCAACCGGTTCTCAGGGCGAGGAATATTCTGCCCTAGTCCGGATGGCAGGGGGCGAGCACCGCCAGATCAAGATCAAAAAAGGCGACACCGTGGTGATTTCGGCCTCGCCAATCCCCGGCAATGAACCCTCAATTTACGAGACAATCGACAATCTGTTTAAGCAAGGCGCTAACGTGATCTACGGCAAGAGCTTCGACATTCACGTGTCCGGCCACGCCGCGCAGGAAGAGCTTAAGCTTATGATCGCGCTTTCGAAGCCCGAGTATTTTGTGCCGATCCACGGTGAGTACCACCACCTTAAGCGCCATGGCCAGCTCGCACGAAAAATGGGCGTGAAGGACGACAACATTTTCGTTATAGAAAACGGTCACGTGGTTGAGTTCGACAAAGGCAAGGCCAAGGTGCTCGATACCCGAGTGCAAGCCGGATATGTATTGGTGGATGGTTCGGGCGTAGGGGATGTTGGCAACATTGTGCTGCGCGATCGCCAAGCCATGGCCAAGGACGGCATCTTTGTGATTATTCTCACGGTAGAAAGGCAGACGGGCAAGCTCGTTACCTCTCCAGATATTATTTCCCGAGGCTTTATTTACATGCGTGAGAGGGAAGATTTAGTGTTCGAGTCCCGCCAAGAGGTCAAGCGGATTTTCTCAAGGCACAACGAAAAGTACCCGCTCCAGTGGGACATGATCAAGCGCCTGGTTCGTGACGATCTGGCCGAGTTTCTCTACGGCAAAACCGAACGTCGGCCCATGGTTATTCCGGTGATCATTGAGGTCTAAAGAGATCGATTTGCTTCTAGCTCTTGATTCCTCACTTGTTTTGGTATATTATACTTTATATAGTCTTCGAGTAAGAAGGGACGAACATGAACAATCCACCTAAGATTTTCGCTGGACAAAGAGCAGCGTGCAAGTTTCCAGTAGATGTGACGATAGATTTTCAAGATACAGGCGGCCAGGCGACGCGACTCACAATCAATGCCGTTTTTGAGGTGCGGGTCGATGAGCTTTCTCCTGGCGTTGAGGAAGATTCTGTAAAGCATGCCTTGAGACTTGGACAACCCGGGGAAATCAAAAGAAGACCTCAAGATGTATGTGCCCAACTTGCATCAAGAATTCAAGCAATCTTTACCCCGACATTATTGAATTCTGTCGTTCCCAATGGTTTCTTCGAAGATTCGGAGATTGATGTACCCAACCTTAGAAACAAAATTCTTGACCGATATCGGTGGCACTGGCGCAAATATCAACAGGATGAGGTGAATCCACTTCCAGAAACACAGTCTGAACGAGAAGCCATCTCTGCCTGGCGCCACGATGACGAAACAGGGACGGTTTGGATCATGCTTGAGCCTAACCCCGAAGAAAAGACTACCACTGCTTGGGAACGCAGGAGTAGCGCTCCTTGGAAGCAGTATACGGTTCAACTCGATTTCACAAAAGCTGTTACATTAGTGAACGGCAAAAAACCTGCTTTCCTTGAGGATATCTTTAGGGGAAAAATCATCGATCAAGTACCGAAAACACGAGCCCCTAGACGCAAAAAACCCACTCACAAACGTAAGTAATCCCACACGAGTGCCTTATTTGGAACTCGTGTTTTTTTGTATAGCATGTTTGAGGATATAATTCTAAATCGACAGTGTAATTTTGTGACAAAAAATGCACACTATTTATTTGATAAATATGCTATACTTGTGATTAATTGTGGAACAAATAGCACAAATACTGGGGCAACTCGGCCTAGACGAAAAGGAATCTAGGGTATATTTATCGTTGCTCCGGCTCGGCCAGACCACGGTTTCTCAAGTCGCCCAAGCGGCCGGAGTTGAACGAACGGGGACCTACGATGTCCTGGAGCGCCTGCAAAAACAGGGGCTCGTGAGGCAAGTGGCAATTGGTAAAATTGTCAATTTTGCCGCCGAAGATCCCAAAAAACTGCTCACTGATCTCGAGGCCCGCCGGCAGCAACTTGAGGAACTCATTCCACAACTGGCTAACCTCTACGGCGAAACACTCTCCCGGCCGGTGAGCACGATCTACGAGGGGAAAGAGGGCGTGCGAGCACTCCTTTCAGATATTCTGAAAACCCAAACCAAGGAGATTCGCCTGATCTATTCTGCACCACTTGCGGAAATTGTGGGCGACGATGTTATGGAGCGGCTCGAAAAAGAGCGGGTGGCATCGGGAACCAGTATCCGGGTACTCGCTGGAGATATAGCGAGCAACCCGGCGATGCTCATGACCGTACGACAAGCTCCGGAGAGTCTGGTGCTGCCGTTTACAAGTTATCTTACCGATCACAAAATCGCGCTGATTTCTCACAAAAAGCCAGCCTATGGCTGGCTCGTCGAATCACCGGATTTTGCTAAACACGAGCAAGCACTCTTTGAGGGTATTTGGCTCATCTCGAAACCGCTTTGAGCGACTCATTCGGTAGTTATACAACCACAGATATCTGATCCACTGATAGCCACTGATCCCTTTACCTTACCGTGGAATAATCTGTGTTTATCTGTGTTAAAGATCAGTGGTTGCTAACCGAGTGTCTCGTGCTCAATTTGTCCGTGGCGAGTGGTCGGAGCGGCAATCTGGCGGAAGATGATCCGCGAGTTCGGACTGTCGCCGTCGATCACAATGTCGCCATAATTAAGGATTCGGCCGAGAATCCCTTGGTGGAGTTCAACCGATGAAACGCGGGTAACCTCGATATCCTCGTGGTATCGGGTAATAATGCCGCGGCGGACGTGGACTTTTTGGGTAGTTAGGGCGTATTCGCTGGTCAGCCAGGCCAATAACACCACCGTGATCGCAAAGAGGCCGATCAGCGCGATCGCCAGTGTGACAACCGGCGGAATAGGACCAAGGATCAGGATAATGATTGTCACAAGGACAGCGATACCCAGGATAATGAACCCGTACGGTACGAAACTTGGCCGGACGCGGAAGATGTCTGTTTCACCAATATGTGGCATGATTGAATTATAGCGCATTTTGGGATACTATTGCGCTGAGCCTAGGAGGGCCGAACTTGCCACGACGTAAAAAGCATCAAGAAGAGTTCCGAAGCATAGATTTTTCGGTTGAACCAAAGCTCGCCGCAGAGGTAGTGGCGGTTATACTGATGTTGCTTGCCATCCTTTTTTTGCTGGCCATTTTTGGCCTGGCGGGCAAGGTTGGTTCATCGCTGCTTCATGGTCTCACCCTGACATTTGGCCTCTCTGGATTCCTCGTGCCATTCGTATTGGCGGGCAGCGGCTACGTGTTTTGGCGCAGCCGCCAACTGGTGATCCGGCCCCACTCGGTGGTTGGCATTATTCTTTCGTTCATTTTTTTCCCCGCGCTATTTTTTCAGGCCGGTGGCGTAGTGGGTGGCAACGTTTCATCATTTTTCGTTGGAGTGATGGGGCCGGTGGCTGCCTTTGTCGTGGTGCTCGGCTTGACGGTGGTTTCGCTCATCCTCGCCACCAACCTCTCGATTTCGAGGCTCAAAAGCTGGCTCATGCCTGAACCGGAAAAGCCCGATGTTAAAGTGAATGAGGGTGGTGTTTCGGTGTTTGCGACGGTGCGCGACCGCCTCAAAAGCAACCGCCCTGCCGTGGCAGGGCCAGTGGTAGTTGCCAAACCGCGCGACAGCAACTGGACGCTGCCAGCACTCGATTTGCTCCATCTTTCGACCTCGCGGGCCCAGCCCGGCAACATTGCCAAGAATGTCGAGGTGATTGGCAAGACGCTCAAGGATTTTGGCGTTTCGGTAACCATGGGCGACGTTAACATTGGCCCCACCGTTACCCAGTACACCCTCAAACCTGCTGAAGGAGTGAAGCTTACCACCATCACGGCACGAAGTAACGATCTCTCGCTTGCCCTGGCCGCTCATCCCATCCGGATTGAGGCGCCGATTCCCGGCAAGGCGGCCGTTGGCCTTGAGGTGCCAAATAAGCAAGCTGCGGAAGTAACGCTCCGGGAAGTGCTTGAATCGGACCAGTTTAGGGCCGTCAAATCAACCCTTACGCTTGCCCTGGGCCGCGATGTCGCCGGCACGCCCTTTGCGGTTGACGTACAAAAAATGCCCCACCTCCTCATTGCCGGTTCAACGGGCTCCGGCAAGAGTATTGCCCTTCACGGCATGATGATGAGTCTGCTTTTCCAAAACTCGCCGGCCATGCTCCGGCTCATTTTGATCGATCCCAAGCGGGTTGAGTTTCCTCACTACAACGACATTCCTCACCTGCTCACCCCGGTAGTCACCCAGGTTGGCGGCGCGGTCAGCACGCTGCGCTGGGCGATTTCAGAAATGGAGCGCCGCTTCGCCCTGTTTCAGGATACCGGTCGGCGCGATATCGTGGGCTACAACCAAAATCCGCCCGATGGCCCGCTGCCCTACATTGTGATCGCGATCGACGAGTTGGCGGATTTAATGGCCCAGGCCGGTTCCGAAATCGAAGCGGCGATTGTGCGCCTCGCCCAGATGGCGCGGGCCACCGGCATTCACCTGATTGTTGCCACCCAGCGGCCTTCGGTTGATGTCATCACCGGCCTTATTAAGGCAAACATTACCACCCGGGTTGCCTTTGCCGTGGCGTCCCAAGTTGATTCACGGACGATCATCGATCAGGCCGGCGCCGAGCGGCTCCTTGGCCGCGGCGACATGCTCTACTTGTCGCCGGAACTCGGCAAACCCAAGCGGGTGCAGGGGGTGATGGTGCGCGAGAACGAAATTAAGGCGGTGACCGAGTTTATTAAATCGCAGGCTGGCCCCGAATATGATGAGACGATTGCCGATTTTCGGCCCACCAAAGCCGCCGGCTTTGCCGGGGGATCCGACGGGGCAGATGACGAACTCTACGAGGAAGCCAAGCAGGTGGCCATTGCGGCGGGTAAGGCTTCCGCCAGTCTCCTGCAGCGCCGGTTGCGCGTTGGGTATGCCCGCGCGGCGCGCCTCCTTGATTTGCTTGAGGAGCAAGGGGTGATCGGGCCGGCGGAAGGCGCGAGGCCCCGCGACGTGCTGGTATCTTCAGATGAACAGGATCACTATGGGGGTAATCGTGAATAAGGTAGGGCACCGATACACCCAGTTGAATAAAGAACCAATCTGTGATTATCTGTGGAAAAGATCAGTGGTTGTAGTAATTACCTTATAAAGGGAGCATGACGAACGGTTTTACCAAAACGGTAGTGCACAAACCTCGCAGCGTCGGCGAGCGGCTTCGAGCGTTGCGGCTGCGCCGCAAGCTTACCATTCCCGAGCTCGAGGCGGTTTCGAAAGTGCGGGTGTTTTTTATCGAAGCGATCGAACGCGGCGACTATGGCAAACTCCCGGCCACGGTGTACTGCTTGGGGTTTCTCCGGGCGATTTGCCAGGTCCTCGCCATACCGCAGGAAAAATTTGAAGGTGAATTCCGGGCCGAGCGAGAACTCTACCTTACACTTCACGGCACCACGCTCGACCACAGCCGCCTCATTAAGGCCCATGCTCCAAAAATTTTACTCACCCCCAAATTGATTGCGATCGGATCGGCCGCCGGAGCGATTCTGGTGGTATTCGGCTACCTGTGGTGGCAGCTTTCCATTTTCCTGTCCCCGCCGCTTTTAGCCATCACCGAGCCAGGCACTGAGGCGAAAATTACCGGCGAAACGGTAAAAATTGTCGGCAAAACTTCCGAAGGCGCAACGGTAACGATCAATGACGAGCCCGTCGTGCCCGGGGCCGATGGCGGCTTTGCCCAGGAGATCACCCTAAACCCCGGCATCAACGAACTTGAGCTGACCGCTCAAACCAGGTTTAATAAAAAGACTACTAAACGAATTAATATCCTGCGGGAGCGCAGCGAGGCCCATCATGACGGAACCGAAACCGGCAGCTAAAACAACCAAAGCAGACCACAAGCAAGAAGCGCTCAAATCGGCGATCGCTCAGATTGAGCGCGATTTTGGCCAGGGCGCGATTATGCATCTTGGGGAAATTGCCAATCGCACCGTTGAGGTAATTCCCACCGGCTCACTCTCCCTCGATCTTGCCCTGGGGGTTGGTGGGCTACCGCGGGGCAGAGTAGTTGAGATTTATGGTCTCGAAGCGAGTGGAAAATGCGTCAAGCACGATACGATTATCTTTTCTGATCAAGGTATGCTCCCAATTCATAAATTCGGCAACCCACTCAAGACTGGCTTTCAGCCAAAAGAGGCGCTCGTTCACTCCGAACATTCATTCGAGAAGACCAGTCATTTCTATAATGACGGCCTTAAAAATACTCTTATCCTCAAGACAAGATTCGGATACCGGCTTGAGGCAACACCTAATCATCGTATTAAGGTTCTTGATCGAAATGGCGACTACATTTTCAAGCGACTCGATGAACTTAAAACGACTGACCATATTGCCATCCAGCGAGGGCAAGACTGTTTTGGTAAGGGTCCTGATTTTTCTCAGTTTAAGTACCAACCCTCCAAATACAATACTTCTAAGAAGGTTTTTGCAGTTACGAACATGTCGCCTGAACTCGCTCGGTTGTTTGGATACCTCGTTGGCGACGGACACATTACGGCGACTGGTTTGAATAAGAATAATATTTCAATAACGATTGGATATCGTGAAGTGCTGCAAGACTACATCGCGCTTTGTCAAAAAATTTTCGGGGAAAAACCGAAATTGCTTCTCAAAAAAACATCACGCAATACTTGGCGAGTCACGATCCACAATGCCATGGCACGCGAGTTCTTCAAATTTGCCGGTTTAGGTTACTGGAACGCGGCAAACAAGGAAGTACCCTGGTCAATCATGGTTTCTCCTAAAAAAATTGTTGCCAATTTTCTGAGAGGTTTATACGAGGCCGATGGGTCGTTTTCCGGTTCCACAATCGAATACTGCTCAAAATCGTCCGTCCTCGTGCAACAAATCCAAATTATACTCCTTAATTTCGGGATTATCTCGAAGATTAGAGAGCGCGAGGTTCAAGGTGAGCGTTACTGCTCTCTCGATATCCAAGGCCAGTCTGATCGAAAAATCTTTTCACGGTCAATCGGGTTTGTCAGTAAGAGGAAACAACAGAAGTTATTGAGGGCGATCGGGGCTTTGAAGAAATTTCAAAGCAATGTCGATGTTATCCCTCACCTCGAAAATAAACTCCAAAATTTCCTTGAAGCCTTTCGCAAGACTATTCGAGAGACTACCCGAAAAGATTGGAAGTTCCTTAATGACTACGTGACCACGGTGAGCAGGAAATCAAGAATCACGTATCATCAATTGCATAAGATTATTACCCATTTCAAAAAAGCCGCTCGCCTGCCGGAGTACCAATATCTAGAGAATATCTATGAGCTTGGTTTTTTCTGGGACACGGTTAAACAACTAAAACCAGCTAAGGCATACGTCTATGATTTCACCATTCCAAGCAATGCCACGTTTGTGGGTAATGGATTTGTTAATCATAACAGTACCCTGGCCATGTCGGTAATGGCCCAGGCCCAAAAGCAAGGCGGCCTGGCTGCCTACATTGACGCCGAGCACGCCTTTGATCCCGAATATGCCAAAAAAATCGGTCTTAATCTCCAAGAGTTGTTGATTTCTCAGCCCGATACCGGCGAGCAGGCGCTCGAGATTTGCGAGACGCTCGTTCGCTCAAACGCGGTGGATGTGGTGGTGGTGGATTCGGTTGCAGCGCTCGTGCCCAAAGCCGAGATCGAAGGCGAGATGGGCGATCAGCACATGGGCCTCCAGGCACGGCTCATGAGTCAAGCGCTCCGGAAGCTCACCGCAATCGTTTCAAAAAGCGGCACCACCGTTATTTTCATTAACCAAATCCGCATGAAGATCGGCATCGTTTTCGGCAACCCCGAAACCACCACCGGCGGCATGGCGCTCAAGTTCTACTCGTCGGTCCGGATTGAGCTGCGCCGCGCCGAATCGATCAAAGACGGTGATCGGGTAATCGGTTCTCACGTGCGGGCCAAAGTGGTTAAAAACAAAGTTGCTCCGCCGTTTCGCACCGCTGAGTTTGATATTCTCTATGGTGAAGGGATTTCGCGGGGAGGGGAACTCATCGATCTCGGGGTAGCCTTGGGTGTGATCGAAAAGTCAGGCAGCTGGTTTGCCTTTAAGGGGGCGAAACTCGGCCAGGGCCGCGAGGGGGCACGGGAGGCGCTCAAACAAGATAAAAAAACTGAAGCATTGATTCTGAGCGCAATCAAGCAAACCTACCAGCAATGATCGTCGCACTTTCTGAAAAAGGGGGGGCTGAGGCTAAGCTGGGCGAAAAGGCCTATTTGCTTGGAGCTGCCAAGCGGTCTGGTTTGCCGGTGCCCGACGGCTTTGTCATCGATGCTAGTTCGGTGGCTACTTTGTATGATGAGCGGCTCGCAGCCCGGCTCCTTAAGGCCTCGGCCGCTAAGGTTCCTGACGTTAAATTAGTTAATAGTCTGCTTAAGCAACTTACGAGTTCGATCGATTTTCCTCCGTCTTTCCTCAAAGCTGTCAGGGTTGCCTGCAGTAAAATCCCCGGAGCTACCGTGCTCCGGCTTTCCCACGCCGGCAGTCCGATGCATGAGCTGCCGGCTCACCGCACGGTTATGCCCATCGCAACTATTCCAGAGCTCACCGATGGCATCCGGACAATTTTGGGTTCCTACCTGCAAGCCCGGGCGCGAACCGGCGCCATTACCCCTCCGGCACTCCTTGTTCAGCAGCTCATTGAGGCCGACGTCGCCGGCATAGCGAGCTCGTTTGATCCGCTCACCCACGACGATGAAGCTATGGTGATCGAGGCGGCCTTGGGGTTGGGCTCCCCGGTCGTTGCCGGAGCAATTACCCCCGATCGTTACAAGGTAGCTAAGGGAACTCTTAAAGTTATCGACCAGACCGTGGCAACCCAAAGTTGGAAGCTGGTAGCTAATCATGCCGGCAAGCTTGCCCACCGTAGGGTGGAAGGAGCCCATCGGAGCGAGCCCAAGCTTTCGCCCGAAGATTTGCTCTCGCTTGCTCGGCTCATCTCTGAAGCTTGTGCTCTCATCCGTGCCCCAGTCGAGCTTGAGTGGGTCAAGGCGGGGGAGGAATTTTCGATCGTTGATCTCCGGGTGGTGTCGCGGTCGACCCGCGTAGGATCGCCCAATCTTCGAGCGGTTAGCTCGGCAGTGTTGGGAAGACCCGCCAATGTAACGGTGCGGGGAATCGGCGCGTCGGCGGGCGTTGTCTCGGGAATAGTCAAGGTAATTCATCGGATCACTGAACTTGAGAAACTGGCTCCCGGGCAGATTCTCGTTACCGAACTCACCTCGCCGGCGTTCGTGCCCGCATTTTCCAAAGCGGCGGCGGTGGTGACCGATACCGGCGGGGTCAACTCGCACGCCGCAGTGGCCGCCCGCGAAATGGGCATCCCCTGCATCGTCGCCGCGAAAACCGCCACCCATACTCTAAAGGACGGGCAAGTGGTTACCGTCGACGGTTCGGAGGGGTTGGTGTATCCCGGGGTAGTTCCTGCCGAAGCGGTTACCAAAGATTATGGCCGCTCAAGCTGGGCCAAAGAGCTCGGCCGTGCGATGGAGCCAATTACCGCCACCAAGCTCTACGTTAACCTCACCGATCCTACGGTCGCCCAGGCCGCGGCACAGCTTGCGGTCGACGGCGTAGGGCTTTTGCGCGCCGAGTTTATGATCGCGGCGCTTGGCGAACACCCCCAGGCGCTCCTGGCCAAGGGCAAGCGAGCCGAGATGGTTGCCGCGCTTTCCGAGCGGCTTGCCACCGTTGCCAGGGCGTTTGCGCCCCGGCCGGTCGTCTATCGCCTTTCCGATTTTAAAACCTCCGAATATCGTAACCTCAAGGGTGGTGAAGCCTACGAGCCTAAGGAAGAGAATCCGGCGTTGGGTTTTCGCGGCGCCCGCCGGCTCATTGATCAGCCGGCCTGGCTGGAGACCGAGCTTGAAATGGTGCGGATAACTCGTGAGCAAATGGGCCACCGGAATATTTGGCTGATGATTCCCTTTGTCCGGGTGCCCGAGGAGCTCGCGATTCTGCGCGATCGCATCCACGCCGCCGGGCTCTACCAAGGCGCTGATTTTAAGCTCTGGATGATGGTGGAAGTGCCGAGCAACGTAATTTTGATCCGCAATTTTATTGCCCAAGGGATCGACGGCATCTCGATTGGCACCAACGATCTTACCTCACTTATTTTCGGGGTGGATCGTGACGCCGGCAGACTCGCGAGCCTGTATCCGCCAACCCACCCGGCCGTGCTCGAGGCGCTCGTTCACGTGGTGTCAGTTGCCAAACACTATGCGATTAGTTCTTCAATCTGCGGTCAGGCTGCTTCGGCCTATCCCGAGGTGGTCGAGGCACTGGTGCGCGCCGGCATTACCTCAGTTTCCGTTTCGCCCGATGCTGTTGTCCAAACCCGCCACCTGCTTGCCTCGGTGGAGCGCCAAGTGATCCTCGATACTTTATTGCACTCTTGATTTCTATCTAGGTATATGCTATACTAGAACAAAGCTCGAGGAGGGCGCGAGCTTGTTTTATTGTGGTAAAATGGCATAATCCGACTTGCTCCTGAACAACAATTTCTGTTATCGCCTGCTACGACCAGATTTTGCCCGCGGCTGCCAAAGCGGGGTTGTCCGGAACTAAGCAGCCGTTGCAACCGTGTTCCCGTGAGCTGCGGGGTGCTCACGCGGTAGTACGGGGCAGGGACGAGACAGAGTTCGCTACAGTAATGGTCGCAGTCTGCAACGAACCAAAAGGAGTGATTGAAATGAACGCAGTCTCACGGTCCGGTGGCACCCGGACCAAAGCCGAGTGCTGGGCCGGGATTTTCCGGGTGATGGGTGTGTTGCTCCTGATCGGCACCGTGCTCGGGCTGATCTGGTGGCATGCCTGGTACCTGAGAGTTCGGACCGACCAGGCCTACGCTGCTGGCAAGCGTGCCGGTGATGATCAAGGTCATGCCATCGGTTACGAGCTGGGCGAGGCCGAAGGCCTTGAGGCCGGCGAGCTGGAGGGGTTGGGCAAGCCCAAGCCTCTCACCAAGCTCGAGCACTATCGGTTCCACAGCGCATTTGAGGATGGCAAGAAGCAGTACGCTCTCCTCAAGCCGCCGGACAGCTTGAACTACCAGCTCTACGAGCTGGATATCAAGATGTTCCCCAACGGTTTTCCCGAGAGGGGTGGTATCCTGGAGCCAGTCCAAGTTGACGGCTACTTCAAACCATCCGCCCCACCGGTTAAGCCGGCTCGAAAGAGCAAGGCTCGTCGGACGCGACCGCTGGTCCGGCCGATGTCGCCAGCGGGGATGGGAAAGATCACTCGCAAGTCATCGCGGGCGCACCTTCCCAATGACTGGCCGATGTGCTTGCCGGCGTTGCCGCCGGCTCGTTTCGGCAAGTAGTTTGGTTCCGGCAGAGGCAGCCGGACAATCGGGGCGCCCATTCGGGCGCCCCTCTTTTAATTTCATGACATTAACGAGTGAAATTGCCACACAAAAATTGTAGAGGCGACAAACCTACATATGGATGCGATCGCTTCTATATGTAGGTATAATCAGGTTAGTGGTTGGCAAATACACCAAAAAAGTTTATCTCGAGCTAACAGGCGTTACCGTCAAAACATTATTGCTCTCCCTTTTTGACGTCCTTGCTGTCTTTGGTAGTTTCGACCACCGCCGTCGTTACCGACGTGCCTACGGGGATTACCTGTCGAGTCGGGGACGAGATTACAAACGGTTCTACAATCTAGTATCCAGACTGAAAGTTGCGAAGTTAATCGAGGTTTACACAGAGGGTGAAGAAAAATTCATCGAACTAACCGACCAAGGACGGCGCAAAATTGGGCGTTATCTTTTTGAGGATGGTAAGATTCCCATACCAAATCACTGGGATGGTAAGTGGCGAATTATTATTTTCGATATTCCCGAAGAGAAAAAAGTTGTACGTGACATCGTTCGAGAACTCTTGACGAGAATAGGTTGTTATCAACTCCAAAAGAGTGTATACGTGTATCCCCATGATTGTATTGGAATGGTGCGGTACCTCGAGCAGACCTACGGCATCAATCACTATGTCCAGTTTATCATTGCAGAGCGGGTTGAAACAGAATTGGATTTGATTGAGTATTTCAGTAAAAGAAACATTATTAAATCAATCAAAAGACAAAGTAAATAATTATACCCACAAATCAAAGCGATCGCTTCTATTTGTGGGTACGGATAATTGAGCTATTACGTTAGGGACGTTATAATCGGGCCATGTGGTGAGGTCGCATAGTGGCCTAGTGCGCCGCCTTGGAAAGGCGGTATACCCGCAAGGGTATCGCGAGTTCAAATCTCGCCCTCACCGCATGACCGACGTCGAGGAAATTAAATCCAAGATCGATATTGTCGATTTTATTGGCCAATACGTCACGCTCAAGAAGGCTGGCAGCAACCACAAAGCGCCGTGCCCGTTCCACCAAGAGCGGACGCCTTCGTTTATGGTGTCCCGCGACAAGCAGATTTTTAAATGTTTCGGGTGTTCGGAGGGCGGTGATGTTATTTCGTTTTTGATGAAGCAGGAGAACTTGGAGTTCCGCGAGGCCCTCCAGATTCTTGCCGACAAAGTTGGGATACAGCTCGAAAAGTCTAAACCCAAGCAGGTCTACGAGGAAGAGAAAAATACCAAGAACCGCCTGCTTGCGATTAACGCGCTTGCTGCCGAGCTCTACCACAAAATTTTGTGCGACCACCCGGTTGGGCAAGCGGCCCGTGACTACTTACGCGAACGCAAACTGACTAACCAAACAATCGAAGAGTTTAAGATTGGCTACGGCCCGCGCAAGGATGTTCTTACCCAACTCCTTAGCCAACGCGGGTTTACTGCGCAGGAGTTCCGGGCCGCCGGCTCTCCGGAAATGTTCCACCACCGTATTGTTTTCCCCATCTTCGACCAGATCGGCAATGTAGTGGGATTTTCGGCGCGCGCCCTGGATCCTAAAGACGAACCAAAGTACCTTAACACCCGCGAAACCGTGCTCTACCACAAGTCCCGCATTGTCTATGGCCTCCACCAGGCAAAACAGGCCATCAAGCAAGCCGCTCAGGCCGTGGTAGTTGAGGGGCAAATGGATGTGGTGGCTTCTCACCAGGCGGGCGTACCCACTGCGGTAGCGAGTTCCGGCACTGCGCTCACCGAGGACCACCTCAGGATTCTTGCTCGACTCACCCCAACCGTAGTATTCGCATTTGATGCCGACGAAGCCGGGCTCAAGGCCGCTATGAGTGCGATTGAGTTAGCTCTTCCGCAAGAACTCGTGGTGCGACTCGTTACGTTTCCTAACGGTATTAAAGACACCGGCGAGCTGGTGGCGAGCGATCCGAGAGCTTGGCCGGAACTCGTTAAGACCGCCCGACCGTTTGTTGATTGGCTCCTAGATCGGCTCGTGACAGGCAAGCCGGAAACGATTGAGGTTAAGAAGGCGATAGGTAAAAAAATCTTGCCGTTCGTGGCGAGAGTTGGCGATCCGATTGAGCGGGCAACCTACGTTCGGCTGCTTTCCGAGCGACTGCAGATTTCCGAGCGGTCAATCCAAGAGGCGCTCGAAAAAGATTCCGCCCGAGCTACTGCTACGAAAAACCTGAAAACTGACGAACCGCCAATGCCGAAGATTTCAGCCAAAGCGTCGCTCGAGGCGACGGTCTACGGACTCCTTATCCTCCATCCCAATTTCCAAAAAGAGTATGAGCCGCTATACCAAGCCCTCGCGAAATGGTACAATCGTCAAAGGCAAGAGATTGAGCTCATGGTTGAGGAGCAGTACCGGAGTTTCGACGAGGGTGCGGTGGGCGAGGAACTCCGCCAGTTGGTGACTCGTCTGCGGGAGCGCAAGCGCGAAAAAATTAAGGTTGATTTTGCCCAGCGCATCGCGAAGGCCCAAGCCGCCGGCAACCGAGCCGAACTTAAGCAACTGCTCGAGCAACTTCAAGCAACAATACGCTAGCTCATGGCCACCAATAAAAAATCTGCATCAAAATCTAAAAAGGCGCTCCGGATTAAAGCCAAGAAAATTACCCCAACGAGGGTAAAATCTCATCGTGCCCGGCCAAAACCAGCGGCAAAAAAATCTGCCGCGAACGTTAGATTGACCCCGGCGCTCACTACGCTCATCAAGAAAGGTCGTCAGGTTGGGTTCATTACCTATCAAGAAATTCTTCAAGCCGCCCCGGAGGCTGAGGAGCACATCCCACTCGTCGATCTATTTTTTAACGAGGTTTACCGGATCGGACTCGACGTTCGCACTGCCACGCGGCTCCTTGACGTGGCCACCGTTGCAAAAATTGCAAAAGAGGGCAAGTCAAAGACCGCTGAGCCAGTTGATTCCTCGGACGATTCGGTACGAATGTATTTGCGCGAAATCGGCCGCATTTCGCTGATTTCCGGCGCCGACGAGGTAAAGCTCGCCAAACGAATCGAGGCGGGCGATGAGCTGGCAAAAAAGCAGCTGGCCGAAGCGAACCTTAGGCTTGTGGTTTCGATCGCCAAAAAGTACATTGGCCGCGGGCTGACGCTCCTCGATCTAATTCAAGAAGGCAACACTGGCCTGCTGCGGGCGGTCCAAAAGTTCGATTGGCGCAAGGGCTACAAGTTTTCCACCTACGCCACGTGGTGGATTCGCCAGGCGATCACCCGGGCAATCGCCGATCAAGCCCGCACCATCCGCATTCCGGTGCACATGGTTGAGACGATTAATAAATTGATTCGCGTGCAACGCCGGCTCGTTCAAGACCTCGGGCGCGAGCCGCTGCCCGAGGAAATCGCCGCGGAGATGGCCATCCCGGTTGAGAAGGTTGAGCACATTATGAAAATATCCCAGGAAACGGTGTCGCTTGAGTCGCCGGTCGGCGAAGAGGACGACTCGCGCCTGGGCGACTTCATCGAGGACAAGGAGTCAATGTCACCCGAGGAAACGGCGATCTATGAACTGCTCAAGGGCCACATCAGCGAGTTTCTAAATTATCTCTCCCCCCGCGAGCAGAAGATTTTGCGGTTGCGGTTCGGCATTGAAACCGGCCGCCAGCACACCCTTGAAGAAGTCGGCCGCGAGTTTGGCGTCACCCGCGAACGGATTCGCCAAATTGAAGCGAAAGCGTTGCAAAAACTCAAAAAACACGAGGAAAGCCACAAACTGAAGGACTACCTGAAATAGTGTTCTCTAATAGAGTGAACGAGTTGGCGAAGAACTCGCTTTTTGTGAACTACCGCGCACCCGGTAAAGGTAGTAAGCGCCGTAGACCACAATGGCAACGACTATGTAGACGAGGATCCAAAAACCCATCCCTCGTTTGCCGTAGCCCTTGCCGTATTCTTCTTTTCCAGATGGCATAGATAGTGTCTCCTTATACTTTTTCCAGTATACCAGACTGGTTGACAAGCAACCACGTTGCCGGATACGATTGAAGTAATGGCACAATCTAGGAGGTGGGTGATTATTCTCATCGTTCTGGTTGCTTTGGTGATCGTGGCGGGGGTGTACCTCCTGCGCAGGAAACCACGGCCAGCTGGCTCTGCCGCGGTGAATCCTTTCGCAGCAGCTGACTATGTACCCCCATCGGCAACGGTGACTGAATCAGTGGGGAAGGCGGTAGATCCGGCAGGTTTAGAAGACGTGAACCCGTTTGCCTATAAGAATCCATTCAAAAAATGAGAACCTTTTTTACCATCGCTGCACAACTCGTCGTTGCTGCGTTCATTCTGATGATAGGGTTCTCTGGCCGCGCCCAGGCGGTGACCCTCGATGAGCTGAAGTATCCCCTTGCTGAACTCGGCAACTGCGGCAACTTCGATGCCTGCTCCGCCTATTGTAATGTGGTTAAGAACTATCACAACTGTTCCGTGTATGCCGAAAAGGTGGGCCTCCGCGCCTCGAAGGTTAAGGGAGAGGTGAAGTATCCTATACCAGACCTCGGCAACTGTATCTCGGAGTCTACCTGTCGGGACTTTTGCGACGACATCCGGTTGGTTGAGTCGTGTTTCAAGTACGCCCAATCCCATAACCTCATTCCACCCGACAAACTCGATCGAACTGCTAAAGTCATCGAACTATATAAAAACCGCCAATCGCCCGGTGACTGCATTTCGCCGAGTGCGTGCGCAGACTACTGTGCTGATGGCGCTCACCGCGCCGAGTGTATCGAGTTTGCCGTGAAAGCCGGACTCCTTTCAAACGAAGAGGCTGAACAAGCGAAGAAGTTTTCTGGGAAAGGGCCAGGTGGCTGCACCGAGCGATCAGCCTGCGAGTCATACTGCGGCAGCAAAGATCACTTCAAGGATTGTCTTGGCTTTGCCGAGCAGCATGGACTTATTAGTCAGCAGGAAGCCGAACGTGCCCGACAATATGGTTTCCGTGAAGGACCGGGGGGCTGCAAGTCTGAATCCGAGTGTCGTGCGTACTGCGAATCACCAGACCGTGTTGAGAGTTGTTTTGATTCTGCTATCCAAGATGGTTACATCTCCAAGGAGGACGCGGAGAAAGCCAAGCAGTTCGGGCCGAACTTCAGCGGACCCGGCGGCTGCAAGCGGCAACAGGAATGTTCCAGCTACTGCCAGGATGCTTCCCACCAGGGAGAATGCAGCAAGTTCGCCGGCCAGGCCGGCGGCCAACCTGGAGGCTCGAGTGCCGGCCCGGGCGGTTGTACCAGCCAGGAAACGTGCACGCAGTACTGTCAGGCCAACCCGCAATCCTGCCAAGGGCTCCAACCACCGGCCGGCGTTAGTGCGCCCAGCGGTTTTGGTGGGTCCTCAGGTCCAGGTGGGTGCAAAACGCAGGCAGAATGCACGACACTCTGCCAGGCAAATCCCAGTGCTTGCCAAGGGTTACAGCCACCGGCAGGGTTTCAAGCACCGAGTGGTTTCAGTAGTTCCGGTCCGAGTGGTTGTAAGTCCCAAGCCGAGTGCCAAGCCTACTGCCAAGACCCGGCCCGCCAAAGCGAGTGCAGTAAGTTCTCCCCACCCCAGTAAGCCACTCAAGCAGGGTTGAATGCCTTCTTGGCTGGTACCGACCCCTTGACCTCCCTAATCGTGTCGAGCACTACTTGCCCTCGCGGGTCAACGCCGGCGTGGATTTTGGCGTAGAGCGCTTCGTTGAATCGTTTGTAAAAGCCGCGGTCGCCGGAGGCTAAGCTTTGCCAAGCCCGGCCGGTCATTTGGTAGTAGTCGCTCGTTTGGTCTGAGCCATAAAATGCTTCACTCGAAGCTGGAATCACAAAATTGGGATCGGCTTCAAGCTGCGCCTCGCGTTCCGGTGAAATGCGGAGGTAGCGAGTGGAAAAGTTTGGTACTACCCCTCGGTTTACGAGTACCGAGACAATCTCCTCGGTCGCGGCCACCGTGATGCCTTCTTCGTAGGCCACCGGTTCGAGGAAGGCAATGCCGTGGAAGGCGTGGATAATTTCGTGGACGATGGTGGTGACATCCAGGTAGCTCGAACTAGAAAACTTTTTAATTCTGATGGTGTATTTGATGCCTTCTTTCGAGTTTTGGATGGTGATTTCGCCCGCTATGTTCGGCCGGGAAAGCGAGTCAACCAACTGGACCGTGACTTGGTTCAATAGGTATGCCTCCCCGTAGAGTGAGCGAATTTCGTCGAACGTTGCCTCAACTACACTTTTGAGCTCGGTGATTGCCGTTTCGTTGCCGCCAGCCGATGACTTATTTTCAACCAAGAAAAGGGGCGGCCTGGCGCGGAGTTTGTCGAGTTCCGATGAGTTGGTCGCGAGCTGGCTTTCTTGATTTTTGATTTTGCCTGAGAGCGAATCATTTTCTTTCTTTTTTGCGGCGATTTCAGTTTGGGTTTTCTTGAGCTCGTCTTGGCTCTTTTTGAGTTCCTCGAGTTTTTTAGCGAGATCTTGCTCGGTTGAGGCGAGTTTTGTCGAAACTGCGGTAACCTCGTCCTCGAGTTTGGTTTTGTCTTGGGTCAGCTCGGCATTGAATTTCTGTTCAGTTTGGAGTGATTGGTTTAATCCAGTAATTTGCTGTTGCTTTTTGGTTACCAAAAAACCAGCGGCGCCGTTTGCTGCCAAACTTATTAGGGCGATTACAATGGCAACTTGGAGTCTGAGCTTCACTCCGATATTGTATCAGATTTAATCTTGCGCACCGATCAATGATGTGGTATCAATAAAATATGAAGTTGTTAGTAGGTCTGGTAGTACTTAGCGTGTTGGCCGTTGCTGTTTTTTTGGTTTTTCGGCAGGGCCCCACCAAGCAAACACCAAGTCAACAAGGAGCCCAGACTGAACAAAAACAGCCAAGCGACCAGCGGCAAGAGCCTAGCGACCAAGCACCGGGGCAGGTGAAAGCTATCAAGGTCCAAGATATTCCTGGGGCGGCTTCAGTCTTCACATTTAGTGTGCAAGTGCCATCCAACTGGCAAGCCGAGGCAGTAGCCGCAACCGAGGCGATTAACTTCTACGATCCCAATGCGAGCGGCGCCACCAACCTAGAAAAATCCCAGGTTTTTATCAGAAATTTTAAGGCCAATTCATTTCTCACCCTTGGTACAGTCACCATTCACGAACGGGGAGATACCACGATCAATGGCCGGCCAGCGGTGCGCTACGACATCGAAAAAAAGCCCGCCGTGGCGGCCTTTGC
This sequence comes from Patescibacteria group bacterium, assembly GCA_049274945.1. Lineage (GTDB taxonomy): Bacteria > Patescibacteriota > UBA1384 > GWA2-35-9 > JBASTP01 > JBASTP01. Next base: position 200,146 of record JBASTP010000006.1, read on the forward strand.
CAACCAACCATCGTGGCGGAGCGAGCGGCACATTGTAACTGACGTGCGGGTGTCTGACACCAATCCATCGGTTTTTTACGTGATTGGCAAGCGGCCGGATCTGGACGACGCGGTCTATCGGCGTTTTTTGGAGAGTTTTAAAGTCAACGCAAATCAAACGAGCTTGATCGAGCCGATCGACGAGTTGCGCGGCCGCATTACCAAAAAGCCCTTTGGCATCTTTATCACGCGAGAAAATTCGCCGGTGCAGCCCGAACGATTCAGCGGCTACCACACCGGCGTTGATGTTGAGTATGCTGATAAGCCAGATGTGGACATACCGGTGCGCTCGATCGCGCCTGGCCGAGTAGTTCACTCAGGACGCGCCGCCGGATACGGCGGCGTTTTGGTAATCAGCCACCAAATTGGCAATGAAACTAAACTTGCGCTCTACGGCCACCTCGATCCATCAAGCCTACCAAAATTGGGCAGTGAAGTTTCTGCCGGTCAGCAAATCGGCGTGCTTGGTGAGGGTGGTACTGCCGAGACCGACGGCGAGCGCAAGCACCTCCACTTCGCTATCATCAAAGGCCAGGCGGTTAATCTTAAGGGTTACGTTCATGCTAAGCAGGATTTGAACGGGTGGGAGGATCCGCTTGGGTTGATTTAATCGCGCTGACTAGGCTTTGTTAAATCTGTTACAATAAAAATAATGGCATCGAGGGGGAAATGGGTTCTAGTAGGATTGGCGGTAATTGCACTCGTTGGAATAATGTTATTCGTGTTTGCCAGCAGGCATAAGTTTTCCAATAATTCGAGAATTAATAACTCAAACGCCCCGCGGGACATGCAACTGTCAGCTGATCCCGTAAAAGCGGGTCGCGATCTTGCTCGTGGCAAGTGCTCGGGAACGGGCGTACCCTATAAACTTTCGGTTTCACCAATGAAACCGGAAGATTTTTCCGTGATCATTCCCTATGGCTTGGTGGTGGGAGACCACGTTACACCGATCGATCACCAGTATTTTGCGCCGAAAGACTACCACTCACCCCGCGATGCTTATGAAGTGGTTGCCATGGCTGACTCACGGCTTGTCGAGATCCAACCGCGAACCAACGAGCGGGGCACCGAGTATCGCATGGTTTTCGTGGTGAGTTGTACCTTTTTGTATTACTACGATCTTGTAACGTCGCTCGCCCCCGATATCAAGGCCGCCTTCGACAACGGCCAAGGCGGTTTTAATCGCGAGGTTGATATTTCTCTGAAGGCGGGCCAGGCCATTGGCAGGATCGGCGGGCAAACGCTCGATTTTGCGGTGTGGGATACCACCAAACCGCTCACCGGCTTTGTAGTACCCGAGCACTATAAAGAAGAGTTTTGGAAACTGTACACGGCTGATCCGCTCGACTATTACACCGATGAGCTCAAATCGTTTGCCCTTTCGCGATATATTCGGACTGTCCCGCCAGTCTCGGGTAAAATTGACTACGATATCGACGGCAAGCTTGTTGGCAATTGGTTTTTAGAAGGCACTGACGGCTACCGCGGCCTTAAAAGTACTGCTCTAGAAGGTTATTCAAAAACCCACCTAGCCTTTGTACCCAACCACGTAGACCCGAGCCGTTTCATGATTTCTGTAGGCGAAAATTTCAATGGCCAATTTGGCCAATATCTTGATACTGACAACGCGCCGGACCCAAAGGATGTCGGAATGGAATCGGGTCTCGTGAAATACGATCTTATTATGGGAAATCTGGTGCGGCCAGATGGCACGCCGTGGCGCAATACTTTGGAAACCGGACTGGTGATGCGGCCGGTCCAATCGGTTGCCGGCTGCGCGCTGGTGCAAATGCTCGAATCCCGAAAAATCAAGTTCGAGAGTTTCGGCGAGCGGTGCGATGTGGTTTCTGGGTTTACTGGAGTGGCAAAAATTTACACGCGTTGATGATTACGGTTGTGTAGTCTCTTCACTTAATTATTGTTCGACAAGGGGCAGTGTGCCGTCTTGTGAGGCCACCACTAATTCTCCTAAGTGGCATTGGTTTTCAAGCTCAAGTTCGTAGCGGCCTTTTTCGACTGCTCTAAAGGTAAGTCGCTGCTTTTGGTTTTTGGTTAGATCGCGTTTAATATCAAAACCGTGGATATGCAACTCGCCGTCTTGGTCAGAAGTTGTATCAATCACCACCGTTTCCCCTGCTTTTACGGTGAGTGGCCGATCGAGCGTCCCTTGGCAGTTGCTAATTGTTAGTCTGAAAGGTTGGACGCCTGATATGGTGTCCCTGAGGAGAATCGCTCCTGTCGCCACTAGGGCGATGAATAGCCCTAAAATAATTATCCATTTTTTCATAAAAATCCTCCTTGTTTTAGTCCTTCAATAGTTACATACGCATTGATGCCGATCCATAGTGCTACCCCAATGAACGCAAGGCCCACCACGCGGTGAACCAGTTGGCTCGCTGCCCCATACCATAAGTTATTCACCTCACGAGAAAAAAGATAGAGTGAAACAATTGGCAGAAGAAATACCACTAAATATATTACCATAAACGCGGCCACCACCGTTTTAGGGGCAGTTGGGTCAAAACTGATCGCCTGCAAAAACGAGGTGTAAATCGCTCCGGTCCCAAGCAATTCCACAAAACCAATTACGACGCCAAGCGGATAGGCAAAGCCACGGGTTAAGGCAGTCGTGATCAAACCAATGCTGTGATTGAGACTTATTGCCATTTTTTCTGGTAGGGTTACCAATTTCGGCGCGATTTCTTTAAGTCCCGCGATAAATAAAAAGAACGCAAGGATGAGCTGAAGCCCAATCGTTGCAACGGTCAAACCGACATTTTCAAACAGTCGCCAGAGGCCAACTCCGGCAACAAGATAGCTGGTGAGGATCCCGGCAATATAGAGTACTCCGGCGAACGATCGATTTTTAGAAAGCGCGCCAGGCCGGATTAAAAGTAGGAGCACACCAAACGCTGTGGGATTAATGCCGTCAACGAGCGCGGCGATGGCGGTGAGGGCGATCTGGGTGAAACCAAGGTGGTTGATCGGTCCGAGCGCGCCGGGATGGTGGGCGAACGCGAGCGAGGGGATAGCCATGGCAGCGAGTAGGGCGTATCCAAAAATCATAAGACCAAAGTACCTTTGTGAGGCATATTAGTCAATAAAGGTGAGGGCTGCCATCACCGCCACGCCGGCAATAATCCCGAGCATTTCAAGTAATGAAACTATGGGCTTGTCCTGCTTGTGCAGTTCGGGAATGAGATCACTGCCGGCGATATAGAGAAAAGAACCAGCGGTAACCGCAAGCATTGCTGTTGAAAAGTTTTCAATTTGCCCGCCGGCGATAAGTCCCACGATTGCCCCGGCGACTGCGGTAAGGGCCGATAAAAAATTGTATAGTACCGCGCGAGGCGCGCTAAAACCACTGTGAATTAAAATGCCAAAATCGCCGATTTCCTGGGGAATCTCGTGAAGAATTACCGCCAGCGTTGTGGCAATGCCCAGCGGAATACTTACCAAGTAGCTTGCGGCAATCAGCAGACCGTCGATGAAATTATGCAAACCATCACCAATCAAGTTCAGAACGCCAATGTGATGCGATGGGTGGGCATTCTCTAAATTATGGGAGCGGTGCCAGGCAACTGCTTTTTCGAGTAAGAAAAATATCAGCACGCCAGCGATCGCGTATAAAGAAACAGATAGATTTTTTTCTACCTTTTCAAATGCTTCAGGCAAAAGATGGATGAGCGCATCGCCAATTAATCCGCCAACTGCAAAACTCACAAGAACATGTAAAATTTTGTGGAGGAATTTTTGCTGCAGCGCCAGCGTCACAACACCAACTAATGATATAAGACTTACGCCAATAACGCTTACTAACGTAGCAAGAGTCGCATTCATATATTTTGTCCGTTATCGCACGCTCCACAGATGCCAAGAAAATTGAGTATATGAGCGGTGGCAAACTGATTTTGAGCCATTAACCGTTGCTCAAGTTTTTCGTCAATTGCCACATCATCAATTCGGTTGCAATTAGTGCATCGGAAGTGGTGATGGTGGGGAAGACCGGCCCGCTCGAATCGCTTGACGCCGTCGCTCGCTTCGATCGACTTGATTAATTCTTCCGCAGCGAGGAACTCCAGTTCCCGATAGAGCGTGGTTTTATGAACCCGGGGTTTCTTGGCAATGAGTGTGGTAATGTCTCTCGCTGAGAGCGGGGTGGCGGCGTCTTCAAAAATGGCAATCAGTTTTGCTCGAAAAGGGGTGATGCGGTGGCCGCTGCCGCGGAGCGCCGCCAAAATAGGTAATGATTCTTCCATCCTTCTATTCTAATGCAACTCAGTTGCATTTGTCAAGACCAGCATCAACGCCTGGACGGAACACGGACGAATAGTCGGTGGTGGAGTTGCACTAACAAAAATAATTTGAGATACTATGTAACTATATAGCCGTGTTCTACGGTAAGGAGGGGGATGAAATGGAATTGGAGTTTAGTTCGTAAAAGAGCTTTTTGGATACGGGCTGTTCCTGCTATCGTGTTGCTACTTGTTGCCCTACCAATTGTGGGCGCTGCTATTTTACCAGGCAACCCGCTTTATCCGGTTAAGCGAATTGGTGAATCGGTACTAACGTTCATTACTCCAGGCATTAGTTACCAACATGTCAACGCCAAAGAAGGGGTGCGAGCGGTGTATGCCGCGAGGCGCTTAAACGAAGCTGGGGCAATGGTTGAACGGCTCGATCGGCGTTCGGTCAAAAAACAAGCCAGCGATGCCGATACGATCGAAGTTCTGCTTCAGCAGTTCGACGAGGTTTTTAGCGATATAACCCTGAATCTCAGCCAAACCATTGATCGCGGCGCCCGGCCGTCAGAGAAATTTTTTACCGATATCCAAAAACGCTCCGCCGAATTGGCCGTCAAATTGAAACACATGCGCTTGGAGGCGCCCCCTACCGACCAAGCCACCGTACTGCGCTCGATTGTTATTATCAACAATAATTTAGCAACGATTGCCGACGCGCTTCACCAGGCGCCAGTTTCCGAGGGGGACGCCGCCGAACTCACCAAAATGGTCTCAGCCGGCCTTATCTCCAAGAGTGATTTAACCGCCTTGCTTGGCCAGGTCAACAGCAACCGCCGGCTGCTTGATTTGCTGCGTGAAAAAGTCAAGAGCGGCCAGTTGCCCTCGGGTATTTTGTATGCGATGAATTTTGATTTGGTAACTAAACTGCTGCCCGACCAAGCCCCAAGGTACATTAACAGCGTCCGCTTTGACGAGCTCCGTAAAGTCGCCCTCCTGATGAAAGCGGTTGAGCCGACCCCAAGCCAGAAAAAAGCAATCCAGGATTATCTGAAATCGTATAAAGCCGGTGATCTTGTCCCCACTAATTCATTAACTCGTTACACCGCGCCGCTCATTTACGGCTGGCATTTGGTGGAAGCAATTGGTGTTGATACCAGCGTGATCGAACCCGAGCACATGAGCCCGGAACGCCGTATTTTTTACGAACTCTGGGCACCGCATCTTAATAAAACTAACGTCAAAACCCCGACAAAACAATCGTCATTTATCGTCTCTCGGGCGCTCGCTCAAGAAGCTACGACAGTTACCACTCAAAAGGCGCCAACGTATGACCAGGTGCTCTCATCAGCTGACATCGGGGTAATTAAGAGCTCAACCTTGCTCGACCGAGTTCAGCTGGAGCTGCTCAAAGCACTACGAAGTGAGGTTGCCTATATGGCCTTACCGCCAGGTTGGATTGGGAGTGACATCATGGCAATGAGCGAGAGTTTCAAACAATCAACCGAAGCCCTTAAGGCCAACGAAGCAGTGCAGGCTAAAACCGACCAGGCGGTAGCTCAGCTCGCCACGGTGACCGCCCCGCTCCAAGCGGTTAATGCCGGCCAGGCCGCCAGTGCAACTCAAGCAACTGATGCGACTAAAGCCATTGATGGCCTCCGGGCCGAAATGAAAACCGAGATAGAAAACCTGCGTACGCAATTAGTCCAGAACACATATAACTCAACCTTCACCACGGTAAACAATACCACGGTGGTGAACCAAGACACCACCACAATTGATAATAATATCGAGGTGCTCCGCCAAAAATTCAATCAGTCGCTTACGAGTCTTGAAACGAAATTAACTGCCGATAACCAGACGGCTGGCTCGCTTACCAAACAGGAACTAGCTGCTCTCAAAACCGCAGCTAACGAGTCGCTCGATGAGCTCAAGGATGCTCAAACCGATCTTAAGGAACAAATTGCAGCTCAGACCGAACTGATTACCAGGCTCAAGAAAACCATCACCGGTTTAGAGGTCGGTCAAGCCACGTTGATCGACGACCTTGCGAGCGCCCGTAAAGAAACCGCTGCAAATTTGGATGCGGCGATTACGAATGTTAAGGAATTTCAAGCTGGCAATCTGGCCAGTTTACAAAGTCAGCTGACCGACCAAGTGAGTCAAGCCGGTGCGCTGGAGCTTTCGCTCATTGGTCTTGTCCAGGCGCAAGCCGAGCAAAAAGCGGCCTTGGAAGCAGAAATTAATCTAAGTGCTGCCGACCGAGCCACGCTCAAAGCACAGGTTAATCAGGCGGTTGCTGATCTAGCTGCTGCCCAAGCCAAAAACATCACCGATTTGGAATCCGCGATTGCCGCCGCCGAGGGCCGTGGCCAGTCCCAAATTAACGAAACCAAGCAAGCGGTAAGCGAGCTCAAAAGCACCCAAACCGATTTGGCCAAATCCTTAAAAGAGTTTGCTGACGACAAGGAACTGCTGCGTTCCCAGTTGACCACCGTGGTAGCCGACGTAAGGGCAGTTCAAGACGCTACCAACGCCGCCGTCCAAAAACTTACCACCGATCAGTCGAGCTTGCTTACTTCGGTGCAACAAATAACTACGAGCCAAGCCGGCACCATTACGCAGCTTGCATCGCTTGATGCCGAGACCAAGGTTTTAAGAAGTGAGTTGCAGCAATCAGTGACCGATTTGACCGCAGCCCAAGCGGCTGCAACGCAAGACCTCCATAGCGCGGTGCTAGCGTTGGGCAGCCAGCTGACCCAATCGATCGGCGAAGTGGCGAACGCCCAAACGCAGGCCAACACTCGGCTTGATGGGGTCGAGGCAAAAACCGTTACTCTGGACGCGGCGATTGCCGGTATCACCGAGATAAATTTGCAAGTTCAGACCGATCTTGCCGCCGAAATTGCCGAAACCAAAACTATTCAGGACCAGCTGGCGCAGTCGCTCACCGCTCTTGCCCAGGCTCAAATTCAAACCGCTGCCGAAGTTGCTACAATCAAAAGCGATGTGAGCACCGTTAAACAATCGGTGGCCGATATCAAGGCCGCCCAGATAGCCGCCGACGTGAAAGTTAACGACCTGCTGGCCGCGTCGGTGGATTGGTCAACCTTGGCGGCTTCCGTCAAGGTTGATATTAACGCGTTAAATCAGCTCCAGACTAACCTTAATGCCGATTTTGCCGCCAAATCAGCCGCGCTGGACGCCCAATTTCAAACCTACCAACAGCATGTGAATGATGACATTAACCGTCTTAGTACAGAAACCGATGCCCAGATTCTGCGTCTGCGCCAAGAAGCCGATGCGCTGAAAACTCAAATCCAGCAGCTGCAAAGCGCTACAACCACTTCCACCACAACAACGACAACTACGCCTACCGCTACATCTACCCCAACTCTTGGTCTCTAATTGAACATAATCCATTCGGCTACCGGTACAGATTACTGTGGGTGTCAATGGTGACAAAAATCGCCTCTTGTTCCTTGACCAATTTAAAAATTGCTCGCCAATCGCCGGTGACATTAATACTGCGGTAGCCGATATAGTTTCCTTTCAGCGGGTGATTGTTGAGTTGAGGGTGAAAGGGATTTTCCAAAAAGAGTACTAATCGTTGTTTGGTCTTGGTTTGAATGTTTTGAGGCAATTTATTAAATCGTTTCTCGAAATTTTTATGCAGCCGAAGCGTCATAGGTGGGATAGATACTTTTTAAGATCGCGAGAAGAAGTTAGGGCAGGGGAAAGGTTGCGCCCAGTCTGAATATTTTTTTCAACCGTGCCGAGCAGCCTTTCCAGCGCAGGTGTCATTTGGGGCGTAGCCGAGAGATATACCTCTTTGCTCATAATAAACTGCTTAAGGTAAGCATTGACGACAACGCTCAAAGGCACGCCAAGTTGTTTGGCCACCTTCTTGGCATTTTTCTTAACCTCCGGGTCAGTTTTAACATTGAGGAGCGTTTTCATATAATACTATTATACATACAACGGTTATTTATGTCAAGCCCCGAGCGGTGATAGGAAGCTGACACATTGGTACTTACACTCTAGAGCATGCTGATCATAGCGATGTTATTTTATACACTTTTTCCTTTTTGTCGTAGGTCGTCCACTGGCCGGTTTGCTTGCCGTTTTCAAAATACCCAGAGCGCATTTTGGTGCCGTCCTTTCGAAACCATTCCCAATAACCCTCCATGGTGCCTTCGGCCATGTGCCCTTTGGCCCAGAGGCTACCATCTTTGTGATATTTAATGAAGGGTTTACTTATTTCATTGTCTACGGTGCGTAGCATTACCAATCTCTTTTCATCTTTCAAACTCTGTGTAATTTGTCATATGCCACGGGCCAGAACCGCAGTTACTTGACCCCAACCCCTGAATCATTAACCTTTGGGGATCTGTTAGTTGAATTATTATAGCCGTTAGCTCGCTGTTTTTGTAACTATTTTTTGTTTCATAACAATAAATATTGCCATCGGATTTTACTTGAGCAAAGTCGCGATTAATAAAACCTGAATTTTGGGGCTCAAAATAGTAAAGCGCAAAGTCCAAATTACTCTTTTTTGTCGATTCTCCATTTGAAAAATATTGCAAAGACTGGTCAATATGGCCTTGAACCAAAGCCAAGTTAGGAGGGTCGTTAATTCTTGAAGAATCAATGCCAGATAAAAACCAATTGCCTTTAACGCTACCGGCAATATCATGAATGACTTTGCCGCAAGTTGGTGATTTCACAAAATCATTTGTACGAGCTCCATCAGAAAGCCCTCCGAGTTTACCTTTAAGTTGTTCACTAAGTAGCTTGGGAAAATAATCAAGCGGGCATACCGCGTAGGGTAGTTCATTTCTAAAATCTCTTTTGGGGTTAGCGTAGATATTTGGCTCAATCCGTTTATCAAACGCGGCAAAATCCAACGCCGCTTGTCCTTGCCCGCCGCCGGCATATCCAATTAATTCTCCCGCGGAAATTTTAAGATTTACTTTTTTATCACACTTTTTCCAATTGACCGGGCCGGTTTTGTAAGTCAGGGTATATTCGTCACAACGATCAGTCGAAGATTCGTCGTAAGCTTTTTGTAATTTTGGAGCCAAATCAACTACATGATCAAAATATGCTTTAAATTCCGCGCACGGACTAAAATGGACAGCCGCGTCGTCGGCAAACTCACTCTTATTCGTGGCTTGTATGAGATTAATTCGGGTTATCGTAAGATTAGCCGGAGAGTATAAGGGGACTTTTAAAACAGGGCTGTTAAAATTATTTGGCTGCTCAAGTTTTATTCTAAAATATAGGTGAGGTGCCGGGAAAACATGGGCGGTTGGCGATAATAAACCTAATGGGTCAATTGATCTAAAGTCATCAAGCGCGAGAGGTAATGTGGTAAAAAATTCTCTTGTATCTCCACATGGAGAGAGTTTGGAGACGTCGTTAAAATAATTTAAACTATCTGTTAAAGGGCTTATATCAAAGATTTTTGAAACCTGAGGATTATCGTCGAATTGAAATCTTTTAGATATTCCGTGAACCAAGGCGCCCATTATCAAAATGATCGCAATTAAAACAGGGATTAACAAAAATATCCGAGCGAAACCTTTTTGGACAGGCATACATTAACTATATGTCTAGCCCTTAGTGGGTTCAAGCGTCGCGCAACCAGGGACGGGGTAATTAGCGTTATTGTAGACAGAGTCGTCATCCAGATAGCTCTCCCAGGCGGCGTAGAAGGCTAGAATTTTCTTGTTCATCTCGTCTTTAATCGAGTCGTCGAAATGGACAAACGGGCACCAGTGAGCCGGTTCGCTGCTGAGCTGATGAAAGAGGCCAAGCTCCACAATTCCAAAACCGGGATTGTGCTGCGAACCATGGGTACTGACCTCCGCCACCACTTGGCCGGCTGTCACCTTGTCCCCGACTTTAACCCGTGGGTTTAAGACATGTTCCATTTCGTAGCTCCATGTATATTTTTGATTGTCCGCAAACCAAATTGTGTAATCGTTCGAATAAAGGGTTTCGACTCTCACTACCTCGCCATCAATCGGAGCTAGGACTTTTGTGCCTAGGGGTAAATAGAAGGTTGGTTGGACGTTTCGCTTAGTCGGATCGTTAGGGCTGCGGTTATCCTGGATGCCGTAATCGCTCCAAATTAATTTTTGATAGATTGGATCGCCACTTAATACCTTTGCTAATTCTTGGGTGAAGTGAAAATCCCCAGCCCGATTGGTGGTGGGATTGTAGTAATCGAGATTGAAACCAATGCTTTTTAGCTTTGGCGGCTCGTCTTTTTTAGAGGTTGTTTGTTTTGTTGTTGACGTTTCCGTTTGCCTGGTTGAACCACTAGATAAAAGGTACATTGCTAGACCCCCAGAAATTGCTATTAAAGACAGGGCGACTAGTAAGAATATTTTTCTATTGCGTTCGTACATACATCAATGATATCAGTTGAATACAAAAAACACCCGTTTTAGAGATCATCTTCTCATTGGCTCCGAACCCTGAACGAAATCCGAAACTTGTCGAAAGTTGAAACATAAATTACCCATTTTGCAATGCAGGATTAATTTCTAAATAGTTTAATTTGTAGTTGACAACTGATAAGAATTATCAGATTATGGATAACAATGGGAAGGGGAAAGCAGATAAGATCTCTTAATGTAGCAGCTTTATGGGCTATTTTGGTTTTCGTTGTTTTAGTAACCGGCTTTGCTGGTTTAATATCAAGTCATGCGATAGCCCAAAGTCCTTCTGACCCTAAAAAATTTATAGATGACGATGAAGACATACTAAAGTATGAAGAGGTTCCTGCGTGCCAGGAGAGCACTAATAAAATAAGTGAGCTTGTCAATGAAGCAAAATCGTTTTACGTCGAGAGCAGCAAAGTAATCAATGAATTGGATATTTTACGCGACAAGTATACGCCGACGGAAATTGAGAAAGCCAAGATCACTGAACTAGAAGCCAAACATGCCAAAATAGAAGCTGATTTAGCCGCCAATAAGGCGGAGCTTGAAAAACTGTCCAATAAATCAGGTCCTTCTGATGAGTGTAAGTCCGCTTTAATTAAATCCGTTGCGAAAAATACTATTAAACATGCAGACAGATTGCCTGAGTCTCTGAGTAAACTCGATGCCGTGACTCAAGTGGTGGAAAAAGTTGAAAAAATTTTACCAGCGCTAAAGAAGGCATCATCAAACGAGACGTTAATCAAAAGTATTGAAGAAGATATTATAACTATCAATGCAAATATTGAAATCCTAAAGGTATTCTTTATTGACATAAAAAAAGAGATGGATAGTTTTATTGCACTTTATAACAGTAATCCTATTGCTGCTTACGATAAAATAAATAAATTCGGTCAGGATGATTCCTTCCAGGATGTTTCCAAATTCAAAAAAGCAGGGGCGGCATCAGAGAGTATCGTGGCTGCTCTTAATCGGTTGGAAAAATCGCTGGAAATTTTAGCTAATACTGCTACCCCGGCCAGTCCTACTCCAAGTAGTTAGCAAAGCGATGGATCAGAGTAAAAACAATAATTTGAGTTCTAGTCTAAACAACCCTATTTTGAAATTGGTATTGGTGATTTTGGCAATACTTATCATATTTTTGCTCGTGGTTAGCATTTACTCAAACAAGTATGGGAAATCAGTTACCAAGGAGGCAACTGGCATCGAGTCATCAACTTTGTCAAAAACTAAAACTATCGAACAAGAAACAACAACTAGTTCTATACCTGCCGACAAAGGATCCACCGCCAAGTCACAAACTGCTGCGAGCAAAGCCACGCCAATAGTTATATCCAGTGATACTTCTGTAAAGACAATTGTCAATGAACTGAAAAGTCTTAATCTTGACGACCTGTCAAGCAGTGTTAAGGATCTACAAAAGGCCGTGGGCCAATTCAAAAATTGAGATTTTGCTCATTACCGTTGATTGTACCGCCGGATTTATGAGCGCGGCAGAATTATCTCGTCTTCAAAATCCGAGTTCGTATCTAATTTTATGGCTCCGAACGCTGAACGAAATCCGAACTTTTTTTAGCGAAAATCCAAACGCTGAATTTTGACGCTCCGCCCCGCCGCCGCTCGCTAGCGCTCGCTCCGACAAAGAAAAGTTTTGTTCATAATTATTTATTTGCGTGCGCCCGATTTTTTCTTTTAAAAGGAAAACAAAACTTTTCTTTGGCGGTCTGCTCTGAACGAGCAGGGCGGCGGGGCTTCGCTTCGGCTCGGGCGAGGCAGAATTCCCCCCACACCCCCCTTCCGCCTCGCCCTCGCTTGGATTGGCCTTTTTTTCGGCGGATTTGGAGAGCGTGCCAATATCATTGGCGCGCCGCCTCAAAAATTACTTAATTAAATTCCAATTATCAAGGAAATATCCCATTTCGTGATCTTTATTTCCGAGATACACTTTTCCATCTCTAAATTTAATATTTACGCGATAGCGTTTGCCGTGACCAACTTCCGAAATTGCTTTTTCGTGGACTTTCTTTTCAACTTCGTGAAATGGTAAAATCAAAAAATTGTTTTTCTTCTCGCCGTGCAAAACAAAAATATAGTAAATATTGCCGTTGCTGTGGCGTTCAAATGATACTTTGCGAATATCAAAAACATAAGTGTCAAAACTATTGAGATTTGAAGTTTTAACCTGTATTCCAAACAATTGATTTTCCTTGACCGCCACAATATCCATTCCAACATCTACGCTCATTATACTGGCGTTGAAACCACGAAAAAGCAATTCACTACAAACTAAATGCTCGCCAGCTTTTCCTGTAAACCCTCCGGCAATAACAATTTTTTCTTCTTCTTCTTTTTCCGCTTCAATAATCTTAGGCGTTTCTTTGATTTCTGTTTTGTTTGGATTGATCGCAAAAGTTCCGGGAGCGGTTCTAATAAAATCCGATCCTTCGCCTTTGTTTTTAATATCAACCACAATCTGCGCGTTCATTGTCGCGTCCGGCGTCGCGCCTTCCGTTTCCAATATTCCGGATTCCAAAGCCAGCCGAGTGATTTCGGTATAATGCAAAGGCGTTCCCGCCTTTTTCAATATTTCAATCGCTGATTGTTTAAATGTGTTCATATCGTTTTAACTGATGATATTGTGTTTTTTAAATATTTCTAGAAAAGTAGGTGTTGCAAATCCAAAAGAATAGTTAGCATTTAAAGTTTCGATAAACGCTTTTTCCTTGTAAACTTTTAATTGTTTTGCACCTTCTTCAGAAATTACATTTTCTCGTTCATTGATTCTTATTGATTTAAATCCCTTGACGATAGAAATGATTTTCCCAGTTTTTACGTCAAAAATTGGACCACCGCTGTTACCCGGGTTAAAAGCGAGGGTAAATTCATACAAATAATTCGTTGCGGAAGTTTGGTACCTACAATTAACCACACCTTGATCTGTCCTAAGTAAAATATTTCCAATAAGAGGTTTATTTATATCTCTTTCTTGAAATTCAAGCTTACAAAGGGGATAGCCGAGCACTCCGACCTCCGAACCGATTGGCAAAAATTCTTTTGATATTCTAATAAAATCATTTCTATCGGCAAATATCCTGTCTCCAACTTGATAAAACTCATCATCCAAGTAAATCACAGCAAGATCAATATCAGGATAGGCAAATATTTCTTTGTCTAATTTCGGTTCAAAAATTCTACAATGCCAATTATTGTCATCATCGTGCCTTAGGAGATAATATTTATC
>JBASTP010000007.1:0-14988 GCA_049274945.1 Patescibacteria group bacterium
GGCAATGGTAGTAGTTTGACCCCAGTCCCGGCCGGTTCACTCACGCTCGCCTTCCCGACCGACCCGAATACCCAAAAGTGTGAATACCAAGCGCTGGCTGAAGGGCCAGGCGGCAGTTCACGATTAAGCGCCGTCACCATCACCAGGCAAGCCTCACCAACCGGCACGATCAGCGCCTCGGCCACCGAGGTTGAGGCTGGAACGCCGGTGACCGTGAAGTGGAGTTCGCAGAATTACAAGAGCGCTGAGGTGACGGTTGACAAACCCAATCCAAGGACCGTGAGCCGTGAGCCAGCTGGCCAGGTGACTGAACCAATCGCTGAGACCACGAGCTACACCCTCACGGTGACTGGCGATGGTAACAAGGTGTTTACCGAATCGGTCACTATTAAGGTGAAAGGAGAGAAGGTGAAAGGAGAGCTGGCAGTTCCCGAGGTCACGCTCAGCGTTTCCAAAACTGAACTTAAACCAGGTGAGTCGGTAGAACTGACCTGGGCAAGCAAGAATGCCAAAACCCTGGAGTTGACCGCCTCGAGCGATCCGGGCTTCAAGCAGACCGCGCTTTCTGGTACGGCAAACCACAGTCCCAAAGAAACTACCATTTACACCGCCTCGGCAACTGGGGGTGGCAGGACGGTCGCCACTTCGGTTGTTGTGACGGTTACTCTTCCTGGCGGTGGTGGCGGCGACATCAGTAAGTTCGAGGTATTCTTCGCTCATACTCCCGCGAGCGCTGATCCGACCAAACTCAAGGACTCAATTACCGTTACACTGGCTGCAACAAAGCCGAACGCAACTATCTACTATACGAGCGACCCAACGGTCAGCAACGAGGATCTTGCCAACCGGCGCCGAGTGAGCCAGTATACTCAGCCGATCACGTTGAATGAAACCACTGTCGTCAGAGCGATTGGTTTTCTGGAAAAAGCCAGCTCCTCGATTGCCAGCGCCCGCTACGTTTTTCAAAAGGATGGGCCATCCAATCCGGGCCTCAACGAGCGGCTGCGTATCATTATTACACCCGACCCTAAGGGTCGGGTGTTTACCGAGCCGACCGAGTTTACTCTTGAAGTGGAAGAGCTCGAGGGATTGATCGGTGGCGGCAAGAGCAAGAAACGTTCTCCCGAATCGGTTTCGCTCCATGTTGAGCCAGGCAGGAAAAAACTCACCCGAAACTCACCCAAGATCGGCACGAAATTCTTGGTTAGCACGGCCGGTGAATGGACCTTCAAAGCCTTTGGCTCGGAGTCGCCTGATACCACAGTGTTCTTTGATGTAAGACCAGGGCTGGCCGGCGGCGGCGGACCGCCCGTTTCTGTCAACCCTCCTCCTGGCAGCTATACCGGGCCGATCCAGGTTACCCTGGCTGCTAGTGGCGGCGCCTCACCGGTTTCCCTCCTATACACGACCGACGGTTCTAATCCTCTGGGCGCTGGGGCAAAGTCATACACTGGTGCGCTGACGATTACTCAATCAACCCTGCTCCGCTATGCCGCCAAGGACGCTCAAGGCAAAACCAGCGAGGTGTCGGCTGCTGCCTATACCATTACTCAAGCCGCCGGGGGTGCTCCCCCCACTCCCACGCTCACCCTGACCTGGCCAACTATACCGCCCACTAAGCCTGATCAGCCGGTGCGCTACGACATAAACTGCAATGGTGAACGTTTGACCACGGTTGATGAGCCGCTCGCCACTCAGCCTACATCGGCTGAGCCCTGCACCTACACCGTGGTTGCCAAATCAGGTGACGAAGTGGCGGCCACCGTTACACCGGTAGTGGCTGCTCCTGTCGCCAAAGCCAAGTCTTCCTCCAGGGCGCCGGCAACGCCGGCGGCTGTAGCAACTGCTGCTGCCCAAACCACCGTGGCAACCGCGGCAGTAACGGCCGCCGCCGTGGCAACCGTAGCGACTGCCTCGGTTCCGTTAGCCGCGGCTGCAACAGGAGCGCTTTACCAGTTGCTCGCTCACGGCTTTGGGGTGGTGGTATTACTGGGCCGGCGGCGCAAGGGCCCGTTCTCCGAGGTGCTCGACCGCACCACCGGCCTGCCGATTGCCGGCGCTACGGTAACGCTGATTGAAGCATCGAGCACGCGGGCCGTGGCGGTGGTGACAAGTGATACCCTGGGTCGGTTCAGCATGCTGGTTGATCAGCCCGGCCGCTATCTGGTGCGGGTTTCCCACCCCAGCTACGCAACTTGGCACTCCCGCGAGCTGACCGTGGGGCAGTCCGAGCAAGCTCTAGAGTTCCCGAACATCACTCTCCAGGCCGGCCAGCCATCCACCGGACTCGACCTCGCAGAAGCTCGCTCCCAATTTATCTTAACTGGACTTGCTAAATTACGGTTTCCGTTACTTATTGCCGGAACGCTGATTTTGCTTGCGACCAGCGTCCGGGCAGCCGGAGGCCGTACCTTTACTCCTGACCGATCGCTCAGTATTGCTGTCTATGTCGCCCTCTGGGCCTCTGAGGTGTGGGTACGCACCAGGCCGCGGCCCTACGGCATGGTGATGGATGGCGCAACCGGCCAACCGATTGATCGAGCAATCGTTCGGTTGCTTGATGGCCAGACCGGCCGGCTGATTAAGACCGTGGTAACGGGTGCAAAAGGGCGATTCCAGTTCCTTGCTCCCAAGGGCAACTGCTCGCTTGTGGTGGTTCACGCCGGCTATGAGCCTTACCGGCAGGATCACCTGCTGCTTGCCGGAAAAGACAGTTTAGTGAACGAGACAGTGCGGCTGCGGCCGTTGACAGAAGGCGCTTCTCCGATTAACCCACCTGCTCCACAACTACCGCTCGCTTCCCCACCACAACCCCCGGTTCATCCAATAGTTCCTCCTCAGTTGCCACGACGCGGCCCTCCTCCGCCTAACCCTTGACATACGGTATATTCTGTGGTATAATCTAATGTCTCCCGAAAACGGGAGATTTTTTTATGGAAAATCGTTTGGTGCAATTTGTTCGCGTTGCGGTGCGAAACCTGGTATTTGCGGGTATTACCCTACCTGGTTTGGTCACCGTACCCCAAGATAAGCTCTCGAGAGCCCTTGCTTTGGTTACCCCTAAAATGGACACAATTGAGGTGCAAAAAGACGCCAAGCCTGAACTTAACCTTATGGTTGACTTCAATTCAGCTACCCCTGTTACGGCCAAGGATGGCGCCGTTACCATTACCTGGGCAAAATCCAACTATGATCTCAAAAAGACCCAGCCAGTGGCGGCTGGGGTGAAATCTGAGCCTGATCCTTCGTTTGACGAGAAACGGGCGTTGGTTGAGGAAATTGCTAAGAAAAAGGGTATTAGCCCTAAAATTCTCGAGGCGGTCTGGCAGGTTGAATCGGGTAAATCCTGGAACACGGGTAAGAAGTCGGGCGCCGGCGCAACGGGCCCTGCTCAGTTTATGGTTGGCACGTTCCGCCGCTACGGCGAGGACTACGATGGTGACGGTCAGGCAAACATTACCGACGCCCATGACTCGCTGGCCGCGGCCGCCAACCTCCTGATTGCCAACGGTCTTAAAGACGGTGATGTGCGCGGCGCGCTCCTGGCCTACAACCATGCCGACTGGTATGTCAAGAAAGTGCTGAACGTGGCTGAATCAATCCGGTAGGACTGGAACTAACGGCCCGCCAGGACAGGATTAATGCTAAGATGCTCACGGACGTAATCGTTCCAATGGCGAGGATATCCGTCATCGCGCTCCTTAACCCTATTTTTGGTTTTGGTGGTATTAATTGGGGCGGTTCGACTATTTTTGTCTCGAAGCTCGTTTGAGCTAGGGTTTCTTTTGGGTAGGTGGTTGAGGTAATGACCAAGAGGTTTGCGTTTTGATTAGGACTAGCCATTGGTGCTGCCCGTGGCTTTTCTATTTGTTTAATCTGTTTTTGGTTTTTTTGAGCTTGGGTGACCGGGCGTTTACCAGATGTTACACCTTTAACCACTCCCGGAGTGGTAACAGGTTCGACGTCTGGTTTTTTGGTTTTGGTTGGCGGTTGGGTGGCGGCAGCTTTAGGTGTGGGACTCGGTTGAACAATGGCGGCTGGAGTTGGTTGGGGCTGCTCAACCCTGGCTGGTTGCTGGGGAACCTGTTGGCTTGTCGGTGCGGGTTGTTGTTGGCTAGCGGACTCGGTTACTGGCTGTACTGGCGGGCTTACGACAGCGACCGGCAAGCTCCGGCCGGAAAGAGCGTGGAGGCCGTAGCTTGTGGTAAGGATTGAACCAAACGAGCCATTGGGTTGTTGTTGGCTGATGAGATACTCGCTGGCGCGTTGGTTTATACCGATTGCCCAGATTGTCCAAGCGGTCGAGGAAACATTGGAACTTGATCCTACTCGCGACGGGAATCCCCCGTCGCTATTTTGGGCGCTGGCGAGGAAATTTTTTGCGTTTCCAATACTGGTGTACGGAGTCAAGGCCACTGCCGCAACGGCGGTGATATCGATATCTGCCTCTTGCCCCCCTACCCTATCGTTAAAGCCACCGCTTGGCAGTTGGTTGCGTTTCACAAATTCAATCACGCTTTTAAATGGTTCGATTGTTGGATCTTGCCCGGCGGAGCGAAATGCCAGGATGGCAAAAATGTCGTCGTTTAGAAGATTGGGAGAGCCAATTTGCCTGCCGTTTGCCAGTGCTTTGAGTTCGTCAACCAGGTTGCGGTTTTGAACATTGTAAGGGCTTACGCCGACTGCGGTGATCGCCAGGATCGTACGTTCAAGCTCAGTGGCGGAGTTTTTGTCCACCCGGCTGGCTTGGCTCGTAACGTAGGTTTTTAGTGTAGAAAATCGGGAATCATTGCTCGCCGCGGCGGCAAGCGCCATGGCCGCCCAGTCAGAAGTGTCGGCACTGCCAATTGCACCGTCGGCAGATTGCTGGGAAAAGAGATTGTTTTGGGCGAGGGTAATTGCTTCACCTACCGAGCGTTGTTGCTGCGCCACGACAAAGAGCGGCACTATAAGTATAGACGTTGCGAGCGCAAAATGAATAAGTTGTTTTAACATCTTCATGGTATAAAAAAGGGCGTGGCTTGAGGCCTCGCCCAAGCGAGTAGTGATTATACTACGTTTCTTTGCGCCAGTCAACCCGATCATTGAGATTAAGGCGCGCGCGGTCGGCGGCTTGGTTGCTCCAGGTGTTATTAACATATAGTTTCCAGTGGACGCCTTCCTGACGCGCGTCGAATGTTTCGCGGTTTAATGTTTTGACAAACTGGCCAAAATCAGGCCATGAGCCATCAATGGCAGTAACGGTGGCTGCTTTAGTAGCTTCGAGCGCAGTGGGATTGGCGCTTGTCATCCTTATGGTCTGTGAAACACCATTAATGGCAATGAAGAAAGTAAAGATTTGCGGCTGCGAAGGAGTGGCTGGTGTTGCGTCTGTCGGTGTAGAGGGTGGATTTGCGGGAGTGGGCGTAACTGGTGGGATGAAAGGCGCGGTGGTTTGGGTTTGCTGTGGTACTCCCCCGCCTCCGCCCCCGCCGCAGCCGGTGAGTTTCAAAAGGAGTGCAAAAAATGGCCCGATCAGTGGAATTGTTTCTCGCCGTTTCAGATCACTCACCCTTTCTCAAACAAAAAAGTCCCGCGCCTCGCAGAACAAAACATGAACATGCCTTTTTCGCGAGGATCCAACACCAACCCGGTTTTCTGGCTATACAGTTGCGCGACAGCCCCGGACTTACACCGGGATTACCCGTAGTTGATGGGTTGGATTGTTCAATTGCACCCCTTAGGATACCAGGCCCAAGATGCCTGTCAAGAAGATGTTAGTAGTTTCCCGACTTAATTTTGTTGATGGTGTCCTGCACCTTGTCGTTGTAGCTATTCGCGGCTTTTGTGGCGGTGGCGGCCTCACCAAGCAGGCTCTGGGCTTGGGTAAAATCACCGTTATTTTGGGCAGAAATGGAAGCGAGCGATTTGTTGAGCGCATCAACTTTGAATTTTTGATACTGGTCAAGGTCGCTCTTGACGGTCTCAAACAATGCCAGACCGCGTTTAGCCTTGTCAATCTCTGTTTGTTTGCCGGCAAGGTCTTTGGTTGCTTTATCAAGCTCAGTTTTTTTAGCCTCAAGGCTTTGTTTCGTTTTTGTGAGATCTGACTGCACTTGCGTTAGTTCTGATTTAGTTTGGGTTTGGCTTTTCTCTTGAGCAGATAGTTTTTCTTCGAGGGTTAGTTTTTCCTGCTTGGCTTTATCGAGTTCGGTCTGGGTTTTTGAGAGATTGGACTTTGTGGTGGCGGCTGATTGTTCAGCACTCTGCGCGCGCTCCTTGAGTTTTTTGTTTTCGCCGCTTAAGCTATCTTTAATAATTTGCAGGGGTGAGCTGGCTTGGGGTTGCGAGCTTACTTGATTGGCAGGTTCGACGCTTGGTTTTTGGGTTTGGGTATGTTGTTTCTCGAAGATAACGCGACCGTATATGATCCCTAATACGAGGCCAATGCCAATCGTAAGATAGTGACTTTTTTTGATAGATTGCTGGAGTTTGAGTAAATGGTACCGATTGATGAATGACATCTTATGGGGTTGCCGGTACGAGTGCCGGCGCGGCCGGTACGAGTGCGGTTATGTTAGTTTTTACCGAGTCCGGATTTACCACCTCGATCCACGTTGCCCCGCGGTTCATTTTGATCTCACTGCCGTCAGAGCCTAAGAAAATTTGCCGTTTGCCGCGAGCTGATTTTTTCCAGGTGCCATCTATTTGTTTACCATCTTGGAGTATCGTGGCTTTGCCCGAACCAACCAGGTTGAACTCGAATACCGATTTGGCATCCTCGAACAATTTCGATTGCCGCGTTACCTCCATGAGCACCAAGTTTTTGGCGGCGAGCTGCTTGCCTGACACCGCGTCTTTGTGGGGTGAACCGTTCTGGTTGCGCAGGTACGAGTTGGTAGTTTTGTCGTAGATCCAGGTGGCGGTGTAACTTGGCTGGCTAAAATCAACCACCACCGTCTGGCCGGCTCCGATAAGCTCGGCCGACGGTTCATTCTTGAAGAGCCAGGGGCTAAGCTTGCCGTCGGTAATGCTGTATTTTTTGAAGTCCTTGGCGGTTTGGTAGAGTTTTTCCGGAAAGCCGAACATGGTGTGTTCGGTCGCAACACCGGTTTTCGGCTCGCGCTGGTAGGCGCGGGCGCCCAGGGCAAATTGGTCCAGGTCAGCGGCATTGGTGGAACGCACGAGCGCTAAGCCATCCTTGCTGCCGCCCACGTGACCAAACAGCGCGTCGTAATCGAGTACCCAATCAACAAAGAAGGTGCGGGCAGAGCGAATTGGGCCAACCTTTTGGGGCAAGGTCGGTCCAAAGATCGCAAGGAACCTCGTGATGCCGCCCTCGGCGATTGCTTCGTAGACGATACTGGCCTCGGAAAGGCCGCTTTGGGGCCGCGCTTCGCTGTGATTTTCGATCACCACGGCGAGCGGCCGGCGCCTGGCCGCTGACTCGACGACTTGCGTGCCATCGAGTTTGGCCTCCACCGTTTTTTCCTTACCCAATCCAAGGAGCGGCTTGCCGTCTACCTGGCGGAACTGGAAGTATCGCCAACTGAACAAACCCACCACGAACGCTGCGAGCACCACCAAGACACCGATCAAAATCTTTTGACGCATATTAGAGTTTGCTCCTTAAATCGCGGTAGAGTTCGTACTTGCTGAGCACAATGGAACCTAAGCCGAATATCGCGAGCACTACCTTGGCTGTCGAACCAACGCCGGGCAGTAGACTCACGACCGTGATTACCGCAACGCCGGCGCCGTACTGGATAAGGTTATTTTTCTGATTGTGCATAATCAGCTGGCCGATCGTGTGGGTTGCAATTACGAGCGCAACATAGAGCTCCCAGAGCCACAGCGCAAAGACTACTAAACCAACCGGCGCGCCGATCGAAGAGACGATCAGAAAACTTGCCACTATCGGAGCGACAACAAGTGTTACCACCCCGGCCAAAAAGTTTTTGCCCCAGTTGGGCACCACGTTCGCTGCCATGGCGTTGACGGTTTTGGGAAACAGTCGCAGCAGGACGATTCCCGTGAAAAGCAAGGTGAGCCCCGCTACCACCGTGTCGCGCGCGCGGCGAGCGGGTTGCGGTTTGGTTTCCGGCGGAGTAACAAGTTTTCCTCCGACGAACCGTTTGATTGATTCTGGATCAGTACCCGAAGCAACATAGAGATCCCGAGCTATGCTGGCGTCGTTACCGAGCCGGAGACTGCCTGCCGCAACAAATGCATCGCCGGCGATATCTGAATTGATAATCACTTCAGACCCCGCGGCAACCAGGTTGCCGCTCACCGGCTCGTTGATTTCAATACGCTGGCCAAAAGCCACCACATCGCCATCAACTGATTGGTTGATTTTCAGGGTGTTGCCAATAATGAGCAGGTTGTCGTGGAGTGTTTCCTCAAGCGTTACCTCACTATTTTTAGAATCACCCGCAGACTGTTTGACGGTGAGCGCCTGCGCACCTGAAACCCAAATAATGGTTAGTAACCCCGCTATCAATAATTTTGAGATTTGCATTTTGAGTTTTGAGTTCGCAGCTACGCTGCGATATATCTCAAATAAAGATACCCTAACACAAGGATAATAAGAAGCAGACTCACCGCGAACTTAATAAATTTCGAGGTGAGCACCCCGGTAATGTAGCCGATAACGAGGCCCAGGATAAAGACAAAGAAGGTATTCATTTCACCCCGGTTACCACGAGCACCTGGAATCCCTTGCCGATCACGGCTTGCTCGGCTTCCTTGGTTTCCACTTCCTTACCGGCTTTGGTGAGCTGCGCGGCCACAGCCTCGGCTTCCGGCTGTTTGGTAGCGAGGTACCAAACTTGGGTGGTTTGGTAGACCCCCTGCGCGTTTGCCACGCCGCCGGTTTGAAAATCCGCTTCGGTAAGGAGCGCCGCAACTTTCTTGGCATCGCCGCCAATGCCATTACCATTAAGCACCCGGATTTTGAACGAGGCCTTGTCTACCGTAGGGGTGGCGGCAGCCTTAGATTCAGCGGTTGGTGACGGTTCGGTAGTTTGGTCTTGGACCGGCGGGAGTTCCGCTTCGGCCGTTGGCTCGGGCTTTGATTCCACCTGTTTTTGTTGCCTGCCAGCCAGCCATCGAGTTACCAATACCGCCAAGCCAAAGGCAATAACTGCCAGCAGGATATAAATTAAAATATCCTTCCAGGTGATGCCAAGTTTGGCTGACATTTTAAGCTTGCCCCAAAAGCCCAAGGGCCTTGCCTCTTCGTGCACGATCATTTGCGGCTGCGCAGTTGCCGGCTCCGGCTGGGGCTCCGTAGTGATGGTTTTCTTTTTGAGATCGAATTCTTTCTTTGCCATGGCCCTCCTGACCTAGGATTAGCGTAGCATAGGTAACTCAAAGGCTCAAGGGGGCTGGCTCGGGTACCGCCTCGGGGCGTGCGCTCTACTCGCCTCCGGCTCGCCCTTCGCTTCGCCGCTTGGTACTCCTGCCCACTTTCGGTGGGTCCCGTCGTCCAGGCAGCTCAGCGGGGCAGGAACGCTTCGCTTCCTGTGGCGCTAGCAACCCACCCTCGGCTGGCACCCTTCGCTACCGAGCCAAAAGTTAGTCTAATGAGAGATCACCAGCGCAGTTTGGGAATGGGCTGGATTTCGGGCTCTACCATGTCTTGCTTGGGTTGCTCTTTCATCTCTTTGGCTGGTTTTTCCTGTTTGGGCTCCGACTTAGTCGCCTTGTTCGAGGACTTCGCGGCTTTGAATATCTTAATTATCTCGGTTCCCTCGTCGAATTCTACCTCGACTTCCTCACCCTTTTTCCACCCCAATCGCTCAATCGCGAACTTAGGCAGCGTAAGGCAAAAGCTGTAATTCGAGAACTTAATCAGTTTGCGTTTCATAAATTATTTGGTAATTTACCCTGAGCCTGTCGAATGGTAAATACATACTTAATCTATTCTCAGTATATTTGTATAGTGAAATGGTTGTCAAGGTCTGCCCATATACATCTGGTTACATAGGGCAGACCGAAGATCCCGCCGTAGCGTTAGCGGAGGGGGATCAAGCCAAGGGTTGACTTTCCCCTATGGTTCTGATAGGCTACAAGGTTCGCAGATCGACACATTGAAAAAAGGACGGTGAATTTTTGAAACCCCTTAAAATAGCTGTCGGACTATTGTTTGCAGTGCTCCCGGATATCGGCTCCGGGCTCCTAGCAGTCCACCTCGTTGGCAAGGCTATTGCACGCCCACTTGATTTTTCCTACTACCTGGGCGGCGTTTGTTTTGCCTTTCTGCCGGATATCGATTTGGTTTGGCAGTGGCTCCGGGAACGACGGATCAATGATTTACATAAGACACTTCTCCACTATCCGTTGGTGATGCTTCCCTTGGTGAACCTGGTCGCGGGCCATTGGTCAGGGTTCTGGTCACTCGCCGGCCCGCTCGCCATATTGTTTCACTACATCCACGATAGCCTTGGTGATTCTTGGGGATTGGCCTGGTTTTGGCCGGTAAGCCGGAATCGGATCAAGTTTTTTACGAGACACGAGGGCCGGTTCAAACTGATGGTAGAGCTGACTCAAGATGAGATTCGTGGGTTACCACCTCGTCCTGCGAGTGTCTATTTAGCAGAATACTGGCTAATACCCTCAGTCGAACTTTTATTGTCTACGGCGTGGTTTGTTGCCGCAGTCGTCGTTATTTTACACTATTGAGATGGCCTTTTGGCCATCTCTTTCTTTTTAGAGTTCGCCGATTGCCGCAAGGCCGTGCAAAATTGCCGCCAGCGCGCCCTGGCCGTTGATTTTACCTTGTTTTACGAGTTGTTTGAGTTGCGTAACGGTTACAAGTTCGAGTTCGATTATCTCACTCGGATTGTTTTGGGGTTGGCCAACTTTGTGGCATCCGGTGGCAAGGTAGCACCAAATTTTTGTGTTCGAGCCGCTGGGATCGCCGTAGAAATGGTCGATCAGTTTAATTTTTCCCGCAGCGTAGCCGGTTTCCTCAAATAGTTCGCGTTTGATCGCCGCAAGCGGCGTTTCATTTTTTTCCACCATGCCGGCTGGGAGTTCCTTCATAATCGCACCCGCGCCGTGCTTGTATTGGTTATTGAGGATTACCTTGTTGTCTTCGGTGAGCGCAAACACATACACCACCCGCTTAGTCTCGCGCACAAAATAATCCTTCCGCACGCTGCCATCGGGCAGTTCTACTTCATCTTGCCGCACCCTGATCCACGGGCTTTCAAAGACGATTTTTGATGCGAGCACCTTCCACTTTTTGAGTGTCATATTTTATGGTATCACAAAAAGCCCCCTTGATTTGGGACTCATCGTGCTTGTGATCTCACGATGGTTGCCCTACAATAAAATAACTAACGGTAATAAGGAGAATTGGTTCATGGCAAAGAAAGTTTTGTCGGTCGTCCTGATCATTCTCGGTGTGTTCTTTGCGCTATTGCCCCACTCGGTGCACACCTCATTAGGGCTAAACTTCCCGCACGTGTACCACGTTAGTTTTGGGGTGGTGGCTGGCGTGATCGGTGTCTATCTCATGATGGGCAAAAAGAAGAGTTGATTCTCCTCACCTATTCGAACTCAATTAATTTGAGACCAGTTGGTTGACCAAGGGTTTGTTTGAGTGTGTCTGGAGTACTATGTGCCCTTGATGCATTTTTGTTCGAACACCTTTTAGAGTGGCTCGACCAGTTTCGATGTACATTTGTTAAAGCTTACTAATAAGAAAATCAGGGATATCTAGTTCGTGATAACAAAGATGCTAAACCATATAATTAGTAACTTGTTAACCGATCCATAATAAAATTCCGTGTTTCACTAAAATTAGTATTACTGACTAATTTTAACGGATAACCTTTCTCTGATAGTATTAGTTTTGGATATTTGCCAAGTAATTCCCATTTAATAAAAATATCTTTAACTTCAAATAATTCTGGCTTAATAATATAAGCTATCAACAACTCATCATTAACCCAGGGCTTGGCAAATTCCAAAGGAAGGTTGGCTTTTTCCATGCCCTCTCTCATCGCTACCAAACTTCTATCGTTGAGCTTACTGAGCAAATTGACAACTGGATGTTTGGATTGGGCTAATAATGATAATTCCTCTTTAGTCCAAGGGTCATCCTGTTGAAAAGTTAAGTCGCCAGGCACTAATGTTAAATTAAATCCGGCCTTGATTATTTTTTCGATGGATGAGGAATCATTACAAAAATTATATTCAAAGCCTCTGGGGATTAATTTTCCGTCAACGATTGGCGGATCAATCATGCCACCCATTAAAATAAGCTCCTTAACTTTATTCGGCAGGTCTGAATCTTTAGCAAGAGCCTCGGCTAAATTAGTCGTTGTTCCGATACCAACCAAGGTTACGTCTCCTTCATTTTCATTTACCAAATCTAATATGAGTTGCGAAGCTGGCCTTGGATCAAGTGTTTTTGATGGCTCATATCCTTCGGGAAAAATGATTCCCTTTTCCCATGTATGATCTCCGTTGGTTCCAAACCCAGCAGAAACCGGAATGCTGTTTTTCCCTAAAATGCCTAAAAACTTTTTGGCTACCGAAGCTCTAAAAACTGAATCATGAGTTACCGTTGTAACTCCAAGCAGTTCAATTTCGGGAGATATCGCTGCTAAAATTAAAGCAGCAGCATCAGTCATCTCGCTACCGATATCGGTATCCAAAATAATTTTTGTAGTTTTCATATTTTTATAAAAGATCCTTTACATTACCCAAAAAGCCCCTTCTATCAGGCTATTTTGGATTTACAAGGAAATAGCGTCTCATTTGGTGCGCCTGGGGCGATTCGAACGCCCGACCTCTGCCTTCGGAGGGCAGCACTCTAATCCACTGAGCTACAGGCGCAAAATCTGAGTGCCGACGTTTCAGTCGGCACCCCGACTTTACGTCGGGGCTACAGGCGCCTGGAACCATTATACCCGAAAACTATGGCAGGATTGACCGAGCCGTGTTACTATATACTGGTCGTTTTGATCAGCGATCTTTGAAAAAGAGGTTTCCATGAAGCGATGGCTTGAATCTCGGGGTCTAGGGTTTTGGGTGTGCTCCACGGCAATTTTCACATCCGTTGCCTTCAATATGGTTGGCTATGAAGCCAGAATGTACATGACCGGCAAAGGAGTCGGTTTGATGGATATTTTAGGTGGACTAGTGTTAGTCTACCTGAGCTGCTACGCTGTGCGTTGTTTGTGGCAGAAGCTTGAGGAACTCGGTGAAGATAGTGCGGTCGGTCCGACGCTGAACGAACAACCCGAAAGGAGTGAGTGAAATGGCGAGAAAGCAGGCAGTGATCGAAGAGCCGGTAATTGTGAAAGTTGGAAAATGTGGTGAGTTCGAGGTGACCTATCGCCGGTTTGCAGGTGATGAAGGTCCGGCAGCGGAGTTCTTTGGGTTTGTGGACGGCAATCGCGTGAAGTTACTGCGCTTCGACGATTTCAAAAACGACCCCCACTACCACTACCACCCCGACACGCCGGATGACAAGAAGTATTCATTGGACCCGGTTTTTTTCAATACTTCCCGTGGGCTTTATTTGGATTTTTACGATATCATGTCTGAACTTCCCGCAATGGTCAAAGCCGCCGGAGAGCCTGCGCTCGCCAAGAAGATTCATCGGGAGTCGAGTTTTGGACTCAATGTCCAAGATGTGATCGACGCCATGAATCAACTGCGACGGCAAGAGCAGCGGAAAGCCAAACGTAAGGCAGCTGCCAAGTAAACGCTTGAGCGTAGACCCCGAAACACGCCCGGTCGCCTAAGGCGACCGGGTTTTTTAGATCAACTTAAAATAGCGGAAAATCGCGGCGATAAGGAGCGGCGGCAAAAGCGTGCCGCCAAAGAGTTGCCCTGGCGTGTGCCGTTTAAGGAGCAGGCGCGACCAGGCGAGCACGGGAATGAGCGGCAACGTGAATAGGGCGATCGGCCCGATCAGCACCGCCAAGTAGCTAATAGTGGAGGAGGCGCCGATCATGTGGAGCGAAATCTTCCAGAAAAAAGAAATCCCGCCAGCCACCAGGGCAATAATAAAACCGGAGGCCAGAATAGCAAAGAGCGGCTGGTAGCCGCCGCGGGCCGAGGCCATGGCGATCTCGGCAAGGAGAATCAGCATAATCGGCGCAAAGCCGACAATCCTGGTGCGTTTGACCATCAGGTTCTCGAGGGTGTCGTCGAGTTTAATGCCACTGCGCTCCATCGCCAGAAGAATCAGGAGCGAACTTACTAGGTTGAGCAAAATCACCGCCGCCAGCCAGCCCCAGCGCTCACTCATATCCATAGGCGTTTTGAAGATGGCGATTGCCGCGACAATCGGAAATAGGGTGAAAGGTGAGAGGGCGTTGGAAAGTTGGTTGGCAATCGATTTGCTATTCATTGTGATTATGTGTGGCCTTAGCTCGCCTCATTGCCACGAGCGCCGGGAGTTCCCCGCCTCCGGCGGGCGGGGCCTCCCTGGCACTCGGTTTCGGCCTCTCCCGATGTAACATCGGGAACCCAGCCCGGCCGAATCCTCCGTGATCCGCTCTTAGACAATTGAGGCTTCGCCACCCGCTTTTATTTTATTCTAAACTCCAGCCACTCGACTTTTTTATGCTCAATCAGTTGCTTAATTTGTTTCTGGGTTGGGTTGAGGTTTGAATCCGCTGCTTTAAACTCCACAAATACTACCTTGTCCTCGGTAAACTGAATGCCATCAATCGGCGTGCCCATAAAGCGGAATTGCTGCGGATCATACGGGTACTCTTTCAAAAACGGCATGAACTGTTCTGACATCTTACCATACTTGGTGGAGAGGGAGACCTTTTGGAAACTCACCTGCCGGAGCCGCCGGCCGGCGCTCTGCCAGAGTTGGAAAAAGAGCCAGAGCATAAACAGTAGTCCGGCGATGATTCCAAGTAAGATTAAGATGGTGGTGTCCATGGTTGTATAAATTTGTCCTGGCTCCCGGGCCACCCTCGGCAGCGCTCTACTCGCCTCCGGCTCGTCCTTCGGCTCGCTGCTTGGTAG
>JBASTP010000008.1:0-20154 GCA_049274945.1 Patescibacteria group bacterium
CCAATCCCGGCGAGCTGCCTGGACGACGGGACCCCGAGCTTTGTCGAGGGGCAGGAGCTACCAAGCAGCGAGCCGAAGGACGAGCCGGAGGCGAGTAGAGCGCTGCCGAGGGTGGCCCGGGAGCCAGACAAATATATTTAGCGCCTCTTCCAGAGCTGCCACCAACGCTTTTTAGTAGCGTCGCGTTCGCAGTTAATGCAGAGTGCTGCACCCGGGAAAGCCTCAAGGCGCGAAAGATCGATCGCGTTCTTGCATGATTCACAGCTGCCATAGGTGCCTTTGCTAATTTTCACCAGCGCTTCGTCGGTTTCGGCAAGTAAGGTTCGGAGGTTTTTTGAAAGACCGACATTTTGATTAAATTCTTCCAATTCTTGCACATTTTCATCTTCCGACTGGCCATAATCCGGATATTTCCGAATCTTGGCAATCTCATCCTCGAGCCGCTTGTGTTCACGTTCTAATTTGTGTTTGATTCCTGCGAGCGTTTTCTCGGATATCTTGGGATACTCGGGTTTCTTCATAATTGCGCCTGGTACCTGAGCAATCTTGCCAGGCACTCCGATAATCACTTTCGCGACGTGCTTGAGTTGCTTTTTCATATTTGATGATGCTACTTTAAATGTGATTTTCTGTCAACCAAATCAGTTTATACTATTCATACTTTATCATATAGTATCATACGAATCGAATAGTGTACAATGGTTGCAGGTCACTTAGGGCCGACGCAAGGTCGGCCTCCCGACTCCCGAGGCAAGCTCGGGACGTCGGGACTCAGTCGTGAGGTCATGTAACTCAGTGGCAGAGTGCCTCGTTCACATCGAGGAAGCCGCTGGTTCGAATCCAGCCATGACCACATTTCGACTCGCCGTTGCTCGCTCAATGTAAACACTTAAACGGTATGAGAAATATCCTGAGCGAGGAATGTAGTGACGAGTCGAAGGGCACAACAATCTGTTACAATATATTGAGATGGAAACGAAAAGTATTTTGCGCAACAGCTACGAGTTTGTAAAAACGATCGCCCTGGT
Organism: Patescibacteria group bacterium; assembly: GCA_049274945.1. GTDB lineage: Bacteria > Patescibacteriota > UBA1384 > GWA2-35-9 > JBASTP01 > JBASTP01. The sequence continues at coordinate 1,029 of JBASTP010000008.1, forward strand.
ATTCATCCTTTCGTTTTTGATCCGAACGTTTTTAGTCCAAACCTTCGTAGTGCAGGGTAAATCAATGGAACCTAATTATCTCAACCGCGACTATCTGCTGGTGGATAAAGTTTCCTATCGATTTTCCCCGCCTCGGCGGGGCCAGATTGTGGTGTTTCGCAATCCCGAAAACCGACGCGTCGATTTCGTGAAACGAGTTATTGGCCTCCCAGGCGATACCGTGACGCTCAAAGATGGCAGGGTTTTGGTAAATGGCAACGTCCTTAAAGAAGATTATCTTTCGGGGGTCAAAACGGAAGCATTCAGCGAGATTTCGCACCTTGAGCTTGGGGCAAATGAATACTTTATGATGGGCGATAACCGTGAAAACTCACTTGACTCTCGCAGAATTGGGCCGATCAGCCGGTCTGATTTTATCGGCCACGTATTTGTGCGCGTGCTGCCGCCTCAGCGGTTTAGCCTTGCCGCCACCCCGAATTTTTGAGCAGCGCCGTAACCTCGTGCTCTGAAACTTCCTCGAAGTTCTCGTAGAACTGGCCAACTGCCATAAAAAAAGCCGGCGTATACAGGCACACCAGGTCATCAACGTCGTGGGAGAGCTCGGCCAGAGAATCCCCTGCGGCTACGGGTACCGCCAAGATGATCTTTTTGGGTTTATGGGCACGCAACTCGGCAATCGCTACTTTTACCGTTAACCCGGTAGCAATGCCGTCGTCAACGAGGACCACAATCTTACTTTCGTAATTGGGTGCACCTGCCCCGGCCCGGTAGAGCGTTTCTTGGCGTTTGATTTCGCGGCGCAGGCGCTCGGCGGTATTGCGAGCATAGGCAGCATCAACCGTTGCATCGGGATTAAGGAAGATTTCCCGCTCCCCTACTGCCCCCACCGCAAACTCGGAATTCTCCGGGTGGCCAATTTTTTTGATCACGATAGTATCAAGCGGCAGTTTGAGGGCACGAGCAACTTCCTTAGCAACCACTACCCCGCCCCGGGGCAGGCCCACCACTACTATGTTGTCCCGATCGTCCGGTAGGTGATCGCGGAGGCTAAATGAGAGCAACCTGCCGGCATCGGCGCGGTCTTTGAAGATCATGGTATCCACTATACATCAAGCCCTGCTACAATAGCGCTATGGTAATTGCCGAAGTGGTGCCGCTCGTGCATCTTGATGCCTCGAGAACCTTGCTCTACGCCATTCCGCCGGAAATGCTCCCTGATCTTAAGATCGGTTCACTGCTTCGCGTACCGCTGCGCGCCCGGCGAGTCCAGGGCGTGGTGGTGAGCTTTAAGCGCGCCACCAAACTCAAGACCATGAAACCCATCGAGCGGATCGAGATGGCGGTTTGTGTAGACCCCGAAACCTTCCGTTTAGCGCAGTTTTTGCGCACCTATTACTATGCTCAACTGGGCGAATGTTTGAACGCAATACTACCTTCGTAGTGCTCGGTAGCCAGCGGGACCGCCGCGCGGTGTACCAAAAATGGCTGCGCGAGGCGCCCCGCCCCGCGGGGGTGATTTTCGAGACCATTGAGGATGCCAATCAATTTGCCGCGGCGATTGGCTGCCAGGTGTATACCTCAAAAGAACGCTTGGTCGCTCGGCAGGGAATCTGGCGGGCCTGCCTTAACCAAGAATCGATGGTGATTGCGGCAACCCGGCAAGGGGTGATGCTGCCCAATCTTGCGGTGCTAATAATCGATGAACCCGATCGTTTTGGCTTGCGGAACGATCGCAGCCCGCGCTACCACACCCTTACCGTGGCACGCTGGCGCAAGGAACATCAACACGTTGCATTGGTGGTAGGCACTCCAGCGCTAGGTGTGTATACTACCCTGCTCCTCAATGGTGGCGCACGGCTGGTAGGTAGAGGCTCCGTTACTCAAATCAAACCGATTGATCCGCGGGATACAAACATAGCTCCTAATGATTTAGTGGTGCTGGCAAACCGCAGCCTCTACGGCAGCTACCCCCAGGCGCTCGAAAAACCGGTAAGCCAGGTGGAACAGCTCGGCGGACACTGGCAACGGGCATGGTTCATTGGGTTTGACGAGCTCGCGGCCGTTCCTGAATACAACCAACAAGAGATTATTTATATGAAGTTGCAGCGGTTGCGCCACCTGTGTGACGAGCTGCTCGTCCCCACTAAATCGCCAGATCATAGTATTTTCAAAGCCAATTTTATCGATCATGAAATCCGCCAGCGCAAGGAGTTTGGCTTTCCGCCCTTTGGCAGAATTGCAAAAATTACCGAACCAAACGGCAGGAGCTCTATCAAACAATTTCCAACCGCGGCTAACCCGGCGAGGGTGCTCGAGGCGCTGAATGTTCCTAAGGGTACCAGGGTAGAACTTGATCCGATGCACGTTTTCTGATAAGCTATAGCGCAATGAAAATCGTTACCTATCCTAACCCAGTGCTCCGAGCGAAATCCGAGCCAATCGTGGTATTTGATGAGAGTTTGCTTAAACTCGTTCACGGTATGGTGGCGGCCATGCAGAAAGCTAATGGCATTGGCTTAGCGGCAAACCAAGTTGGCGTGGCAGTCCGGGTGATTTTGGTAGAGATTAATCGCGAGGTCGTGGCGGCGCGCGCCAAACGATCAGGTACTGATTACCGTAAATTGCTTGATCGCAGTGTTCCGCTTGTTGCGCTGGTGAACCCAGAACTGCTGCGTAGTTCCAAAGAACTTGATACCGCAACTGAAGGTTGCCTCTCACTGCCGGAGATCGAAGTTGAGGTGGCGCGTCCGGTTGCCTGCAAGGTGCGGGCGCAAACCCTCGCCGGTAAATCCATAACGATCGCCGCCAAGGGTTTGTATGCTCGGGTGCTCCAACACGAAATTGATCACATTAACGGGGTGCTGATTATTGATCGGGGAAAAGCTGAAAAAATCAAGGATTGATATGGAATGCAGGGTTGCTTTTCTCGGTGGTGGCCCGTTCGGAACGCCAATCCGCGAAGCGTTGCAAAAGGCGTTTGGGCTTGTGGCGCCAGAGCAAGCCGACCTTTGGGTAGTGGCATCGTACGGAAAAATCCTAAAACCAGAAGAGTTCTCTCGCCCGCGGTTTGGCACGATTGTAGTCCATCCGTCGCTCCTGCCGGCGTATCGCGGCGCGAGTCCAATTCAAAGCGCAATTCTAAATGGTGACACGAAAACTGGAGTGGCGCTCATCAAAATGGACAAGCAGGTGGACCACGGCCCGATGATTGCCATGCAAGAGTTGCCCATCGCGCCATCGGACCGCTACGCCATATTGGTGGCCAAACTGGCCGAGCTGGCGGCTAAACTGGTGGTTAAAACACTGCCGCGCTACCTTGCCGGTGAAATCTCGCCGGTTGAGCAGGATCATGCCAAGGCCACTTTCACCAAAAAACTCGAGCGGGACGATGGCCTACTCGATCCTGCAAAACCAGCCCAGCAGCTCGAGCGCCAGATCCGCGCCTACTGGCCCTGGCCCGGGAGTTTTGTGTGGTTGGTAGATCAAGCCGGAGCCAGAAAACGGCTGATAATTCACCAGGCGCATATCGATAATAACCGTTTGGTCCTCGATCTCGTCCAGCTCGAAGGCAAGAAACCAACCAACTGGACCGAGTTTACCCGCGGCTGGCGCGGCAGCAGCCCATTCAGTACTAATACTTAAAATCCCGAGGTTACTGCTTTGGTAACCCCTGGGGTTACTGAATACTAGGTACAGACTATTGACATTCCAGGAAAATGTGGTAGCTTTGGGGTGCCTTGAAAGGAGGCAACTACATTGAAAATTCGAAGTGCTAGAAACGGTTTCACCCTGATCGAACTGTTGGTGGTGATCGCGATCATCGCGATTCTGGCAGCCATCCTGTTCCCGGTGTTCGCCAAAGCGCGAGAGAAGGCGCGGGCGGCTTCGTGCATGAGTAACCTCAAACAGATTGGTACAGCGTTTGCAATGTACGCAAGCGATTATGACCAATTGATGGCGCCGTCGCAGTTGAACGGACCCATTACTGGGACAACATATTCCTGGCCAGCTATGATTATGCCTTATATCAAGAACAACCAGATTTTTGTGTGTCCCTCGGGGGAACCAACGGCTGGTAACCGGACATTTGTTTCCACAACCGGTGCCGGAGCAGGTTGCTACGTTGGTATTACAACGAATGGTAGAACCTGTATCAACGACTGTATCAACTCGGGTGGTGGGGGTGGTACACAGTGCGGTGATGGCACCGATTTTGTGCTAGGACCCTGCGCGGTTCCAGCTCTGTCCTATGGCAGAAATTTGATCCCGAATACCGCTGCATCGTGGTCAACGCCCGGTTTCTACAATGGTAACAAAAGCGGATTTGTAACCACCGGAACGACAGTTTCAATTCATGAGTCCGCCGTCGAAGAACCGGCGGCTACAATCCATATCATGGATTCCTGGACCCAGGGGGTAGGCTGCGGCAATTCGATTCGAGGTATTCAAGCGGAGATACGTACCGATCGGTTTGCTGCCGCTCCCCAGACTGCATCCAAGGTCGCAAACAGGCATTCGGAGGGCTTTAATGCCATGTATGGCGATGGTCATGTCAAGTATATCAAGTATGGGACGACCAAGGCAGCCAATTGGTCGGTGCAATCTGATTAGGAGAGGAAGGTATTATGAAACGATTTGGTTGGATTCTAATACTGGCAGTGCTAGCTGCGTTTGCCTTGGTTATGAATATAGTATTTCCTCCTTCAAAGAAGGTCCATACCGTTGTAACGGTTGCAGACCTCTCTGATGAAGGACTACCTGCATCTCATCCCGAGGACCTGCTCAATGTTGTGTCGCGTACGAAAAATGAGCTTGTTTTCAGGAAGACGGATGGCGCGCAGCTCAAAATTGGCAAACGTTATTCTCTGGAGCTTTGGCCGACAGATATTGATCCTCTCAATCGAATATACGTTTTAGTAGTGGTCGTTGGCAGGGAGTTTAAACAGAATTCCTGCCATGTGAAGTTGCAAAACTTCCAATCACTCAGACCCTATCGCGGTTGGGTGATCAAACTCTTCGAGGCGGAGTGAACACTTTGTTCGCCCGCCTTTTTCTTTTATCCAAAAACTAATATGATAGATATAGATGAGGAATTTTCTTGTCATAATTTTTGTCTTAGCAGTCTTTCTTTTTACTACATTTGCCTTTGCAGAAGAATATTTACGTGAAGATAGGGTTTGTGATAATAGTGTGTCTCCTGACCTATTCCTCGTAGGTGCTGCTACTGATTTAACCGCTGACTATAAACCTAATCGATTTGTGACTTTTTCTCACAACAACCATAGTACGTCATACAAAATTGGAAGTTCAACGTACGAGGTTGCTGACCAATCTGATTGTCTCGGTGCTTCCACCTATGTTCGTCCGGTCTCCGGTGTTTCTTTCCCAACAATTATTCAAGCTGTCCAAGTAAGACTCTGGGAGAACAATCCCATTGACACCACCCCACCCACCATCACGAACCTCACCGCAGGGAGCATCACCCAAACCGGCGCCACCATTACATGGACTACCAATGAATCTGCCACCCATACCATTAAGTACGGTACTACCTCTGGCTCCTACGACTCCTACCCCAACACCAAATCAGCCGGCACCGGGGCCTCGGCGAGCGGGGCGTTGTGACAACGTTTCCTGACAACGTTTCCACCACGATGGTGGAAGTAACAAAGAGACTCTTTCTACCGCGACTGGAGGAATCCTTCTTCTGAGAGCTCGGAATCCTTGATAATCCTTTTTAATAGTTCGCGTTTAATATTACGATTATGGGCTGGTACTACCGTGGTGTGGCCAAGTTGATTACGCAGCTTCACGTGGTCGCCCTTGCGATGGCTAATATAAAACCCGGCTTTACGCAGTACACTCATCACCTCACCGGATCTCAAGGCTGGTAGTTTTGCCATGGAAAGCATTTAGATTCGTACTCGTACCTTGCTAACTAAATCGTCTTGCTCATGGGTAATCGGCTTACCTTGCCGCTTGAGCTCTTCGAGGTAGAGTGCGATTGCCTCAATAATATGCTGACGCGCTTCCTGCTTAGTTTCACCTTGACTGTGGCAACTGGGTAATGAGGGCACATATACTACATACCCACCTTCTTGGGCTGGTTCGAACACAATCGTGTATTCTAAAACTTTCTCGGTTTTTTTCATCCGGCCCAACTGTACCATATAACCTCCTGAATCACAAGGGTTGTAAGCCTCGTTGACATTGTACAATAGCCATGATATTCTTTGGTTTATGCTACGGATGCGTCTGCAACGAGTGGGGAGGAAGCACGAGCCCTATTACCGGGTAGTGGTTGCGCGAAAGCAAGCGCCGGTAAAGGGTAAGTTTGTCACGTCCATTGGCAGCTACAACCCTGCCAAGGCGCTCGTTGATATTGATGAAAAACGGGTTATCGATTGGTTGAATAAGGGTGTAACACCTTCCAACCGCGTTGCCCGGCTTTTGACAAAACTCGGCGTTAAACATAAACTGGTGGTAGTCAAAACCTTCAAGGCTAAGAGTACCCAAGAGTTGGAGGCCGAGCGCAAGGAAGACGAGGCAAAGAAAGCCCAGGAAGCAGCGGAGAAAGAAAAAGCCAAGGAAACCTTCGAGGCAAAACAGGACCAGGAAGCCGCCGAAAAAGCCAAAGAGGTTGCAGAAAAACCAGCAGAAGAGACCAAAGATAAACCGGAAAAACCAGAGAAAGACGCAACTGAGAGTTAGGACGGTCGACCCTCTCGGTCAGTAACACAAAGCAAATAAGGATAGAGATGGCAGAAGCAGATCAAGAATTTATTGAGTACGTTGTCAAAGCGATTGTCGATGAGCCCTCTGATGTGAAGGTAGAGCGGAAAATTGATGAAATGGGAGTCTTGCTCAGCCTCGCGGTCAACCCGGCAGATATGGGTAAGGTGATTGGGAAAGAGGGTAACACGGCGCGCGCTTTGAGAACACTCCTCCGAGTGCTGGGCGCCAAGAACAATGCCCGAGTGAACCTCAAGATCCTCGAACCCGAAGGTGCCGAACCCAGGCCGCCGAGGGTTAAATCTGAGGAACCGAAAGAGGAACCAAAAGAGGCAAAATCAGCTCCAAAAGAAGAGAAACAAGAAGAAGTACCTCAAGAAAAGCAGGAAGAGAAAGCCACCGAGCTGGTGTAATCTTTCGACTTCGCTCAAGATAAACAAAACCAAGGAAGCCACATCCTTACTAGGTGTGGTTTTCTTATAGGAACATAATTTACAAGAACATCAACAAAGTGCAACGGCCGTGTAATTATGTTGAGGTTTAAGCGATGAAATTCAATATAATCACTATCTTCCCCCGAGCATTCGACTCGTTCCTCAAAACGAGCCTGATTGCGCGCGGGATTAAAAAGAAGCTTATCTCCGTCAAAGTACACGATTTGCGCGCGTGGGCAACCGATCGCCACAAGACGGTTGATGATCGGCCCTATGGCGGCGGACCGGGCATGGTTATTCGCGTCGACGTTGTCGATCGCTCAATCTCAAAAATCAAAAATCAAAAATCAAAATCTGGGAAAAAGAAAACAAGAGTAATTCTTCTGGAACCAGCAGGAAAACAGTTTAATCAAAAAATGGCCGAGCGGTTGGCTACCTATGACGGACTTATTTTTGTTGCCGGCCACTACGAAGGGGTTGATGAGCGGGTGCGAGCGCTGGTGGATGAAGAAATTTCGATTGGCGACTACGTGCTCACCGGCGGCGAACTGCCGGCGATGGTGATTATGGATACGGTGGCGCGGCACATTTCTGGTTTTTTGGGTAAAGAGGCTTCGCTTAAAGAGGAAACATTCTCGTACGCTAGCGGTATTCTTGAATACCCCCAGTACACCCGGCCGGAAGTTCATGATAAAAAAAGAGTGCCAACCGTTCTGCTTTCTGGCAACCATGAAACTATTAGAAAATGGCGTTTAGAGCAGGCGGTCAAGCGAACCAAAAAACGTCGGCCGGATTTATTGACACCGGCTGCCAAGTGAGAGATACTAAGGAAGAAGGAGGACTATGGACCAACTGGAAATACTCGACCTTGCGTTCAACATCCTTTACTGCCCGGTGTGCGGTTCGAATTTCGACAAGACGAAGGTAAAACTCGCCGGCCAGGTTGATGATAAATATATTGTCCAGACCGGTTGCCAGGCAGGCCATTCACCAATCCAAGCGACGCTTTTGGTAGCGTTCGAACAAAAAGGGGTAGTCCACCCAATCGTCAACTACAACGATGCGCTCGACATTAAAAATGTTTTGAACGGCCACCGCGGCAACATAAAACCATTGATCTCGTAAGAAGTCTCGTGGGGCTCTTGATAATTCATCGTAAATCGGTAATAATTATTTGTTATGGTGACCGTTGCGTTAGCTGCAAAACCAAGGCCCGAAAAAATCAAGGCTAAACCGCTCCTGAAGGAGGGGTCGGTGCCTGGTATTGTGTATGGCCACGGTTTTAATAACGAAGCAGTGGTAATTGCCAAAAAAGACCTGCTAAAAGCCCACGAGCAGGCCGGGCAATCGTCGCTCATTGATCTTACTATTGCCGATAAGGCAGCCTATAAGGTGTTGATCCATGAACTCCAGTATGATCCGGTGAGTGATGAGCCAATCCATGTTGATCTCTACCGCGTGAAGATGACCGAGAAGATTAAGACCGAAATCCCAATCAAGCTCGTTGGCGAGGCGCCGGCGGTTGAGGATCTCCAGGGTACGCTGATTCAGAACAAGGACGAGCTGCGGGTTGAGGCGCTGCCGCAGGATTTGGTGCACGAAATTGAAGTTGATATTTCTAGACTCAAAACGTTTGAAGACAAGATTCATGTGAAAGACCTGACTATTCCAAATGGTATTGAGGTGCTAGAGGAACTGGAAGAAGTGGTCGCGCTGGTGCAGCCGCCGCGCTCAGAGGAAGAACTCGCCGCTTTGGAGGAAAAGGTGGAAGAGAAAGTTGAGGACGTTGAAGTGGCAGAAAAAGGCAAGGAAGAGGAAGAAGGTGAAGCCGTTGCTGAAGGTACGGAAGGCGTTGAAGGAGCTAAAACTGCCGAAAAACCCGCTCCAGAGAGTACTCAAAAAGAGGGAAAGTAACCACAATATATACAAATCTGTTTATAAAAAGAAAAAAACCCGCGGCGGCGGGGTAAGGAAGTGTTGTGCGGAGAGGTTAGTAGAAAAATGGTGGGTCGCTGGTTGGTATGATAATAGTGGGTTCGGGTATGAGAAATGGGTAGTCGGCAATGAGTGGGTCGAGGTCGGTAGGTATCGGAATTTGATCACCTACATAACTACTGCCGGTGGTAGCGTCGAGTAACTCCGGATTGCCAGTGTAGCCAATTCGGTTATTGAAAAGAATCAGACCCGGAGGCATATTCGCGGCACTGGACGCTGAGAGAGTAACCCTTCCTCGGATTTCGACCGTTACAGGATCTGATTGCAAATCCTCATTCAAGGTGCCTACTTCGATTTCGGCAACTTCCATCACAGGATCGGTTACTTGGGTGATTTCCTCGATGGTCTGATCAGAAGGTTCAAGTACCGTGACTTCGGTTGGTTGTTCGGTATTCTTCGGCTCGTCGACGTAGTCGTGCCGACCGGTTTCAAGGTGTGCCGCGAGGGCTTCGAGGAGTCCGAATTCACAATAGGTAGCGCAGATGGTACAATCGCTCCTTACTTGTAAAACAGTCAAGCTCTGCGCCCTTGCCGGCATAGCAATAGCCAGCGACAACAAAACACCTAGCACTACAAACTTTCTCATTGTTCAGGTCCTCCTTTGGGATCGTACTTACATTGTATCAACGCTTGTAAAAGAGTCAAGCGCAGACGGATCTGTTAATTTTTCGAAACTTTTGTGACGAGGTCCTTGATCGATAATTCTACTATGTCTTTTGAGCCGCGCTCGCGGACGGCAAGCTTCCCGGATTTTTGTTCTTTTTCACCGAAGACCACAATGTAGGGCACTTTTTCGAGTTCCGCGTTGCGGATTTTTTTGCCGACCGACTCGTTGCTGTTATCGAGCTCAACACGAATCCCCTCTTGTGCTAATGCCTTTTCAACTTTTTTTGCGTCTTTGGCGTATTCATCTGCCACCGTGAGTATTTTTACCTGAACTGGCGCAATCCACACCGGGAGTGCACCCTGAGTATGCTCAAGTAAAATGCCGATGAACCGCTCAAAAGTGCCGAAAATCGCTCGATGAATAATTACTGGTTGGCTGGGTTTACCGTGCTCGTCCGTATATTCAAGTTTAAAGCGCTCCGGAATCTGAAAATCAACCTGTATCGTTGAAATCGTCCAATCGCGGCCTTGCGAATCCTTAACATTAATATCCACTTTCGGCCCGTAGAATGCGCCGTCTTTTGGTTTTACGGTGTATTTAATTTTTTGGCCCTCCAGCGCATCGGCAAGCGCCTTTTCCCCGAGATCCCATTGTTCCTTGGTGCCGAGCGAGGTATCTGGTTTTGTTGCTAAAAAGTATTCACCTTCAAAACCAAAGAGTGTATGAAAATCTTTAATATGGCGCAGCACAGTAGCAAGTTCTTGCTGCAATTGATCTGGTCGGCAATAGACGTGCAAATCATCCATAGTAAGCTGGCGCACGCGGAATAAGCCGCCCACGCTACCAGAGATTTCCTTGCGGTGGAGCCGCCCAATTTCGGCAAAGCGTAGCGGCAAATCTCGGTAGCTGCGGGTATCGGATTCATAGACCAGCGCGGATTCCGGGCAGTTCATGGGTTTGAGCGCCACGTCCAGTTTTTCGTCCTTAAAACTGTACATGTTATCGCGAAACTTTTCCCAATGGCCGGAGCGTTCCCATAGTTCCTTGCGTACCACGATTGGCGTGGAAATTTCCTGAATACCTTCCCGCGTATAAAGCTCGCGCAAATATTTTTCGAGCTGCTTGAAAACCACGAGTCCCTTGGGCAGCCAAAACGGCCCATAGGGTGCGGCGTCGTGAAAAAAAAACAGTTTGAGTTCGGTACCAAGTTGGCGGTGATCTTTCATATTCATACAGGTTACAACAGGTTACGAGTAGTTACTAGTGGTTACGAATGGTTACCGAGCAATAATTGTTGCATTACGAGATTAACAATCTGGCCATGGACTTTGTCCGGTGGCTGGTTGGCCGCGATGATTGGCCAGTTATTGGAGCGCGCCAGGCGTAAGTGGGCGTGTCGGGCGCGCTCGAGCAGATCGTTGTCTTCCTCGTGGTAGTGGCCGGGTTCTCGCGCTGTTTTAAAACTCTCACCGTCGAGCAGGATTTCCAAGTCTGCGGGAATAAGAAATTTGTTAATTTCGCTCAGCCATTCATGCTCAGCGCCCTCGGCCAAACCCCAGGCAATCCCCGTGCCAATATAATCTTCGGCAACCACCCAATTCCCTTTCTCGAGTATTTTTTGGAGGGCTGGCTGAAACTGGTGGCGATTGACCGCGTACCACAGTTGGCGCTCTTCAACCGAAACGTCTTTGTGTTTCCCTTTACGTAAAATGGAGTTAATATAACGCCCGGATGGCGAGGCGCTATACACCGGGTATTTCACGGTTTCAACCGAGTATCCCTGCGATTCAAGGTAGTGAGCCAGTAATCGTTGCTGGGTGGATTTACCAACTCGATTGACGCCGTAGAGCACAATAAATTTGCCGGTCATTGCCACTATTGTAGCGCTCAACCCCTAGCGAGCTCAAGATAGGTAAAGTTCAGGCCGCTGCCCGATCCTGATTCTTTTTTGAGTATTTTGGTAAACGCGGAGTAGTCCGGGAAAAAACTATCGGCCCCGTGGGTACCCTCTACGACGGTGAGATAAAGCTTATCCGCCCGGCTAATTGCTTGTTCAAATATTTGCCCGCCGCCGATTATGAAAATCTCTTGCTTCTCGATTGCCATAGCCTTTTCCAGCGCTTCATCGAGCGAATGGGTAACCACACATCCATCAGCGGTATAGTTTTGATCTCGGGTGATAATAATATTCGTTCGGTTGGGTAATGGCCTACCAATCGACTCAAAGGTTTTACGTCCCATAATAATAGGGTGGCCGCTCGTAATCTGCTTAAATCGTTTGAGATCAGACGGCAGGTCCCAAATCAACGCATTATCTTTGCCAATTGCGCGGCCTTCATCAATCGCCGCAATCAAACTGACTATTGGTTTCATAATGTATTAACTTCTAGCACTGATATTTGCCACAGATAACCACTGATTGGATCTGTGATTATCAGTGGAATAATCTGTGGTTGGGATAATTTCATTATACAGCTATTGCTGCTTTAATCGCAGGGTGCGGGTTGTAGCCAATTAGTTCGAAATCTTCGAATTTAAAATCGTTGATATTTTTGACCTTGCGCTTGATTTTCATAACCGGCAGCTTACGGGGCCTGCGCTTGAGCTGCTCGCGGACTTGTTTGAAATGGTTTTTGTAAATATGGGTATCGCCCAGCGTATGGATGAACTCTTTCGGTTTCAACCCGGTTACTTGAGCAACCATCATGAGTAGCAACGAATAAGACGTAATATTGAATGGTACCCCTAAAAAAACATCAGCGCTGCGCTGGTAAAGCTGGAGCGAGATTTTGCCGTCTACTACGTAAAACTGGAATAATGCGTGGCAGGGCGGCAGGGCCATTTCAGCAATATCAGCCGGGTTCCAAGCGGTTACCATCAATCGCCGTGAGTTAGGATTTTTTTTAATGTCAGCGATAACCTGAGCAATTTGATCAATGGTTTTTCCGCCCGGACTTTGCCATTTGCGCCACTGCTTGCCGTAAACCGGCCCTAAATCGCCTTCCTCACCGGCCCACTCATCCCAAATGGTTACATTGTTGTTGTTAAGATATTTAACGTTGGTATCACCGCGCAAAAACCAGAGCAATTCGTAAATCACCGAGCGCAAGTGGATTTTCTTAGTGGTCACAATCGGAAATCCTTTCTCTAAATCAAACCGCATTTGGTAGCCAAAAATACTTTTGGTGCCAACACCGGTGCGGTCGTCTTTGGTAACACCCTTTTTCATAATAGTGTCGAGCAGTTCGAGATATTGCTTCATAAATCTATTGTTAGCGTAATTTAGCTCGACTTGCAAATCCATTACCGGTATGTCAATCTGATTTGATACCAAAGGAGTGTAAACGAACATGAACAGTCAGAATGGTGATACTGAATGTCACTGAATAACGGTAAGGATAGATTCTCGTTCGGACGGTTTTCCCACGAGTTAAGCCATGGTCTTGCAACCCGTAAACGTTGGAAAGGTAGAGAAACTCCTTTCTACAGGGATCAATCCGTTCTCCATCACACAATCGAGCAACTGTTGCTGCTCGTTGCGGTCATCAACCTTGAGATTGAGGAAGGAAACCAAAGTATCAATCCATATCTGCTTATGTGCATGGGGCTAACTCATGATCTGGCGGAGCTTCACCTCGACGACCTGATTTACCCAATGAAACGGCGGCGAAATGTGAAGCAATTATACGAGAAGCTTGAACAAGAAATATTTCTTTCAATGTGCGATGAGCTACCCCCCCTCTTTCGGCGGGTTTTATCAACGCATTCCAAGAGGTCATCTGCGGAGAAAGTCCTAACAAGAGACTATTTGAAGCAACCGAACATCTTGGCTATATGCTTGACGCACTGGAATGTGTCGAGGCCGGCGGCAACGATGATTATCTTGAAGTCTTCATTGTCCATGGGCCGATTGTTGAAGCGTTTTGTACGGAGTTCCAGGGACTTAAGCAATTATATGAGATGCACAAATCAAGATTTGAATCAGTTCTGAAACGCATGCATCCTGATTTCAGAGCAAGGCAGCAGCTATCACTGACATTTTAAGAATCTACCCCCGGGATAGGAAATCTTTTCGCTAGCGCGGTAACCCGCTGGCGAATTTTTTTGAGTTCTTTTGGGCTTTCCGTGTTCTTCAGGGTTTGGTCTAGTAAGTCCGCGATTAGAGTCATTTCGTGTTCTTTCATCCCGCGGCTCGTTAGGGCCGGTGTTCCCAGACGAATGCCCGATGGATCAAAGGGCGAGCGCGGCTCGCTGGGCACGGTATTTTTATTGACCGTAATTCCCACTTCATCCAATACAGTTTGCGCCTGCTGGCCGGTAAGGTTTTTATTGGTTAGGTCAACGAGAATTAGGTGGTTATCAGTGCCGCCGGTGACTAACTCGTAGCCCATTTTATTAAGTTCTGTCGCCAGTTTGGCGGCATTTTTGACTATTTGCTTTGCGTAAGATCTGAATCTCGGTTGCATTGCTTCGGCAAAACACACCGCTTTGGCGGCAATGGTGTGCTCGTGCGGCCCGCCTTGGAGTCCTGGAAAAACTGCTTTATCGATCATTGGCGCCAGCTCCTTGTGGCACATAATTACGGCGGAGCGCGGCCCGCGCAGGGTTTTGTGAGTAGTGGTCATTACTACATCGGCGTACGCAAAAGGACTAGGGTGCTGCCCACCCACAATTAAACCGGCAATGTGGGAAATGTCGGCAAGGTGGAATGCCCCAACCGATTTGGCAATGCGGCCAAATTGCGAAAAATCAATCTTCCGCGGGTACGCCGTGGCGCCGGAAATAATCAGCTTTGGTTTGTATTTTTTGGCAAGCTTGGCAATTTCAGTATAGTTAAGCCGGCCAGTTTTGGGATCAAGTGAATATTGGACAGCATTGTACGCTTTGCCGGAAAAATTGACTTTGTGGCCGTGAGTAAGGTGGCCGCCCTCAACTAACTTTTGGCCCATGATCGTTTCACCCAGCGGCACCAAGGCGAAATAGACTGCCATATTAGCCGGCGAGCCGGAATAGGGCTGCACGTTAGCATGCCAGGTTTTTGGACTGAGTTTGAAAAGCTTCAGCAATCGTTGCTGCGCCAATTCCTCAACCTGATCAATAAACTCCTGCCCGCCGTAGTAGCGCTTGCGCGGGTAGCCTTCGGAATACTTATTGGTAAGAATTGAACCGTTCGCTTCGAGCACCGCTTTTGACGTGTAGTTTTCGGATGGAATAAGTTCCAGCCCAAACTTTTGACGTTTTTTTTCGCCTTCAATGAGCTGCCAAATTTTGGGGTCGGCGTTACTAAGCATTGGGACTCAAGAACTCGAGTTTAACTTTTGCCTCTTTGAACAACTTTGCGGTCAGATCGGCCGGGTAGTGGTGTCTGGCTACCACGCGAACGGCCCCCGCATTGATAATCATCCGGGCGCAAAACGAGCACGGGTAGAAGGTAGTGTAGATGGTGCTGCCATCGGTTGAAATACCGTTTAGCGCCGCTTGCACGAGCGCGTTCTCTTCGCCATGGCAGCACACACAGTAGTCGAAGGCCGGGCCGCGGGTTTGATCATCGTAGCCGGAACCAGAAAGCTTACGAGCCTGCGAGTTAGCGTTGACAATGGCACAGCGCTGGCAGCCGCCCTCGTCGCAATTTTTGGTGCCTCGCGGCGTGCCGTTGTAGCCGGTCGAGATAATCCGAAGACTTTTGACGATAATAGCGCCCTTGGCCGGCGAGAGGCAGTTAGAACGCGAGGCAACCGTTTCGGCTATTTGCATAAAGTACTCGTCCCAGCTCACTCGCCTTTTAAGAGCCTTTAAGCCTTTGAGTCTTTGAGCCGTTGAGCCCCTCAATGACTTAATGACTGAACGCCTTAACGGCTTAAATCTCTTTGAGGAATGTCTCGAGCGTTTTGTAGAGCGCTTTTTTTGAGCCATTGTCATCAATTACTTTGTCCGCCATCGCAATAACTTTATGGAGCTGCATGGCGTTTGGGTCGTTGGAGTTTTCCAGCTTTTCTCGCCGCACCATCTCGTCGAGCGTTAGCCTCTGTTCATCCTTCCTGCCACGATTACGCAACCGCTTGAGTCTAACCTCCGGATCGGCGGTTAGCTCCACTAAAACAAATCTGCCTGATTTACGCAAGTGCTTGACTTCGCCAACGCTTCGAATAGAGGTAACCACAATCTTGTCGGCAGAGCGGAACCGTTCGATCGCTAATTGGGCAAGCACACCTGCGCCGCGCCGCGCCCTGAGTTCGTTACCGAATTTGATCAAATCTTCTCGCGATTTGCCAATGCCACTGCGCCGAGCTTCGGCGCGGAGAATCTGCGAAAGTGAAACGTGGACAAAACCCTTAGTTTTGAGGTAATTTGCCGCGGTATCCTTGCCGGTGGCGTGGAGCCCGGTTATGCCGATGACCAGCTTTGCCATAATTTGTCATATAATAAAGGAATGCAGGTGATTGCGCAAAATAGGAAAGCCTCGTTCGATTACGAACTTTCCGAAACATTCGAGGTTGGCATTGTCTTAACCGGCCCGGAGATTAAGGCCGTGAGGGCTGGCAAAATCCAAATTACCGGCTCGTATGTTAAAGTTTTAAATAACGAGTGTCACTGGCTTGGTGGTATTATCCAAACTGGAACCAATGAACAGCGCACCAGAAAACTGCTCCTTCATCGCAAAGAAATCAATACGCTGATTGGCAAAACCGAGCAAAAAGGATTTAGCTTAATTCCCACCAAACTCTACCTCAAAGGCAGGAGCGCAAAGCTTGAGTTCGCCCTGGCCAAGGGTAGGAAGGAATATGACAAGCGAGCAAAAATTAGGAAAAAAGATGAACGGCGCCACGAAGAGTAAGGAGTGATGATCAGAAAAGAGTTGATCACCAAGGGCTACGAGATCGCGGCGCGCGATTTGCGCGCGTGCTATAACCCGGACGGCATCGTGGCCGGCCGTACTCATTTTAATGCCTACTGGGCCCGCGATGGCTTTTGGGGGGTGTTTGGAGCGCTGGAGCTACGCGATTTTAATCAGGTGCGCAGCCACCTGGAATTCTTTGCTAAGGCACAACTGCCATCGGGTGAGTTGCCGGCAAAGATCGAGTACCTGGATCACCCGATCGGCCGTTACCATACCAGGCGCATGGAACCAAAACGGATTTTCAGGATTGGTCAGTCGTTATTTAGACCAGTTGATCCGGCTGCACTTTTTGTAATCGCCATTTGGCAGTATTACCGCCACACCCTTGATCGCAAATTTTTGCACGAGTTTGCGCCGGTGGCCGAGCGCGCGGTTAGGTGGCTGGAGTCGCACGATCGCGACCACGACTTACTCCTTGAAACGGGTTCACTTTCCGATTGGATGGATTCGGTGCTTAAATCCGGTAAAATCTTAAATATCAATGTGCTCTATGCCAAATCGGTGGCGAATATCGCAAGTATTTTTGAAGAGACTAATAACCGCCGAAAGGCCGCTGAGTATCGAAAACTAGCGGATGAACTGTACGAGCGAATCCGCCTTACCTTTTGGAACGGCGAGTTTTTTGTTGATTGGATACGTGGCAGCGGACGCGGCGGCTTTGTTGCCGATGGCAATGTGCTGGCAATTCTTTTTGAGATTGCGTCAGAGCATCAAACTGCCGAGATTTTTAGCTACATCAGCAAACACCGCTTAAACTACAGCCATCCGCTCGTGCCAGTGTGGCCGGCATATCGCATAACCCAAATTCTCCCCAACTACACCCTTTTCGGGATGGCCGATTACCACTCCTCACTGATATGGCCTTGGATTGGCTCGCTCCATGCGCTTAACAAGTTCCGCCATGGCCACCGCGAGCTGGCGCTCGACGAACTGGCTATGATTGCGGGCTGGTACGTAAAGCACGAGGCCGTTTATGAAATCTACGACCGGCAGGGCCACCCGGTGGACCGCCGGTTCTACCAAGCCGAGCAACCCTTCGCGTGGAACGCGGCCTGTTTTATTTACGCGGCAAAATCAATGGGGCTAGTGGGCGAGCATGAAGTGTTGAAGAAATAATTTATAATTGATATGCTATGGTCAATAGGAGATGAACTTAATGAAAGCAAAAGTCCTTTCTGATATTAGCCGGGATATTGCGCAAGTTCTCTTTGCATCGGTCTTCATTGCTCCATTATTGGGCGGGACGGATAAACCATTCACCATTGCCGTAGGATTAGTCTTCTCAATTATTGCTTGGTATATGAGCATGATTTTAATAAAGGAGTAATATGGATCCACTAGTACAGTTCTACATTTTGGGCGGCCTTGTACTGATTCTGCTTGCTTTAGTCGGGCTGCTTGCCAAGAAACAGGGCTAACCTTCTGCGTAGTCGCTCATATGAGTGGTCATATGACTACTCATATGACTCAACCATGTTACGATTTACTCGAAAACTCACCAAAACGAAAAGAGGCAGCACGTTTGTGTTGCTGCCTACTGAGCTCGTGAAAAAACTGGGCTGGCGCGATCGCCAGATGATTGCGGTCTCGAAAAAATCCGGCGCGATCGTGCTGCGCGATGCCAAGCGCAAGCGATCTCGTTAAACTGCGAGGAACAAGGTGAGGGCTACTTCTTCCCCTTGCGTTGCAATGCCACCAAATCGTGCACCATTATGATGTGCGAGAGTGGGGCGAACCTGCTCGAGACGTTTTGCGTCATCAATCTTAAAACCGCGAACCCTAAGCGAACGATCTTGGTTGCAGAGCATGATTTCTACGCCATCATCCGGGCATCTATCGTCAGGCTCGCAGCCTTGGTAGGTGAATCGAGTTTTGTTTTTTACTGCCTCATGAGTAAAACTCCACAAGTCGCTTTTTCCGTCCGCGGTAGTAGAGTGCAGCGTCAGCAAGCCGGGCCTAACTTCAACTTTCATTGCCTTCTCCTGTTGTTCAACTGTAATCAAGTATAGATTAACACTCTTGAAAATCTATGTCAAAGAATATATAATGCTGCCGTTGGGCCCATACATGGTTTCGACGGCACTTTGGCAATGATGTTGTGGCAAGTCGAGGGCGGTCGTCCTCTCGTAAATCTTGGCGACCACAGATTTAAGTGCAAACTTAATCTCAAAGGTTCGCAACACGTTTGCTTCGGCATTCGCACTGCAGCCTGCTCTCGTTTAATACCGAGAGTCGTCCGTCTGCTTGGACCGCGACTGAGTGGCACGGGCGTGACAAATCGCGGTGAGGGTTGGTGAGATCGTCCTAGTAACCAATCCAAAGACAAACGAGGGCGCCATACGCTTGTAATTCCACACTTCTTGCTAAGTACCGGACAGGGGTTCGATTCCCCTTGGGTCCACATCACGAAAGACTTGCTTTATGCGAGTTCTTTTCGTGATTAGGGCAAGGGGAATCGAA
>JBASTP010000009.1:0-79702 GCA_049274945.1 Patescibacteria group bacterium
GCTCCCCCCACACCCCCCGCCGAAAATCTAAGAAAGGAAGGAAAATTTTTGGTTTTGTACTGCGACCGAAGGGAGCGGACGAGGCGTGCAGATTAGCCCTTTTCCTGTTCAAAATAGGTTCGCGCGATAAGACTTATATAATATATAATATGAGGAAACAACTGAAGGAAGGGTTGAGCGTAGTAGTAGGGGTAATGGTGTTGCTTATATTCATCGCGATGATCCAGCTTGTCAGAGATACTCCAAAACCAGTTCAAAACACAATCCGAGTTGCTGATCAAGCATACTCAGTTGAAATTGCCGATACGCCGGAAGAGCGAAGTCGGGGATTAATGGGGCGGTTAACGCTCGCTCGAAACGAGGGAATGCTCTTTATTTTTGAGGATTCGGCGCCGCGGAGTTTTTGGAACCAGGATACTTTGATCCCGCTCGATGTGATTTTTATTGATCAAGGCCGTGTGGTGGCTGTGGAGCAGTTGCCAAAGTTTGATCCCGCGTTCGGACCAATCACGGTGAGTTCAGAAACTCCATCTCAGTACGTGCTAGAATTGAATCAAGGCTCGGGAGTAACTATTGGCGATGAAGCAACATTTCAACCACTACCAGGAATTTGAAGATAAGCTTACCAAACCGCGCAAGCGCCGGCCGCGCGTTAAGGTTTCGGGTAGGTCAGTGCTCAAGCTGCGTGAAATTATTACGCGAAAAGCTCGTGCAATAAAGAAGTAATACAACCACAGATGTCTGATCCACAGATAACCACAGATTTTCCTCATAGTACCTTTAGTGGAATAATCAGTGATGATCAGTGGCAAAGATCAGTGGTTGTAATCGTTGGGCCGACGGCATCGGGTAAAACGGCGCTGGCAAAGCGGCTAACCAAACGCTTGAACGGCGAGGTGATCTCGGCTGATTCGCGCCAGGTCTACAAGTTTTTTGATATTGGCACGGCCAAGGACAAGTCGTTCAAGCAGCACCTCGTTGACGAACTCGATCCGCGGAAAGAGAAGTTTACTGCAGCGGATTTTTTGAGCCGAACCGTCGCATTGATCGAGGAGATTCACCGGCGCGGCCACCTGCCGATTGTGGTGGGCGGTACCGGCCTCTACATTGACGCGCTTATTAAAGGCTACCATTTTCCAAAAGGTAAACGCCGCCGAGGTCAGTTTAAGGGACGCGCCACTCCCCTACCCTACCAATTTTTAATTTTCGGCATCAAGTTGCCGCGGCAGGAGTTATACCTCAACATAATGCAACGGGCGCAGCAGATGGTTGATGGTGGCCTGGTGGCTGAAACAAAATGGCTCCAAAAATTGCTGCCCAAAAATCACGAGCTCATGAAAACGATCGGCTACAAGCAAGTAGCAGACTATTTAGATGGGCGGTTGACGATTGGCGAGCTTGCGCCGGCGATCACCCGGGCAACCAAAATCTTCGTGCGCCACCAAACTAACTGGATTAAGCGGTGGCCGGTTGAGTGGCTTCCCTTGACAGAAGCTCTGGCAGCAGTACAATCACTCTTGTTGTCCTCGAACAAACGGGAGAGATCAGTGTAAATAGGAGGTGTTCATGTACTAAAGGACGAAGCAGCGCTCGCGGCTCCCTCCGTCCTGCATTGCTTGGCGTAAGGGGTATAACCAAGCGATGTCCCCTGCTGTTTTGGCCATCAGTGCCAAGACACGTGTTCCCCACACTACGTTCCCAAGGAGGGAAAAAATGGTAACGATCAATATCAAGACCGATGGCACCAACACTTCGGTGACGGTTGACGGCGTGCCGTACGTTGCGGTAGCCGAATCTCCCTCTGACGAGGTGATTCAAGAGACAACTGCCGCGCCAGCTCCAGCCGGAGATGAAGTGGCAGAAGGTGGCGATGGCGCAGCGCCAGCTGCCAGTGAGGTCGCCCCGGAGGGCGCGCCGACAGGTGACGGCGAGGGCGCGGCTGCTCCGCCGGCAGGCGACGGAGAAGTCACCGAGACAACTGGTGAAGACGTTCCCGCGTAAAGAAGATTCACGCAATACCAAGTTGCCCGCGCCCCACGCCACGTTGCGTGGGGCTTTTTTTCTGGCTCGATGCGGAGCTGGGTGATATACTGCGGTAATGTCGTTAGCGAAAGTTTCGTCGGCCGCCGTGTGGGGGCTTGATGCCGTAGTGGTGGATGTTGAAGTTGATCTCGCTTCCGGCCTGCCTGAGTTTGTGATTGTTGGGTTAGGCGATAAGGCGGTCCAGGAATCGCGCAAGCGAGTCCGCGCCGCGATCGAAAACAGCGGCTATGATTTTCCCGCCGGCAAGGTGACCGTAAACCTAGCGCCGGCCGATCTTAAAAAAGTCGGGCCAGCCTACGATTTGCCGATTGCGACCGCAGTGTTATTAGCGGCCGGTCTCAAAGCTCCGGACGAAATTGCCCAGGCGGCGCTCTGTGGCGAGCTTGCGCTCGATGGCACGGTGCGCCCAGTCTCAGGCGTGCTGCCGATTACCCTTGGAATCCGAAAACACAAATTGCGTACGCTTTTTTTACCAAAGGAAAATGCCGCGGAAGCCACCTTCGTTTCCGGTATCGAGGTGTTGCCGGTGTCCCATTTTACCGAGCTGGTTGAGCACTTGAGCGGGCAACGGGGGATTGAGCCGGCACGGTATACTAATCCTGCTCAAACAACTCAATTCGAAGTTGATCTTGCCTACGTGGTCGGCCAAGAGCAAGCCAAGCGGGGTTTGGAAGTTGCGGCTGCCGGCGGCCACCACGTGCTGATGAGCGGCCCGCCGGGCGGCGGCAAAACGCTGCTTGCCAAAGCCATGCCTTCAATTCTACCGTATATGGCTGAGGACGAAATCCTCGAGGTTTCCAAGATTTACTCGATCGCCGGACTGCTCACCAGTGACCAGCCGCTCGTTGCCGAGCGGCCGTTTAGGAGTCCCCACCACAGCGCGTCATCGGTTTCGCTCGTGGGCGGCGGCACGGTGCCTAAACCGGGCGAAATTACCTTGAGCCACCGCGGCGTGCTGTTTTTAGATGAAATGCCCGAGTTTCCCCGCTCGGTGCTTGAGAGCTTGCGCCAACCGCTCGAGGACGGCTTGATCAGCGTTGCCCGGGCGGCCGGAAGCTACCGCTTTCCCGCCCAGTTTATGCTGCTCGCCACCGCCAACCCTTGCCCGTGCGGCTATCTTTCTGACCCCACCAAGGCCTGCCGGTGCAGCCGGGGCCAAATTGTGAGCTATCGCAAGAAGATCTCCGGCCCGCTGCTTGATCGAATTGATATTCATCTTGAGGTGCCCAAGGTACCGTATGAAAAGCTAAGTGAGGAGCCGGTTGCCGAAGCTTCGAACGCAGTTCGCGAACGCGTGGAAAAAGCCCGGCAGCGCCAGCGCGACCGGCAGGGCAAAACCAACGCCGAGCTTACCATCGCCGAACTCAAAATCCACTGCCAGCTCTCAAAAGAGCTCAAACAATTGCTCGAGCAATCCGCCGCAACCATTGGCCTTACGGCGCGCGGCTACCACCGAGTCCTCAAAGTTGCCCGAACCATCGCCGATTTAGCCGGTGAGCCGGCAATTACTCAAGATGCACTGTTGGAAGCGATTCAGTATCGGCAGAAAGAGGACTGGGATTAAGGACTGAGTTAAGTGGCTGCCCTCGGGGCACGCTGTTCGGCGGCTCCAGCGGCCGCCGCCAGCTCAATCACTCGGGCCCGCACCCTCGCTGAGGCTCGGGAACCAAGCTGCGGGCTGGCCAACGCTTCCGGGTCGACCCTCACGGGTCGAACTCGGGCTCTGGCCAAGCAGCGGGCTATGGTAATTTGGTATACGCCCTCCGTGAGTCCCCTCAGTGCAGCCACCTTCGCCAGTTAAGAACTGCAATTGAAGTTTTAAATAGAGAGCACGCTGCCGATTTTCTCTGCCAGTTGGTTAATGTAGGGCGTTTTTGTCTGGATCACCGTTAGGCAGCCCAGGAGCACAATAAGGACAACCGCCGTCGCGAAAATCCGGCGCAATTCCCGAGCGGTTGTTTCGGTGTCTTGGGTTTCATGCTGAGGGAGAGTTTTGGCGACCGGCTCGGGCGCTTTTTCAGAGACCGGTTGTGCTACGCGCTCGATAATATCGCCCCGCTCAATTGCCTTGAGCAGTTCTGCTCGATCCGAAGGTAAGAGAAATTTTTTCTTGTGTTTGCTCATTTTGAGATTTGAATTTTTATTGAGGCGTGAGGGGGAATCGAACCCCCGTACGGGGATTTGCAGTCCCCTGCGTAACCACTCCGCCATCACGCCACTCCTAAACTCGCTTAATGAGCGGGTGAAGGGAATCGAACCCTCATACCCTGATTGGCAACCAGGTGCACTACCACTGTGCTACACCCGCAGTAAGATTCATTATAGTACCCTTGACAGGCCCTGATCAAGCCGTTACAATCGAGCATCATGGCTGCCATCCTTTCGGTTATTCAACTGATTTTGGCAGGGCTCCTCACCGGAGCAGTGCTGCTTCAGCAGCGGGGTACCGCCCTGGGGGGTACGTTTGCTGGTGAAGGCACGGTGTACAGTTCTCGAAGGGGCGTTGAAAAATACCTGTTCTACGCCACCATTTTTCTGGCAGTCGCGTTTATTGCGGTTGCAATCCTTGGCATAATACTCGCATGATTATTTCTCCTAAGCCGTGGAGGAGGTTTGGCACTCCGGGTAACCGGCTGATGAAATTTTGGCGCGCGTGGCTTACTAATATTAAACCAGTCGACCGCCTGGCGCTCCTTATCCTGGCGGTTATTTTGGTTATCAACATCACCGTGTGGCAGGTGGTGGCCGCTCGTCGCGAGCACGCCGTCGAACCAGTCCCAGGCGGTACGTTTACCGAGGCGATTCTGGCCGCCAACCAAGCCGAGGTGGATAAACAGCTTTCCCGATTAACCCACACGGGCCTGGTGCGGTTTGACCAAAACCATCAAATCCAGGGGGCGGTGGCAACGGCGTGGGAGATCAAAGCCGATGGCCGCGAGTATCACCTAACGCTCCAGGATAAGTTCGATGCCCCGAGCGTCCGCGACCAACTGCTTACTCAAAAAGACACTTTGTCTGACGTAGCGATCGAAGCGCCTGAGGCCCATAAACTGGTGATTACCTTAGTCCAACCGTTTGGCCCATTTCTCGAAGAACTCACGAAACCTACGTTGCCATATGGTCCGTTCGTAGCTAAAAAGCGCAGCTCCCGGGAAATCACCCTGGAGCGGAATCCGGAGGCGGCGGCTCCCCAAGTACTACTGGATCGGGTGATTGTGAGTATTTACCATGATAAAGCTGATTACGAACGTGCCTGGGCAGACCGGGCCGCCATGGGGTTTATTAACGTGAAAAACGGCACAACTCGCTACCGCCACCACCAACTGGTGCTGCCGCGGGAGATGGTGCTGTTTTTCAACACTGATCGCAAAACATTACTTTCAAAAGATCTCAGGACAAAGTTGCGCAACAACGAAAATATTGGTCAAAACGTTCAATTTACAATCACTGCTTCGAGCGTCGAAGCCAGCCGAACGGCCGCCGAAGACCTAAAAAAACGATTAGAAAATCTGGGGGCAAAAGTCGAACTTAAGTTTCTTGATTTAACCGAGCTTGAGCAAGATATCATTCCCAAGCGCGACTACGACGCCCTGCTCATGGGCATTGATTTTGGCGCCGACCCCGACCCGTACCCGTTTTGGCACTCGTCTCAGATCGGCGGCAAGGGCCGCAATTTGTCCCAGTTTGTTAACAAAGACGCCGATAAGCTCCTTGAGCAAGCGCGCTTGATTACCGATCCCACCGCTCGCCAGGAAAAGTATGCCGCGTTCCAAAAGGTGCTCGATCAAGAGGCGCCGGCGATCTTTCTGGGCAAGCAGGTGGTTGACTACGAGCTATCGACTAAGGTGAAGGGCGCGCAGATTGGCCAAGGGGTAACGGTTTCCGACCGCTTCAGCAATGTGCAGGAGTGGCATTTGAAGACTAAGAGGGTGCGGAAGTAAGCGATTAGATCCTCGGGTGCAGGTAAAAAAATCGCCCCTTGGGGGGCGATGTTATGGTCTCCAAATGAGCTGAGTGGGTTTGCCGTTTTGAGGCGGGCTCATGATTGATTGAAAAGTTATCCTTGTTATTCCCGGTTCTGAAGATTGATCGGTTGCGGCGAGGATTGCCTCTCGCGCAGTGTCGGTGATCGTTACTTCTCCAGCTTCTGCGTCCTTTGCGTAGGATATCGTTGCCGATATGAGCGACGGCAGTTGCGGATCGGTCCAGCGTTTTCTGGTCATTTTGCCGTGGTGTAAGGCAGCCCGCAGTTGCAAGCCTTGACTCGCGAGAAATCCGAGTCGAAGCCAAATAGAGGCTGCCATAATTTCCATTGCCGCTAAAACTGCCATTAAGTCTGCGGGATGAGTGCACGGGCGGTAGAATAAAAAGACCAAGGTACTGCCTGGCGAAAGCAAATGCACCCCTCGATCAGTTTGTGCAATCGCCAACGCTTGATTTCGGAACTCCAAAAATAGTTTTAAGGGAGTGCCAGCTAGGCAAAAGCACATCGCTTGACGATTGGTGGACCACTCGTCAAGTAACGCACCAAAGCCGTCCTTGAGGGGCGAGAAAGGTTCTTGGTCATGCAACTTCTGCAACTGGATTAATGCCTCAACTGTTTTTTCTTGGTGCAGAGCCCTGCCAATCTTTTCGCGCAGCTTGTATCCATCATCGTTATCGAGTGTTTGGGAGTAGGCAATGATGCTCGGGATCTGCGAGTGCCAGTCAATCAGCTGTGTCAATTGTCTCATCATGTACAATGCCTCTGACCAAAGCCGTTGGTCTTCGGGGTGACGGCTATTAAGTACGCGGGATAAAATAACACCGCTCGTTGGTTCATCATTGAGCTCGAATATTCTTGCAATTCTTCCGGCAAAGGATAGTTCAAAAGGTGACTGGCAGCTTGGGCAGACGCCACCTGAGTGACCTTGCTCACCGCAATGCAGGCAGACCATGACTGACTCCTTTGGCTCGAATGTGAATGTTCGTTACAACTTTATATATACCATTTTTTTGGCATCTCAACCAGCCCATTGCCTCGTTTCACAAGCTAATACTTTCCTAATAAGCTGCGATCAGCTAAGATATGGCCAATGCCCGCGTGGCGGAATGGCAGACGCGCTGGCTTCAGGAGCCAGTAGCCGCAAGGCTGTGGAGGTTCAACTCCTCCCGCGGGCACATGCATAGGTGATCTCACTCTTGACAACCTGTATGATAGTGTATGATACTATATGATAGTTCATGGAACGCGAACGGCTTACTATCACGCTGCGCAAGGACCTGCTTACCGAAGTCGACCGCACGATCGACGGTCAGCGCATCCGCAACCGATCTCACGCCATTGAGTTCCTTTTAGCGCACTCACTCACCCCGCAAGTCTCTCGGGCGATTGTGTTAGCCGGCGGCGCCGGCGTGAAGATGCGGCCACTCACCCTGGAGCTGCCCAAAGCAATGATTCCCGTGCGTGGCCGCCCGATCTTGGAGCATACCCTCGATACGCTCCGGCGGGCCGATATTCGTAATGTTACGGTGCTCGTGGGCGCCCTGGGCGACAAGATCCGCAACCACTTTGGCGACGGTTCGGCGTTTGGTATGAAGATCGAATATGTGCAGGAAGGCAAGCGGTCGGGCACGGCCGGCGGGCTGCGCAAGGCAGCGAGCAAATCATCGGGCGAGCCGTCTTTTAGGCGAGCCTCGCCTGACGGCGGGCCGCTGCTTTTAATTTACGGCGACGTGCTGGCGGACATTGATCTTAAGGACATGATCGAGTACCACAAAGATTGCGGCGCCAAGGCCACTCTGGCGGTTACCTCGGTAGACAAGGCGACTGATTGGGGCATCGTGCGGCTGCACGGCACGCGGATTGTGAGCTTCGAGGAAAAACCAAAGAACCACGTTGGCCAGAGCCACTTGGTGAACGCCGGCGTGGCGGTGATCGAGCCAAAATTATTGGATGCTATGCCGAATGCCGGTTTTTCCATGCTCGAGCGCGACGTGTTTCCCAAGCTCGCGCGAGCCGGGCAGCTCGCCGGCTACCTCTTCGAAGGTCAGTGGTTCGATATTGCGACGCCGGAAATTTACGAAGAAGCTCTGAAGAACTGGCAGCCGGTGAAAGCGTAAACTTCAGCTGCAAGGGTCAGTGGACGCTTGAAGCTGCGCGTTGACGCTTGAGGCACATTCACAATTTACCGGCCGGAAGGTAGCTACGCTACCAGGCCAGAAAGGGCGTGGTCAGTGAATTTTCTGTCCAGTTTTTTAGGATGTGGGTGTAGGCAAGTGATCTGTAATTACCCGAGTCTGGCTGACATTCCACCTGAGGAGATCCCTAGGGTATTTGACCTCAGCCTTGAAGCAGAGGCGATCAGGGTCAAACCCGGAGGCTACAACGCCCATGTTATCATGATCCAGACCAAGCACGGCAATCCTGATGTCGTCACCAAGCTTTATGGCGACAAAAAACGGGGATTCACCGAAGAGCAGGCAAGGATTGTTGCGTCTCACCTCGTCCACTATAGGATTTTGCTGACTGATTTCGGAATAGTCATCCCCCAGATGTGCGACATAGCAATCAGTGAGAACAGTGAGACAGGCATCTGGTGGGTGGTGGAAACCGAACACTATTCCGGTTCAGACCAGCTGGCGGTGATCCGTACTGGAGCGCTCGAAAGGGTCGAGTGGGTGGTCAGGACCATGCTCGAGAGTTCGCTGCCATTTCTAACGACGGGCGAGCCGTTACCGATAGGTTTAGACCCACTACCTTCGAACTTCTGCATTTCTGAAGGTGAGACTGTCTTGACCTACGTTGATTTCATGCCGGTACGTTACGTCGAGGCCGGTGGCAGGGCGCTCGTTGAGTGGCCAGAGCCCACGACAGAACTCGGCTACAAGTTGGGGTTCTGGAAGCACTACATGGCAGTTGGTCTACTCACCGTAATGTTGACTCAGTTGTGTCGATATCGGCCTGAGTTCAGACCGCATTTCAAACGGGTCATCCTTGAGTTCCTACAACGCAATCGCGTTGGAAGGATTGCCGAGGAACTTGTCAGCTCACCAGGCTGGGAGATACGACGGACGCCAAACCTCCAAGAATTGGAAGAGCTGGTCGCTCAAAACGTCTACCACGCGCGTAATCTTGCGTGTGAATTGGCCTTCATAGGGCAGATCTCTCAGGAACAGCTCTCGGAGCTGTTCCGACTCTCTCACTTTGAAGACTCTTTTACTCTCCCGAAAATTCAATCAGTCGCGGCAGCGATTGCGGCCTTTCTCTGATTTTCCTGGGTCCGATAACACTCAGCTGGCCACAACATTGTGGCCAGCTTTTTTGTCAAGGTAGGTCAAGAACCCAGTGAACTCATCCTCGACTAAGCCAGTTTGGCCTAGGCTGATTTCCGGGTGGTGGATTTCGCCGTGCCAGTCGCTGCCACCGGTAATTGCCAGGTTGTGGCTTTTGGCGAGCTCAATGAAGTGGGTTACATCAGATTTACTATGACTGCTATGACGTACCTCGAGGCCATCCAATCCCCCGACGGTTAGCTGTTTTACAAGTGAAACGACGATTTCCTTGACCTGTTCGGTATTGTGGCTGCTTCGTTTGACATCGCCTGGGTGCCCTAGTACCGCAATCCCACCAGCCCGGTGTATCAGATCAACCACTTGTTGAGGTTTTGGTACCCAATCACCGTAGGGGAGCCAGGCTGGTCCAGAGCGGCCGATTAACTTTTGAGCTTCTTTAAGATCGAGATCATGTCTGGTCATTAATTCCTGAACTATATTGTATCTAGTTACCAGTTTTCCTTGACGCCGCTTAAGGAGTTTATTGAAATCGATGGTGTAGTCGGTATGGCGTTTGAGTTTTTCTACGATTTTTATTGCTCGTTGTTCATAGCCTTTCCGAATCGGCTCAATAGCTTCGGCCAGTAAGCCACCTTCAAATTTTTTCGAATAACCTAGGATATGAATATCGATGCCTTGATGTTGACTTGTGATTTCAATCCCTTGGCAAGTCCACAATCCTAACCGAGCTGCCTCGGAAATGGCCTGATCGAAGTGACCAATGCTGTTGTGGTCCGTCAGGACGACACCCTTGAGCCCGGCCTTCTTCGCTCTCTCAAAAACGGTGGTAACATTGTAATCACCATCTGAATAGTCGGAATGGCAATGGAGATCGTAGGGATACATTGCCGAAATTATACCATAAACATTACAAAAAAATGACCGGGCGGGGCAGGTCATGGGTGGTAGAGGAGAAAAGAGTGAAAGAAGATTGGCAGTCACAAATGGGCGAGCGCCAGGGAGGTTATGGCTTTGGCGTGATCGTGGTTCCCTGATGATTTTATCGAGTGTTCGGTTGACTCGGCAGGATTCGGCGTCCCATAATCCGGTTTGTAGGTCAACTCGCATTTTGCTATGCTAATCAAATGATCATTACTACAAAAAAGCTTTTCGAAGTCGCGTATCAAAAGTTCGCGATTGGGGCGTACAACATCAATAACCTCGAGCAGGCGGTGGGGCTCTTTCGCGGCAATGTGGAATCCAAGGCGCCGTTTATCATTCAGCTCTCGCGGGGCGCCCGCAAGTATACCGACAAAAAATTGCTTGAGGCCATTATCCGCGAGTGCGACAAGCTGTACCCCGAAGCGATTTTTGCCGTCCACCTTGACCACGGCGACGAGGATGCTGCCCACGATGCGATTGATTCCGGCTTTTATTCATCGGTGATGATTGACGCCTCGGACAAGCCGTTTGAGGAAAACGTGGCGATTAGCAAGCGCGTGGTTGACCATGCTCATGCCAAAGGCTTGGTGGTGGAGGCAGAGCTCGGGCGGCTCGGTGGCGTGGAAGAGGACATTGTAGGCGATGAATCAAATGTATTCCTAACCGACCCTGCCCAGGCTCAAGAATTCGTTAAGCGTACGCAATGTGACTCCTTGGCGGTGGCGATTGGCACCTCGCACGGCGCGTACAAATTTGCCGGCGCTCAAAAAGTCCATTTTGACCGGCTCGAGGCGATTGCCAAGGAGTTGCCCGGTTTTCCCCTGGTAATGCACGGCAGCTCATCGGTGCCACAGGATGAAGTGGCGCGCGTGAACGCCGCGGGCGGAACCCTCAAGGGTGCTAAGGGCGTGGACGAAAACGATTTTGCCAAAGCGGCAAAACTGGGCGTTACCAAAGTCAACATCGACACCGATGGCCGCCTCCTATGGACCCGCGTTCACCGCGAGTACTTCCGCGATCACCCCGAAGGGATTGACTTCCGCGACCCGGGCAAGATTTTTATAGCAGAGTACGCCAAGTTGATTGCTCACAAAAACGAGGTGCTCGGCTCGGCTGGAAAAATAGAAGAAGTTCGAAAGGCGTTGAGCTAATAAGCTATTGAGTTAAATAGGCTAACGGCTAATAGTAAAAAAATGGCGAGTGATTTTACTGAATTAAGGATTTGGCAAAGAGCCTCAGAACTAGCTACTAAGATCTATAATCTCACTAAAGGATTCCCTAAAGAGGAATTGTATGGACTAACAAGTCAGTTAAGGAGAGCTGCCATTTCAGTGCCCGCAAATATTGCTGAAGGGTATGGTCGCCGGAATAAGCAAGAGATCATTCAATTCGTATTAATTAGTAGAGGTTCTCTTGCGGAGGTTAGGAGCCATATTGCCGTTGCAAAAAACCTAGGTTTTCTTCCTTTGCATGACGCGAATGAAATAGATCAGGAATATCAGGGTTTAGCTAAAGGTATTAATGTTTTCCTAAAATCTTTCAGAAACTCAAAGCCTATCTAGCTAATAGCTTAAAGCCTTAATGGCTTGCAGAATCTCTTGATGGATCAAGCCATTACTCGCCGTGAGGGTAACTTTTTTTTCGGTATCCAGGCTGATTGGCTCGGAAACCGTTACCTTGCCGCCGGCCTCGGCAACCAGGAGCATACCGCCGGCGATATCATGGGTGTTGATCCGCGCCACGGTGAAAAAATCAACTCTGCCGGCGGCCACGCTGGCAAGGTTGAGCACGGTTGATCCGAGGACGCGAAACCGTTTGATTTGCGGGCCAAGGATGTTCAGGGCTTTAAGCAGGACGGCATTATTATGGCCGGCTTCGATGATCCCAAATGATTGGGCCAATTTGTCAGTTTTTGACACTGTGATTTTGAATGGTTTGCCGTCGCCGCTTGCAAGGTAGGCACCCTTGCCTTTTTGGGCGTAAAACAGCTCACCTTCAACCGGCGCCGATATTGCGGCAACCACTGGCTGCTTGCCCTTGAGCAGGGCAATGGAAATGGAAAAGTAGGGCAGCCCCGCGGCAAAGTTACCGGTGCCGTCGAGTGGATCGATTACCCAGGTGTAAGGGGAATCTTTTTTAATAAAGCCGGTTTCCTCGGCGAGGATATTGTGGCTCCCAAAGTTTGCCTGGATAATTTTAATAATTGCTCGCTCGGCCTCTAGATCGGCCTCGGTTACAATATCTTTCGGGTTACCACCTTTCATTTCAACCGTTTCGATCTTGCGGAAATGCTTAAGTAAAATCTCCGCCGCTTTGTTTACGGCATTCAGGGCAACGTTGAGCTCGTTTGATACCATAGGGCTTGATTGTAGCAGGTTTTTTCGCTATAATCTACGCAGTTATGAATACCCTTCAACAACGTTTCCCGAAAGTTTACCAGGACTTTTTTTCGCAGTGTACCAAGGTGGCCTCCGCACCGCACTCGTTTTTTTGGTTTGGCGATTTGACCGGGTTATGGGGCGGTAAGACGATAATCCAAAAACTGCCAATGCGGTTTTATGTGGGACTGCAGCCGATTAACAAAAATCGCTTCGAGGTAGACCCAGAGTTTACCGCCTATAGCCGCATGAGCGATCAGTTTGAGACGGTGCGGTTTGATGAGTTTGTGGTGAAACGCCTGTCAACCTACGGGGTCGCCAACCTACGAGGTTGGCGTTTGCGTTTTTTTTCGGAAGTTTCGATTGGCGTGTCGCTTGGCGCCGTTGGTGCCCTCGCCGCCTGCGTAGCCAGTCTCAAACAGTTAACCCTTAGGGTTGGCGAACCAAGAACCCTAAGGGTTAGGTATTCGGATAAGTTATTTCATGAGGCGTGGGAAATTGCCCGGTTGCTGCAAGATAACAAATCTTCGGGCGCCAGCGCCTACGCTGCCCTTACCGAATCAGCTTACCCGATTGTTTTTTCTTCCACCTGGCCCACGTTTTCCGCCAAACCAATTGGCCCAGGGAGCGCGCCAAGTGATGATCCTGTCTGGCCGATTGATTTCGCGCTGGTATTTTCCGGCAAGATTGTTAAGGGCGAGGCGGTAGTGCGAAGCATCGAGTCGGCCAGAGATCAGCTCGTTAACGGCGGCTGGCAGACGTATCTTAACATGCTCGATCTTGTGAGCGCCGAAGGCGCCAAAGCGCTCGGGCAGCTCCTCAAAAAAGGCACGTCTGAGGCAGCGATCGAGCGACTGTTTGACCTTATGAATCAGTACCAGAACTTGCTCCACTTCGTGAATCTTTCAACACCGCAGCTTGACATGATTTATGGGAGTGTCCACCGGATCGCCAACAAATCGGCGAATCAAGTTGGCTCGGGCGCCAAAATTACTGGTTTGGGCAAGGGCGGCGAAATGTTGGTGGCTTTGCCATATGGCGAGCACCGCAAAGAGCTCGAAGCCTGGACTAACGAGGCCGGTTACTCGCTCGACTACGCTTCCTGGCGCGACGGTTTTTCGTCCGAGGGTGTGGTGGTAGAACAGGACATCGAGGCTGGCAAGCGTTCAGGGTTCCTCAAGGGCGATCTTGTGAAAGTTCACACTTGGCAAGAACATCACCACCAAACTAGCCTAGAAGAATATACCAAAGTAAAACCTAAGTCATTCGATCTCTTGCTCGATCAGATAACCAATCGAGTCTATATCAAGGGTAAACCAGTAGACTCAACCAAGTTGCCCTCGCAAAAAGCCGTGGTGACGATTGTTGGCAAGCTGCTGCAAACTGATACCTGGCAACTGGCCAATTCGGAAATCCCTTTGCCCACCTATGCCCAATCCCGCTACGACCTCCACGGCAAGGTGGTGATTCCGTTTGTAAAAGCGCTCAAGGTATCGGCGGCTGACTTCAGTCTGAAGTTGAGCGGCGGACTCTACGACGACTATACCTTGAAGTTAGAAGCCAATCGCCTTAAAATTTGTTTGGTGATGAGGTTTTGAAGCAACTTGACAATTGGAAGGAGGTGGAACTGACATGGAAAGCTCAGCTGATGTTTTGTTTGATGAGCAATGGCCGATCATTGCCCAGGTCCAGACGATTCTCGATACGCGACGGGCATTGCCTACGCACTGGTGGGAGCAGATTAGATTTGATAGCAGCCTGGCAAGGTTGGTCTCAAAGTCAGTTGGCGCTGGCTTTTATGACAGCATCCTCTATGAGGACGGTGTTAGCCTGCAACGATCGCTTTCGTCGCTGATCGGCCAGTACCGGATCAGGCAGCCTGAGATTACGAGGGTTGAACAACAGGTTGGTCAACTCAGGCTGGTCTGCAAGTATGACTCATTTGTCAACTACACCACGGAACGCTACAACCTTAAGGGTTTAGCACGGATTTACCGATCAGTGCTGGCAGGGCTGACTAGTTATCCTGAGCTCGTTTCATACCTCGGAGAGGAGCTCAACCAACCCTCGGTCGTGGTTGATCTCTGTTGCGGCACCGGTCAGATTAGCCATTCCCTGTTCGGTAAGGTAGCCTGCCAGCGGATCTGCCTCGACCTGTCTCCGGGTATGTTACAAGACGGATTGCGGTCTGGGTATCTGGACACAAGCTACCCGTACTGTGCAAACGCTGAGCAACTGCCGCTCAGGCAGCGGGCGGTTAACCTGATGCTACTGATTTTTGGGCTCGATACCGTCGAGCGCCCTCGGCAGGTGTTAGTGGAGATTAGCCGGGTGCTGGCGCCAGCTGGCAAGCTCTTGCTCGTCACGCCGTTGCCGTTCCGCTACACCTCTGATGGTATTCACTTCGTTACCCCGGATGATCGCGTTGGTCCTGGCGAAGACTGGCTTGAAGATCTCACGGCCCTAGCAATCTGCCTGGAAAGCGTTGACCTGCGTATCTACCGCTGGGGAGTCTCAACCTACTACCACAGCGACATCCGCGGGCTCAAGCAATCGGCTGCCTTCACTTTCTTGATTGACCACTTTCACTAACCCTGCACCAGCCGGCGCAGGGGTTTTTTTGTCAACTGACGGCTGTTTCCATACTTTTCCGGGCAGAAATGGTCAAACTTAGGAATTAAAGGGTCGCGGAGATTTTAAAAGTCCGCGGCCCTATTTTTGTATATTTTTTCAATTTTTTTCTAGGCGGTGGAGTTTAGTGTTAGTAGCACGTTCTTGCACAACAAGGAAGAAGGTGAATAGATGACTGGTGAGCTCGTGGTGCCCAAGCCGTATCGAGCTTACACGCTCGAATGGCGCAAATCTTCGGGCTATGCTGATATTTATTGTTTGGCCAACGGGACTTCCAGAGTCGTTGCCAAGCGCATCAAGAGGAACAATGGTGATTCAGGGTTCCTCGGGATGTGTACGGTCACCGAAAAGTTTAGAACAACCCTCGCTGACGTTGGAGTACCGGTGCCCGAGCTATATGAGTTTCATCAAGTGTCAAACGGAGAGTCGCCCGACGTCTGGCACATCGTATCATACGCTGGAGAAGATCTGCTCGCCCAGCTCATCAACCACCCCCACCGCGCGCAAGAAATGGTAACGCACGTTCTCGCGGCAATCGAAGGGGTTCTCTCTCAAACCAATCGCACCTTGGGCCTTGATCCGAGGTTGTCGAATTTTGGTGACACCTACTTCGATCTGTTTCCTCCGCTGATTGTGTTGTCTGGGATGCCGTATGTCCACTACCCCAATCCCACCGATCCGAAACTCATCGAGCGGGAATTGGAGCGTAAGTTTACGCCCGAGGGGATCGTTCGCCGGTTGCGGTTTGAGCTGATGGTGCACAACCCCCAATGGGACCGACTTATTTCAGCAACGGTGAGTCGGATCTACTGCGAACCGTTACGTTCACGGTTGACTGACTACCTAAGCCAATTGCCAGACAATCGAGTGGACCCTGAGACCAAGGACCGGAGTCAGATCGGCGAGTTAATCCACCGCTGCATAGCGGTTGACGACATTGACTCGCTACGGGAAATTGCGGCGAAGATTATTCCGGTATCAAATGGCCGCCACGTAACGATGAACGATGTTTTTCACCTCACGAGCCATTTCCATAGTTCCAGCAACTATCCAGCTTCTCGAGCCCAACGGCTTGAGATGTTCCTCACAATGATGGAAACCTACCTTTCCTCAAAGGGTTAGCCGCGTTCGGCTACCCTTTTTTGTATCTGACGAGTTATGAGCTTGAATTCGTTCATGGTGACGCCACCATCCCCCAGATATCGGTCCGGGCTTTTAACAAATCCATGCCAGTCAGAACCACCGGTCTCAAGCAACTTATACTGTTTAGCGAGTTTACGGTAATGTTGTAGTTGTTTAGGCGTGTGTTTGGCGGATCTGACCTCGAGCGCATCCAAACCATGATGAGCCAGGTTGGGTATAAGTTTTTCAATGAGTTCTTCGAGCTTGTTATTTGGAAGATCGTTGAATCCACGGTAGTTGCCGGGATGGGCCAGCGTGGCAATGCCACCGGCGTTATGGATAAGCGTTATTGCTTTTGCCGGCGACATCGCCCAAGCCGCGGTGCCAACTGGGACATAGGCGGCACCGCCACCGTGCATTAATTCCCGAGCTTCACCGAGCGGAATGTTTCGTTCTTTGGCAATGGCGGTTGAAATGTGGTACTTGACCACAACTAGTCCATTTGGCAATGTGCGAGCAATATCCTCATACTTTAGCTTGGTGGCGCCAGAGCCCCGGAGTTTTGCAAGCATCGTTTCCGCTCTCTCCTTCATACCTTCGAGCGTTTCATGGAGACCACTGTTGAGCACCGCTAGGTTAAAGTTGTTGCTATAACCAATGATGTGAACTTCCATGCGTTTATATTTGGTCGAGATTTCAACTCCTTCAAGGGTCTGGAGAGAGAATTTGTTCGCCAGGCGCCGGTAGGTCCCGCCGAGTCCTTTCGTCACGTCGTGCTCAGTAAGCACGATCCCTTTTAGTCCAGCTCGCTTCGCCTCGCGAAAGACTCGGGTAGGTGGATAATCTCCGTCAGACCAATTAGAGTGCACGTGCAGGTCGCATGGAAATTTTGGTTTCATAACGTAATTTTCTCCTATTTTTCTATAAAGAAAAAGCGGGGAGTACCCGCAGTATTAATAGTTGAATAGTTTGATGATTTGGCGGGCAGCCCGGTCGACATCATCGTTGACTACATAGACATCGATCGATTGAGCAGTGTCTGCTAGGTGCCGGACGGCTCGTTCTAGTCGCCGCATCAGGGCATCTTCGGTAACCGTTCCCTTGGAAGATCTTTGGGAACGTTCCTCGGCAGAGCGTGTCCTCGCCCGCCGAGCCATTTCCTCGAGCGACGGCGGTAGTAGAAAAACCAAGACAAATGGGATATCGTGCAATGCAGCCTCGGTTTTAATATTTCTCGCTGTCCCCGCACCCGAATCAATGTAGAATTGTTCACCTCGTGATAATGCTTCAAGAAGCTGCTGTTTTGGTATGCCAGCTTTGTTCTCAATAGCCCCAGTGGCTTTATCAATAGCTTCGGTCGGGCAGAGGATTTCGCCTGCCGCCTTCTGGCGTTCGTATTCATCATCGCTCAAAAAGATGTAATCAACGCCTTCAACCTCACCAGGTCTCGGAGCTCTCGTATTGACGCGCGGCAGACGGCGAATGCCCGCATCCTCGAGTTTTTTGCCAACAGTGCCTTTGCCTGCTCCGGATGGAGCAGTCAGCACCAAAAACCGAGGGGCAACATCACGCCGCTCAAATTGCTCTAAGGTGAATCGCTCGAGGTTGCTTGGGATTGTATTTGGCTGGTGTTCATCCAACTTGTGCTGCTGCGCTACGCTAATGAGTGCAGCATTCCAAGCTTGAATTAGTTGATTCATGGTTTGCTCCATAACAAGGTACTGGGTCGAACGGACCTCTGTTAGTTTATACTTTTCGTGTTGAGATGTCAACCTTATTACACCCACACCGCCAAAATGGCACCCGATACCGCCAGCACGATTAGGTGGTAGCTTAAACGCAGCTCTGGCTAATACGGCGAGATAGTTAATAGTGACATCAGTCATTGATAATTCCTCTCAACTTTACTGCTTGACCTTTGTATGATTATATTCCCCAGGGGCTGATTTTTTCAAGATAATTTGGTAAAATAGCTGAGAATAATGCCCAGGTGGTGAAACCCGGTAAACACGCTAGCTCGAGGAGCTAGTGCCCGCAAGGGCTTGGAGGTTCAAATCCTCTCCTGGGCACACAGGTAATCGAACCTGAATAATTGAGCGGTTAAGAAAGGAATTGTGATGGTTACTATGAGTGAACAAGCTGCTGATATTTCCACCTGGCCGATCGAGTTTCTTGACAAGCAGGCTACTTGCCCTTGCGGGGCAACCGTTAGTTTGCACATTAATCACGATCAAGGCTCCGAAAAACGGTTCGACGGCCATTTGATGGTTCGGGATGAGGGAGCACCGAGACCCTGCCCTTACCACGGCAAGCCAATATCCCAAGAGCAATAACCCGGCTCTTTTTCCACTCCCCCCAAGCCACCGCCCAGCGGCGGCTTTTTTTGGCCGGATTGAAGGAATCAAAAAATTCGCGTAAAATACCCACTAGATTGACAATATGCCTGGGTAGCTCAGTGGTAGAGCGCATCCCTGAAGAGGATGGCGTCGGTGGTTCAATTCCGCCCCCAGGCACATTCGGTCGCTTAGCCCCGACGATTCGAGAAAAATTCTGATGTCGGGGTCCCGACCGGAGCGTCGGGACTCAATTAGGCCCGTTAGATTCTTGCTCACTTAGCTCAGCGGTAGAGCATCTGGTTTACATCCAGAGGGTCGTAGGTTCGAATCCTACAGTGAGCACAATTCCTCTAATGATTGATTATTTTAGTTCTTTTTTTCTCGATCCGATTCCGCCCACGAGCGGCTTTCTCGTTGTGCCGGCGCTCCTATTCCTTGGCCTCATAGGAGCCGGCCTCCGTCTTTCGTTCAAGTTCAAGCCGATCCACGGGCTCCAGGAAAAACTCCGGGGCTACTGGTCCAACGCGGTTTGGACAACTGGCATATTGGGATTCGTTGCGCTGGGCTTCCGGTACTTGGGTACCCCTTGGCTTGGCTCAAATCTTGTGCTAGGATTGATTATCGTAACCTTCGGCGCGTGGGCTCTCATAGTTTACGCCTGGCAGCGCAAGGGCTACCGCGAAGAATTAGAGCTACTGGAACGCCGCAAGATTCACGAAAAATATTTACCTTAAATCCCATGACCAAGACAAAACCAATTACCGGAATGGCTGATCTCCTGGAAGCCCACGGCGCCGCCGTGGTGCCGTTTCGTAGTCAAGAGGTAGTTGAGGTTACGATCACCGCGATCACCAAATCGAAAATTTGGGTGGATGTTGCAAATCTCACCACCGGCTTTATTCCCGATCGAGAGTTCAGTTTCGATGTTTCAACGCTCAAGGTGGGTGACACGGTGCTCGCCCAGGTGATCATGCCCGAAAACGAAGATGGCTACGTGATCTTTTCGCTCCGCCGCGCCGACCGCGAGCGCATCTGGCGCACCCTCGAGGAAAAGCACGGTAGCGGCGATCCGCTCGCCGTCCGGGTAACCGCGGCCAATCGCGGCGGCCTGATTGTTGACTTTGCCGGAATCGAAGGTTTTCTGCCGGTTTCCCACCTCGCCTCGAATCACTATCCTAAAGTCGAGGGCGGCGACACCACTAAGATTCTCACTAAGCTCCGCGAGCTCATGAACCAAGATCTCCAAGTCAAGGTGATCAACTTTGATCGCACCGCGGGCAAGCTGATTTTTTCCGAACGCGCCGCCGGCGATGAAAAAATGGAGCAGGCGATCAGCCGTCTCAAGGTGGAAGATATTGTTAAAGTTACCATCTCCGGCATTGTGGATTTTGGCCTCTTTGTTCGTTTTAAACCCACTGGCCTGGAAGAAGATGTGGAAGGGTTAATCCACATCTCCGAGGTGAGCTGGGAGCGCGTGGACGATTTAGGTAAGCGGTTCAAGGTGGGTGAAAAAATCGATGCTAAGGTAATTTCACTCGAAGACGGCCGGGTCTCCTTCTCGCTCAAGCGGCTGGGGGAAGATCCGTGGGAAAAGGGTGCGGCCAAGCTCACGGTTGGCACTAAACTTAAGGGCGAGGTCACCCGGGTTACGCCGTTTGGCAGTTTTGTGAAACTCGGCCCTGGGGTGGAAGGGTTAGTCCACCGCGACGCAACCACTAAACCACTGGAAGTTGGCTCAAGCCACCAATTTACGATTGTGGAAGTAGATGCCAACGCTCACAAAGTTTCGCTCTCCATGAAAGAGGCTAAATCAGCCGCCAAGGCCTTGCCTAAACCGAAGAAAACTGCTACAAAGAAAGTGGCCGCTAAGGCCTGACGTTCTCTTACAAATGAGGTGATTGGTTATGTCCAAACGAGTACCGCTTGCGCTCGCAGTGGTTCTGGTTATTGTTGGATTGAGGAGCGGCGCTCCCCAAGACTCAGAAAACCCCTACCGTTGGTCTCGGCCGGTGCGAGGGACTATCCATAGTCATTCGATTTACAGCAACGACCTTACCTTTCAGATGCGCGGGATGGTCAAAGATCTTGACCACCGCTTTTCCGAAGACGTCGAGGCGATGATTAAGCGAGCTGAGCGGCTCGGGCTCAACTTTTTGTTGCTCCAGGACCACGGCGAAAAGCTGGCCCTCGGTCACTGGTACCATGAGGGTGAGCTTGAACGCAATAGCGATAGGGTTAACTTCGCCGGCGGCCCTAGCTACGGCCTGCTCTGGGTGGTGCGGGGATTCGAATGGACCCAAGGCAGCTTGGTTGATTCCAAGCCAGTGCCTCACAAGGCGCGCGAGGGCGAGATCAACCATGTTGGCGTGTTCCGGACAGAAGACTTTACCGGCACTTCGCTGCGGCCAGAAACCGGCATGCCGGTCAGCTCAAATCTAGCAGCGCTCTATCGTTGGTTGCTTATGCACGATCCAAACAAAGTCTTCTGCTCGTTCAATCACCCGAGCTATGGCTCAAGCCAGTTCAACGACTTCGCCATTCCCGCTGGCATGGAACATATTGTAGATTATTTTCGGATGATCGAGGTCGGCTCCGGTTCGTCGATTTTCTACGAGGGGCCTGACAAGCTCGAAAGGCATTACCAAAAAGCGCTCCAGCGCGGCTGGCGACTCATGCCGGCAATCGGCGCTGACAATCCAGGCAAGTTGACTTACCAAAATGCCCGCAAACGCCACACCGCGGTCTGGGTGGATAACGTGCGGGGCCAGCACCCATTTTTCGACCACGTCCGGGAGTGTTGCGGCTTTGCGAGCGAGGACGAGGACGCGGTGGCTGAGTTGTGGTTCACCGGCGTGCACGACGCAATGGGGTTCGATCGTCGCAACCCGGTGATGGGGCAGCGCGATTGGCTCTACTGCGATGTTTACCCGCCGACGCTCAATTACCGCGTATACGATCAAGGTAAGGCCGAAGGTTGGCGCCAGATTAAGATCGTTCGCGTGCGGCAAAATCAGATTGATGAGTCCACGGTCGGTCGCATCGAGGGTCGTCTCGTCATCGAACCGAGCTTTGACGATATTTGTTTTTACCTCAAGGCACAGCAGCTCGATGGCGACATGCTGCTGACTGCCCCGATTTGGGTGACCAACCGGCAGCTGCTCGTAAGTGGCGCGGTCACTCACCCCTGGCTTGGCGTGCTGCGCTGGGAACTCCATGGCATTCGCCAGGGCGAGCGCAACGGCCATCCGGTCATGCCGCCCATCCAGCCAGAACTCAGGTTGCGGGCTAGCCAGCTGGCCATCCCGGAAGATTGGCAGCTTAGGATCGACTGGGTGAAACCGACCCCCAACCGCGACATTAGCGCGGCATACTATCAGACAGTTAGACCGACCGTGATTGACCGTGCGAATCTCACCCTCTTTCCTCCTACCGAATTTGCGACGTCTCCGTTCAAGGACCGCTGTGGGGGTCAGTTTCCAGACCCGGCGTCGAGTGCAAATCTGGACGAAGGCGATACTCGCTACCACATCAATCTCTATTGGTACTCGTCAAGCTCCGGAGCAGAGTCAGCGCCAGTTTTGACGATCCCTTTTTACATCAGACCGCTCAACTTCCGTTGACTTTGGCCCGGCGACTTTACGCCGGGTTTTTTTTCTGCTACTCTAGCTAGATTATGGTAATCATCTCAAAATCCGAGGATCGGTTTGAAATTAAAACCAAGACATCAACCATCACCACGGGCGAAACTGTTTCGATTAACGGCGTCGAACTGGTGGGGCCGGGCGAGTACGAAATCGGCGATTGCAAAATTCTCGGCATCCCCCCATCGGTGTACCTCATCGAATCGGAAGATTTGCGCATCGCCTACCTTGATCGGCTTTCAGATA
Organism: Patescibacteria group bacterium; assembly: GCA_049274945.1. Classification (GTDB taxonomy): domain Bacteria; phylum Patescibacteriota; class UBA1384; order GWA2-35-9; family JBASTP01; genus JBASTP01. Next base: position 22,594 of record JBASTP010000009.1, read on the forward strand.
TGTTGAGTGAAGATCAAATCGAGGCGCTCTCCGAGCCCGATATTCTTTTTGTGCCAACCGGCGGGAGCGGCACGCTCGATCCCAAATCCGCGGAGCGGCTGGTGGCGCTCATCGATCCAAAAATTGTGATTCCCATGCTGGGAGATATTGCGTCAGTTGTTAAGCAGCTCGGTGGCACATCGGAAGAGCTCAGCCAGTTAAAAATTACCCGCCAAAGCTTGCCCCAAGACGGGCGCCGTGTCGTGGTACTAAAGCCATGAACGGAGCGTTAGCTCAAGTTGTTGATCTCATTACCAATCTCGATCGTATCTTACTATTGGTCCACCTCGAGCCCGATGGCGACACGCTCGCTTCTTCACTCGCCCTCGCGGCATCCATCCGCCAGCTCGGCAAATCGGTGGTAGTGGCTGGCCGCGATCCGGTGCCGGGCGTGTTCCAATTTTTGCCCGGCGCCTACACCATTACCAACGATTTTCTGCTTTCTGACTACGAGCTCGTGGCCGTGATCGACTGCGGCGATCTGAGGCGCACCGGATTTCCGGAACGGCTTATTCAGTTTGCCAAAACCAAAGGGCGGTTAGTAAACATTGATCATCACGGAAGATCTGATCTTCATAAAATTGCGAATGTTAATTTTTGGGATCCTCAGGCCTGCGCCGCCGGCCAGTTGGTAATAGCAATAATAGACGGATTGGGTGCCGACATCACCGGCGACATTGCCACGTGCCTGCTCACCGCGATTTATACCGACACCGGCGGGTTTCGCCACGCCAACACCACCCCCTCAACGTTGCGCCTCGCCGCGCGCCTTTTGAACGAGGGCGCGCGGTTACGAGAGATCACCGAGCATTTACTTAACTCAAAATCAATTGCCTCGCTTCGCCTGCTGGGCCTCGTGCTCTCGCGGATCAAACGGTTCCGCAAACTGGGCCTCGTGTCTTCGTTCGTTACCCACCACGACCTCGAGCGGCTGGGGGGTTCGCCAACCGATTTGGCGGGGGCGGTCAACGTGATTGGCCAAACGCCCGGCGCCAAGGCCTCAATTCTCTTTACTGAAGTTGACGACGGCAAGCTTAAGGCCTCAATCCGCACCGAGACCGATGGCGTTGACGTTTCCCAGTTCGCCGAGATTTTTGGCGGCGGCGGCCACCGCCGCGCCTCGGGTTTTCTAATCGATGGCAAAATTATCCGTAAAGGCAGGAAGTTTGAAATCGACCTCCCAAGCTAACCTCGTTGCCGAAACGATCGCCACTTACGATAGAACGGCGGACGTTTACGCGGCCGGCACCGTGGATGAAGTTCGCAAAACCCGCCCAATGGCCGAGTGGTTTATCGAACGGTTAGGTGGCAAAAAGGTTATTGAAATTGGTTGCGGCCCGGGCTACGATGCCAAGCATTTTTCCGAGCACGGGCTCGCACTCACGGCCATCGATCTTTCGGCTGGCTTTGTGGCGATGGCTGCCAAACGCGCCCCAAAAGCGCGCGTATTGAAGATGGACATGCGTCACCTCAAATTCCCGCCCCATGGGTTTGACGGCATTTGGGCAATGGCATCATTTCTCCACGTGCCCAAATTAGAGGGCGAAAAAACCCTGCGTGGCTTTAAGCGCGTGCTCAAGCCCGGCGGGTTGCTGTTTATTTCCGTAAAAATCGGCCAGGGTGAAAAAGTGATCAGCAAGAAACGCTACGGTGGCGGTGTTCGCAACCACGGCGGCATTAAGTTTTTCGCCTATTACAGCGAGCGAGGTTTTAAACAATTACTCAAACGCTGCGGGTTTACCATTCTCAAAACCGCGATCACCAAAAACCGCTACGAAGACCCGTTCATTAACGTATTTGCGAAAAAGGACCTCTAGCTATTTCCGCTTGCGGGTTTTGGCGTCGCGGATGAGCACTCCGCCTTTAACGCGGCTCACATTTAGCTTTTGCTTGCGCCGCCACCCGAGTGAATTTACGAGAGCCTTGGGCAAAGTAATGTAGTTCGTGTATTTACCCAGTTCTCCAATTTTTCTGACGTATGCCATGCTATATAGGGTACTATATAATACTTATATACTATATTATATAGTATCTCCCGATCGTCGTCAACTCCATAATAACTTAACGCTCGTAGGTTGTGGGTTTCGAGAATGATCCGCTGCCTGAGCAGCTAGCTTGGGTGAGTTCGACTTGCATGGTGGTGGCGTTCGTTAGCTGGATAAGTAACGATCCGCTGCGGGCGATATTGCCAGAGCCCGGTTGGGCATCGGTCTGGTAGCAGTACACGGTGCCATCGGGTTTTACCTCACTAAACTCGCGATTGATCGTGCCCTCGTGTTTTGGCATAAACGCAATCTTAGTGGGGCTACCAATCACTCCGCCGATCGAAGCAATACCCACTGATGGATCAAAGTTATCGTGAACGAGGGCAATACTTTTATCCCAGTTACCCGGTTGATCAATCAGATCGCTGGCTTTTACGCCGGTAATCCAGTCGCCTTGGGCCGTTCCTGGAACGTCCTGGTTCACCTCGCCGCAGCGCGGTTCGATGGTGCGTTTGGTTCGAGACGACCCGAGTTTTTCATAGAGTGTGGCTTTAGTGGCTTCGTCAAACAAATCGAGCGGGCACACGAAGTGCAGGGCATCGGAGCGGTAGCGTTTGGGGTTAGCGTAGGGCTTGCCCGATTGCCGCCGATCAACCGCTTGAATGTCCAGGCCGGTTGCCGTGCCGCCCCCGGCGGTGCCGATGATTTCTCCAGCTTTCATGGCGTAGTTTAATTGGGCGCGGCAGTAGGTGTAGTCGTCGCCGGGCCGGGGCACCTGGGTATCACACGAGGGCCTCGCGGCTTCAAACGCCGCCTGCAATTGCGGCGAAATGCTCGTAACGTGGCCAAAGTTTAACCGCACGTCTTTGCACGCGGTAATATCGAGGGCGTAGTCATCGCTCCAAACCGCGCCTTGTTTTTTGGCGGTATTGTGATTGATCGATTGGACAACAATATCGCCCGGGGCGCGCACGGGCCTATCGTAGGCCGGATCGATGGTGTTGTTTTCTTTAATTACCACGTAGATGTGGTCGGTGGGGACGGTGTGGTCGGGCGGGCTCAAGTTACCCAGTGGGGTGATCGAAAGAAAATCTGTTGGGGCAATCGGGGAAGCGGTAAACATGCCGCCAGGGGCGCACTCTGGCCCACCAATGGTATTTACTAGTTTAGGTGTACGCCGGCGTAGTTCACCGACCACCATCGTAAAAAATACCGCGACCAAGATAACAACTAACCCAACGACAATTTTTTTGAGCATTCCCCCTCCTCGTTTCTTTGAGTGTACTGCAAGTTTTGATGCTACTCAATCCGCATGATTGCTGCACAAAAAAAGCGGTCGCCGGAGGCGACCGCCGATGCAATGGCGGAAGAAAGAGTGGTTACTCGCGAACGGCGAGACGGAGGAGATTCCGGTCGGTGAAAAAGTTCACGATTGTCAACCGATCTGGCAAGTGGGCAATCTCGATTAGCGAAAGCTTTCTATGGAACGCACACTCGTAGGCTTTTCTCGCTGCAGAAATGAACGTTTCGTCACCACAGACCACGCCCCAGACTTCGCACCCGATGATTTCAGTAGTGAATGCGCCTTCGCGATGAGAGTTCCAATCGATATTTTCCATAGCAAGCTCGTCTCACTTTCCGAGGATTTCCCGATACAGCACACCCTCGTTTCGCAGGAGATATTCAAAATCGAATACTCTGTTCCACTGCGCTTGCGCCGTTGCGTCTTCGAATATTGCCGCTAAGCATTCATTCCACCGCCCAACAGTAGCTTGGTCGACTGCCAGTTGGTCCGAGGTGCGCAACTGTGCGTGTAAAATTAACGTCTGGATTGATACCGGTTCTGGCAAAAGTAGCAATTCCTGCATCCCAGCTTGGGCGTTGGCAAGCGATGAAGATCGTTCATTCCGGAGTTGCCTTGCTGCCTCCGATGGCTCAAAAACATTGGCGGCCGCGAGCTTAACAATTCGGTAGGAATCCTCTGCGGTTAAGCCATGTTGTTCGCCGAACTCCTCAAGTATTTCTTTGGCCACCGAGGCGGCGTAGGTGCCGCGCGATTCGACGATCTCGAGAAGCATGACATCTGGCCGAACTACCAAACCCTCGAGCACCCGCACCATCGTCGAAACAGAATGAACGGTAACGTGGCACAAATCGGCCCAAGCCACCCGCTCGACCGATGATTGTTCAATGGCGCGCTCCTCCCACGTGATGGCGTTGCCTTCGATCATTTCCAAGAAGCCTTTCGCCATCCGCCACATGCCCTCGATCTTTTCCGTGTTGATGGTGTTTTTCTTGTGGGGCATGGCAGAGGAACCGGTTTGTTTTTTGCCGAATGGTTCCTGGACGATGGGGTAACCACTGCGGGCTGCCAGGCGGATATCAAGCGCAATCTGCTGGAGCGCGGTGACAAGGTCGTAAACTGCTCGACCGAGCGGCAGAAAGAGGCTCCGAGGCAGAATCTGGGTAGCGCCGTAGTAGGGCTCGAGCTTGAGGATTTTTAGCGCCTCGCGCTCTACCTCGGGTGAAACGCCAGTGTAGTTACCTACTGCGCCAGAGAGTTTGGAATATTTGAGTTCGGTAATTGCCCTATCTAACGCTCGCAGCGCACTATTTAGCAATCGGAACCAGGAAAGGCAGCGCTTGCCGAAGCTCTGCAAGTCGGCCCACTGGCCATGGGTTCGGCCGATCATTGGCGTGTAGCGGTACTCATGGGCAAGATCTCGTAAGACATTCAAGGCTGTATGGCTGATTTCTGCAATGTGTAAACCAGCTTCCTTAAGCGTCAGCACGAAGCCTGATTCCTCGGTGTCGTACGAGGTAAGTCCCTGGTGCCAGAACTTTTGGAGTGGGACTGGTATCCACCGGAGTCTTTCATCCAGCCAGGCCTGCAGGTCGTGGTGGATTTGCCCTTCGCGATCGTGCCACCAGTTAATGTCGCATGGCCGACTGTTCAGCATCATGAATACCGCGTTGTAAGTACCTTTTGGGTAGTTTCCCAGTTTTTCCTGAGCGGCGATCACCGCGAGTTCGGTTTTCTGCCAACCGGCCACTTTGTGCTCTTCAGAGAAGATTTCACTGATTCTAGGATGAGCGTATCGTTTGATCATTTATAGCTCAACTCCTTCTGTTGTCACGGTGCGGGACGATAACGTCACCCCTATTATGCCAAAATGATAAAAATATACTAGAGTACAGGTTCTGCAGATTTTTTGGTGCCGGGGGCGAGATTCGAACTCGCAAGCCTTTCGGCAAGGGATTTTAAGTCCCTCGTGTATACCATTCCACCACCCCGGCTAAACGAATTTTATCGAACATTAACTCCTGATACAATAAGGTAATGATCTTTTTTACAAAGCACGCCCGCGAGAAATTTAAAGTTCTCAAGGCGCACAAGTTTTCGGTAACGCGATCCAAGGTGATGAAAACTTTGCGTGATCCTGACCACATCGACCGCTCGCGTTTTCCAATCCTGATTGCCGAGCGTGGATTTGACGAACAGAGGGTGTTACGGGTAGTATATAAACGAGAAGGGAACGATATTACTGTTATCACATTTTACCCAGCAAAAAGGGGTCGCTATGAATAAACCACACCCAAAAATCCGTTATGAATCCCAAGCCGATGTGCTGAGTTATGAGCTTACCAAAGAGCCGATTGACCATGCGGAGGAAATTGGCAATTTTATTGTTCACTTTACCGAAGATAACTCCCCGGTATTGGTGGAAATCTTGAACGCGCGGGAGTTCTTGGATAGTTCGGGCAGCTTAGTTCACAAGGGTTCTCAGAAATCTTCAAAACTGGCCCCAGTACGATAATTTCTGCTACAATCGTACTACGATGCAACGAGTCTTGATTAAGTGGTCTATGACGGTGGTGGTGCTCTTTGTGGCAATGTTGGCATTGTTCAACGTACGGCCCGGTCTTTTTGCCGACGCTGTCTATCCTCTAAAGTTCAAAAGCGAGATTGTGGCTGCCGCAGAAGAGTTCCACCTACGCCGCACCTTGATCGCCGCGCTGATTTTCACCGAAAGCCGATTTAAGGAAGGGTGTCCTAAATCAAATCGGGGGGCAATCGGGCTAACCCAAATGCTGCCCTCTACTGCCGCTGGGGTAGCTCAAAATCTGGGAGTGGCGGATTTTTCAGTGCAAAAACTCTGTTCTGATCCAAGTCTCGCGATTCGGCTCGGAACGGCTTATTTGCGCTCGGCTTACGACCGGGCAATTGGCAAGGGTGCAACTCCCGAACTCGCCGAGCGAGTGGCGCTCGCCCACTATAATGGCGGCCCGCGGGCCGCGGACGTGCTGCTTGCGACCAATAAGACTGCCGGGCTAGCCAACGAAACAAGGAAGTTTGTGCCTCTTGTGCTCGATCGGGAGAAAGTATATCTCGAACTCTACGGCGATGATTGGGGCGGGGAAGTGGAAGAACCGTTTGCCTTTAAACCGGGCCAGAACATCTTTAACTTACTTGATCCTAACAAGCTTGCAGCATTTCTAGGTTCGTGATGACATCGCAAGATATTCGTGACAAATTTGTAGCGTTTTTCAAGGAGAAAGGACACACCGAACTACCTGCTTCTTCGCTCGTACCTACCGATCCATCGGTGCTGTTTACCACTGCCGGGATGCAGCAATTTAAGGAGTGGTTTGTTAAACCCGAACTCGCCAAGCATAAACGGGTGGTGACGATTCAACCGTGCCTGCGCACCTCGGATATCGAAGCAGTGGGCGACGAGACTCACCTAACTTATTTTGAAATGCTCGGCAATTTTTCGTTTGGTGTTTACGGTAAAAAAGAAGCCATCGAATATGCGCTCGAATGGTTCAGAAAAGATTTCGGAGTTGAGGAATCAATGCTCACTTTTTCTTACTTCGGCGGCGAGGGGGTATTGGAGGAAGATAGCGAATCACGAGCAATACTGTTTGACCGGCTCGACCCCAAGTCGATAGAAAAAAAGGGAAGAAGCGACAATTTTTGGGGTCCGACCGGGGATACTGGGCCATGTGGGCCGACCGTAGAGTTCTATTACAAAGGCATCGAAATTTGGAATCTGGTATTTAATGAATATTTTTTCGACGGGAACAATTATAAAAAACTGGAAAAACTGGGCATCGATACCGGTGCCGGATTGGAGAGAATTGCAGCGACGTTAAACGGCTTCGAAAGTGTTTTCGAAACCGATGAGCTAAAAGCCCTCTTGGATATACTCCCCGAGGGCGACCTGCGCTCGCGGCGGATTATTGTTGACCACGTCCGGGCGATCAACGGTTTGATAGGAGACGGGGTTATACCATCGAACAAAGCCCAGGGCGCGGTGCTGCGCCGGCTCATTCGCCGCGCGTTTACCCACGGCCGGCTGATTAGCGCGGACGATGATTTAGTAGCACAGTTGGTTAGTAGCACTGTAGCACGGATAGTGAAAACCGAGGTTGAAAAATTTTCCCAAACTCTGAAACAATCTATGAAAATCTATTCTCGAATTCTCGAGAAATCAAGAAAAGAAATTTCTGGTGAAGATGCTTTCCTACTCAAGGAAAGTTATGGCTTACCTGTCGAGTTAACGCAGGAATTGGCTCGCAAAGATGGTTATTCTGTTGACATGGCTGGTTTTCAACTTTATGAATTAAAACATGTCGAGGCATCTGCCATGAGCTCTCCTGTCAAATTCAAAGGTGGGCTTGTTGAAAGAACCCCGGAAACAACTCGCTTGCACACAGCCCACCACTTATTACTCGCCGCGTTGCGAAAGGTGCTTGGCGAGCATGTAGTGCAGCGCGGGTCCAATATTACATCTGATCGTCTCCGAATCGATTTCTCACACCCCCGAGGCGTGAAGGAGGAAGAATTACGTAAAGTTGAAAAGTTGGTTAATCAATGGATTAAAGACGATCTTGAAGTTACGCGCGAAGAAATGTCGTTGCAAGAAGCGTTCAAAAAAGGCGCCCTGGGCGAATTCGGCGCGACCTATCCGGAAAAAGTGAGTGTGTATAGCATTGGTAATCCTCCAGTGTCGGTCGAAATTTGCGGCGGGCCTCATGTGACAAAAACATCAGAAATCGGCAAGTTTAGAATAGTGAAAGAAGAATCATCGGGGTCTGGCATTAGACGGATAAGGGCAGTCCTTGACTAGCGTGCTAGTGTGCTATAGTAAACTCATACGCAAGGAAAAGGAAGGGGAATGCTACAACATGCTTGGGAACGGTTGAGGATGAGCGGCCGAGTGGCGCTCAGGTTGGCGTTGGTCGGTGGTTCGTTTTTATTGTTTACGACACTCCTGGGTATTACGATACCCACTAACGATGCAAGGCAGCTCGGCAAAGAATCAGCTGCGGAAGACGCCATCACCAGAGATCTCAATGAATTGAACGGCACGCAAACGCTGGTAGAAGGCCAACTGGTTATCAACAAGGAATCTGCCGCCCCAACGAGCGGCCAGGAAATTCGTAAGTCAATTACCCTTTCGTCCGGCAACACCGTTGATCTCAAAACAAATCAGGATGAGCGTTTCTCAATTATTGAAGCAAGGCCAGACATCACCACGTTCGCTGCGGCTGGCGGCGGTAGCAGCATCGTGACCTCAACTCCGCCCGAAGCGATACCGGAAAAAATTGATCCTGAGCTTGTGGCAGAGTTTGAGGCGGGCAGCAAGCAAGAGCCGGTGATTATTGAACTTAACAATATTGAGCCGCCGGAGTCCGGCGACAACTCCCAAGAAGGCAAGCAGAAAAAAGAAAAGCTCAAGCAGGCTGAGCAGAAACTAGGGAAGACGCTTGGTCGGAGTGGTGATGTCAAACAAGAGCTCGATTTGCAGATCGCGAGCGCCGTAGCGGCCACGGTTGACAAAAAGGGTCTCGCCAAGCTCACTGCCGATCCTTCGGTCAAGCGCATTGAGTTAGATCGCGAGGTCAAAGCAGTGCTCGATACCTCACTTGACGAGATCAAGGTTAAGGATGTGTGGCCTTCGTTTGATCGGAACAATCAAACGATGACTGGCGTGGGCAAGCGGGTTGCGATCATTGACACCGGCGTTGACTACCGTCACGGCGATTTAGGAGGTTGCCTGGGTGCCAATTGCAAAGTGATCGGCGGGTATGATTTTGTCAACAATGACGCCGATCCTCTGGATGACCACGGCCACGGCACCCATGTGGCGGCCACCGCGGCTGGCAAGGGCACGTTGAATGGCGTTGCGCCAGATGCCAAGATCCTCGCCTACAAAGTACTGAACCAGTACGGTTCGGGATCATGGTCTAACGTGATTGCGGCAATCGGGCGAGCGACTGACCCAAACAATGATGGTAATACCGCCGACCACGCTGACGTGGCGAATATGAGTTTGGGTGGTTCTGGTAATCCTGATGATGCGATCAGTCGGGCAGTTGATAACTCATCAGCCGTCGGGGTGGTTCATGCGATTGCCGCCGGCAATTCTGGCTCGAGCCCAAGCACGATCGGGACGCCCGGCACTGCTCGATCCGCCATCACAGTGGCTGCTTCCTGTAAGGCTGCTCAGGTCGGCGTTTACGGGTACTGTGCCACGCCGATCGCCAGCTTTAGTTCTCGCGGCCCGCTGGTCTGGAACGGCGAGGACATCCAAAAGCCGGACCTTGCCGCGCCCGGGGTTTACATTTGTGCCGCTTACATTGCCGCCGGCAGCTGTGCGAGCGGTTCTTACACCCGACTGTCCGGCACCTCGATGGCCACGCCTCACGTTGCCGGGGCCGCTGCCTTAGCTCGGCAGGCCTACCCGGACTATACGCCCGCCCAAATTAAGCAGCTTCTGAAAAGCACGGCGCGTTCGCTCGGCGGCAGCCTAACATACAACGATCAAGGCGCTGGCTTGATTGATGTTAAAGCGGCGATTCCAGCCAATACTCAACTGACAGCGAGTCCATTGCGTTGGCAAGCGGTGAGCAACCCGAGTGTAAAACTTTCGACTTCGGAGCAAACGTTTTCGGTTACCCCAACGGTGCCGGAAATTTCCGCGCTTGCGGTAACCCACACGCTGTCCCAGCCCGGTATCACGCTGGCGTTTGACACCACCACCCTCCTCGTCTCGGGGCAAGGTAGCGCCACACTCAAGGCAACCGTAATCGTGGACAACGATCTTGTTAAATCCGGCAGCTACCAAGCCAATATCGTGCTCGCCGAATCCGGCACGACCAAAGGAATTATTCCGATCGACATAACGGTCAAGCCGACGATCACGTTTGGTTCAACTGCCGAGATTAACTACACCGTTGATAATCCGAGCCTGACGACCTGGACTTCGCCGATCAAACCGCTGACCATCACCAATCTAAGAGCTGACATTGCCCTGAGTGTAACGGCTAGCGTGGTTGGTTTCCCTGGTAATGTTACCTTAAAGAGTAACCCATCGCCGATCCTAGTGGGAGCCGGCGCTCAAGCGAGCGTAGACACCTGGCTTGAAGTGGCTAACACCGGACTTGCCAATGGCACCTACCGCGGCAGCGTTAAGTTAGAATCCACTTCTGGTTCAACAATGGTGCCGGCCTCATTCACCAAGTTCTATGTTCTGGAGATCAAGGACCCAACCAACTCGATCGTGGGCGGGACGCTCTGGATCCACGACCGCCAAGCCACTCAGTACTCGCGCTCCATGACCACAAACTCAACCACTCTCTACTTGAATGCCGCCGGCCCCTACGATATCGTGGCGTTCTATCCCCAAGTGTACGACACTGACGGTCGTCATATGTACACGGTGTTCAAAGAAGGGGTGGGCTTGGCTGCCACCGGCCAGGCGTCGGTCGCGATCAGCCGATCTGACGCCAAAAACGAAGTCAAGCTCGTGCCCACTGATTCGGACGGCAACCGGGTTGCAAAGCTTTATGATATGAGCTACGGCATCGTCTATCTGTCCCGTCCAAGTTTGACTTCGTATGGGTCTTTGGCGGGCAGCGAATTTTCACCCGATGTCACCAAGCACTACTACTCGGATGTGAGCACGAACTACCAGGTTTTCCACCAGTTCATCAACCCGCCCTACACGCCGGCTGCCAAGGTGCACCTCTACTACGACGGTTTCAAGAGTTTGAGCGGCAACCAAACCACGGCCAACGCCGCCGCAGATTTCAAGAGTCTCCGTCACGAACTTTCCGTCAACCGAGCCGATGGTTCAATCGCGCCTCAACTGACAAGCTGCCTCATGTCAATATCCTGTATTGCGAACGGGTCGTATCCTGCCGCCTCACTGCCTTTGAGTCAAACCTTCTACTCGCTGACGCCGCCGACGCTCGCACCACCCAATGACACGAGGTACTATCTCAGATCAGATATCAATCGCACCGGTTGCGTGGCCGGCGAGACCTGCCATTCGGCCTTTATCACACCGTGGTTGGATATCATAAACCAAAAACGGCGGCTGTTTGACCCACTGCCCGCAATACAAGATGGCACGATCTATAACGGCCTTGGACCGGTTTTTCCGGCAATCAAGTTTTTGAACGCCGCGAGCGGTATCAACCTCTACCCTTATTTTTACGGACCAAGGGCCGCGTTCTTGCGGCAGGACTACTCGGTCGGCGAGTACGACCCGATTAGCTACCAGATGGTCAACCAGCAGGGCTCGCTGATTTCCCAAGGAACCCTGCCGCGGCTGTCGCTCACAAGCGGCATTACTCCTTCCACTCCCTATGGCCCATTGCTCAACCTAGCTCCGAGCGGCGGCACTCTGGATTTCAAGATTGACTTGTTTGGCTACCGGGTTCGCAACCAAGCGATGAAAGCCAAGTTTTCGGCCAAGTTCAACCTTGCCTCAACCGATTCGAACCCGCCGGCGATCAAACGGCTCTACTTTTTTACGGGCGGCAAGCGCAGCGAACTCTACGAACCGGGATTGAATAACCGTCTCGAATTCGAGCTCGATCCGATCGGCGGCTCGATCACCCAGGCCAAGGTCTCTTACGCCACCGACGGCGTGAGCTTTACGCCACTGCCGGTGCAAGGCAGCTTTGGCAGCTACGCGGTTGATCTGCCAAACCTTCCGGCTGCGACCAAGCTGAGCTTGCAGATAGAAGGATCGGATGCGGCTGCGAACAGCTTGAGTTACACCTTCGAGTTGCCGGCCAACCTCGACCAGATCAAGCCGACCACTCGATTCAGCAACCTCTTAGCCAACGCTTACTTATCCAAGATCGCCAGCATTATTGCCTCGGCAAGCGACGATCGCGGCATCGCCAAAGTTGAGCTCTACCGCTCGAGCGTGCTGATTGGTAGCAAGGCCGAGCCGCCCTTCGAGATTCCTTGGGACACTCGGGCGGTAACCGATGGCAGCTACACTTTGCAGCTCAAAGCGTACGACGGCGCGGGCAACACTGCCACGGCCGACCTTGCTGTTACCGTTGACAACACCCCGCCGATCATCTACCAAATCAGCCAGCCGGGCGATACGTTAACCAAGGGCGTGGCCGAGCTCGTTACCAGCTACTACGATCGGTTCGGGGTCACTAAGGTTGAGTATGACATTGACGGCGCCTACCACGGCCGAGCCACAGCCTTCCCCTGGATTGTCTATTGGGATACTCGCTCGCTTGCGAGCGGCTCGAGCCACTCGATTGTGTCTAAGGTCTACGACTATGCGGGCAATGTTTCGACCTCACCGGCTAAGCGAGTAACAGTGTATGATGCGCTACCGATCGTTTCGCCGCCGTCATCACCGGCCCCTGCTCCAGCTCCGCCGCCATCAGTCCCTTCGAGGAGTGCTCCGTCAGGAGAATCAAGACCGTCCCAACCATCGCCAAGCCAACCGGCGGCAGACGCACCAGCTCCGTCTCAACCCCAACAAGTTTCAGGCGGTCCGGCACCTGCTCCAGCACCGCCGCCAGCTCCGCCGCGTAAGCTCCGGCCGCTCAACAAAAAAGACCAGCGGCTTAAGTCCACGATCGAGCGTCAGCTCAAGAGCGCGGAAGGCCAAGTAAGCAAGTTCGAGGGACAACTTGGCGGTTTTCGCGCCAAGGAAGCCCAGCTTGCCGGCCAGCCGCAAACAGGCCGAGTCGCTCGTCAACTTCGTTCGGTGAGATCGAGTATCTCTCGGGCCGAACAAAGTTTAAACGCCGCCCGCGCCAAACGGTCTGAAGTCAGCTCTCGATTCGATAAGTTGATTTATTATTGAGCGTGACAAGCGAAGATTCTCCGTTTACAATTGACGAGTAACTTTTTTTTGGCAGTCCGATATGGATCAAGAATACAAATACGACTATTTGATTTTAGGAACGGGCATGTCGGCGCTCACCGCCGGCGCGCTGCTGGCGAACGCCGGTTATAAAGTGTGCATGCTCGAAGCCCACGACATTCCCGGCGGTTACGCCCAATCGTTCAAATGGGGCGATTTTTACTTTTGCGGCCAGGTGCACTACATTTGGGGGTGCGGCCCGGGCGGCAAAATCAACACGTTTCTTAAAAAGCTCGGCCTGGAAAACGATATCACCTTTGAGCTCTACGACATCAATGGTTACGATCGGGTGGGTTTGCCGGATGGCAAGATTGTTTCCATCCCCAACGGTTTTGACGAACTGGCCGAAAATATTGAAAAAGCCTACCCCGGCCAAAAGGCCAACGTCCAAAAGTTTACCAAAACTTTGCTCGATATTCGCGCGGAACTGCGCCGGATTCCCGACCGTAAAATTGCCTGGTGGGAATATGTAACCAAAATCTGGGGGTTCCCCAATCTCATAAAATACCGCAACAGTACGCTCCAAGATATCTTTGACGAATGTAAGCTAAGTCCGGAGGCCCAGGCCGTCCTGGCAGGCAACGCCGGCGATTTTATGCTGCCTCCCAAAGAGCTTTCGATTTTTCCCTACGCGGCGCTGTTTTGCGGCTACAATGGCGGCGCCTACTACCCAACTAAACATTATAAATACATGATCGATCGGATCGCCCAATCGATCACCGGGCACCGCGGCTGCCACATTTTCTACGAAACGCTCGTGACGAAAATCAATGTTGAGGGCGATCGGGTAACGAGCGTCGAAACGCAAGATGGCCGAACCTTTACCGCGCGAACCATTATTTGCAACATCGATCCCAAAGCCGCCGCCAAGATGATTGGATATGATAAACTCCCAGCCCGTTACACGCGCAAACTCAACTATACCTACTCGGGTTCTTCACTTATGGTGTACCTTGCGCTCAAGGATATCGATCTCGTGAAATCCGGTTTGGGCCGGTGGAACTTGTGGCACCTTGGCCAGTGGGATGTTAATAAAATCTGGGATGATCAGAAAAAGGGCGACTTTAGCCACCCGTGGTTTTTTATGTCAACACCTACCTTGCATTCCAAAGCCCCCGGCACCGCGCCTGCCGGACATGAGATTGTTGAGATTGCCACCTATACTGAGCACGTAGACTGGAAGGCGCTCCACGATCAAGATTACAAGGCCTACGAAGCCAAAAAAAATGCCTTGGTTGAAAAGCTCCTTGATATTATTGAAGCACGCTATATCCCTAATATCCGCAAACACATCGTGGTTAAGCTTCCCGGCAGTCCTACCTCCAACGAAGAGTGGGCGTGGGCGCCCATGGGCAACGCCTATGGGCAAACCATGACGCCCAAAGAAATCGGCATCCGCCGTTTTCCCATGGATACGCCGTTTACCAACTTCTACTTTTGCAATGCCACGGCCGGCTATGCCAGCATCTACGCCACGGTCGGTAATGGCATCAGCCTCTATGCCAAACTGACCGGCGATGATTTTTACCACCTCTCCGATGGTCCGACCGACGAGGAGTTTGCTGCTCAAGCACGAGCAATGAGTTCGGCGGCCCGTTTACCAGATCGCGCCGCTCCCTCGGTCCAAGGAGCGTTCAAGTAGTCCCCGGCGAAGTAGATCCCTCCCTCGCCTTGGTGGTGGCGGGTAAAATTACTGACCACGGAAACAGTGCCATGTTCGAATGTTGGCATAGCGGCCGGCCAGCGAACTAGATCGTGAAAGAAGACTTCTTTTGATCGCTCGCGAGCTTCCGGACAAACTGTGAATAACGCTCGTCGTACAATCCGATTAATCTCCTGATCACTTTTCTTAAGGAGTTGCTGGGCCGCTTCGTCGTGGAGATAAACATTAAGGAGAGTGTGATTGTCTCGCACTAACTCTTGGCCTTTTCGGCCCTCAAAAATACAGCAGCTGATGATTTGGTTTTCCACAAACGGGACATAGATGCACTGGGTGGTGTCGGAGAATAGATCGAGCGGGACGCGGTATGACAGCACAATGCTAGCGGCGTACTTACTTGCTTTAAGCATGGTTTTTTGGGCAGCGGTTGGGTTTGAGAGTAGTCTTAGCGCCGCCGGCGCCGGGCACGCCAACACCACCGCCGAAAAGTGCTCGTCTTTTCCATCTATTCGGATTCGACACTCGTTTTTGATTGAACTAACGCCCTCGATTTTAGCTCGATATCGGACGGTAAGTTTTCTGGCTAATGCTTTGGGAATCGCTGACATCCCGCCCCTCGGATGCCGGGCAGTGAAGTTGCCTTTTGTTTTCATCATGGTAAGCATACCAAAGACAACCGCGGTGCTCATCGCAGCGGACCGGTAGAAATGGAGGGCGGCGGTAAGGGGATCAATGAGATAATCAACCACCTCATCGCCCATCTCTCGCCGGAGGTAGCTGCCCGCCGGCTCAAAATCCAAGGTCGGCCGGATCGTTGAGAGATCAAAAAAATTGCCCGGGCCCGATCGAAATAGGCTTTTGAGCAGCCATTTCACAAGACGGAGCCGAGCAGGCAACGAAATAACATTCAGCCGAAAAACACCCAAGGGGCCGCGCGCGCCGTAGCGGTAGGTTTTGCCGCTACGGATTACCCGATGGCGGCTGCCCGATATCATCGGAGTTAATGCAACACCGAACTCCGCCGCATAGGATTTCAGCTGATGGTAATCCTCGCTCAAAAAGGTCGCCCCTGGATTGAACTGGAAGCCGTTTTTGAAGCGCGTTGCCATACGACCGCCAGGGACTCCGGTTTTTTCATAAACCACCACGGTAAAACCAGCATTTTTTAGCTCATAAGCCGCGGTAAGCCCGGCAATGCCTGCGCCAATTACCGCTACTCGAGTTTCCGCGTGTTGCTTCATCTTTGCAGTGTACCGAAAAGTCCGTATACTTTACTAGACGTATGACGATCTATGATCTACTCATTATTGGCGCCGGGCCAGCCGGCATCGAAGCCGCCCTCCAGGCCGCGGCGCGCGGTCTTAGCTATTTGCTAATCGATAAGTTCGACGCCGGCTCGCTGATTGAGCAGACCATGAATAACAAAAAGTTCTACCAGATTTATGGCCGAAACGTCGATCTTTTGAAAGGTACTCTTGCCTTTCCCGATCGTGCCAAAGGGTACGAGCTCGTTGCGCTCTGGAAGCAGCAAGTCGCGCCGCTCGCGTTCCACAAAAACGAGTCGCTCAAGACCATTACCCGTTCTGGCCAGGAACCATTTGTCGTTACTACCACCAAAGATCAGTATCAGGCCCGGTATGTGCTCCTTACGAGCGGCACGTTCGAACATCACAAAACCCTCCAAGTGGATGGCGAGCACGGCAACCCAAAAGTCCACTACACCCTCGACTACTACCAGGACTACCGCGACCAGGCGGTGGTAGTGGTGGGCGGCGGCAACACGGCGCTCGAGACCGCGATTTATTTTGGCGATGCCAACAAGGTAACTTTGCTCGTTCGTCGGGACCGTTTTACCGAGAGCGCGACCGAGGCAAACCAGATGGCGATCCGCGAGTTGGTACAAAAAGGTACGCTGCACGTGGTCTACCATGCCGCGGTTATGCAGATTACGCCCCAGGAGATAGCCGTCCAAACCGGCCAAGGCCCACTCACGCTACCGTACGATTTGCTTTTTGTTCATATTGGTTTTGAAAAGCCAACCGATTTTCTAGCAAGCCTTGGCCTGCAGGTGCGTAACGGCGAGCCGGTGTACAACGAAAAGTTTGAGTCTAACATCCCGGGCCTCTACATTGCCGGTGCGCTCACCGGCTCGGATTCAATCGTAGAATGCGCCAACCAAACCTACCAAGTCGTCCACCAGTTGCCTAATTCCCCTGGCATTTAGCCTCACGATTGGGTATACTATAGCTGCAACAAATCTGAAAAAAACGGAAAGTGAACTTCCTTATGGAAATGGAAGAATGGGACTGGGAACACACTATTTTTGGGAGGATTCTCCTGCTCTTTGCGAGCATTATTGGGTTTACCGCATGGGACATTTACTGGTCACTCTTCAGTGAGCGGCGGTGAACTCCATGATATCGATCATAACCAAGTATCGGCATAGGCGTCGAAGACAAGTCAGTGCGCAAATCAATTTTCCACCGGATCAATACCAAGGCCCCTGGATATGGAATAAGGTGGTTGGAGCATTTCTGGTTGCGGTTGCGGGGGCGCTTCTTTTCAATTACTTTTTGCCATGGTCCATCATAACGTTTTTTTTGGAACCTCTCCGATATCCAATCGCATACGTAGCTCGCGTGTGCGATTTTTGTTATTTGCATTATCAGCAGAGTAGTGTCAATATATATCTTGACCTTGCAGTTGGTCTCGCCCTTAAACAATTGACGGGAGATGATTAATATGTTTTTGCCCGGTGAATCGCAATTGCTCGACGTAATGACTCGTGTTGCCGCTCAGAAGGATCATGGGATTGGCCACGTCCTGCGCGTTGGCTGCTACGTTCGGCTGATTATGGAAAAGACAGGGGGCTTTACGCCGGAAGCTTGTGAGCGAGTAGAGATGATTGCCCGCATCCACGACATTGGCAACACCGTGATCCTCGATACGATCCTGGATAAACAAGACCCTCTAATCGATTGGGAACGATTGGAAATTGCCCAACATTCGGTAGCCGGTTGTGAAATGTTAGGCAATGTTTTTCATGAATTTTTGCCAATGATCCGCCACCATCATGAAAATTGGGACGCGAGCGGTTATCCCGATCACCTGGCTGGCGAACGAATTCCGCCTATGGCCCGGATTCTGCGGATGGCTGACGCCTTTGACGCCATGACCAGTTGGCGGCCGTACCGCATAAATCCGATCAATGTTGATCAAGCTATCCAGCAATTAAGAACCAAAGCCGGAATCGAGTTTGACCCAAAGCTCGTGCCAGTATTTGCGGACCAGGTTGATAAAATCAGCGCCATCATCAAGTGGATAGGCAATAGTACGCCACTCCATCATGACAGTCGTCTGGCGATTGACTTTAACGTTATTGCTGGAGGGGCGGCCCTTACTGACGCATGGCATAGTAAGAGCCATGCGTTCCTAAATTTTCCGGAGAATCCCGGCGTGGTTGACTTGCTTCGGGAACTTTCCTGCCGCTACTTCCGGGGTTGGGTTTTTATCTGGCCAAACTCGTCGAGAGAATGGAATGATCACAAGCAAGACCAGTGGTTACGCCACCACCATGTTTTCGATCGCGCCTGCATTGCAAATTGGTCACTGGACTATTATATGTGTAATGTTGTTACAGCGTGCCGAGATTCGGCAATCTCACACTTCATCGGATATGATCCAGAAACCCTCAAAAAACTATTGGGAATAGTGCCGAACTTATACCTTTTCAGACGAGATTCACTTCGCATCCCTGTCGACTTAAGGATTAAGGTTGCTAACTCAACCCAGCAACTCACTAATTCGATCATCCAACCCTGGCCCATGGCAATTCCTCCAGAGGCGTAACGCCACGACGCCCAAGCACCTTTACGGTGCTCTTTTTTGTCCTCTCAGGCGTACATAGAGGCGTACATACGATTTTTATCCCGCTCGTCGGGTAAGAAACCCCAAAGACACTTCCGAAGTGGGAATAGGTTACACATTGGTACATTTTTGACAATTGTTGTATGTTAGACTTATGGCACGCCGAAAAGAAATACTCGCAACCGGAGAAATTTACCATGTGTTCAATAGGTCGATAGACAATAAAACTATTTTCAACTCCTCAATAGAGTTAAACCGCTTTTTGAATTTAATAAGGTTCTATGGATGTCTCAGGCCAATCCGATTCTCTAAATTAACCGTCCAGCAACGAGAACTAATGATCAAGAAAAACGGTGGCGAGCCAATTGTTGAAATCATCTGTTATTGCTTGATGCCTAATCATTTTCACTTATTGCTTAAACAGCTAAATGAAGGAGGCATTACCTCTTTTTTACGAAAAATCAGTGATGGATACAGTCGTTACTTTAATCTCATTCATCACCGTGCTGGACCATTATTTCAAAACAATTTTAAAGCAGTCAGAATAGCTACTAACGAACAATTGCTCCATGTTTCTCGATACATTCATCTTAACCCTCTCACTGCCTATTTAGTTAATAATCTTGACGACTATCGTTGGTCTTCTTACCACGAATATATTAGCAGTAGTGACCTGAGGAATAGTGATTTCACCTGCAACAAGAAATTAATTCTGGATCAATTCAAAAAGAAGTCCGGTTATCGAGCATTTGTGTTAGACAATGCGAATTACCAGAAAAAGTTAAAGGAAATCCAATATCTTCTTATCGAGAATCCGACATAATTACCGAAGTGACACCTGAAGACACTTCGGAAGTGTCCGGAATCACCAGGATCAGCATTCGCGCTTCTGCGGCTTGCATTTAGCCTGGAAATTGGTTACAGTGTGTGGGCAATCAACCTGAAAAATAGAAAGTGAGGTATTCCTAGTGGGCGAGATGCAATGGAACCGGGAACACGGTGTCTTGGGGACGCTGCTCCTGGGCTTCTTGAGCCTTATTTGGTTTTCTGCGTACGAGATTTACTGCTATCTTGTACCGCGCGGTGGTAATAACCGGAGGTGACTGAATGCAATGAAACCTTGGTATAAATCCCCACATACCATACGCCTTCCCGACACCTTCCCGGAGGGGGAAGAGTATTATGGATTCTGGACCTGGGACAGGATTTTTTTCGGCCTCCTGGTCGCCTCGGTTGGGTCGCTGATTACCCTGTTTTTCGGCCCGTACTGGTTTGAGCATCTCTGGCATACCGGTTCAATCGTCTGCGGTTTTGCCTGGAGTTTTCTGCTGATGTGCAAAAGCAAGGTTCCTTGGCAGGAACGATTTGGGATGTGGCTTTTCGGAGCGGCGTTGATTGGCGCCATAATATATCTCGCCCTCATTATTTACGGCATTCAGGCCGCAAGCGCATAGCGCTGTGCGGTTTTTTTGTTGCCTGAACTGGCATATAATGATGGAAGGATGGGACTGCTGAATATCTTTTCGGGTAAAGGCCTGGCCAATTGGGCGATCTCGCTTGACATCGGCACCGAGTTTATTAAGAGTATGATTTTTGAGGTCAAGGACGGCAAAGCGCACATTAAGGGCGTGGGCCGGAGCCGCCAAAAACTTTCGGACATGCAGGGCGGGGTGGTCACCGATATCGCCGGGGTAATTGGGAGCTGCGAAAAATCGCTCGAGTTGGCAGTTGAACAGGCTAAGGTGCTCCCCAAGCAAGTGATCATTGGGATTGCCGGGGAGCTCGTGAAAGGCACCACCACTGCGGTTCACTACGAACGGGCTAAACCGAAAAGCCAGATTGACTTACCCGAACTCAAAGAGATTATCACCAAAATCCAGCGGCAGGCGTTCGACAAGGCGCGGCGCACCCTGGCCTGGGAAACCGGCCATGCCGAGATCGACGTGCGCCTGGTGAATGCGGCAATCGTGGATGTAAAAATCGACGGCTATAAAGTAACCAATCCCTTGGGATTCCAGGGTAAGGATGTGGAGGTGGGGGTATTCAACGCCTTCGCGCCGATTGTCCACCTGGGCGCACTCCAGACGATCGCCGAAGAGCTCCAGCTCGATTTGCTCTCCGTCGCCCCGGAGCCGTACGCCGTGGCCCGAGCGGTGTCGGAGGACGAGTCCGTTGAGTTCTCGGCAATTTTTGTGGACATTGGCGGCGGCACCACCGACGTGGCACTGGTGCGCGCCGGCGGAATCGAGGGTACCAAGATGTTTGCCATGGGCGGCCGCACCTTCACGAAGCGGATTGCGGAGGAGCTGGGCGTGCCGTTCCAAAAAGCCGAGGAGCTCAAACTGGAATATTCAGATAAAAGTTTGCCGAGCGTAAAAACCAAGCAGATTGCCGAGTTTCTCGAACTCGATTGCGATGTGTGGGTTGAGGGGCTCAGAATCGTGCTCGAGGAGTTTGGCGCAACCGACCTGCTGCCCTCCCGAATATTGCTGTGCGGCGGCTCCTCCCAGCTGCCCGATATCTACCAGAGACTCTCTGCCAAAGAGTGGGTGAAGGATTTGCCCTTTGCCCGCAAGCCGGTGGTGCAGTTTATCAAAGCGGCAGAAGTATCACGCGTGGTAGACGACACCGGGTCGGAGCGGGACGCCGCCGACATCACGCCTATGGCGCTCGCAAACCTGGCGACCGATCTGGTTGGCCACCCGGCACCGGTTGAGGGTGTATTATCAAAAGTAGTGGAAACGCTGAGAAGCTGAGCCAACGGCTCATCCTGAGCGAAGTCGAAGGATAAAGAATGGACGATTTTATTTACCTAGAACCAGACGAAGAGATCCCGACCATCCTCAAGAAGCTCAAAAAGAGCGCCAGCGAGTCGGTGGGATTGGTGGTGCCGCGCGGCTCGATCACCCTGCAGTCGGCGATCAATTTAAAGCTCCTCAAGCAAGAAGCGGTGAAGCTCGGCAAGGACATTGCGATTGTTACGGCAGATTCAATCGGCCAGCACCTGGCGGCGCAAGCCGGGCTCACGGTGTTTGAGTCGGTTAAAAGCAACCAGCCGATTGCGATGCGCAAGCGCGCGAGTGAGGATGAGCCAAAATTGGGCGAGCCGGCCGAGCAAAAGCAAAATGGCCCGGCTGGCGTAAACGTCCGCCACTTCCAGACGGAAACCATTGAGCCTGAAAAACAGTATGTTGAGCCCGAGCGCACCCACGCACCGCTACCGGCCCGCCGGCGGGTAAAGGGAGCCGTGGTGGTGGCCATCGCCCTGGTTGTTCTCCTTCTTTATACCTTTATTGTGCCGCGCGTCACGATTACCGTGGAGGTGCTCGGCGAGCCGCTCGAGCGGGAGCTCACCTTGAGCGCGGCAACGGTTTCAGGCGCCGGCGAACAGGTGGTTCCGGCGACGCTCGAGGAGGCCACCAAGGAGCGAACCCAGACGTTCAAAACCACCGGCCAAAAGAACGTGGGCGAAAAGACCAAGGGCACGATCACCTTAAATAACGCGTGGTCTTCCGATAATGTGTCGCTTGCCGCTGGCACTAAGCTCACGAGCAATGGGATAGCGTTTCGGCTCACCCAGGCGGTAATAATCCCGGGGGCATCGGTGAGTTTGGTGGCCGGCCAGGCCCAAACCAACCCGGGCAAAATCGACGGCGCGATCGAGGCCGAGGGATCGGGCGAAGCCGGCAACGTTGCGCCGGGCAAGTTCACCATTACCTCAATTGAAGCGATTAAACAAAGCAAGATCTACGGCGAGTCAACCACCAAACTCACCGGCGGCTCATCGCGGTTCATTGGCGTGGTGTCCGAGGAAGATCTGAAAACCGCCCGCACCACCCTCGAAGGCGAACTCAAAAACGAGCTCAAGGAAAGTATTGTCAGTAAAGCCGCCGGCCGCATTGCGCTCGATCAAGCGGTCAAGCTCGAACAAATTGACGAGAAATCAAGTAAGCAAGTGGATGAGGAAGCGGGAGAGTTCGAACTCAAGCTCAAGGGTAACCTCAAGGCGATTGTTTTTACCGAAGAAGATTTCCGCAAAGCATTCTTAAACGATCTAGCGCAGGAGATAGGCGAGGACCACGAGGTGGTGTTTGGGCCGTCAGACGAAATCACCACCACGGTAGAGGAAGCTGATTTTGAGAATGGCCGGCTCCAGTTGCGGGGGTTACTGAAAAGTCAGATCGCGCCCAAAATTGACCAAGCGCAGTTAAAACAGACGATTCGTTTTAAGTCGTTCCCGGGCACCGAAAAAATCATCCGCGATTTGCCGCAAGTCAGCAATGTCGAAATCAGCATCTCACCGCGCGCTTCCCTTAAGCGGATTCCGCTTTTGCCCACCAACGTGAAGTTCGATATCAAGCATAAATAATGTCAGTTCTTGCAATAGATTGGGGCAGCAAGCACGTGGGCCTGGCGATTTCCTACTCCGGAGTTTATGCCAAGGAGCTCACGGTTTTATCCAATAAGCCGATATTGTTTGATGAGCTAAAAAAGCTGATTGCCGAACATCAAGTTTCCACCATCGTGGTGGGTTTACCAAAAAATAACGACGGCTCAGAAGCGGTGATTGCGCACAACGTGCGGAGTTTTGCCACCAAGCTCAAACGGCAGTTCAAGTTGCCGGTGATGTTTGAAAACGAGCACCTTACCAGTAAAGAGGCGGTTCGGTTGCTTGAGGGCGTGGTTGACCCGGCTGATCCGCGGATTGATGCTGCCTCGGCCAAGCTCATTCTTGAACAGTATCTTGCCGACCGTATTATATAAGTCTTATATACTACAGTATATCATATGCTATCTAAATATCGTAAAATTTTGATGATTGTGCTTGCCGGAGTGGCCGCCCTCGCAGTTGTTTGGTACGTACTGCTCACCGCGCTCATGGCCCGGCCGGTGTCGGGTGAGATCAAAACCGAAGTGCTTGACATCAAGCCAGGCAGCTCGAGCTGGCAGACTGCCAAGGAGCTAAAACGCAAAAGGTTGATCCGATCGTCGGCGCAGTTTTGGTTTAATCTCAAGCTCACCGGCCGGGCAGTCCAAGCAGGCATCTACTATCTTTCGCCATCACAGTCCGGGCGGGAAATCATGCGGGTGATCGCCAAGGGTGAGGTCTCTGAATACCGCATTACCATCCCCGAGGGCTGGCGGATCGAGCAAATTGGGCAACTGCTTGAGAGCCGCAACATTGTTACTGCCGCGCCGTTCAATCAAGCTGCCCAGGGCAAAGAAGGCAAACTGTTCCCCGACACGTACCGGTTGAGCCTAGGAATCTCTGCGGCGGAGATTGTCGAAAAGATGACGGCTAATTTTGCCAAGCGAATTGAAGGGCTGAAACTAACGAACGAGCATCTGATTATCGCTTCGATTGTCGAGCGCGAGGCAAAGCATGATGAGGATCGGCCCAAAATGGCCGGGGTGTACAGTAATCGCCTTAAAATCGGCATGGCGCTCGAGGCCGATCCCACGGTGCAATATGCTCTCGATACTCAACGCCTTAAAGACTCAACGCCTCAAGGCCTCAAAACCTTTAAGTTCTGGCAACCGCCTACCGCCGACCAAAACAAAAATTTTGAATCACTCTACAACACCTACCGGCATAAGGGGCTGCCGCCGGGTCCAATTTGCAATCCCGGCCTTAAATCGATTCAAGCCGCTCTGAACCCCGAAAAGCACGACTATTACTTTTTTTTCAACCTTCAGGATGGTTCAACGATCTATAGTAAAACCCGCGACGAGCACGACGCCAACCGCAAGAAGTACGGGGTATGATATGGTATAATTAAGACTATGAAAACCGCCAAGTTGCCCTCGTTTTTCCAATCAATTTTTTGGGACACCCGGCTTGCAAATATTGACTACAAAAAACATTCCCGCTATGTGATCGAGCGTGTGCTCCAGTGGGGCAGGCCCCAGCACGTACGCTGGCTACTCGGCCACTATTCGAAACGCATGATTTTGCATGTGGCAAAAACCGGGCGGGAAGTCCGCCCAGAGCGCAAATATTTCTGGAAGTTCTATTTAACTCACCAACGAAAAAAACGAACAAAATTATATGCACACTGAAGCGCTTGCTCCAAAAACAAAAAAAGCTTTCGAGCTACTTGGAACCGTGGAGATGATCCAACAATTTTATTTGGCAGGTGGTACTGCGGCCGCATTATATCTTGGCCATCGGTCCTCCCACGATCTTGATTTTTTTTCAACTCAAAGATTTGATTCGGAATTACTAAGACTTGAACTCGAAAAGGTAGGGAATCTTGCAATCGAATTCAAAAAAAAAGATACCTTGCTAGGAAAGTTTAACGGGGTAAAAATTAGTTTTTTTTATTACCCGTACCCCTTGATTCAACCGTTGGCTTACTTTGACTCAGTTGCTATCACCAATCAAAAAGATATTGCAGCAATGAAAATTAATGCGATTGCTGGTCGCGGGATTAAACGAGATTTCATTGATCTCTACTCACTCATGGAAGCCAATCATTGGCGATTGATTGAAGTAATAGCGTGGTTCATGAAAAAATACAAAAAATCAAATTACAACATGGTGCACGTTCTCAATGCGTTAATTTATTTTGAGGATGCTGACAAAACCCCGATTCCAAAAATGATCACACCGATTGATTGGGGAAAGATTAAAGAATATTTCCGCGATGCGGTCAAAGAAATTGAACTGTAAAACCCGCGACGAGCACAACGCGAACCGCAGAAGTATGGGGTCTGATCTGCCTTTGACATATTCCTAAATTTTGCTACACTGGCTCTACCATGCTCAACCGTCTGTTCGGTGTTTTTTCTCACGACATGGGTATAGATCTTGGTACAGCCAATACGCTGGTCTATGTGAGGGGAAAAGGGATTGTGATCAACGAGCCGTCCGTGGTGGCGATCAACCAAAAAACCAAGCAAATTCTGGCGATCGGCGAGGAAGCGCGGAAGATGGTGGGGCGTACGCCGGCCCACATTGTGGCAATTCGACCGCTCGTTGACGGTGTGGTCTCGGATTTCGAGGTGACCCAAGAGATGCTCAAATATTTTATCGGTAAAGTGCACGACGAACGCTTTTCTTTGTTTCCCCGCCCCCGCGTCGTGATTGGCATTCCCTATGGCGTTACCGAGGTGGAGCGCCGTGCGGTGGAAGAAGCGGCCATCAATGCCGGCGCCCGCGAGGTATTCCTCATTGAGGAACCGCTTGCCGCGGCGATCGGCGCGCGGTTGCCGGTACAGGAAGCTGGTGGCTCTTTTATTGTGGACATTGGCGGCGGTACCACCGAGGTAGCGGTGATCTCGCTCGGCGGCGTGGTGGCAAGCCGCTCAATCCGGATCGCCGGCGATGAAATGGACCAAGACATTATCACTTTTGCCCGCGACCAGTACAATTTGCTGCTCGGTGAAAAAACGGCCGAGGGCATCAAGATTGCAATCGGTTCTGCCATTCCGTTGCAAGAAAAACTTGAAACGGTGATGCGGGGTCGCGACTTGGTGCTCGGACTGCCTAAAGAAGTTTCCGTGAGCTCGGATGAGATCCGCAAAGCGCTTTCCCGTTCGGTTACGACGATCGTTGACGCCGTAAAAAACACGCTTGAGGAAACGCCGCCCGAACTCGTGGCGGACATTATGCAACGGGGAATCGTGCTGGCCGGCGGCGGTGCGCTCCTGCGCGGCCTTGATAAATTGATCAAACAAGCAACCCAGATTGATGTTCATATCGCCGATGATCCGCTCACGGCCGTGGTGCGGGGAACCGGGTTAGTGCTCGAGGATCTCGATAGTCTCCGCGAAGTATTACTGCCCACGGAGTTTGCTCGTTAGGCTATGGGCCGCCCGCAGCTTATTGCTATTTTGATCGTAATTGCCGTCACGGCCGCTGTTGCTCCGGCCTCAGTGGGGCTTAATATCAAACGATCCGGGCAACGGGTCGTTACTCCGCTTACCCGGCCTTTTGCGCAGGGCTATGCGAGCGTAGCTTCTTTTTTTCATGCCATTGCAATATTGGGATCGATCATTCCCCAGTCAAACGATCTCAAGCGCGAGAACTTGCAACTCCAGGCGCGTCTTAGTGAGCTTGAAGAGGTGGTACGTGAAAATGATACGCTCCGCCGCGAGCTTGCTGCGCGTGAGGCTGCCAAGGAGCGGAAATTCCTCTCTGCCCAGGTGGTTGGCCATTCGTCGGTTAAATTTGTGCCGGAGCTCGTGATCGATCGAGGTGCACGCGATGGGGTAGCCCACTATCAGCCCGTCCTCGTTGCCGGCCAGCTTATTGGGGTAGTGGTGGATGCCGGTGAAACCACTGCTACGGTGCGGCTCATTACCGCCCACAATTCGGTGGTTCCGGTAATCCTTGCTAACTCCCGGGCAACCGGTTTGCTGCGCGGTGGCTTGCGTGGGCTAGTGGTGGAAGATTTGCCGACCGATGTCGAGGTACACCCCGGCGAGCCGGTGGTTACCGAAAAGATCAGCCCGTTTGAATATAAGGGGATCCAAGTTGGGACGATGGAGAAGGTGGTCAGTTCGCAGTCCGAAATTTTCCAGGTGGTTTCGGTTAACTCACCCATTGATTTCACTACGATCAGTTTTGTAACGGTGGTTATCCAATGAGTTTTTTACCATTCATTCTTGGACTAGCTGGTGGACTCCTGGGAGGGAGCCTGCCTGTCGCGATTCATACAATGCTTATTATACCGGCTTGGTACCTTGCTCACGACAGGGTGCAGGAAGCGCTGCTTTGTGCGTTTGTTGGCGGCCTTGCCGCGGAGATATTTTCGCCCTGGCGGTTTGGCATGCTCACCATAGCCACCCTCGCAAGTGTTCTGATTACCCAGGTGATAATTACCCGGGTGCTCTCAGTTTCGGGAACCTTGCGATTGGTAGTTTCACTCCTCCTTCTCACCACTATTTTTTCGCTACCGGCCTCACTGGTAGCCGAGGGCTACCGGCTCCTCCCTATGAGTATCTTGCTCACCACCGCAGTTGGTTTTGTACTATTAGGATTATATGACGTTCGAAGACGACGGCTATATAGCTGAATACGACCCGGCCGAATTTTTCGGCCGGGCTACCGCCGCTACCCCCTTTATGGTGGCGAGTTGGGTTATGATCGTCGTGTTTTTGATTGCGTTCGGGCGGCTGGTTGATCTCCAGATTGTCAAAGGTGCCAAAAATTTCTTTCTGGCAGAAGGTAACCGGGTGCGGGAGACTCCTATTATCGCGCCGCGCGGTATTTTCCTTGATAGGAGCGGCGAGCCAATTATCAAAAATGTGGTGCGCTATTCGCTTGCCGTAATACCGGCAGATCTGCCGCGTGATAAAGACAGCCGGGACAGTATCCTTACTAAGATTGCGGACGCAACTTCTATAAAGCGATCGCAGATTGATGGTCAATTTAAGGACGTTAACCGCGCAAGTTTCGACCCCGTCACCGTTGCTGATAATTTGAACAAAGAAGACGCCCTGCGCCTCGAGATTTTTTTCGGCGAGCAACCCGGAGTGATCATACAAAAAATTCCAACCCGTCAGTATGAGGATGCAGGTTTTGCGCACCTTGTTGGTACCATTGGAAAAATTTCGAAACCCGAACTCCTTAAACGACCTGACTATCGAATTACCGACTGGATTGGTAAATCAGGCCTTGAACTGGTCTATGAAGATAAGCTTAGGGGCCACCATGGCGGCACCAAGGTGGAGGTAAATGCCAAGGGTTCGGTTGTTCGATTGATCGGCGAGGTACGGCCGGAGCGGGGTGAGGATCTTAGGCTCACCGTCGACCGTAATTTGCAGAAAGCCGGCATGGAAGCGCTCGCGAAAGTGGCGCCGAAGGGCGGCGCGCTCGTTGCCATGAATCCAAAAACCGGCGAAATTTTGGCCCTTGGTTCATTTCCCGAGTTCGATGCTAATGCCATTATCGGCGGCGACGAACCTACGATCACCAGTGTATTTAACGATGCTCGCCGGCCGCTCATTAATCGAGCGATTGCTGCCGCGTTTCCTTCGGGTTCCACCATTAAGCCATTGTGGGCGACTGCGGCGCTTTCGGAACATACGATTACCGAGAACACCAAACTCGATACTTCCGCGGGATCGATCAGAATTGGCGAGTTCGTTTTTGAAGATTGGAAAACCCACGTCACAAGTGACGTCAGGCAAGCAATCGCCGAATCGAATAACATTTTTTTCTATGCGGTGGCCGGCGGTTACCAAAACATCAAAGGGCTTGGTCCGGACAAAATGAACGAGTGGGCAAAACGTTTTGGCTTGGGGGCCGATACTGGCATTGATTTGCCGGGCGAGGTGGCCGGTTTCGTTCCCTCGGCCGAGTGGAAAAAGCGCACCACCGGTGAGCGGTGGTTCGTGGGGGATAGTTACAACCTTGGGATTGGCCAAGGTAACTTGCTCATTACGCCGCTCCAGCTTACCCGCGCGGTAGCTGCTATTACTACCGGTAAGCTGGCTCGGCCCTATATTCTTTCCGGTACCCAGGCAGAGTTTAAGGAACTTGATGCTAGGCCGGAAGTGCTTGCCACGGTACGAGAAGGCATGCGGCTGGCGGTAACCTCTGGCTCAGGGAGGCAGCTTAGCGATTTCAAAGACAAAAACGGCTCTCCGGTTGAAGCCGCCGCAAAGACGGGAACTGCCCAAGCTGGCAAGGGTGACAAAACCCACGGGTGGATGGTGGCGTTCGCGCCATACCGTGATCCGGAGATCGTAGTAGTGGCGTTTGCCGAAGAAGGCGGCGAGGGCCACGCCACCGCCGGACCAGTGATAAAAGCCATGCTTGAGCAGTGGTTCAAGCGGTGAGGTATTTTAGACGCCTCCGTCGGGCATGGCTGCGCGCCCGCCTACCGGCAGGCAGGCGTCGGGTCCCGTCGCCACCAGGCTCCTCGCGCCAACGTGCTCGCCAAAGCCTCTCCGTCGGCTATAAATGCTTTAATAATAGGGTATTGGGTATTGACAACTATTTTTTTTTGCCCATAATCAACACATAAGCCCCGACGTAAAGTCGGGGTCCCGACCCCCGATTGAAGATCCGGGCGTCGGGATATTCGTAAAAGTAGACATAATTTTCCAATGAAAACAGTCGTTATTTCTCAATCAGGATTGGATAAACTCAAGGAAGAAGTCCAAAATCTCAAGCAGGTGCGCCGGCCCGAGATAATCGGAAGGATCGCCCAGGCGCGCGAGTACGGCGATCTTTCAGAGAACGCCGAGTACGAGGATGCCCGCAATGAACAGTCGTTTATCGAAGGGCGGATTCAAGAGCTCGAGGATATGATCAAGCATGCTCAGGTGGTGGCGAAAGCATCGGGAAACGGGCACGTTACCATTGGTTCTACGGTCAAGGTAAAACTTGACGGGAAGCCCATGACTTTTACTCTCGTAGGATCGCAAGAGGTTGATCCTGCAACCGGAAAAATCTCAATTGAGTCACCAATCGGTAAGGCGCTCCTTGGCCACAGGGTAGGGGAGACGGTTGAGGTAGAGGTCCCCGCGGGCAAGACCCGCTACCAGATCCTTTCGATCTCGTGATACGATAGTAGTCAGGAGTACCAAACAAAAACCCCTGACTACTTGTTCCCTGACTACTGACTACTATTATTATGTCATTCTGGCCAGAGTATCACGCTAACCAAATTTTAAAAGAGCGAGGCAATAAGCTCGTTTTCGCAACCGGCATTACGCCGTCGGGGCCCATTCATATTGGTAATCTGCGTGAAATCCTGACGGCTGATTTTGTGGTGAAAGCGCTCGCTGATAAGGCAAAAATTACGTTCTACTATATTGCCGATGATTTTGATCCGCTGCGTAAGGTCTACCCCTTTTTAGACAAAAGCTACGAGGCTCATATTGGCAAACCATATTTTTTGATTCCTTGCCCATGCGGTAAGCACGCCTCGTACGCTGATCATTTTATGGCGCCGTTTTTAACGGCCATCAAAGAATTGGGAGTTGTAGCTAAGCTGCTACTGGTCTCGGAGCTCTACCACAGCGGCCGGTATACCGACGCAATCATCAAGGTCATCGAGGGGCGCGAAAAAATCAAAGCAATTTTAGAAGAAACTTCGCAGCGGAAAATCGAGGAAGGGTGGTTTCCCTTTAACCCACTCTGTCGTGGCTGCCAAAAACTGCGCGGCAAGGTTACTGATTTCGATCTTACAAACCACACGGTGAGTTTTAAGTGCCCTGATTGCGGCGATAGGGGAGTAGCTGATTTTTCCAAAGGTGAAGGTAAGCTCCCGTGGCGCATTGACTGGCCGGCCCGCTGGTGGATGCTCGGCGTCAATGTTGAACCGTCTGGCAAGGATCATGCCTCGCCGGGCGGCAGTTATGAAACAGGGGAGCGGATTGCCAAAGAAATTTTTGACTCCCCTGCCCCCTACCCTATCGTTTACGAGCGGGTCCACCTGCGCGGCGAAGGGGCGATGCATTCCTCTACCGGGCTGGCGATCGAGGCTTCGGAGATTCTGAAAGCAGTCTCCCCTACCGTCATTCGTTATTTTTTCGCTCGCTCACAATCGGAGCGCCACATTAATTTTGATCCCGGCGAGGGAGTGATCCAACTCTATGATGAGTACCGCACCCTCAAACCGTCCGATCCTGCCTACAAAATTGCCACCGTCGAACCGTTGCCCGATGTCCCCTACCGCCACCTCGTGATGATCTACCAGGCTTCAGCAAAAAATACGGACACGGTACTCGAGGCACTTAAGCGAACTGATCATGGCGTGAAAGATACGAAAACCCTTGAGCCATTACTCAAAAGAATTGACGTGTGGCTTGAACAGTACGCGCCGGAGCGCTATAAGTTCACCGTGCAAAAAGTACTACCCTCTGGTGCGAAAACACTCTCAGCCGAGCAAAAGCATTTTCTTAATCAGCTGCTTACTTTGGTTGAATCGAAAAAGGCCTGGACCGGTGAAGATTTACATGCCAAGATTCACGATCTTCGTAAAGGACAGGATATACCGCCAAAAGAGGCGTTTGCGGCCATTTACCAAATTTTTCTTGGGCAGGATTCCGGCCCCCAGGTGGGTTGGTTTTTGGCAGCCATGGATAGGGCGTTTGTGATCGAACGATTACAACAGGCGACAAAATAAAAATAGATAAAAAATTAAAAATTATCTTATCGACTTATATACACGATCGCTTCAATAAGTCGATATAGGAAAATAGGATAAGTTATAGTGCCAGTCGAGAAAAAGCAAATCTATCGGCAACTGGGCGTCGTATCGGTAAAATTATTATTGCTATCGCTCTTTGATGTTGCGGCACTCTTCGGAAGTTTGGATCATAGAAAACGGTATGCTCGAGCATATGACGAATATTTAACGTGGCGAGCCAAGGATTATCGCCGTTTTTATCGCCTTGTCTATCGTTTAAAAACCGCGGGGCTTATAGCAACGTATCAAGAAGGTAAACAACGATTCATAGAGTTGACACCCGAAGGAAAGCGAAAAATTGTCCACTACCTTTTTGAAGATGGGAAAGTGCCGTTGCCCAAGTCGTGGGACGGTAAATGGCGCGTCGTAGTGTTCGACATACCGGAAAGTCAAAAGCCAGTCCGTGATGCGGTGCGCCAGTTACTCAATCGGGTTGGATTTTACCAACTGCAGCGGAGTGTTTATATCTATCCTCATGACTGCGTAGGAATTATCCGATACCTCGAACAGATCTATGATATTAACGAATATGTTCAGTTCATGGTTGCCGAACGGGTAGAAACTGAAGAAGACCTCATTGCTTTATTCCATGATCGGGGGATTATTAAACGAATAGTAAAGCTATCTGGTAAAAATAAATTAGGCAATAACGAATCGACATATAGAAACGATCGCTGAAATAGGTCGATAAGCGGCTAAGATTGGTTGGAATGACCT
Organism: Patescibacteria group bacterium; assembly: GCA_049274945.1. Lineage (GTDB taxonomy): Bacteria > Patescibacteriota > UBA1384 > GWA2-35-9 > JBASTP01 > JBASTP01. Next base: position 55,208 of record JBASTP010000009.1, read on the forward strand.
AATCGGTTTGGTATACTTGAGCAATGGTAGACATCAAATTTATCCGAGACAATACTGAGCTAGTCAAGAAAGCACTCGCCAAAAAACATACAGTGTTTGATGTTGAAAAGCTGCTCAAGCTCGATGAGGTCCGCAAAGCAGCGCTTGCTGAAGTCGAAGCCATCCGCCATAAACTCAACGAAGCTGCCAAGGCTAAAGATCAAAAAGAAGGTAAACTTATCAAAGAAGCCCTCAAAAAAGCAGAAAGCCGTTTACAGGAAGCAGAGCACGCTTTTAACAATTTGGCAGTTCAATTTCATAACATTCCCCACGAAAGCGTGCCGAGTCAAGATCAAGGTAACAAGACGGTTGGCACTTGGGGCGCAGAACAGAACTTCGATTTCAAACCAAAAGATCACCTCGAACTTGGCGAGGCGCTCGATCTTATTGATGTTAAGCGGGCGGCGAAAGTTTCCGGCACGCGGTTTGGTTATCTCAAAAACCAGGCAGTTGAGCTCGAGTTTGCTTTGATACGCTGGGTTTTTGAAAAACTTACTAACAAGGGATTTACGCTAATGGTTCCTCCGGTGCTCGTGCGAGAGCAGGCAATGTTTGGCACTGGATTTTTCCCCACGGAAAAAGAAGAATATTACAAAACTGCCACCGATGATTTGTATCTAGCGGGTACATCAGAGGTGCCGCTCGCTTCCTACCATGCCCAAGAAGTGCTCAATCAAAACTCGCTACCAATGAAGTATGCGGGGTTCTCAACATCGTTCCGGCGTGAAGCTGGCAGTTATGGCAAGGACACGCGCGGGATCTTTCGAGTTCATCAATTCGATAAAATTGAAATGTTTGTGTATGCCGATCCCGCTAAATCTTGGGATGAGTTTGAAGCCCTCTCCGAGATCTCAAAAGAAATATTTAGCGAACTCGGGTTGCATTTTCGCCAGGTGGTAATGAGTGGCGGCGAACTTGGTGCGCCCAATGCCAAAAAATATGATTTTGAGGTTTGGATTCCCTCGTACAACGATTTTCGTGAACTCGCCTCATGCTCGAATGATACTGATTTTCAGGCGCGTCGGTTGGATATTAAGTTTCGTGACAAATCAGGAAACACTAGCTACGTCCATACGCTAAACAATACCGCCCTGGCCATCGGCCGCACCCTTGTGGCAATTATTGAACACTATCAGCAAAAAGATGGCTCGGTCAAAGTACCGCAGGTTTTGCATAAGTATCTCTCATTTACTGAGATCAAAAAGTGAAAGTTATTATTCACGACAAAAATGTGAAGCTAAGCGGAGCCGATCGCGAGTATTGCGAGCAAAAGTTTTTAAAGTTAGAAAAGTATGTTAACGCCGAGCCAACCATAGCCGAAGCCCATTTTGAATCCCAGCGCGGGTTGATTATGTTGCACCTTACCGTTACCCACCCTCATGAAAAAATACCCGACCACTTTGACGAACAGGGCCATGGCTCGCGCGAGGTAGTTGATCTTGTGAAAGAACGCGCAGAGGAACACTTGCGTCGTAACCAAGAGCGTGGAAAGTCCTCCAGATTTCGCCATTTCTGGAGAAGAATTTTTAAGAGATAGCCCTCGCAATTTGGCAAGATTTGAGTTAGAATCCGGGATAACGATAGATGAAATTTCTTGAGCGTATTTTTGGTGATCCCTCACAACGAGTTGTTAAAAGGACTCGATCGGTAGTTGATCGTATCAATGCCCTCGAGCCTGACTACGAGAAATTATCCGACGCGGAATTGAAGGAACTAACGAGGAAGTTTAAAGAAAGAATAGCTAAGGGCACAACAGCTGATGAGTTGGCTCCGGAGGCTTTTGCTGCCGTGCGCGAGGCGGCCAAGCGATCAATCGGCCAGCGCCACTACGATGTGCAGCTCACCGGTGGCATGGTGCTCCACCAGGGCAAAATTGCGGAGATGAGAACCGGTGAGGGTAAAACTCTTGTGGCCACCCTGCCGCTCTACCTTAACTCACTTGCCGGCAAGGGTGTTCACCTGATTACGGTCAACGACTTTTTGGCAAAGTTTCATGCCCAGTGGATGGGGCCGATCTATGAGGCCCTGGGTATTACGGTGGGGGCAATCGGACACGAAGCTTCGTTTATCTACCGGGGTGAGCCCCGCGAGACCGATGATCCCACCTGGCGCAACCTTTGGCCAATCTCACGCAAGGAAGCCTACTTGGCCGACATTACCTATGGCACGAACAACGAGTTTGGCTTCGACTACCTGCGCGACAATATGGTGTATTCAGCCGAGTCACGGGCACAGCGGCCGTTCCACTACGCCATCGTCGACGAGATTGATTCAATTTTGATTGATGAAGCGCGGACCCCACTCATCATCTCTGCGCCTGCCGAAGAGTCGGCTTCCTGGTACCAGCGTTTTGCCGAGCTTACCCCCAGGCTGAGGCCTGGAGAGGATGTCGAAATCGATGAGAAGCTGCGTTCCACCACACTCACCGACCCTGGTATCAAGAAAATGGAGCAGCTCCTCGGTATGCCTAATCTGTATGATCCGCAACATGTTTCGATGGTGCACCACTTAGAACAGGCTTTGCGTGCGCAGTTTATGTACCAGAAAGACAAAGACTATGTGGTAAAAGATGGCGAAATCGTGATTGTGGATGAGTTTACCGGTCGGCTGATGCTCGGGCGGCGCTATTCAGAAGGGTTGCACCAGGCGATCGAGGCAAAGGAAAAAGTCGAGGTGAAACGCGAATCAGATACCTTGGGCACAATTTCATTCCAAAACCTTTTCCGGCTCTACCCTAAACTTGCTGGCATGACGGGAACCGCTAAGACCGAAGAAGAAGAGTTCTGGCGGATTTACGGGCTTGAGGTGGTGGTGATCCCAACCAACCGGCCGATGGTGCGGGTGGATCACCAAGACAAGATTTATAAAACTGAGGAAGCGAAGTTCGCCGCAGTAGTGGCTGATGTTAAAGAACATTACGAGCAGGGCCAGCCGGTCTTGATCGGCACAATCTCAATTGAAAAAAACGAACAGCTCTCTAAACTCCTCAAACGCGAGGGTATCAAGCACGAGTTGCTCAACGCCAAAAACCACGAAGGTGAGGCTAAAATTATTGCCCAAGCGGGGCGCAAGGGTGCGGTAACATTGGCCACCAACATTGCTGGCCGAGGTGTGGATATTTTACTTGGTGGCACGCCGCCTGGCGAGCAAGCCGCCACCCAAGAAGGCATGGCAACCCTGAGCAAGGATAAACGGACGATTCAAGATTGGCAGAAAGAGCACGAAGCGGTAGTCGAGGCAGGCGGGCTCCACGTGGTGGGTACCGAACGCCACGAGTCGCGCCGGATCGACAACCAGTTGCGCGGCCGTGGCGGCCGGCAGGGCGACCCTGGCTCAAGCCAATTCTACGTTTCAATGGAAGACGATCTGATGCGTATTTTCGGCGGCGATCGGCTCAAGGCGTTAATGGATCGGCTAAAAGTGCCTGACGATATCCCAATCGAAAACTCGCTCGTTTCGAGCTCCATTGAACAGGCCCAGAAAAAAGTCGAAGGCCACAACTTCGATATTCGCAAGCACTTGCTCGAGTACGACGATGTTTTGAATAAACACCGCGAAGCGATCTACAAGAAACGCGGTTTTATTCTGGAAGGAAAAGGTAAGAACGCTGCCGGCGAGCCAATACCGCTCCACGAAGAGATTTTGGAAATCCTTGGTGATGGACGGGGTGAGTACGAGAAAAAATACGAAAAGTACGGCGCGCAGCTGATGGACGGTTTGGAACAAACGGTTTACTTGCGGGTGATTGACACGTTTTGGATTGACCACTTGAACTTAATGTCGGATCTGCGCGAAGGGATCGGCTTGCGAGGCTACGCTCAGCGCGACCCGCTGGTCGAATATAAACAAGAAGCGTATCACCTCTACCAGCGCCTGCTACGTTCGATCGAGGATGAAGTGGTAAATATCCTGACGAAGGTCGAAATCGCACCGCAACAAGTACCCCAACCTCAGTCCACGCCACGGCAACCTCAACAAATCCCCACGGCCGAGAAAATTGTTGAGGTAACACCTCAACCTACTGAGCCGTTAAAACCAGAACCAAAACTCCAGCCCAAGTCCTCAGGCGTAACGGTGACGGTTCGTAAAAAAGGAGAGAAGTCGATTACTCAATCACTTAATAACTCAGCCACTCAACCACTCTCACAATTACCCTCTGCTATTCCCAAAGTCGGTAGGAACGAGCCCTGTCCATGCGGCAGCGGGAAAAAGTTTAAGCGGTGCCACGGCGCCTAAAGTAGCAGCTATGAATCCAATCATTCCCCAAAAATTAAAGAGAGGCGATACCGTTGCAGTAATTGCTCCTTCTCGTTCTTTGGCAATGATTTCGCAAGAAACCCAAGATATAGCTAATCAGAGATTTGCAGAACTGGGTTTAACACTTGCCTTCGGTAAACATGTTCAAGAAAGAGACGAATTTGAATCATCAAATATAGAATCTCGTATCCAGGATCTGCACGCAGCTTTCACCGATTCTAATATCAAGGCTATTCTGACAGTCATCGGCGGTTTTAATTCCAATCAGCTCCTACGATATATTAATTGGGATTTACTTAAAGATAATCCTAAAATTTTTTGTGGCTACTCTGATATTACGGTACTGAACAATGCGATCTTTACTAAGACTGGTCTGGTGAGCTATTCTGGGCCTCATTATTCTGCATTCGGAGAAAAGCTTTATCTCGATTACACACTCGAATACTTTAAAAAATGTTTGATGTCCGATGAATCGTTTACTATTGAGCCGGCTAAAGATTGGTCTGATGATTTTTGGTGGAAGAATCAAGATGCTAGGGAACCAATAAAAAATGATGGCTGGCTGGTAATTAACGAAGGAAAAGCAAGCGGCACAATTCTCGGCGGAAATCTTTGTACGTTGAATCTTCTGCAGGGCACAGAATATTTCCCATCGCTGGAAAATTCAATCCTCTTTTTAGAGGATGATGAAGAATCAATGCCATATCATTTCGATCGCGATTTGCAGTCAATTATTCACTTGCCGGATTTTCCCAAAGTCAAAGGTTTGGTGATTGGCCGCTTCCAAAAAGCCAGCAAGATGAATAGCGAGCTACTCACAAAAATTATCAAAACGAAAAAAGAACTCGATAGCATCCCAGTGCTCGCATATGTTGATTTTGGCCATACGAGCCCCATGATTACCTTCCCAATCGGCGGAAAATTGGAAATGCAGGCGAGTGAATCCAGCTCGATCTTGCGAGTGGTAAAACATTAAATATGAAATTTATTTTTACAGTGAAAATTAAAGAAGGTCTAAACTGGATAGTCGCAATCCTCCGCAAGCACAAAATTCCGTTTCAAATTACAGGTGGGTTAGCTGCAAGGGTATATGGCTCAAAACGGCCGATCAACGATATTGATATAGATATTCCTGAAGAATATTTTGACCGTATCCTGAAAGATGTAAAACCATATATTATTTTTGGTCCTGCTCACTATCGAGATAAACGTTGGGATTTGCAGCTTCTCACTCTCAACTATCATGGACAAGAAATTGATATCGGTGGTGCATATCAAACTAAGATTAATGATGCAAGAACTGGTAAATGGCGTGCGATGCCTAGCGATTTATCAAGAATAGTTAAGCACGAATTATTCGATATTACTTTGCCAGTTACTAATCCAGAGGATTTGGTAGATTATAAGCGTATGCTAGTAGGTGATCATCAAAAAGAAGATATCAGCGCTATTCTCAAATTCTTAAGAAAATCAGAATAGAGAATATGAAACTGGGCCACGTGCATATTAAAGTGCGAGACATTAAGCGAGCAGAAACGTTTTATACCAAACTGCTGGGGTTTAAGGTGACGGAGCGATTTGAGGATCAGTATGTCTTCCTCGCCTTTGACAAAGCGCACCATGATTTAGCGCTAAAAAATGTTGGCGTTGATGCCCCTATTCCATCGCATAATTCGACCGGGCTTTACCACTTTGCATTTGAGGTGGCAAATGAGAATGAACTAAAGGCGCTATATCAAAAATTGAAACAAAACGGTATAGTGCTTACGCCCGTAGATCATGGCATATCAAAAGCATTTTATTTTTCCGATCCGGATGGTAATGGAATAGAAGTATACGTTGATACTCGCCACAAGCGCACCGCGTGGGGCGGAAAAGAACTAGTTTTAGATTTGGAAAATTAGCGCTCTAAAAGTTCTTTGATCGCGCCGAAGTAGTAATCGTCCCAGCCGTTCGCAAAACTTTTTACTTCTTCTTCTGGGAGATCGGTATGAATGAGCTCGACCCGTGTTTTGCCGTTTTCATCGGTAAGTTTGATAGTTACCTTAGATGGTTTTTCCCAATCACCGCCAAACCAATCCTGAACCAGCTTTTTGTTTGGTACCACTTCGGTCGTGGTGCCGTGGATATCGCCGCCCCACAGGCTAAACTTGGTACCCACCTGATCGTTCATCTTCGCTGGCCCGGCACCCCAGCGATCAATAATTTTAGGGGTAACCAGCGCCTGCCACACGCTACCAGGCGATGCGGCGATGAGGTAGGTCTTTTTAATCGTCTCCACTCATGCCATGATAGTACAAAAGCTTGCTATGAGAAAGTATGCCCTCGCGTTAATTCCATTAGTTGCGATCCTTGCCTTCTGGCAAATCTACAAATTGTACCTTGGGTACGAAGATTTGGCACTGTTTTACATGCTCCAGCACCGGGCCGAGGCGTTGGCCGAACTTGCCAAGCAGCCGAACTTCAATATCTACCGCCACCATTTTTGGTTAATACCTTGGCAGTTTAAATTGTTCGACTATAATCCATTACCCTACTATATAGTTTCGGTACTTACCTACATTGCGTCTGGTTTTATGCTCTATTGGTTTACCCGAAAGCTTGCTTCGCCTAAAAGTGCGCTCGTTGCCGCTGCCGTTTTTATGAGCGGTTACTTTGGTCTCGAGACTATTTGGTGGAGTGCGTTCAACGGCCATCAAACCTACCTGGTGATTATTTTATTGCTCGCCTCAACCGGATTTTTGATTGAGTATGCTCAAAAGGGTAAACTACCAAACTATCTTGTGTCGCTGGTCTTGTTTGCACTTACCGTATTCCTTTTTCAGTTTCGGGCGTTTTTACTCTTTTTCCCACCGCTGATCACTCTTGGAGTATTCCGTAGGCCCGTCAAGAAGGCGATCTATGAAGCGTTGCCGTTCATCGCCATTTTTGCCCTGGCAATCGTAAAAGTTGCCGGTTCTGGGGTATCAAATATTAGTCATAGCTCAACATTGCCGATCCTCGACGGCATCAAAGCAGTAGTCGGCAATATTGGAGCATCAGTGGTGCCGCTTAGCATATTTCTTAAGGAGGAGCTAGCAATACCGATCTATATTGTTGTTGGGCTAGCGGGAATTGGTTTGCTGGCCAAACAAGCAAAACGCTCGCAGGCTTGGGCCTGGGTGCTAGGCTATCTCATACTTACATCTGCCGCGACTGCAGGATCAGTCTTCCTGGGCGGCAGCCCAATCCTTGTATATGAAAACTCGGTAAGATTTATCACCCCTATTTTTTTGGGGATCGCGATTGCGATCGGCTTGAGTTACGACCACTTTGGTAAACAAAAATATACTGCCTCAATCATTTGCGGATTTATAGTGCTTAATGTCATTTTATCGAACTATTATATTGCCACACGATCCAGCCGCCACAGCGAGCTGCGCACCTTTTATATATCGCTTAAACGCGAGGTGCCTGAGTTGCCAGAAAAAGCCGTGATTCAAATTGGTTTCTTGCGCAATTCGATTGGGTCATTTACCCCAGGTTATGTGGTACCACCGGATGCCTATATTGCCGGGCTCTATGGCAAGCACCTTGGAGACGTAAAACTATCAAGATCATTTGATGAATCAATCGAGTATTTGCGCGCTAACAGATTGAACGAGGATAACTGGTTTTTCTTTAACTACGATCAGGGAAAAATCGAAGATTTATCACCACAATTGCGTGATATTCTGAGGAGTGGCAAGGTGAATGGACAACCATCATTCTCACCCGCACTGATTGAACTCGAGGTTCAGGCCAAATTCAAAGAAGCAGATTTTTCCTGCCCGAGCACGGCGAAAATGCTCGGGCAGCTTCACCTTAAGGCGCTACAACACCAGTGGTTCAAAAACGCGAAAGTGACTACCGTGCCGATGCTCGACGATCATAAACCTGAGCATCTCCTTGATGGTGATTATGATACTTCCTGGACAGCGCGCGACTGGAGCCAACCGGTATTCTTCCAAGTAGAACTTCAGGAGCCCATCGCAATCGACGAGGTGCGCTGGCCCGCCTTGCCCGGCCGTCGGGCAGGGAGAATGCCAACGATATATGACATTGAACTTTCATTGGATGGCCAAACCTGGCGGAAACTTGGTACACCTCCTCTTGATACTCCGTCGAAGTTCATTAGGGTAACGATTGATAAAACACTCGATGGGCGCTCGCCTCAAATTGACGAACTTGACATTTTTGAGAGTCCTTCGGACATTAAGTACGGTGATGACTACAAAGAGTTTGTGGAATTAAAAAAGAAACCCGTTGATTGTTTCCCGGAACTGACCACGGCCGGTAGCCTCCCGCACGCGTACGATAGTCAGGTGACCGTTCCGATTCACTGGTTGAGTGAAGCTAATCAAACATTCCGACCGGAGCGAGAAATTAATATAACTATTCCAGCCGATGGCAAAACCCATCGCATCAAGCTCCCTTTGAATTTCGGATTGCAGGCGGCTCGGGACCACGAGATCACCAAGATAGAAATAGGAACACCAAATCTCCCGGCCGATGTAGAACTAAAAAATTACAAATTAATCTACCCAACTATAGCCGAACTCCTCAAATAAGGGTAAAATATCGCTATGGCACGATACCTGATAACCGGTGCAGCTGGTTTTGTGGGTGCTAATCTGGTGCGCCTCCTTGTTGGTAAGGGTACCGTTTTTTGCACCACCCATCCCAAAGATAATCTTTGGCGGCTTAATGATATTAAAAAGAAGATTTCTCTAGTACCACTTGATTTGGCCGATTTTGATGCGGTGCGAAGAGCCGTGAAAACCATAAAGCCAGATTACATCTTCCACCTTGCGGCGTACGGCACCTATCCTTCTCAGCGAGACTTCCGAAAAATTTTTAATGCCAATACCTTGGGAACTGCCAATCTGCTAGAAGCGCTCAATCCGTTACCTTATAAAGCTTTTGTCATGACCGGCTCAAGTTCCGAATATGGTTACAAATCTAAGCCAATGAAGGAATCCGAAGTGCTTCAACCTAATTCGTTCTACTCGGCTACCAAAGGGGCGGCAACGCTGATTGCGCAAGCTTATGGAGGGGTGGAACGCAAACCTACGGTAATACTGCGGTTGTTCTCGATTTATGGCCCGTGGGAAGAGCCGGGTCGCTTTATTCCTACTGCGCTCGCAAAATGTCTAAAGGGGAATGTGCTAACGGTCACCAGTGGCAAGGAAGTACGCGATTTTGTATATATTGAGGATACCATCGCTGCACTACTCCTTGCCGCGAAAAAGGCTAACCAGCTTAGAGGGCAAATTTTCAACATCGGTTCAGGCAAACAAATGAAGATTACCGATGCGGCTAAAAAGATTAGCAAAATTGTTGGAACGGGTGGAAAGATTTCGATTGGCGGTTATCCAAGCCGACCCTGGGATGCTACCACTCGTTGGCAAGCAGATACCCGCAAGTCACGGACACTACTTGGTTGGCGTCCAACAAAAAGTTTCGAGCAGGGGATAACAAAAACTGCCGACTGGCTGAAAGACTATATGGATTTATACCAATGACTATTACGCAGCTTACTAAATTAACGCGCACGATGCGGCGCGAGATTATCGAGATTTCCCACCAAAACCACGGCAGTCATGTTGGTTCGTCGTTTTCGATCATCGATATTCTGTCAGCCCTTTATTTTATGGTGATGCGGGTATATCCAAAGCAGCCCTGGCACTCTAACCGAGATCGATTTGTGCTTTCGAAAGGCCACGCCGCACTGGCACTCTACACCGTACTCGCCCACCGGGGGTTTTTTTCGCCAAAACTGCTCCAAACATTTCTAAAGGATGGCAGCTTGTTGGTTGGTCATCCAGAGGGTAGAACTCTTCCTGGGGTTGAAGCTACCACTGGCTCGCTCGGCCACGGTTTATCGGTTGCCGACGGCATGGCCTTGGCGGCAAAACGGAGCGGTAAGCGTAACCGGGTATTTGTGCTCCTGTCCGATGGTGAGTGCGATGAAGGCGAGGTGTGGGAAGCAGCGCTTTTCGCGGCCCACCATAAGCTCGACAACCTTACCGTGATCATTGACTACAACAAACTTCAGGCGCTTGGCAATACTAATACGGTGCTCGAGCTGGAGCCGTTTGCCAGCAAGTGGGAAAGTTTTGGATTTTCAGTGCGACAACACGGTGGCCATAACCTGGCAACCCTTACTAAAACTCTTAGCCGGCTGCCGTTTAGGCGCGGTAAACCCTCGGTGCTCATCGCTCAAACTACCATGGGTAAAGGGGTGTCCTTTATGGAAGATCAACTGGCTTGGCACTACCTCGAGCCAACCAAGCAGCACCTGGACCGCGCCGAGCAGGAGTTACAATGAGAAATGATTTACTTGCGCTCCTCATAAAGAAAGTAGCGAGTGATAAGTCCGTGGTGTTCATCGTAGGAGATCTTGGGTTCGGTGTGGTTGAACCCTTTATGAAGCAGTTTCCCAAACAATTTCTCAATGCCGGGGTAGCGGAAGGTAATATGGTGGGAGTCGCCGCTGGAATGGCGCTCGAAGGATTCACCCCGGTTTGCTACACCATTGGTACGTTTATGAGCCTGCGGCCACTTGAACAAATTCGTGATGATGTTTGCGTACGCAATCTGAATGTAAAGTTTATTGGCATCGGTGCTGGGTACGGTTACTCAATCTATGGCCCAACCCACCACAGCAACGACGATATTGGTGTTTTAAGGAATCTACCGAACATGGTAATTCTTTCTCCAGCTGATCCCCTGGAGCTTAAGGGGGCCTTTAGGGCAATGTTTAGTTATAAAGGCCCGGTGTATCTTAGATTACCGCGACGTTCGGTTGAACCGGTCCATGCTAGGCTGCCTCGTTTCAAGCTTGGGGGATCAATTATTGTTAAGCCGGGTAAGGACCGTTTTATCTTTGCTACCGGTACCATGGTTACTAACGCGCTCGAGGCCGCCAAACACCTTGACGAGCAGGGCAAGCCGACCGGCGTAGTTTCGTTTCCTACGATCAAACCGATCGACCGCAATTTCATTATTAACGTTGCCAAGCGAGCCAAACTCATTGTGACATTAGAGCCACATAGCATTATCGGTGGTTTAGGTTCCGCGGTTGCTGAAGTACTAGCCGAGGTGCCAACTAAGGGCTGGTTCAAGCGGTTGGGCTACCCGGATCAGTTTGTCCATGTGTCGGGTTCTGAAAAATACTTGGAAAAAAAATTTGGCCTCGATCCCGCTTCGGTAGCAGCTCATATTACTAAGCTTTCTTGATGGAAGAGTTACACTACGACGAAATGAGCCGGCTCGAGGAGTCACACTGGTGGCACCTGGCGCGGCAGCAAATTATTCCCGATTGGCTCGGCAGACAGCTCGGCGAGCTGGGATTCAAACGCGACTCGAAAATTCTTGATCTTGGCTGCGGCACCGGTAAGATCCTCAACATTCTGAAGCAATTTGGTGAGACCACCGGACTCGATTCGTCTCATAAGGCAATCGCCTATGCTAAGTCCAAAGGCGCAGGCAAGCTAGTGGTTGGCGATGCTACAAAATTGCCCTTCAAAAAAGAGAGTTTTGATGTGGTAAGCGGCATGGAGCTCCTTGAACATATCAAAGATGATTCTGGCGCTCTTAAGGAATGGCGGCGGGTGCTTAAACCCAACGGTGTGCTTTTTTTAACCTGCCCGGCCTACATGTGGATGTGGGGCCCGGCTGATAAGTTTGCTCATCATGAAAGGCGGTATACCCGCGGGCAGCTGGTTACCTTACTAAAGCGCAACGGTTTTCGGCCAGTCAGGGCAAGTTACTTTAATACCATACTCTTTCCCGGGGTGGCACTCATTAGGCTTGCGCGTAAACCGTTTGTTAAGCTCGACACTATGAAAGGTGAAGATCTTGCAAAAGCGTTTGATTTTCATATTGGCCCAAAGTTTTTAGGCCGTTACCTCTACTCGCTGTTTTCGCTTGAACGTTATTTGCTGCGCTGGTTTAATCTGCCATTTGGCGTATCGATCATAGTGTTAGCCCAAAAACAATGAAAGCCATTCGACAAGCTCAGGCTAAACAACTCTCACTCGTTTTGCCGATTCACAATCACGCTGATTTTGTTGAAAAAGTTATCAAAAAAACCGACCGAGTGCTTGCGGATGCGGGGTTGGACTTCGAGTTGATTCTTGTTGAAAACGGCTCAACCGATGGAAGTTTAGAGGTTTGCAGGAAACTCGCCCGTGAGAATAAGCGCATTAAACTTTTGCGAACACAAGCTGGCTACGGCCGCGCTATTATCAAAGGCCTAAAAAATTCGCGGGGAACTATTGTAGGCTATTCCGAAGCAAACGGGCTCATTTATCCTAATGTTATTCCCTACCTGGTTTGGTTACTGGAAGATAGGCACTGCGATCTTGCTAAGGGGTTGCGAGTCGAACGCGAGAGCACGTTCCGGGCCGTTCAATCAAAGATTTACAATGCTCTCGCTAACTTAATGTTTGGGTTATCGCTCAAGGATGCCAACACCTGCCCAAAATTATTTCCCCGTAGCTACCTCAAGGTGTTTATGCTCGAACATCCCCAGTCATTTATCGATCTGGAAATCATGATTAAGGCAAAAGAGCTGGGGTTAAAAATCTTTGAGGTACCGATTCCCTACCTCGCCCGGGCCGGCGGCAAATCGCTCACCAATTGGGGTACGGCCTGGCAGTTTATTGCCAACATGGTATCGTGGCGGTTTAGTAAGTTAAGAGTATGGCGAAGCAAGCTAAAAAAATAATTACCGTAGCGATCGGTTCAACGAGCCCGGTCAAGCTTAAAGCAACCGAGCTTGCGTTCACCGAAGCTTTCGGAAAAGTTACAGTGCTAGCAGTTGAAACTAACTCCGGGGTGCGCGATCAGCCGATCACCCGGGCCGAAGCGTTGGAAGGCGCAACCAATCGGGCAAAAGCCGCCCTGCAAAAGAGTCACGCGGATTTTGGGGTAGGGATTGAAGGTGGTGTTTACCACAGTAAAGGCCGCTATTTTACGGCCGCGCCGGTGGTGGTGCTGGCAAAAGACGGCCGAGTTGGAATATCGGCTTCCAACCCGCTGGAGCTGCCGCCGGTGGTGGCAGCAAAGGTAAAGCGGGGCGGGGAAGTGGGGCCGATTATGGATGAACTGCTCGGGATTGCTGATACCAAAAAGAAACTCGGCATCATTGGCTACCTTACCAATGGCATGGTGCCAAGACATATTGCTTACGCAACTGCTTTAAAGGTTGCGCTCGCAAAGTTTGTAAAACCGGACTTTTATGATAAGGTTTAGGAGATGAATCGGGCCAGCACTACAAACTACGCTTTTATTGACGCTCAGAATCTCAATTTGGGTATCCGAGAACTCGGTTGGGATTTGGATTTTAAACGGTTCAGGGTCTACCTGAAAGAAAAATATCACGTCTCTAAGGCTTATCTTTTTATTGGATATGTGCCTGAGAATACGAGTTTGTATAAATCGCTCCAGGAATTTGGCTATACCCTGATGTTCAAGCCGATCCTTAAAAATAAAGAGGGCATTGTTAAAGGCAACATTGATGCAGACCTTGTGGTCCAAGCAATGATTGATTTTCCAAATTACGACAAAGCGATCATTGCCACGAGCGATGGCGATTTTTATTCGTTAGTTGAGTACCTCTATAAACAAAATAAACTGGCGTTTGTTTTGAGTCCTAATCGAGCCAAGTGTTCAATTCTCCTGAAGAAATCGGCTCGAGAAAAAATCAATTTTCTGGATAATTTACGAAAAAAATTGGGATATAAAAGAAAAGACACCGCCAAGGGACGAAACCCAAGGTAGTGTCTTTTCATCGTGATTCGCATTCAGTATATCAAAACATTGGACTTGTTGTCAAGAGACAGATAAACCATGATTAACCGAGAACTCTCCAAGATTTTGCGCGAAATCGCCGATCTCAAGGAAGTGGTGGGTGAGAATCGGTTCAAGGTGGTGGCCTACCAACGGGCGGCCCAGAATGTTTCGAATCTCAGCGAGGATCTCGCGACAATCTATAAAGAACATGGTATCAAGGGGCTAGAGCAAATCGAGGGCATTGGCAAGGCAATTGCCGAGCACATTGAGGACTACATCAGGCGCGGTAAGGTGAGAGAGTGGGAGCGATTGCGCAAAAAGGTGGCGCCGGCAGTACTCAAGCTCATGAACGTGCCGGGGATCGGCCCGAAAACCGCCCTCAAGCTGGCCGACACCCTGGAGGTGGTTTCGATCGAAGGGCTCAAAAAAGAACTCGCCAAAGCCAGCCCCAAAACCAAAGGCAAGCTCGCCGCCATCGGTTTTAAGGAAAAATCGATCGAAAAGATTCTCACCGGCATTTCAATTCAGGAGAAGCTCGACACCAGGATGATGTACGTTAATGCCGAGCCGATTGTGGCGAGAATTGTGGACTACATGGGCCGCTCTCCCGGCATGGTGCGCTTTGATCCGGTGGGCAGCTTTCGCCGCAAGCGTGAGACCGTGGGCGATCTCGATTTTATTGCCGCCGCTCGCGACCCCAAGCAAGCGATTGATTATTTCGTGAACGGGCCGTTTGTTGACAAGGTGCTCGCCAAGGGCCTGACTAAAGCAACGGTGATTGAAAATACCACCGGCCAACAGATCGACCTCGAAATCCTGCCAGCCAAAAAGTACGGCTCGCTGCTGCAGCACTTCACCGGTTCCAAAGAGCACAACGTGGCCTTGCGCACCTGGGGGGTTGCTCACGGCTTTTCGATTTCCGAGCACGGCATTAAGCGCCGCGGCAGGTTAATCACCTGTGAAACCGAGGAAAAAGTTTACAAAACCCTGGGCATGGATTACATTTCCCCCGAGCTGCGTGAAAACCGCGGTGAAATCCAAGCGGCGCTTGCCCATAAGCTCCCCAAACTCATTACCCTTAAAGATTTGAAGGGCGATTTGCAAATGCACTCCAACTGGTCGGACGGCCAGCAATCGATCGAGGTAATGGCCCGGGCCGCCCAAAAACTCGGCCGCCGCTATATTGCCATTACCGACCACTCGCCCGGGCTTGGCATTGCCCATGGTCTGAGTCAACAGCGGCTCAACGAGCGCCGCCGCGAGATCGAACGCCTACGCAAAAAGTGTACAATTACTATTTTCGAAGGAATGGAAGTAGACATTCGCGCTGACGGCACGCTCGATTTGCCAGACGCGGTGCTTGCCAAACTTGACTTTGTGATCGCCTCGATCCATTCCGGATTCCAGCAACGCTCCGAACAAATTACCAAGCGGCTGCTGGCGGCGATCGAGAGCCACGTAGTCCATGGCATTGCCCACCCCACCGGCCGGATGATCGGCACCCGGCCGCCCTACAGTGCCGACTGGCCCACTGTTTACAAGGCGGCCGCCAAGCACGGCAAAATTCTGGAGATCGATAGTCACCCGGTACGGCTCGATTTGAATGATGCTATGGTTAAAGAAGCCAAGGGCTACGGCGTCAAGTTTTCAATCGACACCGATGCCCACCACCGCGAACACCTGGAGTACTTGCGCTACGGCATTGGTATCGCGCAGCGCGGCTGGTTGACTAAAGCCGACGTTGTCAATACGATGGACGGTAATGAGCTCATCCGATTCCTTCATCGTCATCGAGCACGTTAGCAAACTCTACGGTTCGGTTCGCGCACTCCATGAAATCAATTTGGAGATTAAGGAAGGGGAGTTTATTTCACTGGTCGGGCCCTCGGGCGCCGGTAAATCCACCCTGATGCGCATGTTGATTCGCGAAGAGCTGCCGACTTCCGGCACCATTTACGTGGCTAACCGCGACATTACCAAGCTTAAATCAGCCGAGCTGCCCTACTACCGCCGCAGGCTTGGCATGGTGTTCCAGGATTATAAGCTGCTGCCGCACAAAACGGTTGCCGAAAACGTGGCGTTTGCTCTGGAGGTGCTGGGCGCCCACGACGAGTTTATCACCAGCAAAGTCACCAAGATTTTGAACCTGGTGGGGATCGATCACCGCGCCGCCGCGTTTCCTTCGGAGCTTTCCGGCGGCGAGGCCCAGCGCGCCTCGATCGCCCGGGCGCTCATCCATTCGCCCAAGATTTTGCTGGCCGATGAGCCAACCGGAAATCTTGATCCAGACAACGCCAAAGAAATTATCGATTTGCTTGAAAAAATTAACCACGCCGGTACGATTGTGATTCTGGCAACCCACAACAAACTAACGGTCGACCGGCTCAAACGGCGGGTAATTACGTTGCAATCCGGAGAGCTAACGTCGGATCAGCCGGCATTGAAACATGGCAATCGATAGAGTAATTAGATGTGCGGGTCCTGGCTCGGGTACCGCCTCGGGTGTGCGCTCTATCCCGCCTATGGCGGGACCCTTCGCTTCGCTGCTTGGTAGCTCCTACCCACCTTCGGTGGGTCCCGTCGTCCAGGCAGCTCAGCGGGGCAGGAGCGGTCGTCCCGACAAGTCGGGACTCCCTTCCTGTGGCGCTAGCAACCCACCCTCGGATGGCACCCTTCGCCCTGCACCGTTTGGTGCGGGGCTTCGCCACCCGCTTATCATTTCATAAACATGTTCACCACATTCAAACGCATCATCAAACTCGGCCTGCAGAACTTTTGGCGTAACCGCTGGCTCGAATCGGCGTCGATTTTAGTGTTGGCGCTCACCCTGCTGATTACCACGGTTTCGGTGGTGTACTACTTTACACTCCGATCGGAAATTGCCAGCCTCAAGGACAAGATTGACCTCACCGCCTACTTCGATGACAAGGTGCCCGACGCCGAGATTTTAGACCTCAAAATCAAGCTGCAAACGCGGTCCGATGTGAGTGGCGTTACCTTTATTTCCAAAGAGGAAGCGCTCAGGATTTGGCAGTCGAGGCCGATTTCCAAACGGGTCAAAGACTTAGTGGTTCCCCAGAATAACCCCCTGCCCCGCTCGCTTGTCGTCAAAACCGCCGATCCGGTTGCCCTGCAGCAGATCGCCGGCTTACTCACCTCGGAACCGTTCAAAGATAAGGTGCGCCGGGTGAGCTACCAGGAAAACAAACTGATTATCGAGCAGCTGCTTAAGGTGGCCGACAACGCCCGGAAAAACGGCATCGTGTTTTCGACCACCTTTATTGTGATTGCCCTGATTGTAATTTTTAACACGGTCAAACTGGCTATTTTAACCCGCACCGAAGAGGTGGAGATCATGCGGTTAGTCGGCGCCTCGGGCAGCTACATTAAGGTGCCGTTTTTTGTTGAAGCTGCACTCGTGGCGCTCGTTGCTACCGTGATCTCGATTGCGGTGCTCCTGCTCGCCCTGCGCTACCAGCTGCCGATTGTGCCGTTTTTCCTGGCCGCGGCAATTGCTGGAGGTTCAGCCGACGTGACAGGCTTCGTGAGCGACCGGTTCTTTTGGATAATTTTGGGGCAGCTCCTGGCGGGACTTGTGCTGGTTACGCTTGCCACGTTCTGGAGCTTGCGGAAACACTTTAGGTATTAGAGAATAGACAAATGGAATTAAGGAGGGTTGCGCTCAAATTTGCGCTCTACGTGCTAGCCGTTTTGGTGGGATTTGTTGGTGTCGAGAATTTGAACCACCTCCAGACGTTGAAAACTGAACCGTTGCGGTTTGAGGCCGCGGCCGCCGAGCAAGTGGCTACGGCCGATCCCAGCGATTTGGCTTCAGTGGCAATCCGATCCGTGGAACTTACTGCTCTTGCTGGTGGCAAGCAGCGCATAGCCGTAACCGGCACCACCAGGCCAAACAGCCTTATTGAGGTCGGCATTTTATCTAAGTCTGAACACTTCAGGGCGCTGCCAGACACCGAGGGCAACTTTGTGGTGCAGGCAGATGTGCAGCTTAAGCCCGGATCCTACCAAGTGATTGCAGGGGCGATTACGCCAGACGGATTGGAGGTAGGTCCACCTTCGAACCCAGTTGAGTTCACTGTTCCCGCCGCTCCGGCGGGTGCGAACCGCGAAACCTTAACCGCTGGTGGTTTGGTAGCCTTAGGGGTGGTGGTTTCGCTCGCGGCGTTGGTGTTGTAGTTATTGACACGTCATCGTGGGGGGGTACGCTCAAGGAATTGTAAGAAGGAGGCACACTGGAACCGAAGAGCATCGCCAAACGGCAAACATTTAAACTCGGACTGCTGGCAGCAGCCGTTGTGTTAATGGGCGCTGGGGCGTGGTGGACAACCAGTGGTGGTCTCAAACTTAAAACTACCGCCGAAAGCGATCAAGATCGTTTTATCGAGGTAACCGGTACTAACAACCAATCGTTCGTGGTGCCGGGCGAGGCCGTCAGCTACTCTTTTCATTTTACATTCGACCCCGGTAATGAGCTTGAGCGACAAGTTGGACGGGGTGCGTTACTGCTGAATCTTGATCGGTCTGAACTCAATGTCGAACGGATCTGGTCTGATGGCAGCAAGGATACTGAGCAGATCGGCGGGTTCGGTTGGGCAAATCCGCCGCTGTTTGAATCAGGAATAGGCACCGAAGGGGTGGCATTTTTCAGGGTTTCAGATTCCGGCCAGCCCTGCCTTCCGGTGATCGGCTCAGCGATTGTTGACACCTGTCCTCCGGGCGGCGGCAAAACGCTCAAAGAAATTAAGCTCGTCGCCCAACTGCAGGGGCTCGTCATCCCCGCCCCCAGGCCCGACTGCCCGCTCATCTATCCTGACCTCCCGCACCGGCGCTGCCGCCAGTTTCCCTCTGATCAGGTCGAGCGCACGGTGCTCATGAGCAAGGTGCTTGACAGTGATGAGGTGAAACCGGTCTCAGCAAAACAGCTCGTTTCGATCGTGCGCGCCTCGCCGGATTCTCCCTCAGGCCAGCGGCCGCTCGACCAGCGGGTCGCCGTCGAGCTGGCTAGCCCTAACACAAACTGCGGGCCAGTGGCAGGCAGCGCGATTGGGCGGAATTGCCCGCTCGGTGGTTCAAGCCCTAACACAAACTGCGGGCCAGTGGCAGGGAGCGCGATCCAGAGAAACTGCCCACCCGGTGGAACCACGTTCCCGCCGGCTGATGCGGCTTCCCAGCTCGAAATCACTCTGCTGCGAAGGGATTTAAATCGTTCGGTGAACGGGAATGGCATAGCGTTTCTCGCGTTTCCAGAACCAGGAGAATATTTTCAATCGTTAGCCACCCAAACAAGCTACAACCAAGCAACGGGTGAGATTATTGCCACCCCCAGCCGTCCTCTTACGCCGGCAATGGATTACTACGGCTTGATCGCGCCGAAGCCGAACAGCGCCGTGGGAATCTCTGGCGAACGGTTGACCGGCGTGGTAGGGTTCGAGACCGTTCGCCAGGGCCAGTCGAGCTTCGAGGTAAAGGCTGAACCGTCCGAAATCGTTGCGGGAGAGTCGGCGGCGCTCAGCTGGAGCGGACGCGACCTTACCGAAGTGGCAATCAAGGGCAGCGGCATCGCGGGCAGATTGACTCGAGCGCTTCCACCAGAAGGACGGCACGCGGTCAGCCCGCGTGAAACATCGAGCTACCTCGTTGCGGCTTACGGTCATGACGGTCGGCGTTTTGAGGAAACGATCCAGGTGGCAGTACAACCGAGGTCGCCGGCGCCGCCACCATCACCATCCGAACCAGCGCCGACTAAACAGAAACCTAAGAAACCTATCATTAACAAGATTGAGATTACATCCGGCGGATTGGTGAGCGCCTCAGCGCCATTGAAATTGCACGGCGTGGCTGACCCTGGCAGCGAGGTGCGGATTACTATTGAATCTCAGGCAATCGTGCTAACGACGCGGGCCGACGGCGAGGGGAACTGGAGCGTCGAGTACGGCGGGCCGATCGAACCAGGCAGCCATAAAGTTACGGTGGTCTCGGTCCTCGACGACCAAATTTCAGAGAGTTCAGATGAGGCGACATTTTCGGTTGCCACGCCCACCACCGCTCCCAGATCTCCCGCCCCGGTCGCTGCTCAGTCGTCAGCGTCATCGCCACCATCACTGACGCCCCCGCAAACCAAACCGGCTCCAAAGATTGCCAAGACCAGGGGCAAAGCCAAGCAAGCTCAACCGGAGTCGGCCGCGCCACAGCCACCTCCTTCAACCGCCGTTGGCGAGCTCGCTCCGGCGCTACCACCAATCAGTTCTGGCACGCCGCCGACGGTAAGTTTACCGCAAGCTAAGAAGGGTAAGATTATTCGCCGAGGCCGCCGACCGCTCAAGATCATCGGCAAGGCCTCGGCGAGGCGCCGGGTGAAAGTCATCATCCGTTCGGATGAGCCGATTGAATTCGAAGTTGAAACCGATGACCAAGGCAACTGGAGCTATGAACTGCCAACCGCCCTGGAATCCGGCAGTCACACCCTTACCGCCGTAGAGCTCGACGAGCAGGGTAACGAAAGCGTGCCAACAGAGGTCAACTTCCAGGTTGAAGAACCGGCGACTGCCAATTTGATTATCAGCGGTGGTTTGATTAGCCTCGGCGTGATTGTGATGGTGATTGGGTTAGTGCTCTAAGATATTGATCCTCCTTCGTCCGCTCGATGGCGGACTTCGGCGGGATCTGCGGTCAGCTCTATAAAAACCAGTGGTATATGGGGCTGACCTTGACTTTTCCCTGATTTTGTGCTATACTAACAGGTTTGCACTGGTAGCATATACCTGTGCGGATAATAAACCTGTACAACAGGGAAAATGAGGAGTGGATAAGATGAAGTTGTTTCGGTTCGTGCCGTTCGTGTTTTTCGTGATGGGTTGCGGTGGTGGAGGAGGCGTGTCGGGGGTGGGACCGGGGTCCAACAACCTCGGCATCGTGGTGCCGCTCGGGCCGACGCCCGAGCCGGAGTTGCCAAGACCGGTCGGCAACGTGTTGATGTCGGTAGGCGCGAGCGCCTACCCGACCGGCCGGTACAGTTCCCGCGCCGATCTGTGGGAGCCGGCCTTGGCGGCCGACTTCCGGACGCTCAATCTGGTGAGCGGGGATGTGGTAGAGTTTACCATTTTTCCCCGTTTTCAGCAGGTTACGGGCGCCGATGGCCCTGCCGAGGTGCGCAACTTGCGCATCAGGGTTGTCCTGCCGGCTCAGCTTGAGCTTGCTGGCTCGCGCCTGGATCCGGCTCGGGGATTCCATTGGGGATACCCGAGTACCGGCATCGCATACTTCGGAGCCGAGCAATTGGCGACCGGAGTTGAGTTCGGGGATGTCCAGATTTATCTGGACAGGTTCCCCTCGATGGAATTTCGGGTCCGGGCCACGGCCACGCCCGTCGGCCCGATGATGATAGAACTGCGGTCGGATAACTTCCCGCCGCAGGATGTGAAGATCACGTTCTGACGGACCAACCGAGAGCCGCGTTGCTCTCTGGTTGGGCCGCCCCTTCCCGCCCGACCCCAAAAGAGCCCGACCAAGTCGCGGCTCTTTTTTTGCGCGTTTTTACTTCCTAACCACCGCCATTCCACTCAGGGAGTGGAATATATATTAAAAAACCAAGTCTAAATAGTGTGGTTTGCCTGCTTGTCAAATTATCGCTCCATACGGTTGACTTTCCAGGTTCGATCTGCTATATTCACGCTGTCTTAATTCGACCCGTTCCTT
This sequence comes from Patescibacteria group bacterium, assembly GCA_049274945.1. Taxonomy (GTDB): domain Bacteria; phylum Patescibacteriota; class UBA1384; order GWA2-35-9; family JBASTP01; genus JBASTP01. Next base: position 77,039 of record JBASTP010000009.1, read on the forward strand.
GAAAAGGATTTTATTATGAGCGCGTCTGATCGGTATCAGCAGCTGTTGAAAACTTACGACTTATTAGTTGCGAACTGGTTGTCTTTTCAGTTGGCGGCTACATGCCATGGCATCCCTGCCGGTCTTGAAATGATGGATATTGGGTCAGGGAACGCTGCTATTGCAAAGCGTATCTTCCGATTACTCGGGGCGTCAAAGTTACACCTGGTGGACCCTGCGTTGGAACCTTGTCGGGCTGAACTGCCAATTATTCAGCGGCATCGCCGTAGTATTCTTGACGAGGACTTTGTTGCCGAATTCAGGTCAAAAATAGACTTGCTCACGTGCGTGCGCACATTCCATGAATTTGATGATCCCATCTTGGCGGCTAGGAACTTGCTTGAGATATTCAACCATGACGGGAAGGGATTGCTGGTGGTGTTTGATGTGAGCGAAGGCGGGTGGCAATCCAAAAGGCCTCTGGCTCCCGAACAAGCCGAACACCATAGGCATGATATTGAGCGTGTGAGAGCCAATCGTTTGTTTAAAAATGAGGACATTGTTGCTTTTTGGGAAAGAGCGCTTCTTGGGGTAGCTCAAAGGAGCGAAATTGTATGTCCCCAAGAGCAAGACGGCGAAGTTGCTTGTTTTTACTGCATTTTGGTTGTAGGTCATGAAGTGCCGGAGGAGATTACTTTAGATGAGGCATTCGATTCGCTATGTAATAGAGCGAATGACACATTAGAGAGTCTAACCCGGCTTCGCGAACAGATCGATAATGAACAAAAGGAGAGGTGATCCTGAACAATGGCATTTCAAGAACTGAACGAGCAGGAGCAATTTTCGCTCTGGATTTTGTTGCGAGTTGCTCGCTTGAAAACGGAGTATCAGCGGGCATACGCAATAGCAATGCTGGTTCCCTTACCGGTGATTGAGGCGGCTGCTCGCCACTTCTCAACTTGTCCTGATTGTCAGGCGCTCTGTCAGCGTTTCGATTTGCCTGATGATCAAGGCAACGAAGCTGAGGGCGGATCTCTTCAGGTGAGCGAACCGCTCCCTGAATGGATGCAGAAAGTCATTAAGGAAGTCGATGAGGAGCAGCGGCTTGCCAAAATGGCAGGCCCAGATCACTCCTTCAATCAGCTTGAGGAAGTCGCGTATTACCTCAAGATTGCAACTGTAATGTTGCGGCAAGTGGAGATCTTCCATCGCCACTTGCAAGCTCTGGCCCAAGGCGGGCCCCAGTAGATCACCAAGGCGATCCGACGCACGTCGGATCGCCTTTTCTTTTGTCCAAAATTATGCTACGCTCAATAGGCTATGAAAGGAGGGCGGTTAGTCCAAGGTCTCATTACACTCCTGGTGTTGATCGGGCTTCAGTTTAGCCCGGTGCTTGCCCAAGTCACCGACCAGCAGCGGCTGGCCGAGCTGCAGCGGCGGCGCGATGATCTGGCGAACGAAATCAAGAAAGCCTCGTCCGGCTCGGCGGCCGAGAAGACCAAGATCACCAAATTCAATACTGAGATCAAAATTTTAACGAGCGATATTCAAAAAACCGAAGGCCAGATTCTGCAGGAGCAGCGCCGGATCAAGACAAAAGAGGTGCAGGTTTCGGAAAAGAACGACCAGATCGGCATAAGGGAAGCGGAACTCACCAAACTTGAGGACGATCAGGACGGTGCGATCGGCGAGCTCTATATGCGCGCGGTCCAGGATCCGCTCATGCTCGTGTACAGCGATTCGGTTTCAGCGGCGATTACCGAGGCGGCCACCCTCGAATCGCTCCAAACGAGAATTGAAATTGATATCGATACCACTGAGCGGCTTAAGGAAGAACTCGAGACCCAGCGCAAGCTGCTGCAGGACGAAAAGGTTCAGCTCGAGAAACTTAAACGGCAACACGAGGAGCGCAAGAGTGGCTTGAGCCAGCAGAAAAACTTTAAGAATAATCTTTTGAGCAACTCGGAAGCGACCAAGCAAGAATTTGACGATCAGCTCAAAAAAGCGCGCGATGAGTATAACCGCGTCGGCAGTGAATTATTTAACATTACGGCGCGGGCGCGCGCCGGCGCAGCGCAAGGCCCGCCCAGGCGGGTGGGCAGCGTTGAGTTCCAGCGGCCGGTGCCGGGGATAATCACTACTCGTTTTGGCGAGCCCACTTACGTGCAGGCGTTCCACACCGGCGAAGACGAAGATTGCGTACGCAACGAGCCGGTGGTGGCGGCATCGAACGCTAAAATTACCTTTGTGGGTGGTGATCCAAAGTACGGCTACGGCAACTACATTGACGCAGAGGTGACTGACTTACCCGGCTACACCTGGCGGGTGGGCCACTTAACCGGTTTTGCGGTTTCGGTAGGCGACCAAGTGAAACGGGGCGATTTGATTGGATTTTGCGGTAATACTGGGTTTGCGTACGCGTTCCATCCTCTGGGAGATGGCACCCACGTACATGCCGAGATTCGTTTAAGCGGTGTGCCAATCGACCCGGCGCTGTGTTGTTTCCCATAAAACAACCACTGATTCTGTCCACAGATAAACACTGATACCGAGTTCTGGATCTATGGCTGGCGAACCGGAGCCAACCCGAGGTAGTTGCGAGCGCCATTGGAAGTGAAGCGCTCCAATCCCGGCGAGCTGCCTGGACGACGGGACCCCGAGCTTTGTCGAGGGGCAGGAGCTACC
>JBASTP010000010.1:0-50359 GCA_049274945.1 Patescibacteria group bacterium
CTGTGGGGCCTATTGATACGCCAGTTTCGTCGAAATTGATCCAAGACATTGTTACGGAATGCAAAGAAAAAAATATTACCAAAGTTGATGTGCTAGGTTTTGATTATGAAATGGGTTTGGATTTCGAGGAATATAAAAGTAAAGGCGTTGATATTGCTTTTAGGATAATCCCCAGGGAAGTGTTTGATAAAAAGGCGGTAGAAAAAGGGCAGGTAAAATTTTATGATGTAGCGTTTATAGAAGCTAAGCCGATTATTAAAGGGAAAGGAAATGCTAAAGAGCTCTCGATTGAATTAACCAATTTTTCTGTTTTTTACAATCAGGACGATTCTGGCGAAATTGAAGAAGCGTTGCGACCCGGTGGAGCTAAGGTGGTAGTGGAAGATGGGCAAGTAGTAAAAATATCAAAAGATAAAGAGAGCGAAATTATTACAAAAGAAATACTTACCAAAAAATGGAGCGACTGGATTGATTATTGGGCAGTTGATTTTGATTTTACTGACAGAAAAGAAATTATCAAAATTGTCGAGAACGGAAAAGAAAAAGAACTTTGGACCGGCGATTACATTTTCGACAACGAATGGCAAAGCTTTCGCACAAAAAAGAACAGAAATCTCGAGCTTACTTCTGTCACCAAAGAGGTATCAAAAGGAACCTACAAAGTTGCGGTTAAGGTGGTTGATATTTTCGGAAATGATACGACTAAGGTAATTGGGGTTAATATATGATAACTTGTCAAAAATTAACTCTTAGTGATGGCTCTGATGTTCAATGTAAAGATATTAATGTAATTGTAGGTAGTAATAATTCTGGAAAGACAACTTTTTTGCGCGAAATTACAACCTATTTTGGTCAAATTATTCCAAACCAGGAGATTCATTGGATAAAATCAGTAGAAATTAAATTATCTCAGATAAAAACAAGGGTAAAAGAGTATATCCCTAAAGCCTATCTCAGTGACTTTAATGACGTAAATAGTAATCTTGATAAAGAGGGACTTCAAAAAATATACAATTGGGGGGAGTGGAACCAATCGACTCATCGTTATCTAATTAATAATTTGAGAAATAAAAGCATAACCGTTGATTTGGCGAATGTAGAACACAACACCGATCAATTTTATGGACTCAAATTTCTTCTATCTTTATTTCATGCTGCAGAGCTATGTAAAGAGCGTTTAACTATAACCACAATAACAAATGTTCCGAATACCAAACAGCCAGTCAATGATATTCTTCATTATTTCTATATAAATCCGAAATTTTTTGATCCTCTCATGAAACATATCAAAAAAGTTTTTAGTTTAGAATTAATTTTTGATAATATTCCTGTGGGTGAAAAAGCCCTGAGGGTACTTACAGGCAAAATACCTAAAAATAAACCAGAAGCAACAGAAACCTATACTAGATTATGGGATAAAAACACTAGATATTTTGGCACATTGGGTGATGGTATTCAAGCTTATCTTAAGATTGCTTTTAGTATTTTTAATCCGGTAAAAGATATAATCGTTCTTGATGAACCAGAATCTTTTCTACACCCACCTCAAATATATAGTTTGGCTAGCTTTATTTATCAGAACTCTAAAGCTAATAAAAAACAAATTTTTATTGCAACGCATAGTGCAGAATTTATAAGGGGGTTATTATTAGAAGACAAAAAAAATGGAAGTAGCTCAAGACTAAATATAATATATCTTACAAAAAATCTGGGACTCGAAAAATTTACTGCCGAAACTCTTGATGTAAATGAGATAAGGTCTTCATCACAGCATGAAGAGCAAGTATTGAATTCTCTATTCAATAATATAACTATTGTCTGTGAGGCGACAGATGATCGAGTTTTTTATCAAGCTGCTTTGAACCGATATTTACCTAAAAATACACATTCCACAAATTTCATTTCAATGAATGGGCTGCCAGGTTGTCTTAAAATTCTTGATTTTTTAAACACTTTGAAAATTTCCGCAGCTTGTATATTAGATAGTGATGCTCTGTATAAAGATGAACTGGTCAATTTTGTAAATGATAAAATGAACAACAGTAATAAGAGTAGTATAAAAAACTGTGTGTCTAAGATGAAATTACAATTTAATAATAAACAAAAAAAATATGAGTTAAAACAAAAAGGATTATTAGCTATTGTTGATAATGATCTAAAAATCCAGGCGATAGAAGCTATAAAACTACTAAAACATATCGGTGTATTTATCCTTAAAAATGGAAGCTTGGAATCATGGGCCAATGTTAGTCATATGTCACAAAGAAAAATACAAGCTTTAATTGATTCGCTGAGTGTTTCAAATAACGAATTGAAATATTTAATAAAAGAAGTAGCTACTTATGGCACTTCATAAAGATTTTCCAAAAAACCCATACATAATATTAGACCCGAGTATTCGGTGGTTTCCGGCTGAAGAAGATTTTCGAGAGCAAGGGTACGAAAAATTGTTACCACCGCTTGTGGCTGAATTACGCAAGAAAGTAAAAGATTGGCGAGACAAACATTACGAAGGCGTGAGCGATACATCAAAGGCCCTTTTGAATTGGTGGTTTAAGGAAGACCATATTTTATACGACGAGCACGGAGTATCATCGAATTTTAAGTATTACTTTGCCCAACAAGAAGCGATAGAAACAGTTATTTGGCTGTACGAAGTGGCAAAAGTAAAAGATAAATACGATCTTATTCGATACAACTCCACAGGCGTATTAAGCGCTGGAATGTTTACCGAAGACTGGCTGCGTTTTGTGATTAAAATGGCTACCGGAGCGGGTAAAACTAAAGTAATGAGCCTGGTTGTAGCCTGGGCGTATTTCCATAAAAAATATGAGCAAGATTCTACTTTGGCAAAGAATTTTTTGTTAGTTACCCCAAACGTAATCGTTTTTGAGAGGATAAAACACGATTTTGAAGGTTTAAAGATATTTTTTACCGACCCTGTGCTACCCGACAATGGACACCAAGGCCAAAACTGGCAAGATGATTTCCAAATCACTCTCCATTTGCAAGACGATCTTCGGAATGTATCTGATACTGGCAATATCTTTTTGACCAATATTCATAGGGTATTTGAGGGTGATGTAAAGCAGCCCAGTCCGGACGACGAAGACAGTTCCGCCTATTTCTTGGGCGATAAACCAGTTACAAAGACAAATGAATCTACTGTTGATCTTGGCATGATCGTTAGGGATATTGACGAGCTCATAGTGATTAACGATGAGGCGCACCACTTGCATGATCATCAATCGGCTTGGGTCAAATCAATAGAAGATATTCATAATAGGTTAATCCAAAAGGGTTCTGGCCTAACTTTACAATTAGACTTAACCGCAACGCCAAAGCATAATGATGGCTCGATTTTTGTGCAAACGATTTCTGATTACCCGCTGGTTGAGGCTATACACCAGAGGATTGTTAAAACTCCGGTAGTGCCAGATGCGGCAAGCAGAGGAAAACTTAAAGAAAATCAAAGCCCGTTATTTAGCGAAAAGTATAGAGACTACATTAATCTCGGTATCGAAGAATGGCGCAAAACGTATAAGGAACTAAAACCGACCGGGAAAAAATCGATTCTGTTTATTATGACCGATGATACCAAAAACTGCGATGAAGTTACCAAATATATTGAGACAAATTTTAGGGATTTGAAAGGCGCGATTTTAACTATTCATACTAATAAAAGTGGCGATATCTCGGAAAGCGTGAGCGGTAAGAGCAAGGAAGAGCTCGATTTGTTAAGAAAACAGGCAAACGACATTGATAATTTAGAGAGTCCGTTTAAAGTTATTGTTTCGGTGATGATGCTTAAAGAAGGTTGGGATGTGAAAAATGTTACGACAATTGTAGGATTACGGCCCTACGCGGCGGATTCAAAAATTTTGCCCGAACAGACGCTTGGTCGTGGCTTGAGAAGAATGTTTTTTGGCAGAGACGATGTTGAGGAGTATGTGAGTGTAGTGGGAACGCCAGCATTTTTGGATTTTGTCGAATCAATAAAAGGCGAGGGTGTAATTCTTGATAGGAAAGCAATGGGAGTTGGAGCAAAACCAATCTCGCCAATGGTGATTGAGGTAGATAAAGAAAACCCCACAAAAGATATCGAAAAACTGGATATTGAAATTCCGGTAATGTCGCCGAGAATACAACGAGAGTATAAAAACTTGGCGCAACTTGATGTTTCAAAATTTGGGAATGAAAAGATGGCCGTGAAAATTTTTTCTGACGAGGAAAAGAGGGAAATTGTGTTTAAAGATGTGGTTGATGAAACAACCCATCATACGACAATACTAAGTGGAGATATAGAAACGGACTATCAAAGTGTTATTGGCTTTTTTGCTCAAGCGATCATGAGAGAACTACGGCTATTTGGTTGTTACGATATTTTATTCGGCAAGGTTAAGGAATTTGTCCAGAATTATATGTTTGCAAAACCAGTAGATTTATCCGACTTGAACGTTTTGAGAAATTTGTCGGAAATGGAATATATAAAGTTAATTAAAGATTCATTCAAAAAAGCGATTAATGAACTCACAATTCAGGATAAAGGCGATACCGAGATAAAAAATTATCTCAAAATCAGCGGAGCAAGGCCGTTTGTGGTGAATAATGAGTCCTTTATGATTCCTAAAAAATCAGTTTTTAACAAAATTGTCGGTAATGGAAATTTTGAGCTCGAATTTTCGGCATTCTTTGATGATTGTGATGATGTTGTCTCTTTTACAAAGAATTTTCAAAATAAAGAAGCAAACGCGTTACGAATAGAGTATAAAAATTCAGAAGGGTTAATAGCAAATTATTATCCGGATTTTTTCGTCAAAAAAGATAATAAAACTGTCTATATAATTGAGACAAAAGGCAGGGAAGAAGAGGATGATAAATTAAAATTTGAACGACTAGAGAAGTGGTGCGAGGATGTTAATGATAGACAAACAAGAATAGATTATAAGGCTCTGTATATAAAACAAGAAGAGTGGGAAAAGTTAGGCAGAAAACCTAAAAATTTTGAAGAGGTAATAAAGGTTTTCGGGAAGTAATTTTTCGATCCAGTATTTGAAGGAAAATTATAAATGATAAACGACTTAACCGATATTTTTTATTACTTTTTACCCGGTAGTTTCCTAATTAGCGTGGCACTCTATTCATTTTGGGATAGTCTTCAAACGAATAATTTTATATCAAAATCTGGTGAATTTTCTGTTTTGATATTTTTAGTTTTATCATTGATATCAGGCCTGTTTCTTGAGGGATTATCAAAAATTTGGCTCGATAGCCCAACAACTCGAATCCGAAAACAGGAAATTTATAAAATAAATGCCTATTTATTTTTTCATAACCGGAGAAGTCTTCCTGAATACTTTAGTACTAGGTCAGCGTTTTTTAGAAATTTTACATTATCATCACTACTTTCTGTTATCACTCTAACTTTTGGGCAAAAAATTTCTGGTAGTACTGGATCATTAATAATGTTAGGATTGTTGACTTTTTTTGCTATTTCATTAAAACTTCATTCTCTAAATCAAGCTAAAGAATTAGAGATATTAGAAAATTATCGCGACGATGTACCATCAGATATTTCTCGCCGATCCCTAAGAAGAGTGTAATCGTAAAAGTAATCCATTCTCCATTCGCACTTCCGCCAACGCTAGGGTGTGGTAGAACAAACATTTGAACCAAACCCATGCCCAGCAAAAAGAAAACTGCCGAAGAATTGGTGTATCAAGTTTTCAAATCGCAATTCTTGCGGATTCTATACGAAAAATATTTTTTCACAAAAATGTTAGAATAAACTTATGAACACATACAACTGGTATTCACAACTCATCAAACCCTCATGGGCGCCGCCGAGCTGGCTGTTTGGGCCAGTGTGGAGCGTGCTGTATCTCTTGATCGCTATTTCGTTTGGCTGGGTGTTCTGGCTGGTGTGGAACAAGAAGATTGCGCCCGCCTTGGCCCTGCCGTTTGTTTTAAACCTTATCTTCAACTTTGCCTTTACACCCTTGCAATTCGGGCTCAAAAACAATCTGCTGGCTACCATTGATATCGTGCTGGTCTTAGGCACGCTCATCTGGGCGATGGTGGCTTTCTACCCCCGCGCTCGCTGGGTCGCCTACATCCAAGTTCCTTATCTCCTGTGGGTTACTTTTGCCACCGTGTTGCAAATTACGATTACTTATCTCAACCGCTAGCCGGGGTCTGGCCGCCGCGGATTTAAAAGCTTTAAGTCCTTTAATCTATCGATTGTATACGGGCATGAAATCTTTATTCAAAAAAATTGATTCAAAAAACCTGAAATGGTTAATAGCAATTTTGGTATTTTTATTTATTCAAATACCCATTATATCGTCAAATTTTAGAGTAGTTTACAATCGAACTTTGGGAGCAAAAAGAATTAATTACAGTAAAATTAGTTCTCTAAAGGCAGGTCAGAGTACAGAATTTTTCAAAGAAAAGCTTGGATTGTCAAAAGAAACACACAACATTAAAATTAAAGATAAAAATTACATCGAAAATAATTTTGTCAATGAAAATTATTTCGCCACTACAATAAGCAACCAGGAAGGTGAAGTAAAATTTTTTTCTATAACGACCAGGAAAATCAACTTTAATCCAAAACTAAAATTGCCGTCTTTGATGAAGGGATTAAATGAGCTGACCTTAGGAAAAACTAAGTTTTCGGAACTAGGTTATTCAACTAACCTCAATGAGATTAAATTTGTGGATGATTTTGATGATCCTAAAAATCAATTTGCTGATTTTTACAGCTATGATGTCGGCCCTAGAAGTTTTAATTATTATGAAAGATACTATCTAGGCTTTATGGGAGATTACAAAACATTCTTCTTTGGCTTTAATGATAATGGCGCTGGTTCTCCCGGCATAGATGTTTATGATGAGTCAAATTTTGATCCTTCTAAAGAAAAAATAAAAAATTTTAAGTTGCTAACTATTATCAACACATATGGAGAAGCTGACCTTGATTTTGCTAATTTACCTTCTAATTTTCATTTCGGTACCAGTACTGATTCTGCATTAACAAGTGAATATGAGTAAAAATCCTAGAAATTTTATTTACATTTTTGATAAATCATAAAAGTTGATCTACAAATCTTTGTTATATGATTACACCAGTATGTCTACAAGTGACACTTATTAGATCGAACCCATCGACTTCGCTCAGGGCAGTCCGCCGAGGATTTAAAGGTCCTCAAACAATCCATTTTGCATCAGGCATTTGAGGGTAAATTATAACTATCAGCTTGTTTTTTTAAGTTTTTGGCCTACAATAGACCTATGGATTTGAAAGAAAGGTTCTATAAAGTTTATAGTAATATTCCACTAAACCTTCGTAGAGAGATTGTGGTTGTCATTGATAATGAACCGATTACATGGCAAGTTGCAAAACTAGAAGTGGATAATGATACAAATTTAGGCAAACAAATTTTAGAGCAACTAGAAGCATTAAAAATTATCTAAATTATATGATAAAAATTCAAGATCAGAAGATCCACGACGATCAAATCAGAAAATTGGTAATAGAGCGCCTTAAAGTATTGCCGTCAGGCAAGCAAATTTCCGTTGGATCAGACGGCAGTTTTAATAAGGAAGAATTAATTGCCCATGTGGAGAAGCAGGATTCAATCGGACAAAAAATATCCCAAGCACAAATTGAATTTTTACAATCGCTAAAAACGGGTATCCTTTTCGATGAGTAAGGGAATTATTATCACGCGTCCCAATCACGATTTAGTTACCACTTATCTTTTTTATTGGAGCCAGAAGATTATTGAACAAGCGGAACGAAAAAATTTCAAAATATTTGATCTAGCAAAAAAACGCGCAAACGCAAAAGAATTTGTGGGCATTATCAAGAAGATATCTCCTTCCTTAGTTGTTATAAATGGTCATGGTAGCGCAAGTATGGTTACTGGCTATAATAACGAACCAATTTTGGAATCAAATTCTAATTCCGAATTACTTAAAGGTACAGTCGCGTACGCGAGATCATGCCAATCGGCTAAAAAACTTGGCAGTGCAGCCGTTAAGAATGGAGCTAAAGCTTATATAGGTTATAGTGAAGATTTTTTCTGCATGTTTGACGAACAAAAAATCACGCGCCCTTTGGAAGATCAAACAGCTAAATTATTTCTTGAACCGTCAAACGCAGTACCAATATCACTACTGAAAGGCAATACTGCCGGTGAAGCGATTAACCGATCGAAAAAAATCTTAAAAAAGAATATCCGCAATCTGCTCACCAGCGAATCACCGCAACAGGAAAAAGACGCGGTGCCTTATTTATTGTGGAATATGAACTACCAAGTTTGTATTGGAGATGAAGAGGCGCGTATATAGACAAATAGTGATAACATAAATGTATGAACACCTACGACTGGTATGCACAACTCATTAAACCCTCATGGGCGCCGCCGAGTTGGCTGTTTGGGCCGGTCTGGAGCGTGCTGTATCTCTTGATCGCTATTTCGTTTGGCTGGGTGTTCTGGCAGGCGTGGAAAAAGAAAATTGCCCCTGCGCTGATTCTGCCGTTTGTTTTAAATCTTATCTTTAATTTTGCCTTTACGCCCTTGCAATTCGGGCTCAAAAATAATCTGCTCGCCACCATAGATATTTTGCTGGTTTTAGGCACGCTTATCTGGGCGATGGTGGCTATATACCCCCGCGCTCGCTGGGTCGCCTACATCCAAGTTCCTTATCTCCTGTGGGTTACCTTTGCCACCGTGTTGCAAATTACGATTACCTATCTCAACCGCTAGCCGGGGTCTGGCCGGCGCGCCGCCGCCACAGAGCACTTATATCTATTCTCAAATTCTTAAGAAGATTAGAATAGGATTATGCATTACCGAGCAATTGAGAAAATTACGAAAGCTGTTGCTAACCACCGACGCATCCAGCTGTTGGATATTCTCTCGCGGCAGCCCCACTTGTCGGTTGTTGATCTTAGCCAAAAGACTCGTGCTAACCTAAAAACCATCGATGTTCATATTAACAGGCTTTTCGCCGCAGGCCTCGTGACCAAACACTCGCGTGTCAACGCAGTACTCCACGCCCTTACCCCAGCTGGCACCGCTATTCTGAAGTTCTTAAGAACATTAGAATAGCGTTAAATACCCTTTAACCACATTGTATGCCCATCAAAAAATCACCGAATTATTACATCTACATCCTGCGGTGTGGGGTGGTCGAGTTGACTAAACCATCCCGACGGTTTACAATATAGTTAAATCAAGGAAGAGGGAGGTGCAATGGTAATCGACCAGACTAAAATTGTTAAAGCATACAAAGGCAAGTGGGTTATTTTAGATAACACACGCAAAAATGTTCTAGCCTCAGATAACAAACTGGCTACTGCCGTGGGAAAATTTCGCAGAAAGTATGGATCTAAGGAAATTCCTCTCACGTTTAAAGTCCCTACCGAAGTTTTGCCCTACGTTGGTTCCGCAAGATGAAATTTCCTTACGCCCGATATGGGCCATTTCTCCGACCAGTTATCCCGATAAAATTTATCCATATAGAACAATCCTTCCCATACCAAGTGCTTATTGATACAGGCGCAGACGTATCGATAGTCCATGCTGAAATTGCGGATCAACTGAGTCTAGAGTTAAAAAGTGGTAAAGAATACCCATTTGGTGGCATTACAGGTTCTGGAATGGGTTATATCCATCATATTTCTGTCGACATCGGTGGATTAATTTTTGAAAAAGTTCCGATTGTATTTTCCAATGATATATCACCTCGTGGTCATGGTATTTTAGGACACGAAGGTTTATTTGATAAAATGAGATTAGTTTTTGAGTTAGGGAAAAAACAGATTGAAATAGTCCCAAAGGATTATCGGAAAAAATAAAGCATCGACAGTTGTCCATAAAAAAACCGGCGAACTATTGCTGCGCCGGTCAAGCAATCCCAAACCGCCGCCGGCTTAAAAGCCCTAAAGGAATCAATTCTGCATCAAGCACTTGAGGGAAATTTATGAACGATATATTGTTCAACATTCAAGGGCAACTATTCTCAAATTCTTAAGAAGATCAGAATAACAATCGAGCTTTAAGATTGACATTTTCAACTGAGTTGTTTATTATCTAAATCATATGAATCAAACTCTTCGATACGATGTTGTCTACGAAAAGGCGCCGGAAGGCGGCTATGTTGCTTATGCGCCAGCTTTACCAGGTTGTCATACTCAAGGTGAAACAATCGAGGAAACTCGCGATAATATCCACGAAGCAATTGAACTCTATCTGGAAAGTCTTAAAGAGGCTGGCGAACCTATTCCCTCAATGCAAGAAAGTTTTCACGGCGTTGTTGAGGTTAGCGGCCACAAAGTTCTCGCTTGATCTATGACATTCAAACAGTTGCCAACCCTACGCGCGCGTGAAGTTATTAAGGCAATCGAGCGTATCGGTTTTGTGTTAGATCGCCAAAAAGGCAGTCACGCAATTTATATTCATCCTAAAACAAAAGCCAGAGCAGTTATACCGATCCACCCTGGTAAGACGATTAAGAAACCGCTTCTTATGGCGATTATCAAAGACGCTGGTTTGAAAGTAAATGAATTTTTGGAATTGCTATCAAAACAGACTGTTTTTTGAGAAAAAAAGTTTATAGGCCAAAAAATTAGAGAGGCCATAGAACCCGTCCGAAAAAGTCCGCCAACTCCGCGAGCTCCAATCCCAAACCGCCGCCGATTTAAAAGCCCTAAAGCAATCCATCTTACATCAAGCATTTGAAGGGAAGTTAAGGAAAAAGAAGTAAATCACTAGTTGGTTAGGAAAAAAAAGACCGGCTAAGCCGGTCTTGAAACGAACGAAATCTTTAGAACTTTGAAATTCGAGGCTTGGGGTCTGACATGACGAACTTCAGGATCATCAGGAGCCACGTGCCCACGATAAGGAGTGGAATGAGTATGAGATAGTGGGTGAACTGGATCATTTTCCAGGACAGGATCAACAACCCAACGAGGACAGCTACTGGTATAGCGAGAAGGAGTAACAGGCACAGCAAGATAATTCCTCCTACCAGCCCAGCCATGCACAGCGTGCCAATTTTCTGGAAGAGCGATTCCTCAACCTTTGGTCGGAGATCACTCAATTGACAGCCGGAGGGCGAGTCGTGATCTGAGGTTTTGTCAAAGCTGAAGAAGGCATCTGCATCATAATTTGGATCGCAATCGGAATCTCCGCATTCGTAACCCATCTTCATCACCATCCGATTTAAAGATCGAAAGCATTTCAATTCAATCAGCAATTCTAGAGAAAGTCAATAAAGGCATTTCCACATCAGATGTGTAAGTGACGTTCAGAGCATCTAAAAAACTTACCCTCACCACCTCCACGTTACAACTATCCGACGTCGTCATTTTTTTGTAAGAGTTCCTTAAAAAGATACGCTATATATCGTAAATATCTATTCTCAAATTCTTGAGAATTAAAGAATAATTAATGGCAGTTCAAAAAAACCGGAAAAGTATTGATCAGCGGAGGTAACAAGCCGGGGTAACCTAAAGTGCTAAACTAGTACAGCCCGTCGACACCCTTGATGTCGCCGCCCTCGAGGGTGCGTTTCTTGGTCTCGCCAGTTGCGGCAAAGCCGAACATTGTTTGCTCGCTGCAGACTGACTCGTAGAGGTCACCCATACCAACGCTGTGGCCAAGCTCATGGGTACCAATGTTCTCGAAGTCCATCTTGCCGGCTTCGCCAGAAGCAGACCAATCAAAGTCAACGTCGTCATACACCTGGTCCCACTCAACCAACACACGGTTGAGAATTGGTCCTGAGAAGATGCCCCAAACAATCGTCACGGCAATGGCTCCAGACTGGGAAACATCGGCAAAGTAGACTTCGTTCTGGTTGTCAGGGGAGCTGGTGTCTGCCACGAGCGTCGTGGTAGTCGAGCTGCCATCGCCGAGGATGTTGATACCCAAACCATTCCCCACCACCCCATCGGCAGCATCTTCCCATTTGGCAATGTCACCAGTAAGGTTGGTTAAGACAAAGTCACCAGCCAAGCCGCGAGTGTTGGTAGGATTGGTGATCCACGGCTCAATTGTCTTCCACTTGGCACCTTTGGCCAAGTAGGTAAAGCAGCTCGGCGTACCACCACCCTTGGCACCAGAGGGTTTTGCTGCTCCAGTCCGGTAGTGAACAATCGCGTACCCTTCAACTTGCTTTCCGCTTTTCGGGTCGGTTGCCTTACCGAGCGCAACTACCTGAGCACCGTCCGCGTTGAGTTCTAGGGCTGGTTTTTGTGCCCCAACGGGCGTTGACAGCGCCAGCAGCGCTGCAGACAAAAGTGCCGAAATAATTTTACGAACCATAGGCACCTCCTATACTATATTTTGTCATTACTTCATTTTCTAGGTTAGCGTGGTTTCTTCCATCTGTCAAGAAAATATACTCTCCAAGACACTTCCGAAGTGTTTACAGGTGACACATCGGTACATCTTACCCTTCGACTTCACTCAGGGTTTGCAACCCCACAATCCCTGAGCCGGTGGAATCTATTCCCAAATTCTCGACCTGTCCCGACCTTGCGTCGGGAAAATTCAAGAAAAGCAATAATAGAATTGACGCATTCGAGCCAGAGGGTTATAATGGAATAAAGCTCAAGGAGGAGGGAGGGCAAAAATGGTAATCGACCAGACTAAAATTTTTAAGAGCTATAAAGGTAAGTGGGTAGGTCTGAAAGACGATCAAAAAACAGTTGTGGCAAGCGGCGCAACGGTAAAGTCAGTGATGGAAAAAGCCGAAAAGAAAGGTTTTAAAAAACCTATTTTGTTCCGTGTGCCTACTAAGGTTATGCCTTATGTCGGCAGCACCTGGCGATGAAGTTTGATTATCTCAGGATCCCTATACCGGAACGGTCTCCATACTTCGGCAATAGTATTGTTAAACCGATTATTCCGATTGAGATTAAGTTTGGTGAAGAAAGCGCTCGGTATCAAGCTCTCATAGATTCAGGCGCAGACTTCTGTATTTTTGATGCGCCAATAGGAGAATATCTTGGGATCGATGTGAAATCCGGCATTAAGGAAAATTTTGGCGGTATCCAGGATCGAGGCGGCGCCACCGCATACTTACACGAAGTAACACT
This sequence comes from Patescibacteria group bacterium, assembly GCA_049274945.1. Lineage (GTDB taxonomy): Bacteria > Patescibacteriota > UBA1384 > GWA2-35-9 > JBASTP01 > JBASTP01. The sequence goes on from JBASTP010000010.1 coordinate 13,115, forward strand.
AAATATTGGCGGCTGGGACTACCGAACTACGGTTGGTTTCTCCTATGACATTGCCAAGCATGGATTTGGTGTGCTTGGTCAAAAAGGTTTCTTTGAATTATTTCAACTAAAGTTTGACTACCGTAACGAAGAGATTGAAATTAAACAACGAAACTAAATACGAGTTGTGCCCGGCAAAAAAAAACCCAAATATTACATCTACATCCTGCGGTGTGGTGATGGGTCTTTGTACACCGGTTGGACCAGCGACGTAGAAAAAAGACTAACGCAACATAGCGCGGGCAAGGGGGCTAAGTATACCAGATCGCGACTGCCGGTTGAGTTGGTTTACTCCGAGAAATTTTTATCGAAACTCAAAGCCCTTCGCCGCGAGCGTGAAATTAAAAACCTCTCCCATGCACAAAAGATTGATTTGAAATCCAATCTTAGAAAATTTGCCAAAGCCAGCAACCCAGGCGCATACTAAAACAATAACGTAAGGAGAACCGATGAAAAATATCGTTTATATTGTCGCAGTAGTTGCCATTGCCTTGATAGCCTTTGCTATATTCAGACCAAAGCCAGCCGCGCAAACTAACCAGCAAACCGAATCGCCCCAAAGTCAAAGCGAGCCTGCCACGGAGTCATCAACCGAAAGCACCGTGAATTATACCGATCAAGGATTCAGCCCATCGAGCCTCACCGTAAAATCCGGCACTACGGTAACCTTTATCAATCAAAGCTCTAATCCTATGTGGGTAGCATCGGACCCCCACCCCATCCATATCAAACTACGGAAGTTCAACGCATTGAAAAATATTCCAAAGGGCGGCTCCTACCAATTCACGTTCACCAAAACCGGCACCTGGGGTTATCACAACCATTTGGCGCCTGCTGATTTAGGCAGGATTATCGTTCAATAAGCAATTTCCCCAGCACAATTATGATCACACGGTGGCTAACTCGGATCACCATGTATCGGCTCATGCTCTACTACTTGCTCGTAGTAGTTGCGCTGGCCGCAATCCTCGGCGCTGCCCGCGTATTGCCGTATAATCCGGCTGCGATTATCGGCCAAACCCTAACCATCGCGGCGGTGGCGCTTGCCGTAAACACACTCTGTTCGCGCTTGCTAAACCTCGCTCCCAATCTTGAATCGGTCTACATTACCGCGCTGATTCTTTCGCTGATCGTTGGCCCGGCCGCTACCGCTGCCCACCTTGGCGCCGTTGCCGCGATTACTGCCATAGCGATCGGCTCGAAATATGTTTTAGTCTATCGCCGCAAGCACATTTTCAACCCGGCTGCGTTTGGCGCAGTCGTTGGAGCACTTACCCTCGGCACCGGCGCGAGCTGGTGGGTTGGCAACTCGGTGCTCTTTTTCCCGGTTTTACTTGGCGGACTGCTGATTTTAAAAAAAATCCGGCGCCACGAACTTGTGCTGGCATTTTTGCTTACCTACGTGGCAGGATTACTTGTAACCGGCGCAAGTGTTGCGCAATTACCCGGGCTTGTTATCAATTCACCGCTTATCTTTTTCATGCTTGTTATGCTCGTTGAGCCGCAAACATCGCCCGGGCAGGCGCGGGAGCGAATCGCGTTTGGGGCAGTGGTAGCCGTATGTTTTATTGCACTGCTGCGGCTTTTGCCCAGCGCCTCGTTTGGCCTTGAGCTCTCGCTCCTTTTGGGTAATCTCTACGCATTCGCGTTTGGAATGAGCCGGGGAGCATTGTTAACGCTCGCAAAAAAACAAACGCTGGCGCCCGGCATTATGAGCTTTTGGTTTAGCCCCGATCACCGCGTTTCCTTTACCGCCGGGCAATACCTTGAAATCACGGTCCCGCACTCCCACCCCGACAGCCGCGGCGTTCGCCGCTACTTTACCATTGCTTCCTCTCCGGCGAAAAAGGAACTGCTCATCACTTCGCGGTTTTCAAGTAGTGGCAGCACCTTTAAGCAAGCGCTCCAAATGCTCACCGCGGGCGCGAGAATCGCAATGCATTCAATTGCAGGCGATTTTGTGTTGCCCAAAAAGCCGGCGGCCGGATACGTGTTTATTGCCGGTGGCATCGGCATCACCCCTTTTCGGAGCATTATTAACCAACTGATTGAAAAGAGCGATCGCACCCCGGCAACGCTCTTCTATTCCAATAAAACCAGCGCTGATTTTGTGTTTGACGATGTTTTTGGCAGCGCAGAAAAAAAGATCGGCCTCAAGCGCGTGTACACCGTTACCGAGGAGAAAACCAATGGCTGGCGCGGGGAGCGCGGACCGATCGATCCTGCCATGATCAAAAAACACGTTCCTGATTACAAAAGTAAGCTATTTTTCGTTTCAGGGCCCGAGCCAATGGTCGAGGCGTTCCGCGCGATGCTGCGGGGCATGGGGATTAGTCGCGGCAATATTAAAACCGACTTTTTCCCGGGCTATCCATCGCCCGACAAGCCGGCCCTAAAAAGGCCTTGAGCTGATCGAGTAAATGTGAGAGATTAAGACCATGATAGCAATGCTCCGCGCCTACCGAATCGGCGCGTTCTCCATTTTCGACTTTGCCACCGCGTATCTTGGCATCTACCTTGTCGCCCCGCTGCTTTCGAAACTTTTTCTCCGGCTTGGATTAGTTATTCCTCGTTCAAGCTGGTTGTGGCTCACCTTGCCGATTTCGGTGCTCGTGCACCTTGCCTTAGGCCTCTCAACCCCGCTTATGAAAATGCTCTTTGATCCCAGCGGCCACTACCTCACCAAACTCGTGATGATCGGCATGCTCTACATGGGCCTGCGCACAATCAAAGTGCGCAAGAACTAGAAATCCTCACTCCATCAGGTTCCAGGCACAGAACGCACAGCTCTCAACATGGGCTGGCGCGGGGCCGTTCAGAAAATCTACCGCCTCGTAGAACAATTTTTTTGCGGCTACCGGATCGGTCTCCACCCGGCGCATTTCTTGATCAAAGGGGATAATCAGCTTATCCTGCACCTCGCGCGGCCACACGAACATCAGGATACCGTAGCCCGCGCTGGGCAGGTGGTTTTCTTCAAGCAGCAGCGCGTAGCACGAAAGCTGCAAACGGTTGTACTCCTCGGCGCCTTCTTTCACCTGGGCGCCCTTGGTTTTAAAGTCGAACGGCACGTGGCGGCCCTCATTATCAAGGAGCAGATCGTCGAGCGCCGAAACAAACTGGGCGTGTTTTTCTTTGTCGTAATAGGCCAGGCCGCGCTGCCAGGCGCGCCAGTTATCGAGTTTTTCTTGATCGGGAAAGAGTTGGCCCTCGAACGTGCCACTCAATTCCGGCGGCAGGCCCTTGCCTCGGTAGCGGTCGAAGTAGGCTTTCATTACCCGGTCAATGCCATTGGTGATTTGGGGGAACGGGCCAGAAGGCCTGCGCCTTTTTTGCTTAAGCTGCAGCCAAAAACAGCGTTTGCACTCGTTGTACAGAGAGAGCGATGAGGCGGAGATAGTGAGCGGTTTGTCGGTGGGCATTGAATAATTTTACCATATAAAGGGAAGAAGGAGCAGTGAGAGCGAAGCCCGAACACAGTGAGGGGCGGCTTTGCCGCCTCGAGCGCCGAGGGAGAAACCTAGGTGTCTCCCTCGGATTTCAAAAAGTATATTGTCTTGACAACATTTCGTATGATGAAGTATGATAAATTATAAAGCTCGACGCAGAAGGATCAATCGTTATTATCAATTAGTCAGTAACACTGCCCATCGCCAAGGCTAAGGCGTGGAAGTAGTGCCCCCTGCGTAGAGCTTACCTAACAGGTCAGCTCAGCCGCTTTATACTAAGCGGCGCTTCAGACCAACGTTGGCTCCGGCTGGCGGAGGTCGGGAGGCCTAGCCTCGCTTTAGCCCCGGGCATGGGTAGATAAAAAAGTTAGGAGGATGCCCATGAGCCGATTCCATATCCGCGGCAGGCTCAAGAGAATCCTGTTGAACAGGAGAACCCAGGCGGTCCGCCACCACGTGAGGATGGCGATCCGCAATCTGACCCACCGGCCAAACTGGTGGCAGGATATCCGGGCGGTGCGGCGAGTTTATTCAAACTACGGCCAGCTGATGTAAGCGCATAAGCGCTTTTTTTATTTTACCGCGTTGGGGTGCGGCTCCACGAACGATTCGCCGGTATGGCCAGTTGAGTTCTTTTCCGGAAGCGGCGCCAGCTTGCCGGGAAACTGGGAGAGCTGCAGGCCACCGGACACCCGCACCCGCGGCAGGATAAAACGATTTGAATACCGCATAACAGTGCCAATTTTTGTGGTAAAGGTGATCTCGTAGCCAGCCTGTTCCACTAATCCCGCCACCCGATCATCGAACGTTCCAAATGGATAGGAAAATACCGTGACAGGATGCTGGAGCTCGCGCTCGAGCGTTTTTTTAGATTGGGTGAGTTGGCGAAAGGCATCGGTGCTTTTGACAAGGTTTACGTGGCCTATCGTGTGAGAGGCGATCGTCACCAAACCGGAAGCATCAAGCTCCCTGACTTCCGACCAACTCAGGTAGCGGGTCGGCTGCCTACCCACAAACCCACTCACCACGAACGCAGTGGCACTCAGATGATATTCTTTAAGTACCGGGAACGCAGCGGTGTAGAAATTCTGGTAGCCGTCGTCAAAGGTAAGCAGAACACTTTTGGACGGCAACGGCTCCTTGTTGCGCAGCGCCGCCAACACTTCTAACGGCGTAACCGTGCGGTAGTTGTGCTCCACCAGGTAGCGCATTTGCTCCCGAAAATCCGCCGGGGTTACCGAGAGTGAAAAACCCAGCTTGTCCTGTTCCGGATTAGCCACCTCGCGGATGTAGTGGTAGGTAAGGACCGGGAGATCAAGCTGGTATTCCTGCTCGTCCAATTTAGGAAAACTGAAGGCAGACTTTTTGGAACCATTCGAACCCATTTGTTTAGCAATTGCAAACAACGTGAGCGCCATAAAAATTGCCAACCCAATGAACAACATTTTTCTACCCATCGCTTCTTCCAGTATACCAATTGAACTGTTGAGCTTACCAGTTAGATACGGTAGTATAGGTTTATCATGTCCCGAAGAATCGAACGGGTAAACGAAACGCTGCGCAGAGAGTTGGCGGAGCTTATTGCCGAAGCGGCGACCGGCGAGTTGCCCATGATGGCAGTCGACCGAGTGGAAACCGCGCCTGATCTTAAATCGGCTAAAGTGTTTGTTTCGCTGGTCGTAAACCACGAGCGCAACGATGAAATGATCAAATTCTTAGAATCCAAAAGATTCGAGTTCCAGCACAGGATTGCGAGCAAGGGCAATCTTAAGTTCACGCCGGTGCTGGACTTCCGCATTTCTCACTTTGACGCAAATCTTGAGCAGGTAGAATCACTGATTAGGGAAATCAATGAATCTTAAAAGCTACTTTTTTGGGTTATTTGCTGCCACCCTGCTTTCCTTCGGGGTGTTCCTGGCAATTTTTTTCTATACCGATCCCGACCTGGCAGATTTTCTTACCTTTGCCGCACTCTTCTCATCGCTCTTTCTATCGCTCACCGGCGCGCTTACTTTTATTATCTTCTACATAAGGTTATCAATCGGTAACCGTGAGATAATCTTTGCCCATTTGCCGGTTGCCGCGCGCCACGCCGCCCTGATTGCTGGCTTGGTTACGACGCTCGCAATCCTCCAGACACTCCGGGTGTTGTCAACCTGGGAGGTGATCCTGATAGTGTTCATCATGATTCTTGTTGAGCTGGCCGCACGCAGTAAGTTACCAACACTAAGCAAATGAGCCTACACCCGCTTTCACAATTTATTGATCAAGCGGTTGCAATCTTTGAATCGTTGGGATTCGAAGTGGCCGAGGGCCCGGAAATCGAGGACGAGTGGCACAATTTTGACGCCCTGCGAATGTTTAGCAATCATCCCGCGCGCGACGTGCAAGACACATTCTGGGTAAAATCCGGAGTCCCGTTGCGTACGCAAGGTACCTCGGCCGATATCAGGGTGATGGAAAAAAGGAAACCACCGGCGCGATTCATCATCCCGGGCAAAGTATTTCGACATGAAGCAACCGACCGGATGCACGAGGCCCAGTTCTACCAGCTTGATGGGTTCGCCATAGACAAAAATATCACCTTCGCAGATCTTACGGGAACCCTCGAGTTCTTTATGAAACGAATGTATGGCAAGCACGTCGAAATCCGCTTTGTGCCCAGTTACTTTCCGTTTGTCGAGCCGGGTTTGGAACTCCATATGCGGCTCAAGGGCCAACAAAAATGGCTCGAAATGCTCGGGGCAGGCATGATTCACCCCGAGGTGCTCGAAAATATGAACGTTGATCCTAAGAAATGGCAAGGTTTTGCCTTTGGTATGGGGATTGATCGGCTAATGATGCTATCGCAGGGGATCGACGATATTCGCTTGTCCTATGAAAACGACTTCCGCTTTATTAAACAGTTTAAATTGTAACTATGAAACTGATACTAGATTGGCTTAGAGAGTATGTGAGGTTTGATGATTCTGCCGAGCAAATGGCAGAGCTTTATACCAGCCTCGGTATCGGTGCCGAACCGGTTGGTAATGGCGTACTTGACCTCGAGATCACTCCTAACCGAGGTGATTGCTTTTCTCACTTGGGGCTGGCCCGCGAGTATTCCGCCGCTCGCAATAGGCCGCTCAATCTCAAACGCTACGACTACCAGTTCGCTGAAAAATCAAAGGTCGTGAGCGTGAAAGACAATGCCCAAGTGTGCACCCGGTACGTTGCCGCGGTGTTCCGTGGCGTGAAAATCAAACAGTCGCCCGAATACATTAAGGAAAAACTCAGTGCCTACGGCATCAAACCGCACAACAATATTATCGATATTACGAACCTCGTTATGATTGAAACCGGCCAACCGCTCCATGCCTTTGACCTCGCTAAAATCAACGGTAAAACCATGACCATCCGGCAGGCAAAAAATGGGGAGGAGCTTAAACTCTTAAACGATCAAACCGTCAAACTCACGCCTGATAACGTGGTGATATACGATAGCAATCGGGTAATCGACCTACTGGGGATTATGGGCGGCGCAAACTCGTCGATTTCAAACACCACTAAGGACGTGCTACTCCAAGCCGCAGTGCTTGAACCCAAGTTAATTAGGAAATCTTCAAAAGTCGCTGGCGTTCGCTCCGAAGCATCGCATCGCTACGAACGATCGGTTGATTTTGCCGGCGCGCCCTACGGCTTGTCGGTTGCCAGTAAACTGATCGAACAGGAGGGAAACGCACCGCCCCAAGAACTCTTTGATTTGGTATTCAAGCCGCTCAGGGCACGGAATATTGAACTCAAATTTGATTCGGTATCCCACCTGCTTGGCACGCCAATCGACAGCAAGTTGATCCGCAACTACTTGATCCGGCTGGGGTTTGTGTTGGTCGCCCAAACCGCCAAAAGTTTAACGGTAAAGGTGCCGTCGTTCCGAATGGCCGACGTGATGGGCGAGCACGATCTGATCGAAGAAATTGCTCGGCTCCACGGCTATGGCCGGCTAACGCGGCAACTCATCGAACGAACACCGGTAAAAACCAACCCCAGCTATCACGCTCGCCGGGTGTTGATAGCTAAACTCTCCGCAGCCGGTTTTAACCAGATTGAATCCTATAGCCTGATTGATCCCAAGGCTGCGGAGGCGCTTGGCATAGCCCAAAAACAACTTGTCACCCTTGCCAACCCGCTCTCGCTAGAAACTTCAGCCCTGCGACCAGCGTTAACGATTGGCCTTTTGAAAACCGCCCAGCGCAACGCCTGGTGGCCCCAGATTAAACTTTTCGAAGTGGGTAACGTATCTTCCAAAACTGGCCAGCAGCTGAATGTTGCCATTGCCGCAAGCCCCAGTTTTAGCAAAGAAGACAAAAAAATGCTTGGCGAGCTAACCATCACCAAATTCGATACGAGCCACCCGCTCGGAAAACTCGTCAAGCTGCGTCAGCCCCTTGAGCTCGTAGAGGTATCGGTTGAATATTTGATTAACAAACTCTCTATTAAACCATTGGATGAGCTGCCAGAGGCCCCAGCTCACCGAGTCAATTACCGCCCAATTTCGAGTTTCCCACCCGTTGTTCGAGACATCGCAATGATTGTTGACGAGGCCCTGGAACCAACCGAGGTAATTAAAACCATTACCGGAGTGGATAAAAAAGTTTTGGTGGTTGAGCTGTTTGATGAGTTTCGCTCTGATAAATTTGGTAGGCACAAAAAAAGTTTAGCGTTCCGTATTATTTTGGACGATCCGAAAAAAACCATGACCGATGGCGAGACCCAAGAAATTATGGAATCGATCGCCACAACCCTTACCGAACAGTTCTCGGCAACGGTTAGGTAGTGTAGAATAAGGCAATGCAACGCACTCTCTCAGTCCAGGTCGCTAACAACGTTGGTAAGAAGGTAACCCTCATGGGTTGGGTTGCGACGCGGCGTGACCACGGCAAGATCATTTTTATTGACCTGCGCGACCGAACCGGTATCACTCAGGTGATCTTCGTGCCCAACGGGAAAACGTACGAGCAGGCGCAACAGATCCGGCCCGAATGGGTAGTCGAGGTAACCGGTGAAATCGGAAAACGGCCAAAGGGCATGGAGAATGCCAACATCCCCTCCGGATCGATTGAACTCAAGGCAAGCGAGCTAACGGTACTCTCCGAAGCTCAAACCCCGCCGTTTGAACTAGACGAAACGAACAAGGTGGATGAAGCGGTGCGCATGCAGTACCGCTACCTCGATCTGCGCACAAAACGGATGCAGGAAAACATAACCGCCCGCCACCGCGCCCTGCAATTCATCCGTAACTACTTAGTAAAAAATGATTTTTTGGAAATAGAAACGCCGATCCTCACCAAATCCACGCCGGAAGGGGCACGTGATTATGTGGTGCCATCGCGCCTGCAGCCGGGCAATTTTTACGCCCTGCCGCAATCGCCCCAACAGTACAAACAACTCCTCATGGTCTCGGGCTTTGAGCGCTATTTCCAGATTCCCCGCTGCTTCCGCGACGAAGACACCAGGGGCGACCGACAACCGGAATTTACCCAAATAGATCTTGAAGTATCATTCGCAGGCCAGGAAGAAATCATGGCCTTAGCGGAAAAAATGATGATTCTCCTGGTGAACGAACACTATCCTAAAAAGAAGATTACGGTCACGCCGTTTCCCAAAATCACCCACGCGCAAGGAGTGAAGCTCTACCAATCTGATCGCCCTGATTTGCGCAAAGACAAAAAAAATCCCGACGAACTGGCTTTCGCATGGATTGTCGATTTTCCAATGTTCGAAAAACGAGAGGATAAATCGATCGGCGCGGTCCACCACCCATTTACCAAGCCGCAGTCGCAGTCCCTTGCTATGGATACCAAAGCGTTCCAATACGATTTAGTATGCAACGGCTTTGAACTAGGCGGGGGGAGTATTAGAAACTCGAATCCCGATTTGTTGCGGAAGGTTTTTGAATTTATGGGCCACAGCCGAGATGAAATCAACCGTCAATTTGGCCACTTGCTCAAGGCCTTCGAGTACGGCGTTCCGCCCCATGGCGGGATTGCCTTAGGGCTCGATCGAATCATGGCCATTTTACGCAGCGAATCGTCGATTCGCGAAGTGATTGCCTTTCCAAAAACCGGGGATGGCCGAGACCTCATGATGGGCGCCCCCTCACCAATTAGCGCCAAACAACTTAAGGAGCTTAAACTAAAGAATGGATAACTTGAAGCTGATTGGGATTGCCGCCGGCATATCTTTTTTGATTTGGCAGGTTCCTCAATCGATTGGAGGACCAAAGAATACCGGCTTTGTTAAAGGGGTACGAGCGGCTAAGCTCGAACTCCCAGCCCTCCAGCTACCGCCCAAGGTTAAAAATGATTCCGAGCCCCGCATCGGCGCCCGTTACTTCGCCCTCTATGATCCGGAATCAGGCTATCTTGTTGCAGGCAACGAGGCCGAAACTCCGGTACCGATCGCTTCGCTCACCAAGTTGATGACTGGAATTTTGGTATCCGAACACTACGATCTTTCGAAAGAGATTGAAGTTTCACGGAGTGCCGTTTCGGTAATCGGCTCAGACGCCAAACTTCGACTAGGAGAAAAGCTTACGATCGAGTCTCTCCTCAAAGCCCTGCTGATTGTTTCGGCAAATGACGCCGGCTACGTGCTGGCCGAACAATATGAAGGCGGGCTCGCAGGATTTATTAATGCAATGAACGACCGAGCCACAACGATTGGATTACACAAGACCCAATTCAAGGATCCAGTAGGCTTAGACGATACCGGCCGATCAACCGCGAAGGAACTTGCCGTACTTAGTGCTTACTTTCTAAAAAACCCTGAACTTGCAAAAATAGTCAAAACCCCTAAAACCACTATCAGCTCGACCGATGGTCGCTTGGTCCACGAACTAGAGAGCAGCAATCGTCTGATAACAGAAGATCTCTACTACCCGGGTATCTTAGGAATAAAAACTGGGTTTACGCCGGATGCCGGCCACTCAATCACCGTGGCGGCCGAACGGAACGGTCACACCCTCGTTGCTGTTGTGCTCAACACCTATCAGAACACCAAAGATGCCTCTGCTAAAGAGGCGGCAAAGCTGCTCGATTGGGGTTTTGGAAATCTCGACTGGGAATAATCTAGCCCTCTACTTATAATCCTGTCTACTCTCCCATATACAGCGATCGCATTATCTAGGAGAGTAGAATAAATGCTTCCCCTTGACATGATTAGCTCACGCAAAGTATATATAAGATATGAGCTTAATTGATGATGTCCTAATCGCTGTTGAAGACCGCAAGAATATCGGTACCATTGAGCTCCATGGGGTACTCAGCCCTGCCAGCAAACAGGCGGTGTTCTCCGCAGTAGGACGGCTCATCAAACAAAACTTTTTGAAGCATTCCGGCGGTGACGTTGCGATCACTCAAAAAGGGAAAGACTATATTTATCGCAATCTCGATGCTATCGAAAAGTTTAGCCAAACTGACCGGCCGTTCGTGCTGGTGCTCTTTGAGATCCCAGAAAGCCAAAAAGTAACCCGTGAAAAGTTCCGCACCAGCTTAAATCAGCTCGGCTTTGGATCGCTTAAGCGGGGGATTATGCTCGGCGCCGCTGCATCGGTAGCTGATGCAATGAAGTACGTCAAAGAACTTCATTTAGAGCAGCGGGTTATCGTACTTAATATTGAATCAGCCGCTAACGTGATGCGCAGCCGCTTTATGCCATGGAACTTTAGCAAGATCAACCAAAGCTATCAGAAATTCATTGACCGGGCCGAGCGGATTATTTCAACTAAGCAGAATGAAGACACCCGGATCAAGGCCAAGCAACTCGTGCTCCAGTTTGCGCGTGCCAGTAAACTGGACCCCGTACTCCCTAAATCTATGAATAATCAAGACTATCTCGGCTACCGTGCTTTAGAACTCTACCAGCAGCTCAAACCGCTTTGTTACGAATAAACGCCTCATTAAAATGAGGCGTTTCCAGATTATAACCACTTGATTGCATAGCCCTTGGACTTTTTATCCTTAGCCCATCGCTTAAGCAAGGTTTCAGTGGCCTCTTGTCTCATTGCGATGTTGCCGATGCAGTTCACTAGTGGACTGATGGTAGCTTCATCATGTCCCAGAGTGATAATGCATTTGGCCACGACGGTGGCATGAGCAAGGTGAGCCGCGCATGTTAGCTCGAGGACGTGCTCCATGGTCATCTTCGGGCCAGCCAGCAAAACAACACCTTGTTGCGCGTCAACCAGGCAGGTGTATAAATAATCGCATTTATCTACCGTAATATAGTAACCACGTTCGCGCAAAACTCGCAGTTTTCGTGATCGCTGGCTTTCTTTGATTATTTCAGCGGCCAAGGAGCCCCCGACTAAAACAACAATCAAGATCAGCATCCAGCTTGGCATTATGGCGTCTCCTTGATCAGTCGGTCGATAAAGTGCTGGAATTGAATGTCGTACTCGTCGCGGTGTTTTGTTTGCCAAAGATACTTAATCACCGGATGATTGAACTTCTCTGCGATTCCTTGCCTCCAACTTGGCCAGATCCGCTTATGTAACATACCAAGCTTCCAGTACATCCATTCTTCGAAACACAGATTGATGTAGCGTGAAATTGCCAATCTCTCGGTGGTCTTAAGGTCGTGGTAATCTTGAATCGATTGAGGAAGTGTGTTCAACGTTTCGTGGACTTCGCTGTAGGACCGATTAACGTAGTTCATAATCTGCATGAATGCCTGAATCCGTTGATTTTTCGCCTGGATAGCATTCAGTATGATGACCGTTGGGACGGAAAAAAGCCCGACAATACCGCCAATTAACGAGATAGTGTCCTTATCAAGGGCATCAAGGATCTCAAACATGTCAATGTTCACCTCGGTGGAATAGCGAGCTTAGAATATATTAAACTGAGTAAAAAATCAACTCGAGCGCTATGCCAACTTCAACTTTTTCAGAGCCGCGAAGGCGGCTTGCTGTTCCGCTTTTTGTTTTGACGAACCCGTTCCTTCCGCTAAAATCTCGTTACCAACCGAAACCCCTACCGTAAACACCTTGGCGTGGTCAGGGCCGGTTTCAGAAATAATTTTGTAGTTAGGCGTAGCGCCATTCGATTCCTGAGACCATTCTTGAAGACGAGATTTGCCGTCTTGATAGAGTTTTTTCTCCAGAATCTCATCGAGCTCGTTAATAAGATGTGTTTCCACAAATTTTTTTGCGTCTTTGTACCCGAACTCAAGATAGATTGCTCCAACGAGCGCTTCGAACGTGTTAGCCAGAATTAACTCGCGGTTCTTGCCGCCCGATTTTTCCTCGCCTTTTGATAGGAGCAAGAAGTCGCCAATCTTCAAATGAGCGGCAACTTTCGAGAGCATTTCACCCTTCACCAAGGCCGAGCGCCAGTTGGTTAGCTCACCCTCTGGGTTAGTATAATTGCGGTAGAGATACTCGGTAACAATAAGTTCGAGCACGGCATCGCCCAGGAACTCAAGCCGCTCATTATTATCGAGCTTAAACTTTGGATGTTCGTTTAAGTAACTGCGATGAACAAAAATCTTTTGCAGCAAATCCTTATCCTTGAACCGGAGCCCGATGATTTTTTCTAAATCACTGAGATTCTGTTTCATTGGCTGCTTTTATAGTTTCCTCTTCCTCGGGGTCGTAGCGATCCGAATCGCGGTAAACCGTGCCCAGTACCCCGTTAACAAACTTGGATGAGTTCTCTCCGCCGAATGTTTTAGCGAGCTCTACTGCTTCGTTGATTGCTACTTTAGGCGGGATATCGCGAACGAAGAGTAGTTCGTAGATTGAGAGTCGCAGCACCGCCTTATCCACCGAAGCGATCTGCTCAATCGGCCAGTCGGGGGCAACCTCGAGAATCTTGGCATCAATTTCGTCTTGATGCTTTTTAATTCCCTCGACGGTCGTAATCACGTACTCGTTATCGACATCCTCGCCAAACCGTTCAATCGAGCGGCTAACAATCTCATTGAGCTTGGTATTAGAACGAAAGTCCCATTCGAAGATAATCTGCATTGCCACGGTTCGCGAGAGATGACGGTTCACTTGCCCCCCGTAGTCCCGCTCCGTGGGACGGAGGGGGGTTTCTTGTCCTTAAAAATCAGCACGGTCTGGCCGCGGTAGGTACCGCAATTTAAGCAAACCATATGGGGCAGTTTCGGCTCATTACATTTCGGGCATTTACTCAAACTAAGCTTATGCAAGGCATCGTGCGATCTGCGCCAGCCAGTTCGGGTACGGGTTAATTTCTTTTTTGGTTCAGCCATGTCGTTATTGATAGTGAGCTTGTCGAACTATTCTACTACAAAGTTGATGAGCCGTGAAGGAACATGGATTGTTTTTAGTATTTTTTTACCTTGAATGAGTGGTGTAATTTTCTCATTAGTCCAAGCCTGTTTAATAACCTCGGATTCAGGAGTGCCAGTGGCAAGAGTTATCTTGGCGCGCACCTTGCCATTGATCTGAACAATGTAAAGTACCTGCTCACTTTTTAGTTGACTTATATCAGCCTTCGGCCAAAGGGTTTTGAAAATTGATTGCTTCTCGCCGAGTTTATTCCAGAGCTCTTCGGCCAGGTGAGGAGCAAAAGGCGCCAGTATCAGTAAAAACTTTTGGTAGGTTGCCGTTGGCACCGGTTGGTACTTTTCAAAGTGGTTGAGTAAGGTCATGAGCGCCGCAATGGCAGTATTGAAGTGAAGTTGCTCAAGGTCTTGCGTGACTTTATCCAGGGTTTGTTCGGTCATATGACTACTCATATGACTAGTCATATGAGTAGCTTGCCAAGCTATTGTGTTATCCGAGAGACTGGCAACTCGTTTCAAAAACCGGAATATGCCGCCAATCCCGGCCGGGCTCCACGGACCGCCTTGGTCGTACGGCCCCATAAACATTAAAAACATCCGTACGGTGTCTGAACCATATTTTTTAACAATCTCATCCGGATCGATCACATTACCGCGCGATTTGCTCATCTTTTGGTGATCTGGGCCGAGGATTATTCCCTGATGGCGAAGTTTGGTAAAAGGCTCGTCAAACTCAATATACCGCAAGTCTTTCATCACCTTTGTGATGAAACGAGCATAGAGCAGGTGGAGTACCGTGTGCTCGGCGCCGCCGATATAAATATCAACCGGGCACCAATACTTTATGAGTTTTGCGTCCGCAAACCGTTTGGTGTTTTTGGAATCGGCGTACCGCAGGAAATACCATGAAGAATCAACAAAGGTATCCATGGTTTCAACTTCGCGAGTTGCGCTTCCATTGCAGTTAGGGCAGGTTGTTTCAAGCCAAGCTTTCGGCGCGGTCGCTAGTGGCGACTTACCTTTTGGCAAATAGTCTTTAATTTTGGGCAGCTCTACCGGTAATTCATTCTCTGGTACTGCCTGAATGCCGCACTTATTGCAATAGAGAATAGGAATTGGCGGTCCCCAATACCGCTGCCGAGAAACTAACCAATCCCGAAGGCGGTACTTGGTTGTACGTTTAGCCCAACCTCTTTCTTCAAGATGATGAATTACAGCTTGAGTGGCGTTACCCGCCTTTTGACCAGCAAGCTCCTTGGGTTCTGTCAGAATGCCATTTTTCATGTCGGTATAACAAATCTCAAAGTTTTCAACTTTTGTGCGCAATGCTTGGTCTTCAGGCACCAATACCACTTTGAGTGGTATTGAATATTTTTTCGCAAATCGAAAATCTCTTTCATCGTGGGCTGAACATTTCACAATCCCTGTACCATATTCTTTGATTGCATAACTGGCCACCCAAATAGGTAATTCTCCATTGCCTAATGGGTCAACAATGTACCTTCCTGTGAAGATACCGCTCACTTCTTTTTCTTCAACAAAACCGGCTGCCTTTCTTTGTTGTAAAAGATTTTGAGCAAAATCAAGCACCTCTTTTTTATTTGGCACTCCAGCAACCAACTGCGCTAGCAGCGGGTGATCGGGGGCTATCACGACGAACGTGTCAGCATAGCATGCTTGAAAATGCGCAGAAAAAGTTTCAATCACAATTTCTGTATCCTTAACTGGTGCAGAAAATAGCAGACCTTCACTTTTTCCAATCCAGTTTCGTTGGGCGGTTTTGGTGCGCTCCGGCCAATCGAGGTTATCTAAATCCTTAAGCAGCCGGTCGGCATACTCGGTAATTTTAAAAAGCCACTGTTCGATTTCTTTTTGGACTACCTCGGTTTCGCAGCGCTCACAGTGGCCCGCCACCACCTGTTCATTAGCGAGCACGGTTTGGCAGCTTGGGCACCAGTTGGCGAGGGCTTTGGTTTTGTACGCCAATCCTTTTTTATAGAGCTGCAAAAAAAGCCACTGGGTCCATTTGTAATAACCGGGATCATTGGTAGCCACCTCACGATCCCAGTCATAAATCGGGCCCATTGACTTAAGTTGCCGCCGCATGCGCGCAATGTTGTCTTTGGTCCAAATAGCTGGATCGAGCTTGTTCAAGATCGCGGCATTTTCCGCAGGAAGCCCAAAGGCATCAAACCCAAACGGCGAGAGTACGTTCATACCCTGCATAACTTTGAACCGAGCGTAGGTGTCAGCCGGAGCAAAATTATACCAGTGGCCCATGTGGAGGTCGCCACTAGGATAGGCGAACATCACCAGGTGGTAAAGTTTTTTGCGGGCAGTATCAAAATCAACCGGCTTAAAAACCTTATGCTTGTCCCAATACGCTTGCCACTTTGGCTCGATTTTGCCTGGATCGTAGAACATATCTCCCTATCGTACCAAAAAAAAGACAGGTATCAAACCTGTCCAAGAAAGCATAGCCAATTAAGAAGCTCTGACTGGTCGCAGATATAAATGTGGGAATTGTGCAAAGTGTACTGGGCCATCACTCCCCAATCTGATTCGCGGATAAAGGGGAGGATCAGGTTGTATAATGATGGGTACACAACCATATTGATCAACGGAACCAGGTAACATGACCGAAGATCTTTGTAAATATTTTGTAAATCCGTCATGCATCAACACCATCATGCCTTGCTCAAGAGAAAAATTGTATCTCTTTTGGTGTTTATCAAGAGGGTTAATCATTTTCCATTGCATCACTCTTGGTCTATCTGTTGCTTTGCCATTGATCGGGTGAAAATCACTAGGCACGGCAATACACTCCATCTTTGATTGGCTCGCTAAAAAATCAATCGTTAAGCGAGGATCAACCAAGGTAATGTGTTGAAATCCAGCCTGGTGAGCGGAGAAGTTATATTGGAACGCTGTAATTGTATCAATAAGTGTCTGATCATAGTCACTGGCACTGAGTCTGGCATTCCAGCAACCACCAATTGAAATGAGCCGACTGGCCTGTTCTTAGAGGATAGTGCGAAATTGCGCATTTACTTCGGCCCTTAACTCCCGGATTAATTGAACGAACCCCTCACCCAGTTTGGCTGACAGCCGGCTGGTCACGAGTGCAACATCCCCCAGTCCTAGCTCGTAGTTTTTCAGTTCTGTTTGGAGCGTATCGATGAGAGTGTCAATCTCCGATTTTGTCAACTTAGGCATTTAGGCCACCTCCAGATTGTTCACGAACTTGTTTAAGATATATTCTACAACAAAGTTTCGTACTGTCAAGCAACTGGCGATTTTGAGAGCGCTTGCCACTTCGGCTCGATTTTTGAGGGGTCATAGAACATTGCTCAATCGTATCAAAAAAACCTCCTTATCACCACTAATCTGCCCAGGGCGGTAGTGTGACTTTTATGGCAGGTAAACAGTGTGGTTTCGGCTTGCGCCGAATCCACGCCGCTAGCCATCAGAAGTCACCCCCGGGCAGGTTGGTGGCGGCAAAAGGGGAGGACCCCCTCCAAGATTAGGAATCGAGGAGGGAGTCCAAAGTTATTGAGGAATGTGCGACGACCTGGTCGCGCAGTTCACGGGGCAGGCGCTCGATGATCCGTCCGGCTTTGCCGGACATCACGTCGAGCCGAACCGGGGTCAGCCCCCGCTCGATCATCCGCCTGACGGCGGCCTCGAGCAGGGTTTGGCCCACGCCGTTGCCCCGGTGGTCGTAGTGGACCCAGATCCCGACAATCGTCGGCTCTCCGGAGCCCATCTCGCCCTGCGGGGCGAGCGTCACCGCGCCAAGAAACTGGTCGGCCTCGAAAGCCGCCAGCGCCTCATCGCAGCAACTCAAGCGGTCGCCGGCAAACAAAATGCCGATCGCCGGCTTGCCGGCGTGGGGTTCGAGATGACCCCACAATTCGCTCTTTGAAATTAAGCGAATTTCCATTGATTCACCTCCTATCACTCAATCTCTGCCTCGATGTTGCAATCGAACCAGGGAAAAGTCCCACTGCGCGCCGATATGACTGACGCGCAGGAGGAAGAAATTACTTGAGGTGGCGGGTAACCACCTCGACCACCTGTTCGGTGGTCAACTGGCTCGCCACGCCTTGCGGCGAGCCGATGATCATGGGGCTGCCGCCCCATCCTGGTTCGAGTGCCGCCAAGTCGTTCTTGGCGGCTACCAAGTCGCAGTGGCCAGTACTGTACTGGCACACCGTGTACTTGGCGTGCGGCTCCCCGCCGCCAACCCGGAACGCCGGGTTGAGCGCCACGACAACCGGGCACAGCTTGTACCCGATCATCGTCGTGGCTCGGTGCGTTGAAACGACAACCGCGATTTGCGGTTGTCTTGCCAGCCCGTGCTGACCGGGCAAATCGTCCGCGCAAGGCGCGTACAGCGCCTCCGCGTCCTGATTTCCGCCACATACCGGACAAACCGGGTAGTGGCGGATTTCTCCGCTCTCCAGCGCGCGGCACATCTCCGCACGCTCGGTCTCGACGAGCGCGCGGTATGACCACGCGGGGTCATACTGGGTCGTGCAAAATGCACACGACCCAGTAGTTACCTGCTCTACCGCCCCACACTGGGGGCAGGCCGTGACCGGCTCTTGGCCGGTCAAGAGCCACGAACTCATGGCCACCACGCGCTCCGCCAGCGCGACGTGATGGTCACCAACGCAGGCCGCGAGCGCGGCCAGTTGCCTGTCGCTGCCGCCGCTGGGCCACGGACAATCCATGGTCGGCATCGGCTGCGGGCCGGGCCACGGCCCGCAGGCAAACTTGTCCGCCTCGGCTACGAGACGGACGCGGCGGTCGTTGGGCAGGTACGCCCGATGACGACGACCGTCATCAAGGTAATCCACCCCTTTATATCCTGGTTCCGACGCACTGTGTCGGATTTCCAGAACCGCCATCGACCCGACACTGTCCAGGTCGGGGCGGACAGTCACCAATATTGCCCCGTCGGGGGGCAACTCACAGGTCATGGCGACCTCGATGGCCGCCACCGGCGAGCAACTCGCCGGTCCGCAGGTCGGGCATTCGGCAATGTTAGTGCCGTTGCCCGACACGATGCAACCGCACGTGTTGCATCGCACCTCTTGACTTCCCCCGTGCTGGGGGTCGATGGTGACCGCGCACCGCGCGGCCAACTCCGGCACCGTTACTTCGATGCCGTAGACCGGGCCGTTTGTAAAAACGGCCTCGTTATCCGCGCCCGGGCGCGGATCCAACTGCTGATACAGCATTTCTTCCCTCACGGCGTATGGTCCCTATTAGGAGGATCCATTGCAGGTGCCGTTTCCCGTGCAATCCGCTCTTTATCGCGGTCAAAATGGGATGAGGGTAAATTCTCAACTTCGGCAAAGTTTTCCTTGTCGAAGCAGTCGAACGGCCCCGCCAAGGCGGGGCCTAGCGGCCTCTACCACGTTAGACAAACGTGGTAGAGGCCGGAAATACAGACTACTGCCAGCCGGTTATGCCGGCTGGCAAAGACACGGAACGGGCCGAGTTGGCCCATTCCGATCCCCGCCGGGTGGCGGAGACCCCAAGTCGCTCTTGTTATCTTGACTTTCATTTCCCACCTCCTGTGGGACAGAGCATTGCCGTTCCCCGTGCGATTGGGTACTTGGCCAGGGGCATTCCCTGAAGTGAGTTGATTGGTAAACCCTCACTTACGGTTCGGATTGAGGTTCATTTCGCGTCACTCACGCGGAAAACGATCCTCAATCCATTTCGCCAGAGTCTGTCCTTCCTCCAGCAGCACCGCAATCTTCGTGTCTCCACAGGAGACAGAGGACTGGTTTGGCATGGACGGGCAGAAGGTAACGTAGACCCCATCTCGGGTCACGCTACCCTCTCTGGCGACGTACCTGATCGACATGACTTCCATGCCGACCATGTCTTCCCTCGTCAGGTATCTCAGCATTTTTGGCATTTTTGCACCTCCTTCTCCATTGGATTTGACCGTTCGTCTTGCGACGAAGGCCACAGGGCTCAACCTTAGCAGTTGAGAATTCTGGTCTTAGGCCGAGCTTGCGCTCGGCCTGAATGAAATTAAAAAAGTATACCCCAGTTTGTTTCCTGTAGCTGTTGGGGTGTCAGCATAGTCCTCTTGCGCACTTGAAGATAGCGAGTATAGAGTAATAGCCACTCGCCTTGCGTATCCGGGCAGGGGGACTAACCCCCCGGCATTACGACGCCGCTGTTTTACGCGTGTCGGCCGCGACTTAGCTACTCCGCACGGGGAAGCGCACGAAATACTTCCGCATAGGGCTCCCCGTCGAGTACGATAATCTCCTTGCCTTCATCGGCAAGGATAACCGGACGAATCCGCATCGTCCAAGATGCGTATACGTCTTCCCCGTCCCCGCATCCGTACGGGTTAAACTCCCGTACGTCAATCACGAGCTCTCCATCGAGAGCCGTGCCAGCGATCTTGCGGAGCTTATCGATTACCTCTCCGCATGCCGCTTCGGGGTCTCTGGCGCCGTATACTTCCTTGTATACGCTACGCAGGATGCGCAGAACAAAAACGGATCCGAAATCCGGTGTCTGCGCACTTTCCGGGGTTGTCTCGTCTAACAACAACCCCGCAAACGGGCCTTCGGCCCACCGGGACTCCAAGATGGCCACTGGATAAGACACTTTTCACCTCCTTTGAGGCGCATAGCAGTGCCGTTCCCCGTGCGATTGGGTACTAGGCCAGGGGCATTCCCTGAAGTGAGTTGATTGGTAAACCCTCACTTACGGTCTCCTTCTTCATTGAATTTTCCGCCAGGGGCGGAAGGGAAGAAGGCCACAACCCTGAGCTTGTCGAAGGGCTCTGGTCTTCCCCGAAATTGCATTAATCGCGACTTTTTGATACAATCAATCCAATGACACCGGATCAACGCAAAGTATTTAACTTCTGGCGTCAATCGTCAAAACAAGTGGCTGCAAAAATGACAAAAATGATTCAATTAAAACCGCGCGTGATAGCGCAGGTCAAGACATACAAGCAAGGATTGAGTGATGCCAAGATTGCTGTTGACCAGCTAATCGTTTTTGGTTCGCAGGCCAAAGCTAACGCGCGCAAGGATAGCGACATTGATGTTGCCGTGATCTCGCCCCAGTTTGGCAAAGATTATCACCGCGAACGCGTTAAACTTATGGGCGTAGTCCCCGAAAAAGCTCCTGACATCGAGCCTCACCCCTTGCACCCCAAGGATCTCAACGACCGCTGGAGTACCTTTGCGCAGGAAATCAAACGCCACGGGATTCGAGTCTAGCGGTATAATTCTCAACCCCGCCAAATTGCTTTGGTAGGGCAGTCGAAAGGCCCACCCGCATATGGTAAGGGGTGGGCCTGAAAAAATGATTGCTGGTGCTTTTTTTACGCCAGGCACCGCTGGCGGCCGGTTTCTGTTTCCGGGGTTTCGCCTTTCGGCGCAGCGGCGCTTCACAGCCGCCCGGCTCCCCAGCCCCTCGATTCGGCCTTGCGGCCTCTCTCGGGGAAGTAGTGGCGTCAGCCTAGCGGGCCTTGGCTTTCGCCTTGCCCCCGCGGTTGAACCGCATCTGGCGGTTCATTTCCGCGCGCGCCGCCTTGTTGGCGGCGTGGCGCCGCGATTTCTCGCGGCTGCGGGCTCGGCGCGCCTCAAGCCACGCCTGCTTTTCGCGCCAGGCCTCGTGGGCCTGGCCGCGCAGGCTGGCCGATCGCTCGATGTTTTGCGCATCGAAGCGGATCGGCCGCCCCTGCAGGCGGCTGGACGCCTCAGACAGCACCGTGGCCAATTCGGCCGCGGACACCATCCGGACACCTTCCATGTTATCACCTCCTTTCTTTTTTGTGATTTGGAAGGCCAGATAGTATATATAAAAGCATATATACCCTCTGGCCTTCCCAGCTCCCGCGATCAATGCCCCGGTATATAATCCCCGGGCTCCCGCAGGAGCTGAAAAGTGCTATTGAATTGTTCAGGTTCGGCCGCTTTTGCAGGCCTCGTCTCCGTCGTTATCAAGGAGTACTACCGAGCGAAATAAGTCTATTCCGTTTCGAGGTAAATACTCCTCCTCTGATCTGGAGATTCCTACCCAGCTGATGGCGTTAATAATGGCGTTCCAGCTAGAAAGTTACTGCAGATCAGGTATTTTTGGCAACAAAAAAGACTCGTACCGGAGAGAATGCCTACCGAGCAGTCTCTGAGCAATACCTACCGAATATCACTCTAACGAGTCTGGTGTTTGCTGTGAGCTAAGGTGCTTTTGACGTTTGCCTCTTGAGCCGTTCCTCATCGTCAACAACACAGTATAGCATATTCTAGTATATTTGTCAAGAGCTACGGGCCGAGACCGTGGTAACAATAACTTTGCGTTCGCGCGGGCCGTCGAATTCAGCCAGTATAATTTGCTGCCAGGCGCCTTTTTTGATTTTGCCATCGGCGATCGGCAAAACGAGCGACTGGCCAAAAATCGAAGCGAGCAGGTGGGCCGAGGCGTTGTTATCGAGCTCATCGTGGCCAAACGGCCCAAGTTGTTCGATGAATTTAAAAACCCGCAGAAAATCTTTTTTGAGATTGGGTTCGTCTTCGTTGAGCACCAAGCCGCAGGTGGAGTGGGGAACAAAAATATGTGCTAAACCATCGCCCGGCCGAACTAAGGCGAGCTGATTGTTAAGCTCTTGCTCGATATTGATGAGCTCGAACCGCTGTTTGGTAGGTACCAAGAATTCAACCATGACATAGTATTGTATCACATCAATAATCTCTGATCTTTTAAAAATCTCTCATTGGATCATTGGGTATCGATCCCCACCATCAACAATATGCAACGGCCGTGTTATTATGTTGAGGTAGGAGGTAGATGGAAAAATATCAACGGAATGAATTTGCCGCAGGGATTCTTGAGGCCTTAGCATATGTCTCGGGTATTGCTATCACTACAATGATCTTCCCACCGGCGGCGAAGGCGGTTGGGGGTTTGGCTGTAGCTTACCTTCGGTACGGCCAGGGAGAGAAATGGCGATACCGAGGCACAATTAAACAAACAATCAAGCGACTTGAGGAACGCAAGTTTGTTGTTACTGAAACGCGCGGTGAAGAGCTGATCGTCAAAATAACCCAGGCTGGAAAACGGTGGCTTCGCCACTACCACCTTGGGGGCATGGTAATTGAGCGGCAAAAACGGTGGGATGGTCTGTGGCGGGTAGTCGTGTTCGATATCCCTGAAAATCAACACCACACTCGGGATATTGTGCGAGGGTGGCTAAAACGATTAGGTTTTGCCCGACTGCAGCAGAGTGTCTGGATAATTCCTTGGCCATGCCGGCAACAGTTCGAAGCACTAACGTTAGAGTTTAAGCTGGGCAACCAAGCAATCTTACTTGAGACAAAAATTATTGCGAAACAATCGGCGCTCAAACGGCAGTTCAAACTTTGATAGCATCAACAAACTACAACGGCCGAGAAATTAAAATATGACTTTTGGTGTAGTGTGGACCGTACCGGGATCGAACCGGTTGCCTCGACGATGCCATCGTCGCGCTCTGCCAAATGAGCTAACGGCCCCTCTATAACATCGTGCTAAACTTTGATTCGGCGAGAGTACACAATATCAAACATCTTCTTGATATGCTCAGGAGTATTTACCACAACCGGGCGCGCGTCATCAATGTACCACGTATCTTCAACCCAACGAGAAAATTCGTCGGCAAAAGCTGCGCTCACAAATTCTACTCCTTGAAAATCGAATGTCGGAACTTCATGCGTTGCATCAATCAAATCTGACAATTGCTTGACTGAATCTCTTGTTGCTAAAAAAGGCACCTTAAAAATCTCCTGGATATGAATAATCATGATATGTTCATGCTAGCATATCAGTCACCGCTCCGCAATCAGTTTATAGAATTGATTACCAGAAAAAGCACAAAAAAACAGGGCTGCTGCCCTGTTCAACTGATTGGTTTGGTAGGTCATTTTGCCGCAACTGGCACAGCGTATCCCGTATTGCAACTGGTGGGGTTACTGCCTAACTGACTATCCAGGACGTACGGTGGATTTGGTTCCCTGATACAAGGAAAACAACCATACTTGTTGGTCGAACCTTTCAATTCAATTGATCCTAGAGCATTACCGTGGTAGAGCAATAAGGTTAATCCATCTTCCAAGGTCAAAGGCCGGCCCACCTGCTTGGGTTTACTTAACTCAGTAGTCCACTGTACTGCTCTCGCTATCGGCTTGCGTTTACGTTTGTCAATTGGCCAGAACTCTGACGGATCTGCTTGGCAAACAATCTTGGTTTTTTTAGCCAAAAAATCCCCTGTTAATCTGGGGTCGAGCAAAACCAGATAACGAAAGCCAGCCTGTTGAGCGGAGAAGTTATATTGCAACGTTGTAATCGCATCTTCAAGTGACTGAGAATAGTCACTGGCACTGAGCCTGGCATTGCAGTGACCACCAATCGAACAGAGCCGACTGGCCTGTTCTCTGAGGACATTGAGAAATTGCTCATCAAGTTCGGCCCTTAACTCCCGGATTAATTGAACGACCCGCTGACCCAGTTTGTCTGACAGCCAGCTGGTCACGAGGGAAACATCCCCCAGTCCCAGATTGTAGTTTTCCAGTTCTGTTTTGAGCGTACCGATGAGAGTGTCAATCTCCGATCCTGTCAACTTCGGCATTTAGGCCACCTCCGGATTGTCCATGTACTGGTTTAAGATATATTCTACAACCAGGTTGCGTAATGTCAATCAACTGGCGATTTTGAGAGCGCTTGCACCGCGTAGCCCTGGGGGAAAGCACAGGGCGAATTGTGGACCTAAGGAATCGAACTCCTAACACGTCGATGCCATCGACGTGTTTTACCACTAAACTATAGGCCCGAGGTAAATTATGTTAGGTGCTCCCTTAAAAACTGTAAAGCCTCATCTTTGGTCTTTATCTGCCCTTCCCAGACCGAGTCCTCGACCAATTTTAAGAGCTTGCCAACCTCAGGGCCGGGCTTTAATTTAAACTCTTTCATAAGATCATTGCCGTCAACGAGCTTGGGTGGGGGAGGCGGTTTAGCCCGTTCGTCCTGCATTAACTTTTTAACTTCCTGGTAGGCCTGGAGATTGATCCGCTTACCCTCGCCTTTGCCCGAGGCATCGGCGCGGTGGAGCTCGAGGAGATCGGGCAGCCTCGGATCGAGCAGCCAGCGTTTTTGTCGCCCCACCCGCATTTCAAGAATCTCGTGGATCATCATATGGTGGCGTACTAACCAAACAATGAACTCAATTTGCTCGTTTGGGAACCGAAGGCGGCGAAGTAATGCTTCGGCGATTTTGGCGCCCACCTCGTGGTGGCCATAAAAACCAGTCCGGGTACCCCCAAATCGTTTGTCCGGCACTGTTGCCTTGGTGGCCGGTTTACCAATATCGTGCAACAGCGTACCCCAAACGACTTCTAACTTAATGTCTTGCGGCAGCACCTTAACGGCAAGCAGCGTATGGGTAAGCACATCGCCCTTGCCGTGAAACTTCCATTCCTGATTAATGCCGTGGAGCGCCTCGAGCTCGGGCAGAACTACCTTAAGGAGGCCTGACTTATCGAGATCCTCTAACGCCTCAACTCGCCCAGGGGTTAGGAGCATTTTATTGAGCTCATCGCGAATACGCTGCGCGGACACCGTCGCTATTTCCGGAGCATGGTCAACAATCGCCTGCCAGGTTGCCGGCTCATATTCGAATCCTAGCTCGTTACGGAGCCGAACCGCGCGCAAGAGCCGGAGGTGATCCTCGATGATCCGAGCCGCCGGATCACCAATGAATCGCACGCGCTTTGCCGTGAGATCAGCTTTGCCATTAACATAATCGGTAACCTCGCTCATCAGTGGATCATAAAACAGGGCATTAATCGTAAAGTCGCGGCGCTCGGCATCTTGCTCGGGAGTGCTCCAAGTTACGGTATCTGGATGGCGGCTATCGGAATAGCCATGCTCGGATCGGAACGTTGCAACCTCGTAGGGCTTGCCATCTTCAATAACCACAATCACGCCGAACTGCTTGCCGACTGAGATGGTTTTGCTAAAAAGTTTTTCCACTTCAGTGGGGGTTGCGTCGGTCACTAAATCGAAATCCTTCGGCGCTCGATCCATTAGAATATCCCGCACCGCGCCACCAACCAAAAAACACTGGTGACCAGCTTTATTCAGAATCCTACAAATACCCTGGACTCTCTTATCCATATCAAGATCATAACAGATTTAGACCAAAGATTTTCCAGTCATCTGAGAGGGGATCGGTAGCCCCAGGAGCTTGAGAACAGTTGGCGCAACATCGGAAATATTACCCTGGGGGCTTCCCACCGAAGCAAGGCCATAATTATCCGCAAACGCCGAACTCACGAGATCCTTCGCCAAAGCTCGGTCGGCAATAACTCCGGAGAGTATTGGCCCCGGATCCTGGATGCCAGAAACCAGAATAAGCGATCCACCGGCATGGAAATAGGGAACCACAAATTTACCGAGCAATCGATCAAACATCGCTGGTTTTACCATGTTAGAATCGATCGAAAATACATTGAAGTGGCTTGGCGTGGCGAGCGCGCGATCGAATGCTTGGGCTAGCTCGTCAACATTAGTTACCACCTGATCCTTCACGCCTAGTTGCATGGTTCGTAGCCCATCAAAATAGTAAGGCAAGTGGGGATGCTGAGAATTGGGAAAGGTCCTTTGGTGGGAATGCTCACTCCCAAGAATTGCTTCGGCTAAGGTACCGTCGTAACTAATGGTAGGGAATACTCGCAGATACCGCTCGTTAGGCGAGGGCTCTCCAGCTAACACCACCGCACTCAGATCCGTTAGGTCGGGCCGGGCATTAAGGAACTGGTCAAGCCAATGTTCATTGGTATAGGGCGACACGTTCGTGCAAATCACCGTATCAAAGTTTTCTATCTCACTGAGTTGCCCCAGCCGGGTGCCTACCGCGCGGGGCATTATTTGAGCAATCATATCGTCAGATACCCCAACGGGGTGGAGCATGATTTGCTCGATCCCTTGGGCCGCCGCCATATTGGCGATTGAAACAATCGCGTGAAACACCAGTTCCCTCGGCTCATTAAAAAATACCAAGTGGCAACTGCGGCCAAGCAGTGAAGTCCTGGCAAGGATACTGCGCAACACCGGGTTAGTATTCAGCCGCCCCCGCTCAATCGTCCACGCAATCAATTCCTCGATCGGTTTGATAAACCGCCCTGCTCCAATCGAACCGATAGTCAGGTGGTCATGCCTGGTTTGCAACGTGCTAGGTGACTCGGGTTTCCCAAGAATAATCGGCTCGTATTCCCGCCAGAGGCTGCGGATCGTCGGCAACGATTGGAACCGCGCTCTCCCCGGCCGAATCAGCTCATCAATCAATATGAGGCTAACCGAAGGGCGGCGCACCGATTGAAGATCAATCTGTTTCATATGAGTGGTTTGCCGGTCATTTGCTTAGGGATTTCCATCGAAAGCAGTTTTAAAATGGTAGGCGCCACGTCAGCCAGGATTCCGCTCGCTATCGGATGAGGTTCCACTCCGGCATTAGCGATAATGAGCGGCACGGGGTTACGGGAATGTTGGGTGTTGACCTCCGAAGTTACGGGGTCGATTATCTCTTCGGCATTACCGTGATCGCCCGTGATCATGAGCACGTAGCCACTGTCGCGGCACACGCCGCTCAGCTCACCAATCTCATCATCGATTGTCTCAATCGCTTTGACCGTGGCGTTGAAGCTCCCCGTGTGGCCAACCATATCAAGATTTGCATAGTTAGCAACAAGCAAACGGTAGCTGCCAGACCTTAACGCCCGGATAAGATACTTAGTGATTGTTTTGGCCTGCATCCCGGGCTCTTTATCAAACGATACTACGGAACTCGACGGAATCAATACGCGCTCCTCGCCAGGGAACGCGAGCTCTCTGCCGCCGTTGAAAAAATAGGTAATGTGGGCGTACTTTTCGGTCTCGGCAATGTGGAACTGTTTATACCCACGAGTGGCAATCACTTCGGCAAGCGATTGGGTGATAAGCTTCGGCGCGAACGCGCTGTGGAGGCCAAGGGGAATCTCCCGCTCAAAACCATAAGGGATAAAGCCCACAAAAAAAATGTTCGGCACCGCCTCAACTATCATCTGCGATAGCTGGCGCGCCCGGTCCTGGCGAAAATTGGTAAAAATTACGGCATCCCCAGGTTTAATGGTCGCCAGCGGCTCGCCGCCAGCGTAGACCACCGATGGGGGAATAAACTCGTCGGTAATACCCTGGCGGTAGGCCGAAGCAATCACTTGGAGTGCAGACGGCGCCCGAACGCCAACGCCGTTGACCAACGCATCAACTACTTGTTTTGTTCTGTCCCAGTGGCGGTCGCGATCCATCGCAAAAAATCTACCGGTTACCGAAGCAATTGCCCCAAACCCGAGTGCCTTAAGTTTGTCTTGTAAACGGGAAAAATAGACGATTGCCGAGGTGGGTGGCGTGTCGCGCCCGTCGGAAAAACCATGAATTACAAGCTTGGGGTAGCGCTCCTGATTAACCAGTTCGAGTAACGCGAAAAGGTGATCAATGTGGCCGTGGATCGCGCCGTCGGAGACGAGTCCCATGATGTGGATTGTCCCTTGGTGATTCTTGGCATAGCGAATTGCGGCAAGGATAGTCTCATTGCTAAAAAAACTGCGGTCGGCGATTGCATCGAAAATCATGGTTGAATCAAGCTTGGGAATCCTGCCGGCGCCTAAATTAAGATGACCAACCTCTGAATTACCCATCTCGTGGCCAGAGAGCCCGACTGCCTGGCCCGATGCCTGGAGTTGCGTCCGAAACGATACCCGGGCGAGGCCATCCAGGTTCGGTTTGTGAGCCATAGCAATGGCGTTGCCGCCCCAGCTTGGCGCCTGGCCCAACCCATCAAGAATTACTAAAACCACGCCGTTCATGTTTCGACTCCGCTCAACATGACCCTGAGTAAAATCGAAGGAGTCATAGCAAGTTAATTAGTGAAGCTCCGGTCATTTCGTAGGGTTTAGGAAGTTTTAAAATCTCAAGAATAGTTGGCGCCACATCTGCCAGCAGCCCAACCGGCTCCTGCGAAAAAATGGTACGTTTTTCTTTCCTTGAAAGTGGCGCTTGATCGGTCGGTGTTGCGTCGCCGGATTTAACAAGGATAAACGGCACCGGTGAGATAGTGTGCTCTTTATCGATCTGGCCGGTCTCAAGGTTAATCATCTGTTCGGCATTACCGTGGTCTGCGGTAATAATTAGATGGACGCCGGCATTGAGCGCGTAAGAACTAATAGCAGCGACCGATTGATCAAGCACCGTAATAGCCTTGAGCGTCTGCTCAAAGTTACCGGTATGGCCTACCATATCTGCGTTCGCAAAGTTAATAACCGTGAGTGCCGGATTTTTTGCGCTAAAATGCTTAGTAAACTGATCAACAATGATAGCCGCCGACATCTCGGGTTTGAGATCATAGGTCGCAACTTTAGGAGAGGGGACCAACACTTGGCTTTCCTGATCGAATGGTTTGGTATTGCCATTGTTAAAAAAGTAGGTAACGTGGGCGTACTTTTCAGTTTCGGCAACATGTAATTGGGGTAACCCTTGCGTGGCAACCACCTCAGCCAGCGGGTGGCTGAGTGAATTGCTAGTTGGATTGGCAAGGTCGATCGACGAGAAGGCAACATCCACCGGCAGATTAGTGTCTTCGTAGTTCGTCATGGTGACGATTTTTACATTGTCGAGCGGTCGTATTTTGAACGCATTAAATTTGGGGTCAGCGAGACTTTTGGTCAGCTGGATTGCTCGGTCCGGCCGGTAGTTGGTGAAAATTAATGCGTCGCCATTGCGCAGCGTGGCAGCGTGACCAATCACGATTGGCTCGATAAACTCATCGGTCTGGCCTTTGCCATAAGCCTCCTTAAGCGCCTTATTGGCATCGGGTAGCACGGTGCCCTTACCCTCAAGCAAGAGGTTATAAACTTTTTCGATTCGTTCCCAACGCTTATCGCGATCCATCGCAAAATACCGGCCAGAGATTGAGGCAATCCGGCCGATTGGTTTCTCCTTGAGTTTATGTTCCAGTTGGTTAATAAACCTTGCGGCGGATTTTGGCGGAGCATCGCGGCCATCGGTGATCACATGGATCGCAACATCCTGAAACTCGGCGCCAGCTGCCCAGTCAACGAGCGCCAGCAGGTGGTCAATATGGCCGTGCACCCCACCGTTACTCGCAATACCGAGTAGGTGGAGCCGGCCGTGATTTTTTTCGAGATGCTCTAGTGCTCTAGTAAACGCAGGACGTTTAAAAAAACTGCCATCTTGGATGGTCTTCGTGATTTGCGGGTAGTCCTGCAGCACTACCCGCCCGGCGCCAAGATTAATGTGCCCAACCTCGGAGTTTCCCATTTCTCCCCATGGCAACCCTACGCCGTCGCCCGAGGCCTGCAGTGAGCCCTGGACATAGTGCTTTAGGGCAAAATCAAAAAATGGCGTCTTGGCCTGGATGATGGCATTGCCTTGCTCAACTGCGGAATAGCCAAATCCGTCGAGGATAACGAGCACAACTTTTTGTTGATTTGGCAAAACCCCTCCCTTGGCCTTACTCTTTTAGCTTCTTTTCAATCGCCAGTAACCGCTCATACTTGCTCATGTGTTCAGCTTGACTGAATGCGCCAGCTTTAATCCCCCAAGCCCCTAATCCAACCGAGAGATCCGCCAAAAAACTGTCGCGCGTCTCGCCCGAACGGTGTGAACACACGAGTTTGTACCCCTGCTCGTTGGCCACTCTCACCGTCTCCAGCGTTTCGGTCACGGTACCAACTTGGTTTGGTTTAATAATAATCGCATTGGCAACCTTCTCGGTAACGCCTCGCATCAACCGCTCCTGTGAAGAGACAAACAAATCGTCGCCCACTACCACAAGGTTACCTAATACTTCGGTAACCTTGTGCCAACCAAACCAATCGTCTTCGGCAAGCGGGTCCTCAACGAGCATAATGGGAAAACGATCACAAAGATTTTTAATATACTCAATCAGTTTATCGGTCGACAACTGCCGGCCATCCAGCTCGTACCGGTTTTTGTGGTAAAAACTCGAGGCCGCTACATCAAGACCAAACTCGATTTCTTTTTCGGAATAGCCCGCCCGACTCACTGCTTGTTCTAAAACGCCCAGCACATCGCCAGCATCGGTAAGCCGCGGCACAATCCCGCCCTCGAGGCCATAGCCTGCCATGAGTTCCTTTTCCTTTGCCAAGCTACTCAGCGCCTCAGTTACCTTCTGCGCAGCTTCATACCGCTGCGAAAACCCGCTAAACCCTACCGGAATAACATGAAACTCCTGAAACTGCGGGCCGCCGGTGGCGTGCTTGCCTCCTTCCATAAGGTTCACGAGCGGGACAGGCAGCTGCATTGGTACCCGGCCGGCAAGCAAATTAAGATACTCAAAGAGTTCAAATCCACCCGAGCTGGCAGCGGCTTTTACCGCAGCAATTGAAACTCCCAGCAGCGAATTGGCGCCGAGCGTCTGCTTTTGCGGCGAGCCATCAAGCGCAATAAGGGCGCTATCAATCTTCTTTTGCTCGCTCACCTCCATGCCGATAATTTTCGGCGCGATCACCTCGTTGACCTTGGCAACCGCTTTAAGCACGCCTTTGCCGTCATGGCGGTTGGTATCGCCATCACGCAGCTCGAGCGCCTCGTGGACCCCGGTTGAGGTGCCGGAAGGCACCGAGGTAATCTCCTTGGTGCCATCGTTGAGCACCAGCGTTACTTCAAGGGTGGGTATCCCTCGGGAGTCCAGGATTTCCTTTGCAAAGATATTTTGAATTTTTGCCACTACTCACGAACCTACCATAAAACGATCAGGAGAACTAGGCGGGTTTTGCTTCGAGAACCTCAACCCTTCTTTCAAGCTGATTAAATTCTGATTTATTGACTTTATTGGGTATACTGGCCACCACGATATCCATTTTTTCTTCAAGATTGTCTATCTTATTTTCGACTTGGATCATCCTGGAACTTAATCCCGTAACCTGTTCGCCAATCACAGTAATCCCTTTTTCCAATCGCTCTTGAAGCATCATTACTTCGGTTGCAGAGAACTCTTTTTTGCCAGCCATAACGCTATTGTGGGCGAGCTCTCTTAGCTCGTCAAGTCTATTCGTTTGTGGCCTTCATGCAATTATGTTCGAACACCTTTTAGAGTGGCTCGATCAGGTTCGGCGCATATGGATAGATAAAACTGAATGCCAAGATTGGAATTCACTCGATTAAACCATCCTACAACTCTTGCTCATGCTTTGGCCGATACGTTCGATCTTTTTAAGCCGCAACATTTATCAATATAGCGAGATTATAGCATTTTAGGACAAAAAAGTATTCTTCAATCACTGCTATACGTCGGGCAAGTTTATTTTTTGTTTTGTCTCACTATTACCATATATTACCGTTGACAAATATACCTATATATTGTATATTAGGGCCGTCCAGACGTATTTTTGACAACATAACAATGAAAAGGGGTGAACAACGTGAATTCGTCGAATCAAATTCTTCGCCTGTACAGCGAAGAGATCGAACAGCCATCGGTAGGTGTCCTACAGTTCCCATCGATCAAGCAAGACACCATACCAAGCCAGTGGTCATACTATCTTTTATGCCAGAGGTGCCAGCGACTCAACGAAGCCTATATTGGTCATTGGGAAAATTACCGATTAGTACGGCTTAGTGGAGTTGGGGCAACATTCATGGTTAACGACAAGCAATGCTTTGTTTGCGAGCCATGTATCAAAACGTACAAGGCTCAAGATCTCGAAAGGTATCTACTCGAAAATGATGAAATCATCAAATCGAGTTTAGATATCAGACGAGATGCTTGGCAACAGTGGCAGCCGATGATCGATTGGCCTAGCCTGTATCACAGGCTTATGGTCCAGGCAATTCTCGACGGATTTATTGAATTGTCTACCCTTGAGGCAGTAACATTAAATCGCCACAAATTCTTGCAAGTTTTGGAGGATTTGCATATTTGGTTGGTGAATGATGACATTGCCAATTGGCTGCGTCTTTACCACGATACTGATTGGTTGACAAAAGAGCATTGGCTTGTCGCCGCAGCATCTTCGGTAAAGCAACGAGCGATCAGATCATGTGATCAAATCAAAGATTGGCTGATATCGCCGGTACCAGAATCTTCAACGCGATCATCGCGAAAGAGAATGCCCGGCGGCACACCATTGATTGACTTGGGTTTACCGGATTCAGCGCTCACATCCTTTGCCAAGTACAAAATCACCACAATCAGCGGCTTGGCTCGCTTTTCTCTTCAAGAACTGAAGCGCTTTCACTACATGTTTGACCCAGTAGTGGAGAAAATAGGAGAAAAGCTTGCGCATGCGGGTTGGCCACTAGCTACAAATGCAGATGTAGTGTGGCGGAGCCGATTTGAAGGTCAAGAGATTAAGGCTGACAAAGCGGAGTTAGCGAAAGATGTTTTGGGAGAGCGAGACTTTGAACTATTCAGAATGATTCGCGAGGCCACAGATCCCGACCTGGTAATCCAAGCCAGAAATGAACTACTGCAACGGCACAATGGACTGGCCTTTCAAGCGGCACGCAACTACGCCGCCCTAATCAACGACAAAGATCAAGCCTTTGATTTCGACGATGTATTGCAGGAAGCGAGAATAGGCCTGATTAGCGCCATTGAACACTTCGATGTGGAACGAGGATTTCGATTTTCAGGTCTTGCGCATCGTTGGATGAAAACCAAGATTCTCAATCTCATCAACAAGAATACCATGGGCTGCCTTCCTGCCCATAAAGTCGAAAGAGCCAAAAAGTTAGAACAGCGCATCGATCGACTTTGGGAAGAGCTCGGTAGAAAACCAATGGTAGAAGATGTGATGAAAGCAACTGGTTGGAAAGCAGAAAAAATCCAAGAATATACCTTCTACCTCGACCTACTCAACAGGCAAGGCTGGCTTTCTTGGGATTTACCATTGGGTGAAGACGGAAATTCAACCCTTGATGATATCATAGCCGATGATGTTGAATCATTTGGAGATGATCTCATTAGTCGTACATTCCAAGAATGTGTAACTAAAACCCTATCAGATAGCCAGTTACTGCATGGCGACCAGTGGCTTATCAAACAGTATTGGGGATTCGAGGGTAAGCAACAATCGGCGCAAAACCTAGCCAAAGCGCTCGGTTGCGATCTTGAGACAGTGGTTGAGCGGTTGAGCCGTGCGCATGATATGCTTCGGACCGAACAATTTTGGGACAAAATCAAGTGGTTTTTTCCAAACGATCACATGAAATCGTTTGAGGAAATTCTGCCAAAATTTGTTCAGTTGGAGCGTTCAATTGCCGGTCGAATCCAGTTAAGCCAGTTAAATGACCGCCAGAGGGAAATCCTTAAACATAGATTTGGTATATGGGGAGCAAAACAGAAAAGTCTCGAGGAGCTTGGTTCACAGTTCAATATCACGCGCGAGAGGATTCGGCAGATTGAGAAAAGGGCATTGAAAGTTCTTGGTCTTGATCCTGATGTTCTGGGATTAACTGAGACCAAGAGTAAATTCGATAGACGCCTGCTCACGCTTTCAGTAGAGTGCATGTGGCCGATTGATGAAGTATATGCGGTATTGATTGCTGTAGGACGGTATTGCAAAGTTCCGTTCACTTCGCTTCTCGAGAGAGGAAACCGGAGCCACCACATTGCAGTCAAAGAAGCAAAACTCCTGGCTGGATTGATTTTCAGGATTCGAGGCGTCCAGCTCCCCCAAATTTGCAGCATCTTGAGGCACTCCGGCCAATCAAGCGTCCATCTCGAAGAGAATGTCGGAAAAATGATGGAGAGACTAGCTTCCTCGCACCGCTTCAAGGCAGAAGTTATCGGTATAATCACTGAGATCAATCGATATTATTCTGCTTCAACTAAGCTAGTTGAGGAGACAGCTCCTATCAAGGAACCGACAGATCAACCCGTGGTAGCCAAAGACATCAAACTCTCAAAGCCGGAAAAGAAAAAGATTGAACTATGGACTCCGCCGTTTAAGGTCTTCTCTGTTGTCTCGGAAAAAACAAGAGAAACCTTTTATCTCCATGCTATGGAGGCGACGAAGGGATTCCATCAGACGGTCTATTTCTTCTGTAAGGACACACGGATTGGTGCCCAGGAGATGTTGCCATATGGCTACGAGGTGTTCGAGAATAGTCTCGGGTTACCGATGTTAAGAAAAACCAAAACACAAAAAGGAGTGTGACACGATGGGACACAGAATTAAAGGCGACGTTGCGGTAAACGGTGTTAGTGTGTTTGTTGACGTTGAAATCGACCCAGAGATTGTGAGGATGGGGCTAGTATGTCTTTTCGGATTAAGGACTCCCCCCCCCTCGCCGATCGTGGAAGTTGCGCCGCAACCGGCGCTGGCGGCAACGGTCGATAGTGCTGCTCTGCCACCGGTGGTGGAATCGAAAGACAGCTTATCGTTGTTGACCACTGATCAACAAAAAGAACAAGCCATTAGGCGCCTTGCTGGCGAAATCGACGTCCATGTCAGTAATCGGACGATCGAGAAAATCCTGGATCCTCAGCGGTTTAAGTTTACTGAGGAGAATCTCCGTCACTATCTCGAAACCAGGAAAACCGCTCACGAGCTCGAAGACGCAATGTTCAAAAAAGGCTTCGACCATGACGAGCTCGATCCAAAGTTGGTCTGGGCGCTTGCTCGGCTCATTAACAGAAACCGACTGACGATAGACGAGGCGATCAATCACTTGATGGGCCTTGACGATTCTACTCCTCGGGTTCGCACTCTGGAGGAAAAAGAGCGCGCAACAACTGACCGATCAGAAGAAAAAGAGAAGCCCACTCTAACTGCCAGTGAAGCTGGAACCGATTGGTTGCAACCTCTCGACGGGGCACAAATGTCTGACACAGCGGTGAGTTTGGCTCTCAAGAAGGCCCATGCAGAAAAAGAGGCCAAGGCCGCAACTACGACTCACACGGAGACTCCGCCGGCATCCAATCACCAAAACGGGGGCAGGCCTATTGCCCAGCTCGAAGGATTGACGGCAAGCGATATCAAGAAGCTGGAGAAAGCCGGCATTACCACCATCGAGGTCCTGGCAACAACACGAAACGCCGACGTCAATAAGGCACTCGGGACTTACCATCAGGCTCAGGTCCGGGTCAAGGCCGCCGCCGAAAAGGCCGGTATCACCATTCCCGGCCAGCGGCAAAAAAAGCCGGCGTAACAACAGTACTTACATCAATACCATGGGTAAAGCACTTGCTTTACCCATTTTTTTATGATATATTTCAACGTTGTAACTTGACAACTTATGAAAGAGGCGTATTCCAATGTTAATCACTCCGTTAGGTGGTGCTCAAAAGCTTGGTGGTCATTGTCTGCTTCTGGAGATCGATTCTCAGAGAATTCTCGTCGATTGCGGGAGTGATTTTGACCCGGAAATGCTCGAAAGCTCATTTCCGGGGTTAGATTCACTCGACCATCTTGACTTCGTGATGGTGAGTCATGGTCATATCGGTAGCATCGGTGCTTTGCCGCGGCTCGTCCAGCAGTGCCCTACCGTTCGGATCATCACAACCCTGGCGACAGCGCGGTTGATCAAACTCACATTTGAGTATCAATCGTCTCAACTAAAGGGTATAGTGCCTGATCCTGAGATTCCTCGGTATCCAGACGAACTGATCAATTTGATGATCTCTCGTTTGGCAATAGTGCAATCAGGGTCTTGGGGATCACCATTCCAAAATAAAGGCATTGAATGCTGTTTTCATGCCTGCGGGCATATTGCAGGAGCAGCCTCAATCCTATTGCGGACACCGAGCGAGCGGATTATGGTGACCGGTGATTTCACTCTCACTGATGGTCGTGTGATACCCGGCATGCGGTTGCCAGATTTCGAGCCAGACATTTTGGTAACCGAAGCCACCTATGGCGGCTTGGTCTTTCAGAAACGTCACGAACAAGAGCGGCTATTGATCCAGAATATTGAGCTTGAGCTTGGTCGCGGTGGATCTATTCTCTTCCCAGTGACCGCCGTAGGTAGGGCACAAGAGCTAATAGCCACCCTGGCCCACTGGCGCTCACAATGTCCGAGGCTCTCTCAGACGACAATTGTGGTTGATGGCATGGTGGGCCCTGTTGTTAACCTGTATCGGGAGCTTGGATTTCTGACTGATCAGACGATTGAGCCACTTCAGTTTTTCGTCGGCGATAACGCTGAACGAAAAAAAATGGTTGATCAAGGCGGAAGAATCATCATCTGTTCTTCGGTCTCAATGATGGGATGCACGTCGCATATTTGGGCCTCAATCGTTATGAAAGAGGAACGAAACGCGATATTTGTCCCAGAAGCAATTGACGAAGAATCAGTTGGCGATTGTTTCAGTGATCTACCAATCAATTGTCCAGTGATACGCTACAAACTGGCTCAA
>JBASTP010000011.1:0-32334 GCA_049274945.1 Patescibacteria group bacterium
GTTCAGATAGCCGAACTGGTGCAGGCACTTGATCCTGGTAAGCTGATCTTAGTTGCCGGGACTAAGCGGACCTGTGAGGCAATCCAAGAATTACTTGCTGATCGGGATGTCTATTTGCCATGTAACGGAGAAGCACTGGACACGAAGCGGCTCAAACCACCGGCTAAACTTGTAATAACCCAATCCAGCGGAAAGGATCAGAACCAGAATATTGTATTTGTTGAAACGCGATCTGATCTTCTGCGCAAGCTGCCAGAACTGCAACGCGTACTCGGCGTACAATTCAAGGACACGGGATTGCTCGTGCAGGCTTGTATCCACCGTTCAGCGACTAACGAGATCGATTTGCAAAGCGACGATCAGGAAAGATTAGAGTATCTGGGAGACGCTGTAATCAACTTGACCGTTGTTGAGGCGCTCTACCGGCGACTTCCTGAACACCGAGAAGGTGAGCTTACGGCGGTAGAATCCCAACTATGTCGCAATGAGTATCTGGCTAGGATTGCTCGAGCAATGAACTTGATCGAGCATGTCTTGATGGCCAGAGGTACAGAACAGGAGTGTTTGCGCAGTCCTGAAGCTGTATCAAAGATAGAGTCGTACACCATTGAGGCAATCATCGGTGCAATCTACCTGGATCGTGGCTTCGAGTCTGCGCAGATGTTTATCGATCGTCACATCATTCCAAGCAACTCCGAGCTTCTCAAACTTGTTGGTCGCAATGACCCAAAGTCTGAGCTGCAAGAGTTACTCCAAGGTGGCGGCGGTGAACTGCCAGTATACAAAGTCCTTGAAGAAACCGGTCCAGATCACGATAAGCATTTCACAATCGGTGTATTCATCGAGGAGAAGGAATGCACACGAGGGTCGGGATCTTCAAAACGGAAAGCTGAACTGGCGGCAGCTCGCAATGCTCTGAAAATTCTTCAGTCTCAGGAAGGTGGTGACAAATGAAATATCGTTTCATCGGTGACTTTCCCAGTGGTCACAAAGAACAACAGGTAGTTGAATGGGGTGGTGAAGAATTCCTTTACCGGGTGGATGTTCCGTCTAAGAGAAAACTGGACAGTCTT
Source organism: Patescibacteria group bacterium (assembly GCA_049274945.1). GTDB lineage: Bacteria > Patescibacteriota > UBA1384 > GWA2-35-9 > JBASTP01 > JBASTP01. The sequence continues at coordinate 1,074 of JBASTP010000011.1, forward strand.
GATTTGCCCGAAGGGGTATTCATTTACCCAACCGACAAATACCTGTATATGGGTGGCGAACCTGGCAGTAATGCCCAAGCTCTTATGATGAACCTCTATCGACTATTTCGACAAAACAAGCTCTTCTTTGTAAGAGCATGGCGTTGTCGAAATGAGATTGTAGAGGCCACCAGTGAATTCGAAGCATGGGCAGCAACTGCAAAAGGATTTTCGACGGATTTCGTACAACTGGTGATCAACTCGCCAAAGAACCAGCGCAACTCTCCCAGCTACCGGATAACCTACCGAATGGGTCTGGATATTGGCCGCCATTACATCTGGAAGAATCGTAAGCTAGCCAAGGCGATTCTCGAGCTGTATAGCTGCCCAGATCTGATGACCGATGCAAGCGAGGAGTTGTCGAAGTTCATTGTCCGACGCGTTGCCCGGATGGTCTGATGGCCACCTTTCTTCCCCCCTAACGAGTAGTTAGGCACAAGGCCCCTTGATAACAAGGTGGCCTTTTTTATAAAATATACTTTGTGGACCTGGGGGGAATTGCACCCCCGACCCCTGCAATGCGAATGCAATGCTCTGCTACTGAGCTACAGGCCCAATTCCGACCAATCTCAGGTATAATCCTACCATATGAATCAGGACAAAATCAAAGAAGCGGTTTCAGTGTTGGCACGCGGCGGCAGCGTGATTTACCCCACCGATACGCTTTACGGCCTTGGAGTTGATGCCACCAATAAGCAGGCGATTGGGCGACTCAGTAAACTCAAGGGGCGTGATCCGGAGAAGGGGCTTTCGGTGATGGTAGCGAGTGTCGAAGCAATTGAAAAAATCGCCGTGCTCACGCCAGAAATGAAAAAGCTCCTCGCCACTCGACTCCCTGGCCCTTATACCTTCATCCTGAAATATCGACATATACAAGCGATCGCTTTAGCTTGTCGATACGATGGAAACGTGGCAGTTAGGGTACCAGATCATCCGGTGGCCCGTGCGCTTGCGCGCGCCTTTGGCAAAGCGATTACTGCCACTTCAGCCAATCTCTCGGGTAAAAAACCTCTTAATTCACTGAAATCACTCAACTCACTCGGCGCCGACTACGTGCTCTGGGCCGGGCCGCTGCCCCTGGCGCAACCCTCCACTATTGTAGATTTGACAAAAGAAAAACCCCGCGTCCTGCGGCGCGGGGCCGGCCAGTGGCCTTGAGGTTATACTTTGGGAAAGGAGATCATGGGCACGGCGCCCTCGTAGATAATCTCCATATCCTCGGGATTGAGGTGATTCAACGCTTGGGTAACCCTACCGATCCTGAGTGCCTGATCCATAATCGTAACAAGTGACTTTCGTACTGGCTCAGGAACTTCGTGGTCATGTACTTCCTTGGCAAGCTCGGCCGTGCCTAAGATTGCGGTGGCAGGATTGTTCACCTCGTGGCAAACCCGCGCTATGATCGCTCGCACCAATCGGTTGGTCAGCGCTCGCTTGACCGCGAGCTTGAGCAACTTGGGAAAGTCTTCGCTTGCTGTCGAAAGCATTGCGGTATTCCCATGTGGTACTGATTCGTGGGTAACCGCCAGGAACGCCGCCTCGGGACGGAGTTTTCTAACAACGTCCGGGAGGACAACCGTTGATCCATCGGCTTCGATTTCTAACTGGCCGATCACCAAATCCACCCGTTCCGATGGGTCCATGAGCCATTTTTTCAGATCCTCAAAACTCCACACCAGCGAGTATTCCTCGGCCAGTTCCTTCAAGATTGTGGAATATTCCGGCCTGCGGTCGTAAATGGGTTCTACCACGAGAATCATTGGAGTCTCCTGTTGTCGTAAGAACAGCCAAGACACTATAACACAGTGAGAGCAAAAAGTAAAGGGCTATGTGCCCGCGGAAGGATTTGCACCTTCACGGCCTTGCGGCCACAGGAGTTTGAGTCCTGCACGTCTGCTGTTCCGTCACGCGGGCTTATCTGGTAGCATTATACCTGAAATGCAGCAACATTCGAAGCCACCTTTTGAACTCACCGAGGGCGACATCCGCAAAATCTTTCGCCACCCGCCGCGCTGGCTAATATTGATCAAAAAAACCTGGCGCTCGGTGCGGTTTCTTGGCAAATTCCTTATCGTGTTCGGGCTCTTTTTTGTGGTACTCAACCTCCCAGCCTACTACCGCCGGGCGCTCTATCTTTTTACGCCCAAACCGGCCCCCACTCTACAGTTGCCTGATCGAGAACAAGTTTTGAAACAAATCGAACGCAACGAACCCCCCACGCCACCCAAGAGCAACCCCGCTGAACTCGCTGCCCCTACCAACCTGGAACCTAACCGAATTGTGATACCCAAGCTCGAGCTCGATGCCCCAATCGGCTGGGACGTGCCGGTAGACCAAATGCTCGAGCGCCTGCGCGACGGCGTTGTCCACTACCAAGGCAGCGCCAAGCCCGGGGAGATCGGTAATATTTTCATCACCGGCCACTCCTCGAACTTCTGGTGGGACAAAGGGCGATTCAACCAAGTGTTCGCCCTGCTCGACAAACTGGCGCAAAGCGACGACATTTTTGTGAGCTACGAGGGAAAAACCTACCACTTCGTGGTGGAACGCAGCTACATTGTTAAGCCGAGTAATATTGAGGTTTTGAATCCCACCGATCAACCAATCCTCACCTTAATGACCTGCACCCCGGTGGGTACCACCATTAACCGGCTCATTATCCAGGCCAAACAGGTCACCGCTACCGCGGAATCGGCAAATCAAGCCCCAAAACCAACCCTGCCCACTACCCTGCCCGCAATTCGCTAGGTCGCCTCAGGCGATCGTTACGTTAGATCAACGCTAATTTTTTGGTGATCCCACCATCTTGATAGAACAATAGCTCGCCACTGCTGCTAACGCTAAACTTCGTGGGTTTTTTGGTCTCCAGGTCCACCAGTTTAAGATCATTGCTGCCATCTAGCTCAACCACCCGGATTTCGGAATCAATCTGGTAGACTACGTAATTCTTGTTGGGATACCAAGCTGCTGCCACAACGTCTCGGGAGCGCCTGGTAATAAGTCGTTCCGCGCTGAAAATTTCACCACCCTGAAAATAGAGATCACTGGGTGGACCTGTTTTCTCGAGTATGGTTGCTTCCTCGGCGCTTGCCTTCTCCCCAAGCGCCTCCTTAAATAGCACGATATGGTCGAGTATCAGGGCTTGTGAAGGTTCGATCGTGACATTTTTAGTGAAGCTATGGTAGCCGGGTTTTTCTATCTTGATTTCATAATTCCCGGGAAACAGCCGCTTGGCCTCCCACGGCGTCTTTACCGCCACCTGTTTACCCTGGAGTAAGACGGTCGCCTCTCTGGGCTCGGTACGAATCTTCAAAAAGGAGGTTTTCTGAAACCGGCCCGATTGCGTATTGAACCGATAACCGCTTGCACTACTGATAATCCATGAGCCAGCAAGGAGAAATGAACCGATTATAACTACCCAGAGTATGAGTGGGATTGCGTACCTCTTTCCCATTGGTACCATCTATTGTACACTACTTCTGCAATGGCGAAACTAGTTATCCAGGGCGGCAGGCAACTTAGCGGAACGGTTAATGTGTCCGGCAGTAAAAACGCTGCCCTCAAATTGATCGCGGCCACGATCCTCGCCACTAAACCATGCGAAATTGCTAACGTGCCCGAGATTTCCGATGTTGAGGTAATGCTTAGCCTCATAAAGGGGGTTGGGGCACGGATCGAACGGTTTGGCGATGTTGTTCGCATAGATCCTAAGCATATTGCGTACGCAGACCCTGATCCTAAGCTGGTGGGCAAAATGCGTGCCTCCTTGGTACTGATCGGCCCGTACCTTGCTCGGTTCGGCCGGATCAAGATTCCCTTCCCTGGCGGCGATCTCATCGGTAAACGGCCAATCGAGACCCACATCGATGCATTTAAGCAGATGGGCGTGAGCGTAGAAAAAGAGGGTAAATATTATATATTCAAGTGCAAAAAACTCCATTTTGGGGAAATATACCTAAATGAAATGTCGGTAACTGCCACGGAAAACATCTTGATGGCAGCAAGTGCACTGCCAGGAGTAACTACTATCCACGTCGCGGCATCTGAACCTGAAATTGTCAACTTAGCAGAGTTTCTTGGGAGATTAGGAGCAACTATTACCGGTGCCGGCAGTCCTCATATTTCGGTCCATGGGTCGAAACGGCTCGGTGGTGCCAAGATAGCAACCATTCCCGATCGTCTCGAAGCTGGTACCCTCCTTATGGCAGCCATGGTTACCGGCGGTTCGATCACCTTAAAAAACGTCAGTCCGGTTCACCTTGGTAATATTCTGCCCAGGCTTGAGCAAATTGGCGCCCGGATTGAAATTGGAAAGAACTCGATCTCCCTGACTACTAACCCCTTGCTACTGGCTACTAACCTGGATACCCGCCCTTACCCGGGCTTTCCTACTGATCTCCAATCGCCCATGGCCATGCTGCTCACCCAAGCCACCGGCCGCTCTACCATCTTTGAAACCATGTACGAGGGAAGATTTACCTATGTGAAAGGCCTGCGGAGCATGGGTGCTAAAATAACCGTGCCAGACCCACATAACCTGATTATTACTGGCCCAAAGAAATTAAGTGGTCGCAAAATCTATACTCCAGCTGATACCAGGGCAGGCGGGGCATTTATTCTGGCCGGCCTAGCTGCTCGGGGTACCACCGAAATCGAAAATCTGGTGCCAATTGATCGAGCCTATGCTAGAATAGACCAAAAGCTCAAAGAGCTTGGAGCAGCAATTGAACGAGTATGAGTTTCTTTTCGCCACGGCTTGGTATTGATCTCGGAACAAAAAATCTCCGCGTCTGGCTGCCAGAGCGGGGGATTGTGGTAAATGAACCCTCGGTGGTGGTGGTAGACGCCGCCACGCAAAAAATTATGGCGATCGGCAAGGAAGCACGGGAAATGCTCGGCCGCACCCCTGAATCGATCGTGGCGGTGTACCCGCTCCAGTCTGGCGTAATCGCGAATTTCCGGGTAACCGAATCAATGCTGACCTACTACATCAACCGAGTGGGCGGCAGGATTCGCCTGGTAAAACCCGATATCATGATCGCGATTCCGGCTGGCGTAACCTCCACGGAACGCCGGGCCGTGCTCGATGCGGCAGTGGCCGCCGGCGCACGCAACGCCTACGTGGTTAAAAAACCGATCGCCGCGGCCCTTGGGGCCGGCATCGCCATTAGCGCCCCGACCGGCAACATGATTATCGACATCGGCGCCGGCACCTCAGAAGTCGCCGTAATTTCGCTTGGTGACATTGTGGCCTACTCCTCGGTGCGGGTAGCCGGTGATTCGATAGACCAAGCGATCGCAAACTATATACGGAGAAAATATAACTTATTGGTCGGTGATCAAACTGCCGAAGCGATCAAAATCAAGGTCGGCGCGGCGAGCAAGCTCAAAAAAGAACTCACCACCGAAGTATCAGGATCCAATACGATTACCGGGCTGCCGGAATCAATTATTGTTTCAACCGACGATGTGGTGAACGCGGTCAAGGAAGAACTCGCCCAGATTATTCTGGCGGTTAAGTCCGTGCTCCAAAAAACGCCGCCCGAACTGGCATCGGACGTAATGGACAAGGGAATCGTGATGACCGGCGGGGGCGCAATGTTACGTAACTTTGATGATCTTCTCAGCAAAATCACCGGCGTACCCTGCCAGGTGGCCGAAGAACCCGATATCTGCATCGTTAAGGGCACCGGCATCGCCCTCGACAACCTGGAAGGCTACAAACGCACGCTCGTGAGTAGCCGGTAAAAAAACACCACGGTCTAGGCCGTGGTGTGGAAAACGGGTGAGGAAAATCCCAATTTTTGTAGTCTCTCTTGAACCAACGCTGTCTTGAGACTCGATAAAGTAAACGTTGGTGGGCGCTTTTCGCCGCCAATTACAACTGCCGCGTAGCAGTTCGTCAGACGATCAAGACAGTTATACTGATCGTTTCGTCTTGGTGCATGAAGCGCCCAACAAGCAAAATGCCAGGAATTACTATCCGGATAATTTTTGAGCATAGTGGCAAGGGTCGCACCACTGCAGAACACATCATCGATAATAAGTTTTTGGCCGTCCTGAGGAATAGGTTGATGGGCTACCGATGCCCAAGGGGCAGATCCAGGTTGCCAGTATCGGTGGGCTTCAACGAAGATTTCTTGGGCCTCAACAGGTTTCCAGCCAAATCTTCTCAACCAATCCCTAATACAACGGGCCCCATTTCCAAGATAAAGAACCGCCGAAAAGTTGTCTGGGGATGGTAGAACCGATACTAACCATTGACTGAGTCGACTCACTTCAAAATAACTAACGGCTAAATCGACCTGGAGGGATTCTTCGGGTTCGGACCAGCGATCTTCAAAAAAAGCAATCTGATTTTCCCGAAGCCACTGGAATTGTTGGAATCGGATCTGAGGATACAAAACAAGTAGCTCAACCAATCGCTTCTCAAGCATCAGCAGCTCCTTTAATTGCCCAATCCAATTCTGCTTCCATCAATTTTGCCAGATAGGGATGAGATTTACAGAAGTCGCATTGGCAACTGGCGAATTGGATACTCCTGGCTGTTACAAATAAATAAATCGACTGGCAATTCCATAGCGACGTATCGAGCAGTCTCTGTTTGAAATGGCCGATGGTTTCATCAAAACAATTAGCCCATCCACCGCGCCGCATAATCTCCCCAACGCGGATAAGATTAATCATCAGACAGACTAAATCCCAGCCGATGCTTCCTATAGCTCCAGACGATTTTACCTTTCGAGATAGCGATGCTCGAGGATCGATAAACTTAAAAGCATCGAGCATATCGGTTACTACAATATTGTGAAGCCCTAAATCACGGTGACAGGGTGAGCAGGTGAACTGGAAATCGGTGCGAGCTGCTACTATTGATCCGCCACAAAGCTCTATCAGCTCGCGTAATTCTTCAAGAAATAGATTGCTATCTCGCGATGACTCGCGGGCATATTTGGAAGCAAGGCCCCAAAGTGCTTCTTCGACCTGGCTAACGATCCCACACAATCTCCGGAAGAATGAAACATTCGAATCATCTTTCGATGACCGCTTGGCAAGCTGCGAAAATCCCTCCTCGAGAGTTAATACTCCAGTCCGTTCCAGAATCAGCAATCTCGTATTAGGAGCGTTGAATAGCACGCATTCGGGATAAAACCTTGTGAAATCACTTCCTAATCCTGCTTTGATCCGTTGATAGGACTCGTACTCTGGTTCCAACCAATCTTGCGGACCGCGCTTCACTGCGAAATCCTGCTCTACCGTTACTATGCATCCTGAGCTACCCTGTTTGTTAAAGGACACCCGTACCCCCTCCTTCAATGATATTGAGCTAGGCTCTTTTGTACCTCCTTGATCGTCCTGATTGCACCTGCTGTTTTACCGGAACGATCTACCAAAAGAGCTTGCCAGCCCAATGCTTTGGTGGGCAGGAAATCGCTCGTGCGCGAGTCTCCTACCATAAGAATTGATTGGGCTGGTACACAAAATTCTTTCTGCACCATTTCAAAAACCTCTCGCTCCGGTTTAACAAATCCTGCCTCATAAGAGAGAACGAGATAGTCGAAATACTGCGAAAGGCGATAGCGCTTCTCAATGGCTTGCCAACCATACCAGGAGGTATTGGTAATCAAGCTAAGCTTATAGTTCTTTCGTAACCGCGCCAGAACGGGGAGTACCTCGGGATAGAGGAAGCTCTGATCACACGAGAAACGCCAAAGTTGAATAAGCTCTTCGACTAATTTTTCCGACCGAATACCTGATCTCTTAGCTAACATGGTCATGCCCGCCTTAGGCGATACCTTTCGGCGCATCATAGAATCCTTGATCGCTAATCTGAGATCTTTTTCAGAAAGAGCACTACCATAACGCTGTAGTAATGACACCACATCGCCAGTGCTCCTTGGTTCTCCGGCGAGCGTCTTCCATAGATCGAAAGAAATTACCTTGACCATTTTGCCTCCACCAATTCGAGTACTGTCTCGACTGCTTTTTTTGGGGTTTTCGCCCGAAAAATTCTTGTAGAATTGCGCTCATCAAGCACATTTCCGTAGATTTTTTTACCCCACCCACCACAACCAGCTAAAATCACAATTGGCTTACCTAACCGATAGGCGAGTGCAATTTCTTGAAGGGTTCCCGCCCCGCCTCCGAATACCAATAGACCATCGATTGAGGTTACAAGAATATTTTCAGAACCCCCTGTGGCAGTTCCTGTGACAATCTCGATATCTATATATCTATTTGAGGTTCTGCGATTTTCTCCACGGATAACCCCAATAGTCATCCCTTTGCCACGACGGACTCCACGCGCCGCTTGAGCCATAACACCGCCTTTACCACCAGTAAAAACCACAATCCCTTTCTGACCTAAAAGATAGCCAGCTTCTGCTGCTGCTCTTGTGGCAAAGCGAAATCGAGGAGGTTCGATAGGATACTCTTCTCTACCTGCCCAACCAACAATTCCAATTTGGATTTTTCGATATGACTTCATAAAACAAAAAACGCCTGGAGGCGTTTTTTAGGGTAGCAACCTGTTCGTGAGGAAATTAACTTGGGACTAACATCCTCAAGGCAAGCCGATACCCACCAGTACCATGATGGAGCCAAGAATTAATCCGCGCGATCGTGGCAGTCGACATCTTAGTTTTGGCAGCAATTTCCCGGAATGTTTTTTCTTTAGTTAAGAGTTTGGCGACCTCGAACCGACGGGCCGATTCCTCGATTTCCTCGAAGGTAAGAAGATCACGTAAAAACTTAGCAACTTCATCAGGCCGAGATAGCGAAGCAAGCACTCGGTAGAGTTGCTTGGTAGATTTACCGTTGAGTTGTGGTTCGATGCTTCGTGCCATGATATTGTTCTGCATTACTGATTTAATGCATTAAATCACTGTATCAAACAATTAGAAATCTGTCAAGAGCTACTTGACGCAGATATATCGATCGGGTATAGTGTAATTGTTATGACACAAACGAGCAGAATCGAATCATTCGCATATTGGTATGCCGCTTTTCCAGAGGCTCGTTTTAACGTGTTATAATTTTTATTAATTAACTAGCAACGAAACGAGCTTCTGGTCTCCAGGGGCTCGTTTTTTTATTGAGGCTAAAAAATGACTAAAAAATTCAAAAAGATATTTGTAAACAGTTTGGGGAGTTTTAATTTAAACTTGCCCGTTTTACTTATCGGCCAAGGAAAACCGAGGGTTAGCTTGGTAATAGGACTACACGGAAATGAAACATCCGGTCTATTTGTTGTCGAGGAACTTCTTAAGAATATAACCCTTAAAAAGGGGAGTCTTTCAATAGTCCTTGCCGCCAATCCACTGGCGCAGCTACTCCAAATAAGACATAACCCTATAGACCTAAACGATCTTAACAGGGTCTTCCCGGGATCAGTCGACGGTACGAGTTCGGCACAAATCGCCAAAAAGTTAATCGAATTTTTAAGAGGGAGTGAACTTGTTATTGATCTTCATGCCTTCACCGCCCACGCTCCATTATTTGGAATTATGTTCCGTCATGGCACACCCAAGGCACAACAACAAGCTAAAAAGTTTTTGAGATTGTTCAATCCTGAAATTATCTGGCAGCTCGATGCCAACAAGCCCCATGAGCACCGGCTTCGGAAAGGGCTAGGAATAGAGTTGATGCGTCTTGGTATTCCTAATTTTGCCATCGAGCTACAAGACCCGGATATTCTTCCCAACGAAATGGTTAATCGAACAATTCAAGGAATTAAACGTATATTACGCCATCTCGATATGACCGATGTTGCTGTCCCAAAACCTAAATCAAAGATTCCTATTTTCGAACGATTTGTAATTAGGGCAACTAACTCCGGGCTATTTCATCCAAATAAGGATTTGCTTTTACAAAAAGTTCGAGCGGGTATTACCGTAGCGAGTATTACAACCCTACCTTCCTTTAAAACAGCTGTTATATCTTCTCCAAAAACCGGTATCCTACTTGAAATTAGGAGAAAAGGAATCGTACAAAGTAGCGATAAATTATTCTCACTGGGACACAAAGTGGGTGATTTATAATTCACGCTGCGCCAAGTGTTTTCCAGCATTAGGAAAATACCTGGTGCCGCATGAATGCGTCGCATACCCCTTGTATGGAGGAATACCGTGGAGATTAAGCGGTGCCAGAACCTTAAAAATGCGTTAAACGCGCGAGAAGTAACCTACAAAGAACTTGCTCAGTTTTCCATGAGAGTGAGTCCAGATTCCTTCCTTATTACAGAAGAGGAAGATTGTCACCTACGCAACAGGGGGCATTGGTTTTGGGAATGGTTGGAAGTAGTGACTAAACTGTACAGGAATGGGATCTGTGACAGTGAGCTTGAGTGGTTGACCACCCTGTTTGATATGAGCTTCCCTCCACCTCTTCGTCGGTTTCAACGTGAAAACTCGGAGGCTTGGCGGTTACCGGCAGTGTGTCGCCCGGATCACACAAGCCTTGAATCTGCATGTGAAGCAGGAGTAATTTCATCACTGGGTGGTTGGGGATATTGCCATGCAATTAACGAAGTAACGAGCCTACTGGAACACCCTAATAAGGCTCGCTGGGGTAATCTTGCAAAAGGATTCTGCGAGTATGCGCGGACAGCAAGTGGGAAAGAAGATCCATTCGTATTTTGCCCATACTCTCCCAGTATGAAGTATCAGAATGTACAACTCTACTTCGCTGACTGTGTCAAAAGAGAGGGCTTACGTATTGCCTCGGGGCTACTGGAAGAACTTTCCGTGAGGAATGGACACGTATACTGGAATGAAAATACTGTTGATTTGATCATCATTTCTTCCTCGCGATTCCAGCGAGATAATGCTACGGTCGAGAGATTGCTTTCTTTTACCGAATATGGCGTTATTATCGAACCTCCCTTAAATCTTGTTTGCGGTGAAAAACTGGCGCTCGCGCTTCCATTTCACCCCAAAACATCCTGCTATTTCCCTGATGAGGTACGGTCACTTTTCCCACAAACAACCCTTATCGAGCCTGATGCATACCTGACGAGAGATGGTGATCGTATATATCTGAATGAAGATTTCTGTAAACTCGGCAGGAGTAAGAGACGATACGTCATTAAGTATGCGGGGCCAGATATTAAACGGATTAGTGGGGCAAGGGGCGTGTTTAACCTCAGCCATTGCAACAGCAAGCAGGTTTCAGGAATCATTGGCAATGCAATCCAAGACTACCATCGCGGTCACCCCTGGATCCTACAACCAGTAGTTCGAGCTCAATATCCAATTCGTTATTGGAATGAGCCTACGAATGAGATTGTGACAGAAGAAATGTATATCAGATTAACACCTTTCTATTTGCGCCGGAATAATGGTGTTGTTTCATTACTCGGTGGCGCGGTCAACACCAGTGGATACTGGAAGGTAAGTGGAAGAGAGGATTCGGTCCTCTTGCCAATCCAGATCAAAAAATAACAGCAAGGTGCCCCTCCGGGGCGCCTTTTTTTCTACATTAACTATTGACACAACTATCACGAACGTTTATAATAAAGCTAGGTATGAAAAAGACAGCGTTCAACTTGGTTACCCGTCGTAACAGCCTAAGCTTTGGCTTGAGGTTATTTACGAGTGTCCAAGAGTAACGCATTGCTCTCAATTTGAACACTTAAAAATGACCTCGAGTGAGGTCATTTTTCGTACGTGAAAATCCAACACAGGAGGTCAGACATGGCTCGTATTATTGAAGGCGGCCACACCATCAAGGCAAAAGGGCCTACCCAGTGGGCAGCCCGGGGTTGGGAGATTGTTCAATCGCTCAAGCAACCACACGACCGTACCATCCTTCTCGTTGACAATCTGCATGGCAATGAGGCCGTCAGCAGATTCGAACGAGACCTGCCGAATGTCGCGCACAATTTCTCGGCCGACATCACGGTGATGGAATCTGCGCTGCACACCGAGGCGTTGCAAGCGCTCGCCCTGCTCGAGGAGACTCGCCACGTGAAGTCAAACCGCTATGGCAAGTTTTTCTGTCAAAACGGTGCGAGCACTTGCCAGCTCATCGGGAACGATACCACGCCATTTGTCGTGTTACTCGACGCCGGCTTCACCCTGCTCAAGCACCGCCTTGGGTACGACCACGCCATCAATGTGCTGCCTCATTTCTACGAGCGGGAGCAACGCAATCTTCTCAAAATCGTAGATGTCCTGCTGCCGGGTTTTACTCTCGAGGTGGTACTTTTTAACCTTGAGGGTGTTCACTGGACTCTGCCCGCAGGCACGTAACCGCCATTTCGGGAGGCGCCATCTCATCGGAAAGGAGGATAATCCCATGGCAGATAAAGGCAGTGGCCGCTACACTGGCGGTCAAGGCGGTAGCCGACAGGATGGTCGGGACACAGGTGGCGGTAGCAATCGCGAAATCGATCGCTCACCAACACCCGCACCAACACCACCGACACCGCCGTCACCACCAGTCCCACCCACCACACGCAAGTAATTGCCGGTGGCGAGCCCCGACTTCGGTCGGGGCTCTTTTTTTTGACAGCGGTCTGGCAATAAAGTATATTAGTATTAGAACACCTTAAAATCCGGAGCATACTATGCTGCCCTCATCCGACCTACCAACTGTACCAGGTACAGATCATGAACTGCGCGCAATCATAGAAGCTAACATCCAGGCACTACAAGGGAATGGTTGGACTACCACACATAATGAAAATGGCACAATCACAATAGCAAGAACCTTTACTTTATCTGAAATTACACGGTTAGCCGACCCGCTTCCTGTCTATTTATTTCCCGAACACATCGCCACGCTCGACGATCTTACACCTGCATCTCGAGAAAGGGCGAGACTTCTCCTGAGTAAGTGAATCACAACCAACGCCGCAATGGAGGTGTTGAACGTGATAACTCTCTTCTTAAGCTACACGGAATTCGAGATTACCACCAGATTCTGGGACAAGTATGTTGAACTCCGGGGCGAAGAAACCCCCGATGAGGAACAATCTGGAATCCAAAAGAGTTGTGACGCCACCCTGTCAAAACTCTCCGATGCAACCCGGGATGTATTCTTAAAACTGCTCGATGATTTTGAACTTGAAGGCACTGAGTTTCAAGTTAGGATCGCACCGGATGATGCCAAGCTTGTTTCCCAGCAATAAGGAGAGGTAACCAATGAACCTTACCCATCAGCAGAGAGTCCTCAATGCGTTCAGGGCCAAAGGATGGGCAGTGATTGCTCAAAGTAACTGCGTAACAATTAGTATGACCTTAGCGCCAGAGGAGATACCACAGCTCTATCAAGAACTTTACTGCTCTCCCGGATCACCGGAATTGGATAGTACCTCCGAACAGAACGGAAATTCAATGAGGTTCACACATGACGAAGAAGAAGCCCGCGCGCAACGTGATTAAGCCATTCATGCCTCCGACAACAGTATTAGCCTTCGACGGTGTAGGTGATAATGCACTCATAATATTCAAGATGGAGCGCGACGATAGCTACATTCCGCAGCAGTATTTAGACACATGGAACCAGATGCTGGCTCCCGTGCCACCCAAATCCACTAAACCACGCCGCAAGGCCAAGCCCTAACAAGGGCTTTTTTTGTGATCTACTAAACTTGATCTTGAACTTGTTATCATAAAACCATATAATTGGGCTAATCATGACTCCAGTGCAAGCAAAAAAACTCGAAGAAAAAATCAATCGGTTGGAGAAACTATTGGTATTACATATTAAGCAGTCAGAAGATGATCTCACCTTAACAGCTGTTCAAAAAAAAGCACTTGCCCAAGCAGAAAAAAATTATCGCGAAGGGAAAACCCTATCAATAGATGAACTCAAACAAAAGCTGGGTTTTACGGATTGATCCGTCGGTCTATAAAAAGCTCAAGAAAATACCGGGCGACTATGCCCGCAGAATCTTAAAAAGCATCGAGGCTTTGCCTAATGATCCATTTACTGGCGACGTTCAGAAACTAAAGGACGAGGAAAATCTGTGGCGGAGACGGATCGGCTCATATCGGATCTTTTACAAAATCGACAATATCCGCAATATTATCTTCGTCTTTCACGTTGAGCGCCGGACCTCATCGACCTATTAGATTGGAAATCACCAATTATAGGAGTAGAATTGGTCAATATGTTAATCGGCATCGACGCTTCGCGGGCCACCAAAGCCCAAAAAACCGGTACTGAGTATTACAGCCAAGAAATTATCAAGGCGCTCGCCGAGCTTGACGAGGCAAACCAATATATCCTCTACACCCCAAAAGAACCGGGTGGCGAGCTCACGAAACTGCCCAAAAACTTCCGTTTCAAAATAATACCGTTCCCGCGGCTTTGGAGCCAAATCAGATTGTCAGTTGAACTGGTGCGTGGCCTCCCCAAACCCGATGTCGTATTCGAGCCGGCCCACACCATCCCGCTCGTGCATCACAAAAAAATGGTCGTTACCATCCATGATCTCGGCTTCGTTCACTTTCCGGAACTCTACACGCCGTTTGAACGGCTCTACCACAACTTTTCGCTCACCTACTCCGCCAAGCACGCCGCCAGAATTATTGTGCCGTCCAACTACACCAAACGCGATCTAATCCGCTACCTGCCGATTGATCCTCGTAAAATCCATGTGGTCTACCATGGCTTCGATAAAGAACGCTTCCGCCCGGCAACCGAAAATGAAAAAGCGATGGTGCTACCCCACGGTATCGAACCGCCCTACATTTTCTTCGTTGGCCGGATTGAGCTCAAAAAAAATGTTGACGGCATGATCGAAGCCTACCGCCTGCTGCGCGAAGAAAAATCGATATCCCACAAGCTCGTGCTCGCCGGCAAACCGGGGTGGGGCTACGAACGAGTCAAGGAAAAAATTAACGCGCTGCCAGAGGATATTCGCAGTGACATAATAGAGCTTGGCTACGTGAGCGACCACGACTACCCCATACTCCTTAAACGAGCAGAAATATTATTTTTCCCATCATGGTTTGAGGGTTTTGGTCTGCCGGTGCTCGAAGCCATGGCCGCCGGCGTGCCGGTGGTGGCTTCAGCGCAAACGTCGCTGCCCGAGATTGCCGCCAGCGGGGCAATCCTCGTAAAACCCTCCAAACCGCTCGAAATGGCCGCGGCGCTCAGTAAATTAATTCACAAAAGCGATTTTCGTAAGAGCATGATTTTGAAGGGGAGAGTGCGGGCAAATTCGTTCACGTGGCGGAGAGCTGCAAAGGAGACGTTAACGGTGTTACAGGAAGTTGGGAGGAGTTGATGAAAATCCTTGGCGTGGCAGTTGATAATGTTACTTTTGGAGAGTCAATCGCACAGATTGAGAAATTTTTGCGTTCCGGGCGTTCCCACCATGTCGTTACGGTTAACCCTGAATACATTGTGCGAACACAAAATGATAAAAAGTTGCGTACCATTATTAACAATGCAGATCTAAGGGTTCCCGACGGGATTGGACTGGTAACATTGGCTGGGCTCAAAGAAAGGGTTACTGGAGTAGATTTAATCTGGCATCTGGCCAAACTTTCGGAGGATAGGGGATACACCATTGCGCTGCTTGGAGGTAGGAGAGGAGTAGCTCAGCAAGCAGCTACCCGGCTCAAACTCATTCACCCACGGGCTACCATTGCCATGGTGGATCCACTCGGCAAAGTTGAACCTGGAACCCTTAGGGTTCATGGTTCGACAACCCTTAGGGTTAACTTATCGCTGGTTCGAGAAATAGAACGAACCAAACCTGATATTGCTTTAGTAGCGCTTGGCATGGGTAAACAAGATCTCTTTATCGAGCAACTCCTTAAAAAGGTAAAAATCCCTGTGGCCATGGGAGTAGGGGGTGCCTTCGACATGATCAGCGGCGCCACGCCAAGAGCTCCACACATTTTGCGTACGCTTGGCCTTGAATGGCTCTGGCGGCTGATTATCGAGCCAAAACGGATTGGCCGTATCCTGAATGCCACCGTGGTTTTCCCACTGCTCTATATATTCAAACAAAACCGCTAATTGATCTATTTGTAGAAAATTGATATACTTCTTCTTGAATTACACAGAAAGGAAGCGTACCTGAATCATGGAAAAATCTTGGAGGTGTGAATCTTGTTCAAGGTGGAAGTAACCTGCAAAAATGATGCTGCGTCTCACTCAATCAATAAGCTACTCGAACAACTTCCCAAAATTGTTGCCGAGGAACTAAATAACCTCCACGGCACTGAACTGGAATGCGGTAAGGGCAGGCCAGAAGGAACTTCACTAAGAGTTTGGCAGTGCGGCCGCTATGAAAGACTCTGCCTCGACGCTGACGTTGAAATTGTGATCATGGCCAAAGATTTCCCGGGCAGAAGCCTGATGATTGACGCTAGGGCCCAAGAGATCTGCAAACGAGCTAAATCACTGCTCCCTTCATCGACAAAAGTGTATGTAGCCATTTGGACCGGCCAGGCAGCATTCGCCCAGTCTTACGAAAATCCCACTTAACCTCCCCACCCACCACCGCCACCGACCCCCCTCCCCCGAGCGCGCACGGCGCGCTCTTTTAGTTTTATAGTTTTATTTGTTTTGGCGGTTACTATAGCAGATTTACTCCTTCACACCTCCGAGGTGTGAAGGAGTAAAAATTAGAGCTAGTAATAATATCAATTCTCGGGTAAAATAAAATCGAAAGAACCTGTACAATACTCCTGCCAGGAGGCTCGCCGTGCCCAAGAAAAATCTTTCAACCATCGCATTGGTAATGAGTATAGTAGCTCTTGGGGTGAGCATAATGACAGTGGATTTTGCAGCCTACCAGGAGAAAACCCGCCGTGAGAGAGAGTCTCGCAATCAACAGCGGGGCAAATCCCTAAAACTTCCTGTCATCTTTATTGAAGACAAGGAACTCAAAAAGAGACAAGGCGAGATAGAAAAACACGTTCGAAACGTTATCGCGTTGATCGGCTTGGCCGAACCCAACAACAACATTTTCAAACAGAAGCGAGATTCGATTGCTTTGATCTACATCTCCAGCACACCTCAAACTAAAGATAATATCGAGGTAGATGCAACTCAGAAGAAAGACTGGAGATTAGACAAATGCTTGGTTCAAGGAATCAAATTACAAGACAAAACCACGGAGATCTACTCTATCGTCGTTGATAGTAAAATTGTTCGGCATCCAATGCTATTCCACGCGCTCATCCACGCATCACAACACATTGCCGACTTTACTGACCCATTCGATGATGCCTCGAAAACCTGCCCTATAGCCAAGGAAATGCCCATCATGAAACAATGCCTCTCGCGCAAGGAGCAGCTGATACAATTTCTCAACAAAAATAA
The DNA here is from genome assembly GCA_049274945.1 of Patescibacteria group bacterium. Taxonomy (GTDB): domain Bacteria; phylum Patescibacteriota; class UBA1384; order GWA2-35-9; family JBASTP01; genus JBASTP01. Next base: position 18,402 of record JBASTP010000011.1, read on the forward strand.
GGGTCTCCGTAAGAGTACAGATCACCAAGGAGGAATTAACGAGATCCTACGGGTTCTAAACCAGACAATCCGTAGGGACCGGGGCCATATCGGAAAAATGAACAAGCACCTCGAAAATCACAATAAGAAACCCCACACCGACTCGGAACCCACTCACACCGCTCTAGAACCGGAGCGGTTTTTTGATATAAAAATGGCGCCGGGCAAAAGCCCCGAGCGTACACAACTTCCACTACACAACTTCCACCATCGTGGTGGTAACCGTGGTAATATAGTTCTATAAGCAATCGTGTAATACCACAAACCGGGGAGTACTTTCATGTATATAACCGTGGAGTAGAAAAACGGGATATTTTTACTCGTAGTAATGATTATGAACGATTTCTGACAACGATTTTCCATTACAGACAAGAATCACCGCAGAGAAAACTTTCCTATTTGCTTCGGTATGATCCGAACAGTCTTAATTCCTATCACGCGCCGTTCATCGTTGATCTACTTGGCTACAGCCTGATGCCTAATCACTTTCATCTCATCGTCAAGCAAAACACAGATAATGGATTATCGCGTTTTGCTAACCGGATTCAAGATAGCTACACCAAGTATTTTAATACGCGGTATGATCGCGTTGGCCATCTGCTTCAAGGACCGTATCAATTTATTCGAGTTGAAACAAACGACCACTTACTACATGTACTCCGTTATGTCCACCTCAATGCTCCAGTAGCCGATTTATCAGTTGATGCATTCGACTACCCATGGTCTTCTGCCCGACACTACTTAGATCCTGAATTAATACTCCCACTTGATACCTCATTAGTGTTGGCATTGCTTCCGCGGAGCAAGTTTGTTGCTTTTCATTCGGACTACCAGGACTATGCCCGTTCACTTAATACTATTAAACACCTAGTTCTCGAATAAATATTACCACCCTCCTCCTTCCACCACGATGGTGGAAGGAAGTAGAAAGGTCACCAAGGTCACCGGCTCGCCGCGTTTGACCTCAGGAGGCTTGGCCAACTTGACCTCACCTCCGAGAGCCACCACAACGACGAGCAGACTTGCCAGCACGACCAACCACTTCATCTCGCTCACTTCCTTTCCCTGTTGTTCTGGTTTGACTGCACCACTATACCAGGTTAGCCTCTCCTTGACAAGTCCCTCCTGATGAGGTATAATCCATAGCAACCTACCTTGACAACAAGGTACGGAATCTCAACACAGAGGTGATAGGATGGGAACTGGTATCGTGCTCGAAACACAAGAAGGACCTGTAGAACGACCCGATGATAATCCTGATCAGGGTAAGATCTGGGATGAACGTCATGGGCAAGGGTGGCTCACTGACCGTAAAACCGGGCAAGAAAAACCGCCCGAAGCCCACTTTCTCGACTTTCTTGAGCGCTATGGTTCCCAGATTGGCCCACGCGTGCTCGATGCCGCTTGCGGACCAGCCAGACACACTACCGTGTTGGCGCAGCGCGGGCTCAACGTTACCGGAGTGGACATTAGTCCAGTCTCCATTGAGCAAGCGAAACAACGCTTACAAGCAAAGGGGCTTGATCCCAACATTGTAGAAGTAGGGGATCTTTACCACCTCGAATTTGCCGATCGTGAGTTCGACACGGTGGTCAACATTCAGACCCTGGGACACATGTCGTGGCAAAAAGCGAAGGAAGCATTTGGCGAAATGAGCCGTGTGCTCAAGCCAGAGGGACTCTTCTTCCTAAGAGTTAGGTCAAACAGCAGACCCCTGCGGGAAGGAGAAGATACGGAAATCCCGGATGACAACAGCGATTTGCCAGAGGATGAACGTGGCATTAGCTACGCGAGAAGTTATGGGGCGGAACGAGCCCCGAATCATAGCTACTCGCTTCCCGAGTTGCAATGGCTTGCCAGCCAAAACGGCCTTCAGATCGTCGGCGAGCCGCTCGACGAGCAACGCTTCAGAGATGGGGCGTGGACAAAAGGTCAATGGAACGTGGTATTTAGGAAAGAGGTGAATTGATATGAGATTGACAACCTATGGTGGTGATGAATGGTATGCTGGTTATGCAAAAATCAACCCGAGGTACTGCCCGAAAATCGATGTAAGGAATGTACTGGGTCAATATCGGGCAATGGAAGCCAGCTTAGCGAAACTTGACCCAGCTACTGACCAACGGTTACACGAACTGGGTGACGCTGAGCTCACAAAACTCGCACAGCCACTCCAACACGAAATTAATCATATCGAATACCTAACCTGCCACTGCGACAAGTGCGGTGGCAGTTCCAGGCCTTCACGTTTTGGTGGCCACGCCTGCAATTGCCCCTAGTAGGGGCCTTGACATAAGCTTGAACTTTTAGTACCATTGGGCTACACGGTAGCTCACAGTGAAGGTCGACTCAGTTGAGCCGACCTTCTTCTTTGCCCAATAAAAATAATTATTAGTAATCCTTTAAAAATACTGGAGAAGTAGTAGCCAACCCGAGGCAGTTGCTAGCGCCACAGGAAGCGAAGCGCTCCTGCCCCGCTGAGCTGCCTGGACGACGGGCCCCATTGAAGATGGGCAGGAGTACCAAGCAGCGAAGCGAAGGGCGAGCCGGAGGCGAGTAGAGTGCTGCCGAGGGTGGCTACGCGAACCAGTATTACCATAATAAATTTTATGCCTATTTCACCATTCATTGCCGCGATCAACCAAATCTGCGACGAAAAGTCGCTTGCTAAAGACACGGTTATTCAAACGATCGAAGCTGCCCTCGCGGCAGCGTACCGCCGCGAATACGGCAAACCCCACCAACTCATGCGCGCCGAACTCCACGAGGAATCCGGCGAGTTTGACGTGTGGCGCCAGTGGGAAGTGCTCAAAACTGCCGAGGAAGTCGAAAACCCCGAGGCCCAGCTTACCCTGGCCGAAGCCAAAAAAATGAACCCCAAAGCCAAGGTAGGGGAGCCGGTGGAACAGCCGCTACCCCGTAAATCAGAGTTTGGCCGGATTGCGGCGCAAACCGCCAAACAGGTAATCATCCAGCGTATCCGAGAGGCCGAGCGCGAAATTATCTATGCCGAGTTCAAAACCAAGGAAGACCAGCTGGTTTCGGGCGTGGTACAGCAAATCGAAGGTTCAACCGTGATCGTTAACCTGGGTAAAACCAACGGCGTAATGCCCGCAAGCGAACAAATTCCCCACGAACATTACTACAACGGCCAGCGCCTGCGCTTCCACCTAAAGTCAGTTGAGGAAACTCCCCGCGGGCCGCGCCTGCTGCTCTCTCGCAGTGATCCGGGGATCATCAAGGCGCTCTTCACCGTGGAGGTGCCGGAAATCCTGGCTGGCTCGGTTGAGATTAAAGGCATCGTCCGGGAAGCCGGCAGCCGCTCCAAAGTTGCCGTAACCGCCCACCAGGAAGGATTGGACCCGATCGGTTCCTGCGTTGGCCAGCGCGGCACGCGCATCCAGTCGGTCTTGGCCGAAATCGGCGATGAGAAAATTGACATTGTGCTCTGGGATGAAAATGAGGAGCAATTCACCGCCAACGCCCTTTCGCCGGCCAAGATTGACAAGGTAAAAATCAGCAAGAAAAAGGGTATGGCCAAGGTGATTGTGCCGGACGATCAGCTTTCGCTGGCGATCGGTAAAGGCGGCCAGAACGTGCGGCTGGCCGGCAAGCTGGTGGGCTACGAACTGGATATTGAAAAGATCAGCGGGGGCAAGGGTGAGAAGCCTCGGAAAACCGCCGAAGCAACGCAGAAAAATGTGGAAGAACCTAAACCAGAAACGCCAGCGACAACCGAACCACCCACCGAAGAAAATAAAACGGCTGCTTGACAGCCGTTTTATTTAGTGTAAAGTTTACTTTACATAAAGCATAAAGAGGGAACCATGGATCCACGAGACGCATTCAAAAAGTTTTCCGAACCAGCTAAACGGGTACTCGAAGCCGCCGAGCACTACGGCGACGAAATGGGCCAGTCGATCAACTCCGAGCACCTGCTCCTCGCCCTCGCCTCGGTGCCCCACACCGTTGCCCAGGATATTTTGCGCGACAACTTAATCAACCTCGATCAAATCAAGTTGATTCTTTCGCTGCGCGGCCCGGAAACCACGATGAGCACGGGGATTTCCGACCAAGCCAAAGAGGTAATCGCCATCGCCGCCCAGGCCGCGGCGGAATTTGCCCACGGCCACATCGACCCCGAGCACATTCTACTGGGCATTGTCTCGCTGCCAGAATCGCTGGCATACCAAATCATCAACCGCATTGGCGCCAACCCCTCGGCCATCCGCCAGCAACTGGTGCGACTCTTTGAAAACCTGGCCTCGGCCGACGGCACGCTCCGCCGCTTGGAGCAACCGGAACGAGCCTTTGCCGGCGCCGCTACGGGCCCTGGTACCAAAACCAGCCCGAAAACTAAAACCAAAACCCCGGCGCTCGATTACTTTACCGTTAAACTCACCGAAGCCGCCCGCGACGGTAAGCTCGACCCGGTGATCGGCCGCGAAGGGGAAATCCAGCGAGTGATGCAGATACTGAGCCGCCGGCGCAAGAATAACCCCGTGTTGGTGGGCGATCCCGGCGTGGGCAAAACCGCCATTGTCGAAGGCCTGGCGATCAAAATCGCCAAGGGCGAGGTGCCGAGCCCGCTCAAAAACCGCGAGATCTACAACCTTGATTTGGCGCTCGTGGTGGCTGGCACCACCTACCGCGGCCAGTTTGAAGAACGTTTAAAGAAAATTGTGGCCGAGGCCAAAAAAACCGTTAACTCAATTTTGTTTATCGACGAACTCCACACCTTGGTGGGCGCCGGCGCGGCCGAAGGCTCGATGGACGCCGCCAACATTCTGAAGCCCGCCCTGGCCAAAGGTGAGGTGCGCCTAATCGGCGCCACCACGTCAGAAGAGTACCGAAAATACATCGAGCGCGACGCCGCGCTCGAGCGCCGGCTCCAACGAATCGGCGTTAACGAACCGAGCCTCGAACAAACCATCGCAATTTTGAAAGGCCTGCGCGGCCGCTACGAAGAACACCACGGCGTCATAATTACCGACCAGGCAATCACTTCCGCCGCCGAGCTGGCCGGCCGCTACATTGCCGATCGGCAACAGCCCGACAAAGCAATCGATCTGGTGGACGAGGCCGCCGCCTCGGTGCAACTGGAAAAACCCTTCGCCGATATCCCAGAACTCAATACTAAACAAGAAGAGCTTGGCCGCGTCATCGAGCGCAAGGAAAAGGCGGTGGAGGAGCAGCAGTTCGAGCTGGCCGCCTCGCTGCGCGCCCAGGAACTCGAGCTCGAAACCGGCATCCGCAAAATCAAGCAATCCGAACGTAACAAGAGTAAACTCTCGATTGACGAGGCAGACATCGCCAAAGTGGTGGCGCAGTGGACTGGCATTCCGGTGGGCGAACTCTCAACCGACGAACGGCTGCGGCTGCGCGACCTAGAGGAAATCTTGAAAGCCAGAGTAGTGGGCCAAAACGAGGCAATCGAAGCGGTGGCCAAAACCATTCGCCGGGCAAAATCCGGCTTGGGCAACCCCAACCGGCCGATCGGTTCGTTCGTGTTTTTGGGGCCCTCGGGCGTAGGGAAAACCTACCTCGCAAAAACGTTGGCCGAAACCGTCTACGGCAAGCCCGAAGCGTTTGTTAAAATCGATATGTCTGAGTTTATGGAACGCCACAACGTGAGCCGCCTCCTGGGCGCGCCGCCCGGCTACGTTGGGTTCGAAGAAGCCGGCAAGCTTACCGAAGCGGTGCGCCGCCAGCCCTACTCGCTAATTCTCTTTGACGAAATCGAGAAAGCCCATGTGGACGTATTCAATATTTTGCTGCAAATCCTGGAAGACGGCATGCTCACCGACGCGCGCGGCCGGCAGGTTAACTTTCGCAACACCATGATCGTAATGACCAGTAACATTGGCCTTTCCGAACTCACCCGCCAGGCGGAAATCGGCTTCCGCGCGGTAACGGAGGATGCCCGCAAGGAGGCCCTGGAAGGCTTTGGCAGAATGCGCGATCACATCTTGAAACGGATGAAAGAACGACTGCTGCCGGAGTTTATCAACCGGATTGATTCAACCATTGTGTTTAAGCCGCTCGGCAAACCCGAGCTCGAGACGATTGTGCAACTGCGGGTTGCCGAGGTGGCCGATCGCCTGACAAAAGAGGGGATTGGGCTTGGCGTAGATAAAGCCGTGCTCGCCCGCATTGTGGAACGCGATTACGACCCGATGATGGGCGCCCGGCCGCTGGCGCGCGCCGTGACCGAGCTGGTCGAAAACCCGCTGTCCGAGGACATCATCGCCGGCAAAATCAAGAAGGGCGCCAAGGTTAAGGCCTCACTCGTCAAAGGCGAGATCGAGTTTAAGATAACTGGCAAAAAGTCCTAATAAAAAAAGAAGGCCAACACGTGGCCTTCATGACTGTGCAGGAAAATGGCGTTCATCGCCGGTTCCTCCAATGCCTCGGGCATTTGCCGCCAAGCCATTCACGCCGCTGCTGAGAATTTAACGGCCGCATAAGAGCCGCCATATGCCATATGATTTGACCTACAGAAGGAAGGTCGGTTCCAATCCAATAAAACACACTGCGTTTACCCTTTGAACCTCTGCCCCGAAATATAGGAACATGCCCCCGTGGATCAGATAACCCGAGTACTACCTCTCTTCTACTTGATCCATCTTTTCCTTTAATCCATTCATGCACGTCAAGAATAAACCAGGCTTTTGCTTTGCGGGCAGAGGCAAAGTGATCTCTCACTGCCATGCGCCCTTCGACTACTGTAAACCGTTCGCCAGAAACGCCAAATTGCTTTCTTCGGAATTGACCGTGATATGGCCTAGCAAGTTTGCAACCACAGATCGTAAAAACAACCTCAATCGCAGCCGGTTCTGGCATACCGCTCACCTCAAATCAACGAACTTCGACTTGATTATACCATATATCTTGAGTTAGCTGCACCTTCAAGCTATACTGTAGGTGGAGTCAATATGGCTCAACCAATTCAGGCGCCGCGGGGGACCCAAGATATCCTCCCCGACGACCAAAAATATTTTAGATTCATTGAGCAAGTTGTCGCTACCCGCGCGGCCGCTTTTGGATTTGGCCAAATCGACACGCCAATTTTTGAAGAAGAAGGACTGTTCGTGCGCGGCTTGGGCGAGGCAACCGATGTGGTGGAAAAGGAGATGTTTGAGGTTCGGCGAATGAAGGGAGATGAAGAAGCTGACAAGCGCTTCGCCCTGCGGCCCGAGAACACCGCCGGCGTGGTGCGCGCCTATATCGAAAACGGCATGGCCAGTTGGCCTCAACCGGTCAAACTCTGGTACTCCGGCCCGCAGTTCAGGGCCGATCGGCCGCAAAAAGGCCGCCTGCGCCAGTTCACCCAGTTTGGTTATGAGGTGCTGGGCGACGACGATCCTGCCACCGACGCGCTGGTGATCCTGCTTACCAAACTGATCTTCGACGACTTAAAACTCACCAAAGACCTAGTAATCGAGGTGAACACACTCGGTGGCCGGGACTGCCGAACCAAGGTGATCAAAACCATCAAAGAGTATTTTACTAACTATGAGACTCAGCTCTGCGACGATTGTAAACGCCGGCTCCAAACGAACCCCTTGCGCCTGCTCGATTGTAAGGAGGCGGAATGCGAACGGATCAAACAGGGCGCGCCCCAGCTACCCGATATTGTGTGCCAGGCCGACCGCAAGCATTTCCAAACCGTGCTCAATTATTTAGATGCTGCCGGCGTAACCTACGATCTCAACCCATTTTTGGTGCGCGGCTTTGACTACTACACCCGCACCACGTTCGAGGTGGCAGAAAAATCCGACACTACGCGACAGGCCTCGCTGGGCGGCGGCGGGCGCTATGACAACTTGATAGAAACTTATGGCGGAATGAAAACTCCGGCGATCGGGTTTTCCGGCGGCGTGGAGCGGATTGTCGAAAAACTCAAATCCAAAAAAGTTAAAGTGCCCGAAACTCAGAAACCCAAGGTAATGGTAATCTCGATCGGCGAAGCCGCCAAAAAACAGGCCCTCAAAGTGGTGGCAAACCTGTCGGAGGCCGGGCTAGCAATCACCATGGCGCCGGCCAAGGAATCGCTCAAAGCCCAGCTCCGTCTGGCCGACAAGCTGGGTATCACCCTGGCATTGATTATCGGCCAAAAAGAGGTGTATGATAAATCGGCAATCGTGCGCATGCTTGACGCCGGCACGCAGGAAAATGTAAAGCTCGAAAAATTGGAAGAGACCATCAAAAAACGCCTATGAACCTGTTACCACACCTGGCGTGGTAACAGGTTAAAAATCTGGTTTTTTGCATTGTAAAACTGTTGACAGTCAAGGAAATTCTTGGTATAATTTTTCTGTTTCGTGTCATACTTGAACAATACTCCACCGGAGGTAATAATGGCGACTGCAACTACCGCGGCGACCGAACATAATTACCTGTGCACGGGCTGCCAAGAACCGCTCCAGTTATCCCTCCAACAGATTGAGTTCCTTAACGGAGGGAGCGAAATACGGGCATTCTGCCATGGAAAGAACTGTGATCTTGTATATCACATCGGTCCCAATGGCATTCTGTGGAGCTACCACAACATTGACCCCAATGAGTAACGAACCAGCCCGCCCAGCACCCGCCACCTTCCACTGCGCCTGCTGCCAGGCCTGCATTGGCCTGACTGCTTCTCAAGAAAAAGCGCTCAGCGAAAGAGGCGCAATTGCCAGCCACTGTCCCCAAGAAGAGTGCGAGCATATTCACCACGTCCCTAACCCCGAACCCCAACCCCAGAACCCTTGCGACCGCAACCCTCGCGGCCGCTTTTTTTGTAACAAAAAACCTCAACCCGTGAGGTATTGAGGTTATTTCCCCCGATAATTCTTGATTGAAAACTGATAAGATTCCAATTCGTCTGGGGTGACGAGAAAACCAGACCTGCCAAAAAAACCGTATCTTAGATTGAAATTGTGCTCAGACATCGATGCAACAATGGCCGTGCGATGTCTGCGCTGGGTTTTTGCTCGAGACGCTGCCGCTATAGCAGCATTGATTGTGGCATTGCTGTGAGGTTTCACCTCTTGAACAACAAAAAATCGTGTGCGATCTGGATACGGCCGTAACTCAATGCATAGTGACCTCAAGGCAATATCGTGATCTTTGTGCGCTCTGTTTCGGTCATATCGCAATACTCCATTCAAATCTTCCCTGGAGGGTAGAAACATTAATAATTCTTTTGGCTCGACCGGTACGGCATGAATGGTTATGAGCGGCATGAGCGATACTCTTGGTCTGCCGGCGATGCGTTTCTCAGGAATGTGCCAAAACATAAACAGATCTCGCACAATATCGTCTGGAAAAATCAGGCCTCGTTTTTTTCCAGCCACTGGGTTTGAAATCCCTATGATCGGGCCGCGGATTGCCGAGATAACTTCGAATCCTGATTCTCGATTAAATTTCCTGGTGAACTGAAGGCAAAAACGCGTCATTTCAAGAACAGGAGAGGCATTCAAGCACTGCAGTAAAAAATCAGCAGTGATGCTCTTGCCCGGTTTGTATCCGACCATGGTTTCCTCCATTTTTTTCCCGTGCAACAGAATATATTCTGCCGTGAACCGAATGACTTGTCAAATGGCTGGCAATCCGCTAGACTACTAGGTGTCGTAAATCTGAACAATAGAAGGTGCCGTATGCTTGCAGTAATCCTCGCAGTATTCGTCACGTACCAACAAGCACCGCAAATCCCGCAAACAAAACCTCAAAAATACCTGGTCGTCGACCTCGAGAATCAGAAAATCTACCGGTTCGAGGGCGAACGGCTGATTGATTCAAGCAATATTTCCACCGGCCGCGGCTGGCACAACCTCAAAGCCAAGCGCAAACGCTATCGCGATAACTATGTGATCGTCGCCAAGCAAGGCGCCGCTGCCCGTTCAATTATCCCGGGAAAGTATAATCTCAAGACGCCCTACAAGTTCATCTTGAGCCCAACGGTCGCGCGCCACGGCGAGCGGATGCACGGCTTTGCCAAGGTGCCGCGCCACCCGGCTTCCCACGGCTGTATTCGGCTGCCGATTGGCTACGCCAAAGCAATCTACCCTTGGGTTGAATCAGGAAAGACTAAGGTCTTTGTTACGCTGCAGTATGGGCCTCATCAAACCCTGGCCGCCCGAGGAGGACAAAATGGACGAGCAGCTGGTAGCAACCATAGCTGAAATCATCAAACAGAAAGTATCGAAACATCCCAATACGCTCTTTAGCCGGCAAGCGTTTCAAATGACAGTTGAAAACCAGCTCGAACCAATGATCAGCCAAGCTCTTACTCACCTTGTCGATCAAGATATCATCTGCAACCTAGATTGCTCCGGCAACTATGGGCAGGCAGTCTACTGCCTGACAAACGATCACGGCGGCAACGAAGCCCATGCTCAACAATCTTTGGAATTGATATCCAGGATTACCCATCGAACCTAAACCGCCCACGCGGCGGTTTTTTCGTATAGACTTGACATAACCATTTGTTCGCTTTATGTTCGGTAATATGCCGACGATCTCAATAGACGAGCCAATTGATGTAGAAGTTCTCTTTAGCAACCCGACTGTCCGGCCGCGGGCGTTTGTCCACCGCGGCCGGGTGATTGAGGTGGAAACAATCAACATGGTCCACCGGGTAGAAGCAGGCGATTATTTTCGCTGGGTATTCTCGGTTGCCAACTCCACTGCAGCTTATCGCCTTGCTTTTGATCCCGTTGAGTTGCGCTGGTATTTACTGGATATCTACGCTCCATGATCCTCCACATCGACATGAACGCCTACTTTGCCACCATGGAACAGCAAGCCAACCCTTTTCTGCGGCGTCGGCCGATTTTGGTGTGCGGCAAGGGATCAGGAGAAAGAACCGTGGTGGCGACCGCGAGCTATGAGGCCAAAAACAGGGGAGTCAAAACCGGCATGGCGGTGTGGGAGGCGAAAAAACTCGTGCCCGAAGCCCTAATTGTCGCGGCAGACTACGACAAGTATCTCGACACTACCCGTCGGCTCGGTGAGATTTTCGAACACTATACGCCAGATGTCGAATTTTTCTCGATTGATGAAGCGTTTCTGGCAATTTCAAATGTCAAAGATCAAATTTCCAATCAAATCCAAAGTTCAAAGTTCAAATTTGACATCGAGTCATTTGAATTTGATTTGACATTTGGATTTGGAAATTTGGATTTTGAGACACAAACTGCCCTTGCAGTAGCATTGAACATTAAAAGAGATGTCAAAGAAAAAATTGGAGACTATGTCACCTGCTCAATCGGGATCGCCCAAAATAAGCTCCTGGCCAAAATCGCCTCGGAGTTCAGGAAACCGGATGGGTTGACGGTGGTGATTCAGGAAGAAGTTGGCAAAATACCAGATGTTGAACCTGTTGCAACACCAGGTGTTGTCTTGACAAAAACTCAACTCTACTCCAGGATCAAACTGGACGACATTCCGGGCATTGGCCCGCGGATTTTGCGACGGCTGCTAATACTCGGGATTACGACCCCTGCGATTCTCGGGCAAGCGCCGCTCGCGATTCTTGTCAAAGAGTTTGGCAAACATGAGGGCCAGGTGCTCTACAACTTGGGGCGGGGGATAGACCACTCTCCGGTGGTACGCAACGAGCTGATGCCCGAGGAAAAATCGTTCTCTCACTCCTATACCTTACCCAAAGAAATCTATACTTTAGCTGATGCCAAAAAGGTGTTACTCCAACTCTGTGAAATGGTCGGCCGCCGCATGCGCAAAAAAGGCTTTGCCGGCCGGACAATCGGTGTGCTGGTGCGTTTTACGGACATGACGGCTGCGTTTGAACGAAAAACTTTTAAAGAATATACTAATAATGGCCTAAAAAATTTTCAGATAGGGGAGTGGCTTATCCAAAAAACATGGGCATTTAGATATCAACAAAGACCCATCCGCCAAGTCGGCATCTGGGTCACCAACCTGATCCACGAGTGCAACCTGCCGCTGCCGCTTTTCGAAGAAGATAGGCAAGCGCTTAAGGCAATTAAAGCAATGGACCAAATCAACGATCGCTACGGCGAGCATACGATTATGCACAGCCCGATTCTTGGGGTGTATAAAAAAATCCAAAAGATTCCCGATGGCAGAAACAGACGTCAATTTGGAACATGAATATTTCAAACCGCGGCCGCTTTTTTTGTCCTCCCCTAGTAGTATTCGACCTAACGGTTGACCTAACCGGACGTATGCTGTAGTATCTTCCTCGTCGCCCAAGAACAACCAGCAAACAGGAGGGACCGATGCGTCTCGTGCCGCAAGAAGTCAGTGCAATTCTTGAAGAAATTGGCAAACTCGCAGAACTGATCAAGGCAATCAAGCTCACGGCCGATATAGTCGATATCAGAACGCGATTGATCGGTCTGGGACTTGCCTTGCTCGAACCAAGAGCAGTAACCCTGGTTTCCCAATGGATCGGCCATTACTGCGGTCTTAAACTCAGTACGAGACAAACATTCCTTACGAGCAAATATAGTTGGGGAGTAACCTACCAACCGAGATTCGAGACGGCGATTCAGTCGGCCGAGCAGAACGGCATTCCTCAATCGTTTTTTCAAGCGCTTGCCGATCTTACGCTAGAACTTCATGAACAAGACCGGCAGCTATGTGCGCAACCACCACCAGTTGAGATCCCTCAGCTCGTCCTGGATATTGTAGGAGAACTCGAGAAAATGCGCCCAGGACTACCAAACCCCAATAAAGGTAAGCGCCTGAGGGATTTTATGAGCAGTTTACTGTATCAACCCGATGAAATACCCATGGCATTTGCCCGTGAGCTCCGCAGCGATCATGAGTTCATTGTGGCCTACATTGGAGGTAACCCGCTCTATATCGGCAAGACCATGGCCCAAATAGTGAGATTATTCGGCAACCCGATTACCGAAGAGTGGGATCCCGATACTGAAACATTCAAGGCCAGTTGGCCGATTGCACGCCTGGCCGAGGCAAAACGCAAGCAAGCGCCCCACACGGCTTCGCCTTGGGCCTCCCCAAACTAACCTTTGACCGCTCCAGGAGCAGCCAAACCGAGACACTCTTGGTAATTTTCACAAACCAAAACCTACCGCGCGGTAGGTTTTTTGAATGGGAAATCTGGTATAGACTTGACAAGGTTTCTATGTTCGTATTATGTTCGGTACACATGAAACAGCTATCAATGAACTCGGGCTCGTTAGCTCCGCTCACCAAAAAACAACGAATCATTTTCGATTTTGTCGAGAAGTTTATCGATAAACACGATTACGCGCCCTCCTACCGCGAGATAGGGGAGCACTTTGGGTTGAGTTCGGTTGCCACCGTGGCCGGCCACATCGAGACACTCAAGGAAAAAGGCTACCTCAATATGGAGGAGGGTGGCGCCCGATCGCTCCAGCTCACGCCGCGTCCCGAAGAGCAGTCATTCTCAATCCCGCTCCTGGGCACCATTGCCGCCGGGTTTCCAATCGAAGCAATCCGCACCCCCGAAACGATCGACATTCCCGCGGACATGCGCAGCCCCAACGTGTTTGCCCTCAAGGTGGCTGGCGATTCGATGATTGATGATGGCATTATGGAGGGGGATTATGTGATCGTCGAGCCAACCGAAAAACCGGTGAACGGTGACATTGTGGTGTCGCTGATTGACGGCGACGCCGTTACCCTGAAACGATTCTACCTGGAGCGCGACCACGTGCGCCTGGAACCGGCCAATAGTAACTACGAACCGATCAGGGTAAAAAAAGTGACGATTCAAGGAAGGGTAAAGGGGATTATCCGTAAATTCACCCGGTGACACTATATAATTCCTGGCAAACCGGAGCCAACCCGAGGCAGTTGCGAGCGCCATTGGAAGCGAAGCGCTCCAATCCCGGCGAGCTGCCTGGACGACGGGACCCCGAGCTTTGTCGAGGGG
>JBASTP010000012.1:0-41608 GCA_049274945.1 Patescibacteria group bacterium
AAGTTGGGCTCAGGTGATCCGGCGCGCAGGAATCCCCACACACCAACCACCAAGGCCAGGATTCCGACCGCGCGAACGAGCTGTTTCTGAATGCCGGCACCGGTCCAGTAGCTGGCGCCCAGCGCGACAATACCGAGAATCGTGTGAAGCACGTTCTCGTAGACGTCGAACTTGAGCGTGTCACCCAAGAGGTTTGGGAAGATGAACCCGACGATACCCAGAAGAAGAAGGATAATACCGCCAATGGTAAGGAATTGTTTTGAGTTCATATGGCTCCTCGGAAAACGATTAGTGTTAACGCTCGACCATTAATCGATCGTAGTCCCGCGAGCGATCACTGTCAACCCCTTCGACAGGCTCAGGGTTGATACTGAGCAAAGTCGAAGTATCAAGGCTCTCGTTTTTTTGCTATACTGAAGCCATGCCACCAAGGAGGGGAAAAGCACGTGTCAGGCACTCGCGTTCGATTATTTGGGCGGTCATTATTGTGATTGCGGTTATCGTAGGCTTGGCACTCTTGTATGGCCCAAATCTGAGTGAAGGGATTGTAACCTGCGAAGGTAACGAGTGTCTCCAGGCTGGTCATTTCCACGCTAGGGTTGCGATGACGATCTGTGGCGTGCCGTACCAGTTTCCGCTCGAGGGCGGGTTACTTTCGGGCCAGCACACCCACAAGGGGCAGAGGAGAATCCATTGGCACTCAACTGCTCCGGTTGGCGATAACAGTCAGGCTTTCACGATCGAACGCATGCTGAGTGATTTTTCGATTGTGTTGCCAAAGGAGTGCAACGGCGAGCCGATCGCTATCAAAGTGGTGGTGAACGGCCAATCGAAGCCAGAAGGGTTGCAGTATTCTTGGAACGACGGTGATAGCATAGTAATTAGTATTGAATAACTATGGCCAAGAAGAAAAAGAAAATTAAGGTTAAGCGAAAGGTGACTAAGCGCCTCCACCGACGCGTCCACACGGGCGGCGAAGTGTGCGAGTTCTGCTGAACGCAGTGAAGTCCCGACTTCACGTCGGGATTGAGCTATGACCGAAATAAATCTACCTTTAGTGGTCCTTGCCGCCATCGTTGATGGTATTAACCCCTGCGCCATTGGCGTGCTGATTTTTATGCTGGCGTGGCTCCTGAAGCGCCGCCACCGCCACCACACCATTTTAGCGCATGGCCTTATTTATATTCTGGCGGTGTTCGCCACCTACCTGGCTGCCGGGTTGATTCTCCTGCCGATTCTCGAAAAGGTGCGCGGCGTTTCGGTAAACGTTTACTACGTTCTGGCGGGGGCGGTGTTTGTGGCGGGCCTCCTTGAGCTCAAAGATTTCTTTTTTTACGGCAAGGGGCCAACCCTCTCAATTCTCCCCGGGCCCGCCAAGAGAATTGAATACTACATCAAGCACCTCTCGGATCGGCTTTCGACCACTTTTATGATTGGTGTGTTTGTTTCGCTCGTTGAGCTGCCGTGCACCGGCGCCATTTATGTGGCGGTGCTGGCGCTCATGGGCGTGGCTGGCGTTACCACCACCAATTTGCTACTGCTCCTTGTCTACAATTTGATTTTTGTCCTGCCGCTCCTTGCAATTCTGCTGCTTTTTTACCAGGGCATTAGCCACCATACGTTCCAGAACTGGCACCAGCGCAACCGTAAGTACATGCGTCTGGCGGTTGGGTTTATGCTGATTATCATGGCCGCCTTGATGGTGCTCCTCGTGAGTGGCTAGGAGCGTTCTAAACTGGTAGAATCGTTCTCAGGCGCCTATAGCTCAAGGGATAGAGCGAAGGGTTTCTAACCCTTAGGTTGCAGGTTCGAATCCTGCTAGGCGCACAAGCAACAACGCAGGATTCGAACGCGAAAGGGGGTCGGGGAAAACAGAAATCTGTGTTTTCCCCGTGGGCGGAAGCCCACGAAACCGAGGGGTTTCGTGAAGCAAATCTGCCGTAGCGAAGGCCTCCAGTAGCTTAGGCAGATTTGCTTGTGAGATTCCCTGCCGGGCTCACCATATACCCAGCGTCTCAAATAGTTAGTCGATCATAAAAAACCCTGTCCAATTCAGGACAGGGTGGTGGAGCGATTGGCAATTAAGTCGGTGCGCCGATTTTTACCTCTCCGTTGAAGCTTACGTCGCTTTCGGAGCTCGTTTCCGAGACCTTCACGCTTAATTGTTTCGCTTCACTTAAAGAAAGTGCAGTAATGGTTTTGTCAATCCGATCGGCTGGGATGCCAACCTGATGCAGGCGCTCTACGAGCTCGGCTCTCGCCAGTAATTGAGCCTGTTCTTTCAGCCCGATCACTTTAGCATCAGCTCGACCAAATTCGAGCCGCTCTCTCACTTTGGCGTTAAGTCTTGCATCCAACTTTGACGCCTCGGCTTTGCCCTCTAGCCAGGCTAAGTCGATTGAGGCCTCGGCTTCAGTTTTCTTTAACTTTAGTTTGTGAACCAGTCTCTTTGATTGAGCAGAGGACTCGTAGTCAACAATCTTAACTTCTTCGATCGACTCCCGGATTCTTGCCGGTATGTTGACCTCAGTGATTTCAAGATAATCGACTCTGTAGCCAAACCCCGCCATTGCTTCGCTAAAATGCCATGATAATTGTCGGCCGAGCAGTTTATGTTGCAACTGCACCGTGTCGAACGATTGTTCGATCACGATGTTCCTCCAGGTGCTCGACAAACGGGTCTTTATATGTTCGGTCTCATTCAGGCGACCGTAGGCTAATCTTTTCAGGTTTTCGGGATCGCGGTTGACTCGGTATGTCAAGGCAACCGATACCGTAACCGAGATACCATCAATCGTTGTTGCCTCCAACTTTTGAGATAACTGGCGGTATCGAAGGTCGACTGTCTTGTATCTATTAAGCCAGATCGTACTGAAAGGCATACGAAAAAAGTCTGCAAGGCTTGGTTCGATGACAACAGAAATGCATTTACCATTACTCTCGAATAAGAAGGCAGTATTCTGGACCCCCATTAGGCACGTGAGCCAACAGCCTAAAAAATGTATGATATATATTAGCAAGGTTAGTAGCAAGGCCAGTGCTACAGCGTTGAAGACCAGTGCTTCCAACGCTGTCCAGGACCCTGGATTAATCAGAGCAAGGTCCTTTAGATATCCTTCTTGCGCGCACGCCAGGCAATTCCGTATGTCAAAAGATCGAGAATGCATCATTGTATGATGATAACCCCAATCCTCCAGGGACTTGCGGACTGTCTGGCTATAAGCTGCATTGGTAAGTCCGACCAGTAGCACAACTACGACTACTTTCATTACCCTCACCTCGTGTTTTACCTGTTGTTCAGGTACAAAATATGGCCCCTTGAGGCCACTTGATTGCGTTCAACTACGATTTCTAAATACAATCAACTAACCTCAAGTATGCTGTTTGGGCTGTAACGGCTAATAAACGGGTTCTTGACTGCTGATGCCATGTTTGATTTAGTATACCTGTATTTAAAATATTGTCAAGGTGTGGCAATATTAGTAGACGGCGACTGTGGTGAAATGGTATCACGGCAGGATGTGGTAAGAATTTTTCGATTGACATTTTTTGAATCCAAGGTGATAATTACTATAAATGCCTTGGTTGAACTGCCGTATTTGTCAAAAGGAATTTTATACAAAGCCTAGGCTTATCAACAGGGGCTGGGGTAAGTATTGCTCGGTGGTCTGTAAGGCAAAGTCACAGTTTAATGGAAGCCACTTTAATTGCGAGTATTGTGGTAAGTGGGTATATAGGCCTCCAGGAGAAATTCGAAAATCCCAAAGTCAAAGGTTTTTTTGCTCTCGAGCTTGCCATTGTGGTTGGCAGAATAAGCACTCACGAGCGAGGGAGAATTCACCTAACTGGAAAGGTGGTGGAAGTGTTTACCGTTCCGTTCTTGAAAAATCGGAAGCTCTTAAGCAGTGTAATTGTTGTGGTACCAGTGATATGCGAGTGCTTATTGTCCATCACAAGGATAGAAATAGGCAAAACAGCGCACTGGAAAACCTATTGTGGTTATGCCATAATTGCCACCATCTAGTCCACCATTATGGTGGCTGTAGCTCAGTCAGTTAGAGCGCCAGGTTGTGGCCCTGGAGGTCGAGGGTGCAAATCCCTCCAGTCACCCCAATACAAGTAGTTAGTAGCTACGGGTTGCATCAAGTAACTATTGACTTTTATGCGTACGCAGAGTATATTTTTCTGTTATGGCAAAAAAGTTTGGCTTCCAGCTGATCGATAGAACTCTGCCGTACGAGCAGCGCCGCCGGAAATTCGCGTGGCTCGTGATTGGCATCGTAACTATTATTGGTCTCGTTGTCTCATCACTATCGACGGTTTTGCGCCCGAGCAACCGTGCGGCAAGCATTGAAGGCCTTATCGCCGAAGCGCCGGAGCAGTTTATTGAAAAAACCGTGGAAGGCAGCGGCAACGACAAAATTGTGCTCCTGCGTGCCGAAGGGGTTTTGGTGGATGGCATCAGCGATTTTGACCCGGAAGTAATCAACATTGAACGGCTGGCGCGCGAAATCGACCAAGCCAAAAACGATTCAAACGTTAAGGCGGTGGTATTACTGGTGAACTCGCCCGGCGGATCAATTACCGCGTCTGACACGATTTACAAAAAAATTATCGAACTCAAGGCTGCCGGCAAAAAGGTGGTGGTGCTGATGCGCGAAGTGGCGGCCTCCGGCGGCTACTACATTAGCTCCCCGGCCGATAAAATCATCGCCAACCAAGGCACGCTCACTGGCTCGATCGGCGTGATTTTACAGTCGGTCAACGTGCAGGGCTTGTTCGATAAAGTGGGCTTGCAGCCGGTTACCTTCAAGGCCGGCAAGTTCAAAGATTTACTGAGCCCCACCCGAGCCATTACCGACGACGAGCGGCAGCTTATTCAAGCATTGATCGACGAAGCCCACGGCCAGTTTATTACCGCGGTGGCCGACGGCCGCAAGATTGATCGTTCAAAAATAGTAGCGTTGGCCGATGGCAGAGTTTTTTCGGGCACCCAGGCCAAGCAAGCCGGTCTGATCGACGACATTGGCAATCTGCCGGAGGCAATCAAAGCCGCTTCCGATTTGGCGGGAATCTCGCAGGCACACGTGGTTGAATATTCAAGCTTGCTGGGCGGCCTGGAATCGTTCTTTCCATTCCTTGGTTTCTCGGGCGGCGCCAACGCCGTGCTCGGTAAGATTAGTCCAGAACTAACGCTCACGCCGGGGCTCTATTACCTATGGCTACCGTAAATCACCCACAAAGCTACGGCTCATTCGGTTACCGGCTGCTCGCAATGGCAGTTGACGCCTCGATTTTGGGTGTCCTAGCGCAGGTGGTTGCCTTTGTGAGCGGTCTTTCGAAGTTCGAGCCGATTACCAGTTTATATCCTTCGTTCAATTCCGTTGAAGCAGTATTGAGTGTGGCGGTATTGTGGCTCTATTTTGTACTGACCACTAAATATTTTGGCGCGACGTTTGGCAAAATGGCCTTTGGCATGGAGGTGCGACGGGTTGATGGCAAACCGCTCGATTGGACTACGGTCATCCTGCGCGAGGTAATCGGCAAAACGATCTCAACGATTACGGCCCTACTCGGATTTCTCTGGATTGCTTGGGACAGCCGCAAGCAAGGCTTCCACGACAAGATTGCCGATACGGTGGTGGTAAAGCTATAATAAGGTCTCTGCGCCCGTAGCCCCGACGCAAGGTCGGGATCCCGACACCGAAGGTCGTCGGGACTCAGTGGAGCAGTTATAGATGCGCCCGTAGCTCAGTGGATAGAGCGGCTGGCTTCGAACCAGCAGGTCGGGGGTCCAATTCCCTCCGGGCGCGCATTGCGTTCTTGAACTCGTTATGAAAGGAGGTCCTCATGCCCAATAAATTGCGGCACCTTGCGGTGATCATGGACGGCAATCGCAGGTGGGCGAAATTGCATGATTTACCTGCATACGAAGGGCACCGAAAAGGCAGCGATGTCGCATATGGGAATGCCAAAGCCTGCATTGCCAGGGATATTACCCACTTAACCATGTGGGTTTTCTCGGCCGAAAACTGGAAACGGACTACCGATGAAGTTGGTTTCCTGATGAGTTTGATTGAAGCAACCATCAAGCAGCACCTCGAGGAGCTCATTGCGCTCGGGGCGCGCTTGAAGCACATCGGCAACCCCGAGGGTTTACCACCCTCACTGGTCTCCACTATTCGAGATGCCGAGTTGAGCAGTCGGGCCAATACTAAACTCTTCCTTAATATGGCGATTAACTATAGTGGCGAGGATGAGTTGCAGCGGGCCATGGCGAGATTGGTAAAGCATGCCGCAGTCGGGATGGTCGATCCGATTCCTCCGATCCTTAAAGGGCGACTAAAAAACTATCTCGATACCGCCGGTCAACCAGATGTTGATTTGATTATCCGCACCGGCGGCCAGCGCCGCCTCTCCGGATTCATGCCGCTCCAAACCATCTGGAGCGAGCTCTACTTTACCAATACCCTGTGGCCGGATTTTACCGAGCCGGAGCTCGATACGGCCATCGTCTGGTTTAACCAACAAGAACGCAACTTCGGTACATAGTCCCCTCCTGAGGCGGGGGCTATTTTCTTGATTAAGAGGGTTTTTCGCGATAAAATTCATGACGAATGGGCCTGTAGCTCAGGGGTAGAGCAGTTGCCTCTTAAGCAATTTGTCGCGGGTTCGAATCCCGCCAGGCCCTCGTACAAAAAGACTCGCCTTGCGCGAGTTCTTTTTGTACTGGTATATGGGATTCGAACGCGAAAGGGGGTCGGGGAAAACAGAAATCTGTGTTTTCCCCGTGCGCGGAAGCCCACGAAACCGAGGGGTTTCGTGAAGCAAATCTGCCGTAGCGAAGGCCTCCAGTAGCTTAGGCAGATTTGCTGGTGAGATTCCCGCCAGGCCCTCATGGAGAATCAAAAAAATATCCAGCAATCTGCCGCTGAAAATATCGCCAAGGTAACAAAAGCCGGGGCACAGGCTGTTACTGTTTACGAAATATTCAAATCAATAATTTGGATTGTTGTTTCTATACCGATTGCAATCTATCTAATCTCTTTCGGAGTTCCGTGGTATTTTATTATTCCGATTCCCATTATCGGGATAGTATTTGCTCTACTTAGTATGATTTCGATTCGCCGAATATCTGCAGTCAATTTGGAGCATAGCAATCTTACGGCTCCCCAGGTAAGTGTGCCCATTGAACCTAATGAGAAGGTCGTCGATTACATTCCGGGGATAATAAAAACAGGTTTTGGCCTCCGTGGTTATGAGGTGCTGGGCGCTGGGAAAATTCTCGATTCGGAGAACCTGATGCTATTAACCAATGCGTCGGTGCTATTTGTCACGATTCCGCTGCCGGGCGGCGATAAAATTATTCAAGCTATCGATATACCGATGTGGCAATGGTTGGCAGCCAGTAAGGAAATTGATCAAAAAGCCAAGGATCTTATTTCATCATATTCACTCATGCAAATGCAGCAGCTGAATATGATTCGGGCAGGAGTTGCGTTGCAAACATTGGACAGGGTGAAGATAAATAATATTTTCGGGAGTATTACGTTCGTCACAAAGACCGGGGAAAAATACTCATACTCTATTAGAAATAAAGAAAATAGAGAAAAAGCAAAAAATTTGTTCGCCCAGTTTTTATAACATCAGCAGCGTACCGTTACCACCTTCCTCGTTCCACCACGATGGTGGAAGTACAGTTTGACCTGCGAGATTTCCATCAAGGCTCTCCACACTTCGCTAAAGTTTCGTCTAGTGAGCAATCGTTACTTTTATACTAGTTAGGTCTCATGAGAAAAGTGATAGTCTTAAGATAAGAACGCTGTGAAACTATAAAAAACAGAAAAATTAGGTTTCTTGATTTTTTCAATAAGGGAGACTAAAATTTAGACAATGATTTTAGCACAAAAAAAACAACTCGAATCTTGGTACCACATTGCACGTGTGCTTACAATTTTTGCATTATTTTTTTCTGTGGGCGGGTTGTCTTTCTTCAAAAATACTGAAGGTGCAATAATTTTTGTGGTAAGTCGGGTTGCTATTTTTTGGCCATTGTATCTAATTGGAACTCTTGAATTAAAAAATAGACTTGAACTTCTTCAGAACCAAAAAGAAATAAAAGAGAGATCGAAAAATTGGGCTGCGATCATCGGTTTTATTTTAGGGATCACTGCTGTTCTTTTCGGATTTGGTACTATACCATCGGTTTTGATCAGTGCTTACGGCCTTACCAAACATAACCTCGGTAAAGGAGGTAAATGGTATGCCATAGCTGGTTTAATACTAAGCCTTTCGACATTGTTTATTGTTGGTGGAATTTTAGGAAAAACTCTGATCAACACAAAATAAATCAAGGGTCACGTAATATTCCTTTGAGACGATCAGTTACAGTCTTGAAGCATATCGAAGTTTTATAATTTTTTTCCTCGACTGCTGCGTAGAGCAAACATGGGATATAATATCCAGAACTCGAAATAACAAACCATAATCGCCCCCCTTTTGATGGTGGAGTGATGGGAGTCGTTATTTTTATCCTGTCCTTACAAACTATATACCCCGGTCGGTTAGCTATCTGGCAAGATAAGCGTCCAAGTTCCCCGTATTGATTTGAGTGCGCGCCAAAATAAATTTCTAAATCCTTTATTAGTGATTTAAATCTTTTAAGTCGCCTAATATCATGTTCTATCAAGCTATTGCCGTAATGTTTTAGGTTTCGTCCTTCCATCCCGACTCAACTTTATATCAACTCGATTCATGAGTTCAGCGAATTGGTTTGAACCGAATAATTTAGTTGCTTCCGGATTCTCTAAATCCAAATCATCTTCCTGATCTTCGATATAATGAGCCAAATCATAATCAATTATCTCGCCCGTATTTTTAGTAGCCAGATAAGGGAAATCGGAATGCGATATTTCGCTGATCTCTCGAGGGTAAAGACCCTTGTAGGCTTCATTAATTGTATTAATAGTCAACAACTCTGATTCAGAAAAATGTTCACTAGGTTTTATGTCTGGATTAGCAATTGCAAAGTTTTTTTGGATGGCACCATAATAATTAGAACTAATTAAACAAGTAATTAAGCCTTCTCTTTCCATCTCTTTAAGAATTTTTGGTAACTCCATGATTGTTGGCCCATAATTGTTCTTACGATAGGTAAAGCCAGTAATAGCTTGATTAGTTTTTTGGAAGTATCGGAAATCGCAGAAATATAAAAGTTTCTGCAGTTTTGTTTCAGTTAATTTATCGTTATTATATTTCTGAAAAATATAGAGAATTAAGTTTCTGAGTTTATTTTTATTAATCCTCATTGTTAGTCCTCATTCCTTTCCCCAAGTATACAAGCAAATATCAAATTATAGCAAGCTTAGGCAGCAAACATATGAATATTTTCTATTCTAAGGTCATTTGTTGATAATTCCTGCAATTTGCCCGATCATTTACCTACTAAAAATTGAACCCACCCAACTCTATCCCTAAACGCCACCTTTAGTTTGACAAACCGTCCATTTTGTGGTATACTATAGGTTCGTATTGATAGATGAATGCCGAGCTCTGGTTTATTCTCGCTGTTCATCACGACACGAGTAGTAAACTGAGGTATTCATTATATGCCTATTTCTTTTGGTGGATCTGGTAGATCCGGATCATTTAGGAGCCGGAGAGGCGGAAATACGTTCCGTGGTAGCCGGTCGTTCAATAACCGCGCTCGCCGCTTCCAAGGCACCTTTATTCACCCCAGCCGGTTTATTAACAAAGCTCGTGATGTGGAGCAAAGGTCTGAGTTTGTCCCCCAGCACAAATTTAGCGATTTTGCGATTTCCGATGCGCTCAAGCGCAATATTTCAGCGCGCGGCTACACTACCCCTACTCCTATCCAGGATAGTGTTATCCCGCTCGTTCTTGAGGGTAAAGATGTCATAGGGCTCGCCAACACCGGCACCGGCAAAACCGCCGCGTTTATTGTTCCGATTATCAACTGGTTGCAAACGAACCAAAAAACCGAGGCCGTGCTGATTGTGGCGCCAACGCGCGAACTGGCCCAGCAGATTGACGAAGAGTTTCGGGTATTTTCAGGTGGATTACGGTTATTTTCCGCGCTTTGCATTGGCGGCGCCAGCATGCACCGGCAAATTATGGCGCTTGCCAGGCACCCGCACGTGGTGATCGGTACCCCGGGTAGATTGAAAGATTTAGTGGAACAAAACCGCCTGCGGCTGGGTAATAGCCAGATATTGGTGCTCGATGAAGTCGATCGCATGATGGACATGGGGTTTATCAACGACATCCGATTCCTCATTGGCAAATTGCCGGGCGTCAAACAATCGCTGAGTTTTAGCGCCACGCTCACCCCTACCATCAGCCGGCTGGTCCAGGGTATTATGCGCAATCCGGTTACCATTTCCGTACGAACGTCTGAAACCGTTGATACCGTTGAACAGGATGTGCTTCGGGCAGGATCCAAAGAGCAAAAAATACGGATGCTAACTGATCTCCTGCGACAGCAGGATTTTGAGAAAGTGCTGATTTTTGGCCAAACCAAGCATGGCGTTCAGCGCCTTGCCGAGGATCTCACCAAGTCCGGCCACCGGGCGGAAGCAATTCATGGTAATAAGTCCCAGCCCCAACGCGAACGGGCCCTCCGGGCGTTCAAGGATAACCGGGTACGGGTACTCGTGGCCACCGATGTGGCGGCGCGCGGCCTGGATATTCCCGATGTGAGCCACGTGATTAACTTTGATCAACCCAACACCTACGAGGACTATATTCACCGCATTGGCCGCACGGGCCGGGCGGGGAAAAAGGGCCAAGCCCTCACGTTCGTGAACTCGTATTAACTTAAGGGGTGTGGCTCGGCCCGGTACCGTATGGTATGGGGCTCGGGTACCGCCTCAGGCGTGCGCTCTATCCTTCGGACCCTTCGCTTCGCTGCTTGGTAGCTCCTGCCCACTTCTGGTGGGTCCCGTCGTCCAGGCAGCTCAGCGGGGCAGGAGCACTTCGCTTCCTGTGGCGCTAGCAACCCGCCCTCAGCTGGTACCCTTCGCCACCTGTCAAATATTTTCATAAAGTATTTTTTCAGGTAGAATGAATCGTAACGGCGCCATCTTCTAGTGGTTAGGAAACCGGGTTTTCATCCCGGAAACGCGGGTTCGATTCCCGCTGGCGCTACATGATCAAGGGCGCGGTTATTCTATTGCTCGCGTATCTTGTATACACAGTAGTAAAATCAGCAATTCTGCTGCGCCAGGGTAGCCGGTTGATCATCGATAGTAATTTTAACAATAGCTATACCCTCGGCGACCCAAAAAATCCCGAACTCACCTATCTTGTGTTAGGCGACAGCACGGCGGTTGGAGTTGGGGCGTCTGATCTGCAACATAGCTACCCGTATGCCGTAGCCCAGTAGCTATCTGGGCAAGGCAGTTCTGTGCGAGTCGTTACGATTGCTAAAAGTGGCGCAACGGTGGCTGATGTCGTGGCCGAACAACTTCCCAAAATTGCCGAAATTAAACCCGATATTATTTCTATTTCAATTGGTGGCAACGATGCTACCCATATGACGGGTCTCGTGAGTTTTGAAAAAGATATGAGAACAATTATCGCCGCGCTCCAGCAATCCGGCGCTGGGCAAGTGCTCTTCGGTTCTACCCCCAACATGTTCGCCATTCCCGCGCTGCCGCGCTGGTTTTCTTGGCTGGCTGGCCGCCGGAGTATCGAGCAAAATGAACTAACCAAAAGCCTGCTGCCGGCATCGTTCCACTATGTTGATATTTTCAACAAGGCGCGACTCGAAGGGTTGCCCGATTATGCTCAAGATTGGTTCCACCCCAACGATAAAGGCTACGAGCGCTGGTCTAAGGCATTTAAGGGCTTGATTGCCAAATAGTAATGTGGTAGACTAAGAAGTGTCAGGTTTCTATTTCTGGGAATAGGTCGCATGACAATATAAGTATTATCGAATTATAGGAAAATATATGGCAAAAAAATTGTATGTTGGCGGTTTGTCCTACGATACCACTGAGGAAGGCTTGAAAACCGCGTTCGCGCAGGCCGGAACCGTGGAATCAGCGGTTATCATCATGGACAAAATGTCTGGCAAGCCAAAAGGTTTTGGTTTTGTTGAGATGTCGTCCGATGAAGAAGCGACAAAAGCCATCGAAATGTGGAACGGCAAAGAGCTCGATGGTCGCACCATTGTGGTCAACGAAGCTCGCCCTCGCGAAGAACGGTAATCGTCTGCCGTAGGATTCAAAAGCAAAACAGTCCCGAGCGAAGTCGAGGGACTGTTTTGTGTGTGCGTGATACAATACGGCTCAGTGTCAATCGCTTCGACAAGCTCACGATTGACACTGAACAAGGTTGAAGTGTCAAAAGTTTTTTCACTCAAATCTAATTACCAGCCTGCCGGTGACCAGCCGCAGGCAATCAAGAAGCTTATCGCTGGCCTCAAAAAAGGTGCTCAGTATCAAACGCTGCTGGGCGTAACCGGCAGTGGCAAAACATTCACGGTTGCCAATATTATCGCGGCGCTCAACCGGCCAACTCTGGTGATTTCCCACAATAAAACGTTAGCCGCGCAGCTCACCCAAGAGTACCGCTCGTTCTTTCCGGAAAACGCCGTGGAGTATTTCGTGAGCTACTATGATTACTACCAGCCCGAAGCGTACGTGCCCCAGACCGACACGTACATTGAGAAAGAGGCGATGATCAACGAGGAAATTGACCGCTTGCGCCACGCTGCCACCCAATCGCTCCTTACCCGAGCTGATACCATTGTGGTGGCTTCGGTCTCCTGCATTTATAATATCGGCGCGCCAGAGCTCTACGAATCGGTGGTATTGGAACTCTGGCCTGGCAAGGAAATTACCCGCGAGGTGCTGATCGCGCGGCTGGTGGAAATGCACTTTATTCGCAATCAATCCGATCTCAAGCGAGGTACCTTTTCGGCGCGCGGCAACGTGGTGGATATCATGCCGGCAAACGAGGAGATGGTATACCGATTAGTTTTAGACGGTACTACGGTTTCGGGGTTGGCACTCCTTGATCCAGTCAGCAGGCGCATTAAACAAACACCCCAATACTTACGAATCTACCCGGCCCGTCACTACGTAACCGATAAATCACGCTACGACAGGGCAATCGCAGGCATTACCGCTGAGCTGCAGCAGCAGTTAAAGAAATTGCGTTCGCAAAATATGTTACTAGAAGCAGAACGGCTTGAGCGCCGCACCAAGTACGATTTGGAAATGATTGCAGAAGTGGGATACTGCAACGGCATAGAAAACTACTCACGGTACTTTGACGGCAGGCAGGCCGGCGATCCGCCGCATTCGCTACTGGAATACTTTCCAAAAGAATCGCTCGTCATTATTGATGAGTCGCATGTTACCGTGCCGCAGATTGGCGCCATGTACGAGGGCGATCGCTCGCGCAAGCAAACTTTGGTAGAACACGGCTTTCGGCTGCCCTCGGCGCTTGATAACCGGCCGCTCAAGTTCACCGAGTTTGAGCGGCAAATTAACCAAGTAGTTTTCACTACCGCGACCCCCGGCCCCTACGAGTTTGGCCATTCGTCGGAGATTGTTGAACAGATTGTTCGACCAACTGGGCTGATTGATCCGGAGGTACTGGTAGTGCCGATCGCCGGCCAAATTGACGATTTGACCAAACGGATCGACGAGCGAATTAAGAGGAATGAACGGGTGCTCATAACCACCCTCACCAAGCGCATGGCAGAAGATCTCTCGACATTTCTTAAAGATAAAAATTATAAAGTTCACTACCTTCACTCGGAAGTTGACACCATCGATCGGATTGAAACGCTCACCAGTTTGCGCAAAGGCATCTACGATGTGTTGGTTGGCGTTAACCTGCTCCGTGAGGGTCTGGATTTGCCCGAGGTTTCTTTGGTGGCAATTCTCGATGCCGATAAAGAGGGTTTTCTCCGCTCGCAAACGTCGCTCGTTCAAACCATCGGCCGGGCGGCCCGTAATGTTTCCGGACAAGTTATCCTCTATGCCGATACGGTTACCGGCTCAATGGAGCGGGCGATGCGAGAAACCAACCGGCGCCGGCGGCTGCAGCTTGAGTACAATACGAGCCGCGGCATCACCCCCCAATCGATCCAAAAGAACATCGAAGACATTACCGATCGGTTGATTGGCGTGAAAGAATCTAAAAGGGTTCGAGCGCTCATTGAACTGGAGAAACTCGACAAACTGAACATTCCTAATGTCGTCAAGCAAAAAGATAAAGAAATGCGGGTAGCTGCCAAGGAACTCGATTTCGAACTGGCCGCCCTGCTGCGCGATGAGATTATTGAACTCAAGAAGTTAGCGTGATAAAGTGGCCTTACTAGGTAAGTAGTAGGCCCCGAAAGGGGAATTTTTGCTATGTCGCAAGATAAAATTATTATCAAGGGCGCCCGCGAGCACAACCTAAAAAATATCTCGCTGACGCTGCCGAAAAACAAGATGATCGTGTTCACCGGCGTGTCAGGATCGGGAAAATCGAGTCTGGCTTTTGATACTATTTTTGCCGAAGGTCAGCGGCGATACATCGAAAGTCTTTCGGCGTACGCACGGCAATTCCTTGGGCAAAAAGACAAGCCCGACGTTGATTCGATCGAGGGGCTCTCGCCGGCAATTTCGATTGATCAAAAAGGCGCTCACCACAACCCGCGCTCAACTGTGGCCACCATCACCGAAATATATGATTACCTGCGGGTGCTGTATGCCCGCATCGGCAAACCCTATTGCCCCAATTGCGGCCGGCCGATCGAGAAAATGACCGTTGACGAAATGATCGACGTCATTACCGAAAAATCAAAAGGCGTAAAACGAGTGTTGATTCTTGCGCCAGTCGTGAGAGGCAGAAAAGGGGAGTACCACCAACTGCTCTACGATCTCTATATGGAGGGTTTTACCAAGGCACGGGTGAATGGCGAGATCAAACCACTGGGCGAACGGATTGTGCTGGCACGGTACAAAGCTCATACGATTGACGCGGTAATTGATGAAATCGAAGTGGCAAATCCCCTACCCCAAGCCCGTATTACCGAATCGGTCGAACTGGCACTTACGAAAGCTGATGGCTTGGTTACCGTAGTTTTTGAGCGTTCAGGCAAGCCCGAGGAAATTACCATTTCTTCACGGTTCACGTGCAGTTTTTGCAACCTCTCATTTGTCGAAATTGAGCCGCGGCTTTTTAGTTTTAATTCACCTTACGGCGCGTGTTCGGTATGCCATGGCTTAGGAACAGAATACTTTTGGACGGAAGACCCGTGCCCGGGCTGCGATGGCGCTCGGCTGCGCAAAGAAGCGCTTTCGGTTAGGCTCGGCGACAAAAATGTCGTTGAGGTAACTCGGCTTACGATCGAGACCGCTAAAAAGTTTTTTGAGAGCCTCAATCTTAGCGAACGGCAGCTTTTCATTGCCGAGCGCCTGCTTAACGAAATTGCTAACCGCCTGCAGTTTATGATGAACGTTGGCATTGGTTACCTTACCCTGGAACGCAGAGCCGGTACCCTTTCGGGGGGCGAAGCCCAGCGCATTCGGCTTGCCTCGCAAGTCGGCTCGCGGCTCACCGGCGTGCTCTATGTGCTCGATGAGCCGACCATTGGTTTACACTCCCAGGACAACGAACGACTCGTTACCACCCTCCTTGCATTGCGCGATCTTGGCAACACGATGATTGTGGTTGAGCACGATGAGGATACTGTCCTCGCGGCGGATTACTTGGTAGACATCGGGCCGGGCGCCGGGCGGCTGGGTGGTGAGATAGTTGCCGATGGCACGGTAGCCGAGGTCATTAAGAAAACCGACACGTCGCTTACCGCGGCCTACCTATCTCACAAAAAACAGATTGCGTTGCCCGAGCATCGGCGCACTGCCCGTGAGCGCTCGATCGATATTATTGGGGCGACCGCCAATAATCTTAAAAACATTGATGTGGCAATTCCTCTGGGCATTCTGGTATGCATTACCGGCGTTTCGGGATCGGGCAAGTCATCGCTCATTGACGATATTTTGTACAAAGCGCTCGCCAACCGCCTGAATGGCGCGAGTTATAAAGTAGGTAAACACAGCCGGATCGAGGGGCTCGATGAAATTGACAAAATTATTATTATCGATCAATCGCCGATTGGCCGCACCCCCCGCTCTAACCCTGCCACGTACACCGGCACGTTCACGCCAATTCGTGATTTATTTACCGCATTGCCAGAGGCCCGCGAGCGGGGCTACCGCCCCGGCCGGTTCAGTTTTAACGTACCGGGCGGCCGGTGCGAAGCCTGCGAGGGTGACGGCTACCAAAAAATCGAAATGCACTTTTTGCCCGACGTCTACGTGCCGTGTGAAGTGTGCAAGGGTAAGCGGTTTTCGCGCGAAACATTGGAGGTAAAGTTCAAAAATAAATCAATTGCCGATGTGCTCGATCTCACGGTTGATGAAGCTGCCGAGCTTTTTTCAAACATTCCCCAAATTGGCGACAAGCTCAAAACCTTGCAAGATGTGGGCTTGGGTTACATTAAACTCGGCCAATCGGCCACTACCCTTTCCGGCGGCGAAGCCCAGCGCGTGAAACTTTCCACCGAACTTTCCAAGCGCGCCACCGGCCGCACCCTCTATATTTTGGATGAGCCAACGGTGGGTTTGCATTACGAAGATATTAAGCACTTGATCGCCGTGGTGCAGCGGCTCGTCACCCACGGCAACAGCGTGATTGTGATTGAGCATAATCTTGAGGTAATTAAAAACGCTGATTGGGTGATTGATCTCGGGCCTTCGGGCGGCGTCGCCGGTGGTAAATTGGTAGCCCAAGGCACGCCGGAGCATATTGCCAAACAAAAAACCGCCACCGGGGAGTTTCTGCACAAAAAACTCAGCAGATCTTGACTTTTCAAGCCAAACACAGTAATATAGTCCAGATTATAAATTCACAATCAGGAGGGGATGAAAAGTGAATAATCCGGAGTCATTACCAACCCTTGTGGTGACTGCTGATCGAGAATCTCAAGTCATCACTCATTTGGCGATTGAGGTAGTAGGAGATGAACTAATTGGTTTGGGTAAGCTGAATAACAATTGGTATCGAAATCCTACTTTAACCACAAAAATTCTGTGGTATTTCCTAGAGCACCCGAATGTTAGAATTCGATCTTGTGATATTGCGGAAATCTTCAAGATCAATCCATTACGGGCTAGTTCCCTGGTTCAAGCGCTGACTAAGAAATTGCCCGGTCTGGTCCTCAAAGAAGGTGGACGGATCAACGAATACTGGTTAGAAATTAAGGAGATTAGGTGGAAGGATCCGAGTGGATACTTCTAGGATTATTACCTAAAGGTGGATACATAGCCGACCAGGGTTGGTCGGTTTTTTTTGCCTAAAATTACAATGCTATCTATTCTTAAATTCTCGAGAATTTAAGAATAGTTTGGGAGGTGCTATAATAGGAACAATAAGAAAATAATATCACGGTGAATTATCGTAAAATTGAAAAAATTACCAAGGCGGTCGCCAATCATCGGCGGATTCAGATTCTGGATGTACTCAATACCAATGCTCGTTTGTCGGTAGGTGAAATCAGCCGGAAAACTCGCGGTAATGTTAAAACCATCGATGCCCATGTTAACCGATTATTTGCGGTTGGCATGATTACCAAACACACCGCCGGCAACCGCGTGCACCACACCATCACAACGTACGGCATATCTATTCTCGAATTCTTGAGAAAACAAGAATAGTTTGGTTCATGAAATATGAAGCAAGTATGAAGAAAAATGTAAAGATTTTTAAGGGTTTGCCAAACAAACCCGGCGTATATAAGTTCTACGACAGCGCCGGGGAGCTTTTGTATATTGGTAAAGCGATTGATTTAAAAAAGCGCGTAAAGCAGCACTTTGAGCGGCCCCACAGCAGCGGTATCGAGCAAATGCTTACGCAAGTTGCGAGAGTAGCTCATCAAAAAACCGCGAGTAACATTGAGGCGCTGATCCTTGAATCCGAGCTTGTGACCGCGCTCAAGCCAAAGTATAACGTCAAGCTGCAGGATGATAAGACGTTCCTAGGAGTTTATATTACGAGCGAGCCATTTCCCCGAATTTTTCCTGCGCGAATTACTAATAAAAAGTTGCCAAAAGGTACGTTCTATGGTCCGTTTACTTCGGCCAAAACACTGCGCCTGGCGCTCAAAATTATCCGCAGAATTTTCCCCTACTGCTCTAATCCATCTGGGGGTCGGCCGTGCCTTTATTACCACCTAAAGCAGTGCCCGGGGCCGTGCGCCGGCGCCATTAGCTCCGCTGATTACCGCAGAATTATCGGTAACCTTAAACTGTTTCTATCCGGCAAGCGGGTTGCCTTGATGAGGCAGCTCAAGCGAGATATTAAACAATTTGCGAAATTGCACGAGTACGAGCAAGCGGCACGAGCGCGGGATTCTTTGCAGGCGCTCCAGCACATCCGCGACGTTAATCTGGCCTTCGAAGAGCCAACCTACGAGGTTGGCAACCTACGAGGTTCAAGGGTTGAGGCATACGACGTGTCGAATGTTTCCGGCAAGTTCGCAGTGGGGGTGATGGTGGTTGGTCTAATCCAAGG
Source organism: Patescibacteria group bacterium (assembly GCA_049274945.1). GTDB lineage: Bacteria > Patescibacteriota > UBA1384 > GWA2-35-9 > JBASTP01 > JBASTP01. Next base: position 18,598 of record JBASTP010000012.1, read on the forward strand.
TAAGCGGCTAACCCTGCAGTCAGCCGAGTATCGTACCTTTACTATCAAAACCGTGGCAGGAATCGACGATGTGGCAATGATGCGTGAAACCGTGATGCGCCGCCTGTGCCACGACGAATGGCCCAGGCCCGAGCTCATTATCGTGGATGGCGGCAAGGGCCATTACCGAGCCGTGGTTCCGCTCATCGCCCAAACGCAGATTAAACTAATTGCGTGCGCCAAAGGGCCAACGCGCAAAAAAACCGATTTATATTTCGAGGAAACCCAGCTGGGTGATTGGGCCGGTATGCTGCCGGTTTTAAGGTTATTTTGTGGTAAACTTATAGCAGAGGCCCATCGGTTTGCCATTAACCGTTACCGGGCAGCTCATCGCAGGGCTCTCACCAAATAAGCCATGGCTCAATATTCTCAAAAACGGATTATTGGTATGTTACTACTCAGTGGCGTAGCACTCGTTATTATTTGGTACGGCATCAAACATAACTACGAGAAAACCGGCCGATTCACCGCGTCATTTGATTATCTCGAGAAGCCCTTGATTATTCGTACCGAAACCGCCGAGCCTTCCAAGCCATCGCCAACCGTAGCGACGAGCGATTCGCTGGCGCCGCCCAAAACATTTTTGATTGCCGAGGTACCCTTCACCTCCCAGGCACCCCATGCCAACTGGGATACCGTCCACAAAGAAACCTGCGAGGAAGCATCATCGCTGATGGCGGCACGCTACGCTAAAGGTGAGCGGTCTGGTTTAATTAATCCCGACGACGCTGAGGCCGAATTGCAGCGAATTATTGCCTGGGAGCGCGAAACGTTTGGCTATTTTGAAGATACCAATGCCGAGGAGACTGCTCGTATTCTGAAGGAGTTCTATAATCTTCCTAAGGTGTCGGTGCGCCATGGAATTACGCTGGAAGACATTAAAAAAGAGGTCGGCCAAGGCAAGCTCGTGATCGTACCAGCCGCCGGCAGGCAACTTGGTAATCCATTCTTTACTGCTCCTGGACCGCTCTACCACATGCCGTTGGTAGTTGGCTATACCAGAGATCAAATTATTACCAATGATCCCGGAACCAAACGCGGCTTGGGTTTCCGGTACGATAACGAGGTATTCTTTAAAGCAATCCATGATTGGACCGGTAACAAGGACACCATCGAGACCGGGGCAAAGGCCATGATTATTGTCGGTTAGATTTGACAAGGCGCCATTTTTGCGATAGGATCGCGTTGAACTAAGAAAAGAAACTATGAGAGGTTATTATGTCAACACAACTGGTCTGGGCGCTTGCTACGGCTGTTGGAGGCCTGCTCATCGGCGGCGGGCTCGGCTGGGTTATAAAAACACGTCTCACGGGAAAGTTACTTCAGGAAGCGGAAACCAAGCAACGTGAACTGCTCCTAAAAGCTAAAGACGAAGCCCTCAAAATCAAGGAAGATGCAAAGGCTGACGAGGATCACAAGCGCAAGTACCTGCTGGAACTTGAGCAAACGTTGCGTAAGCGGGAAGACACCCTCGATAAGCAATTGAATGAGCTGACCCAGGAACGGAAAACGCTCGATACCAAAGCCACGGAGATTGAAAAGACTCGAGGGGAGCTCAAGGATGCTAAAAGCGCCCAAGACGCGGCGCTCGAAAAGGTAGCAAAACTTAAAAAAGACGAAGCCCGGGAACTGCTGCTTAAGGAAGTTGAAAAGGAGCATAAGCAAGATCTCATCACCCAGGTTAAAAAGATCAAAGCGGCAATTCAAGAAGATGTCGATATTTTCGCCCGTAAGGTAATTGCTACGGCGATCGGCCGGCTGGCCGGCGAACAGACTGCCGAGTCAACAACGTTTGCGGTTCACATTCCGTCCGAAGAAATGAAGGGCCGGATCATTGGTAAGGAAGGTCGCAATATCCAGCATTTCGAAAAATTGACCGGAGCTGATGTGGTGATCGATGAGTCGCCCGACACCGTGCTCATTTCATCGTTCGATCCGGTTCGCCGCTACACCGCTAAGATTGCCCTAGAGATGCTCATTGCAGACGGACGCATTCAACCCACGCGAATTGAGGAGATTGTGAAGAAAGCGGAAGCCGATGTTGGCAAGCAGGTTAAGGAAGCGGCTGAGCAAGCGGCGTATGAAGTAGGGGTGACTGGCTTGCACCCGGATCTTTTGAAAATTCTTGGCAGGCTGCAGTTCAGGACCTCGTACGGCCAAAACCAGCTCCGCCACGCGGTGGAGGTTGCTTCGATTGCCGGACTCCTCGCCCAGGAAATCGGCGCCGATACGCAGATTTCTAAAAAAGCCGGTTTACTCCACGATTTGGGTAAAGCGGTAGACCATGATCTTCCGGGAGCCCACCACCATATTTCGATGGACATTGCCCGCAAGTATGGCCTTTCCGAAGTGGTGGTTAACGCCATTGGCGCCCATCACGACGACATTGAGCCTAAAACGGTTGAGGCTATTTTAGTCCGTGCTGCTGATGCCATTTCTGGCTCGCGTCCTGGGGCCAGGCGCGAATCTCTGGAATCGTACGTTAAGCGGCTGCGAGAGCTTGAAAATGTGGCTAACACGTTTAAGGGAGTCGAGAAATCGTACGCCATTCAAGCAGGCCGCGAAGTGCGGATACTCGTTAAGCCGGAGGAAATTGATGACCTGGAGGCCTTGAAACTCTCCCGCGACATTGCGCGTAAGATTGAGCAAGATTTGCAGTACCCAGGGGTAATCAAGGTCAACGTAATCCGCGAAACACGAGCAGTTGAGTACGCAAAATAGCAACCCGCCCGTCCCCTCGCACCTCTCGCCGCCCAACCACATAAATAATAGGCTTAACAATGGCATCTAACGCTCAACTTCAAAAACTTGCTAGGTTGATTCGTTACTATATTCTGATTTCTTCAACCGAAGCCGGTTCAGGCCACCCCAGCTCCTCACTTTCTGCCGTCGAGCTTATGACTGTCCTGATGTTTGGTGGTACCTACCGCTTCGACCTCGATAACCCCAGCCACCCCAATAACGATCGGCTGATTTTTTCCAAGGGGCATGCCTCACCACTTTTCTATAGCCTCTACGCCGTAGCCGGAAAAGTTTCTAAGGAGGAATTACTCGATTACCGTAAGTTTAAAAGTCCTCTCGAAGGTCACCCTACTCCGGCATTTACCTATACCGAAGCCGCCACCGGCTCGCTTGGCCAAGGGCTTTCGATTGGTTTAGGCATGGCGCTTAATGCCAAATACCTCGACAAATTACCATATCGCACCTTCGTGTTGCTTGGCGATTCTGAAATGGCGGAAGGTTCACAGTGGGAAGCAATTCAGCTTGCCGCCCACTACAAACTCGATAATTTAATTGCGATCCTGGACGTCAATCGCTTGGGCCAGCGGGGTGAGACCATGTATGGCCATCGGATCGAAGAGTATGCTAAGCGGGTTACATCATTTGGTTGGGAGGTTATTACCGTAGCCGATGGCCACTCAATACTAAAAATACAAAGTGCGTACGCAAAAGCTCTAAAAATCAAAGGCCGACCAGTGATAATCATCGCTCGTACCATAAAAGGTAAAGGTGTCAAATTGCTGGAAAATAAGGAAGGTTGGCACGGTAAGCCAATTCCCAAAGACGAGCTCGAAAGTGCGCTCAAAGGGCTTGGTAAGGTGGAGACGGCTGCCCGAGGATCTATCACATTACCTGCTAATCAGTTACCTAAAAAATTACTCCCTCAACCGATTGAGCCGTTAGACTATGTAAAGGATAAACCGGTTGCCACGCGCAAGGCCTACGGTAATGCGCTGAAGCGAATCTATAAAAAATACCCGGAAATTGTGGCTCTAGACGGTGAAGTATCCAATTCCACATTCTCTGAAATTTTTCAGAAGGCTCATCCGCAGCGTTTTTTTGAGATGTTTATAGCAGAACAGAATATGGTAGGAGCGGCATTAGGTTTAAGCCGCCGCGGAAAGCTGCCGTTTGTTTCTACATTCGCCGCATTCTTTAGCCGCGCGTTCGATCAAATTAGAATGAGCCGGTACTCGGAAGCCAACATCAAATTCGTTGGCTCGCACGCCGGCGTATCGATTGGCGAGGATGGCGCTTCACAAATGGGGCTCGAAGATATTGCCATGTTTCGAACAATTCTGGACTCAGTGATACTCTATCCTGCTGATGCAATTGCCACCGAACAGTTGGTTGAGCAAGCTGCAGCACACAAGGGTATTGTTTACGTGCGTACTACCAGAAAGGAGACTCCAATCATCTACCAAGCTTCCGAGCAATTCCTAATCGGGGGATCAAAAGTAATACACAGTTCAGTTAAAGATATGGTAACCGTAGTGGCTGCCGGCATTACGCTTTTTGAGGCCCAAAACGCTTATAACGAGCTTATGAAAGAGGGGATTGCAATCAGGATTATTGATTGTTACTCGATCAAACCGATTGATACTACTACACTAAAACAAGCTGCAACCGAAACGAAAGCAATCATTACCGTTGAAGACCACTATGCGGAAGGCGGGCTGGGCGAGGCGGTGACCGCCGCGCTCGCCCAGGTGGCTGTACCGGTAAAAATTCTTGCGGTACGGAAGCTGCCGCGAAGCGGCAAGCCAGAGGAGCTCGTCGATTACGAGGATATTTCGGCCCGTGCTATCATAGAAGCGGTAAAGGACTTAGTATGAAGCCTCAAGGACTTAAAGCCAAGATTTTCCTCGACAGCGGCGATCCTCAAGAAACAAGCGAGATGTTGTCTTTGCTAGGTTTTCTCGACGGACAAACGACAAATCCAACCTTAATCTCAAAAAATCCCCAGGCTGCCGGTAATAGCCCGAAAGATTTTTATCGGTCGGTCGTAGAAAAAATATCGGGTATGATACCGAACGGCTCAGTTTCGATCGAGGTTTATGCTGATCGGAACAGTACTGCCGAAGCAATGCTCATCCAGGCCCGTGAAATGTTTACCTGGATTCCCAATGCTCATATAAAGTTTCCCACCACTGCGGAAGGGCTTAAAGCGGCCCACCAGGCGGTAGCCGAGCGAATGAGGGTAAATATGACATTAGTGTTTTCGCAGGAACAAGCCGCAGCGGTCTATGCGGCAACCCAGGGTGCCAAACGGGGAGATGTTTTTCTTTCTCCGTTCATTGGGCGACTCGATGATCGCGGTGACAGCGGTATGGATTTGATCGCTAACATCATCAAAATGTACGCCGCCGGCGACGGTCACGTTGAGGTGCTAACCGCTAGTTGCAGGACTGTCGATCATTTGTTGGCAGCAATTGCCTTGGGGAGTGATAGTATCACCTGCCCAGCGGCAAAGGTTTTAAAACCCTGGCATGAGCAAGGCATGTCAATGCCAGATGCTCAATTCCGTTATGAACGGCCGGACTTGAAACCAATCCCCTATCAAGAAATTGTGCTTACTAAACCATGGTCTGAATATCAAATAACCCACGAACTGACCGATCAAGGGCTTGATAAGTTTGCCGCAGATTGGAATAGCCTTATGGGAAGAACCCAGTCATGATGTACGATGCCATTGCTTCATTCAATGAACAGCTTGGATTTGAGCCGGTAGTTCATAACGGCGATAAATTAAAACCCGGCAGGAAATTTCTTGTCACCGGTATGGGCGGCTCACACCTAGCGGCAGATCTGATCGGTTCGGTAGGGTTGCCGATTGAACTTACCGTCCATAAAAATTATGGCCTGCCAAAGGGCGATCTTTCCGATTACTTAGTGATTGCCAGTTCCTATTCTGGCAATACCGAAGAGGCGATTGACGGCTTACAAACTGCTCTTGATCAGAACTTGAAAGTAGCGGTCATGTCGGTTGGGGGCGCGCTGCTTGAAATCGCAAAAAAGCATGGCCTGCCGTATGTTCAAATGCCAGATACCGGCATACAGCCTCGGTCGGCTCTGGGTTACTCGCTGATGAGTATGCTCAAACTCATGGGTTTGAAAAAAGAGCTCAGCGAGCTTGCTGTCTTAGGTCCTAAGCTCACACCTAAAACACACGAGAAGCAAGGTAAAGAATTGGCTGCTCAGCTTGCCGGCAGTGTACCGCTAATCTATAGTTCCACCGAAAACCAAGCAGTCGCATACAATTGGAAAATCAAACTCAACGAAACTGGTAAGATTCCCGCATTCTACAATGTGCTCCCCGAACTCAATCACAACGAAATGACCGGGTTCGATGTTGTAGCCGCAACCCAGAAACTTTCGGCAAACATCCAATGTATCTTTCTGAGTGATAGTAACGATCACCCCCAAATCAAAAAGCGAATGGCGGTGCTCGAAAAGCTCTACCGCGCCAGGGGGTTAGCGGTGGTCAATATACCGCTCCAAGGTACTAGCCGCTGGGAACGAATACTCCGATCTATTATTCTGGCGGACTGGTTTTCCTATTACACTGCCGAGCACTATGGCGTTGAGGCCGAGCAGGTACCCATGGTCGAACAGTTCAAACAATTGATCTCATGAAGCCAAGAGCAAATATCCCGACAATCCTGGTGGTGTTTGGCGCAACAGGCGATTTGATGGCACGCAAAATTGTGCCGTCACTCTTTCATCTTTACCAACACAACGAGCTCCCCTCGATGTTTATGGTGATTGGCGTATCACGGCAAAAACTTTCTGACAATGAGTTTCGTGAGCACGTAAGTGAGAACGTGGCTAAACATCACCACGGCTACCGCCCTCAAGCGGATTCCAAGTTTATCAAACTTTTTCACTACCACCGCGGCAGTTTTGAGAGCCTGCCCGACTACCGCGCCTTACATAAAAAGCTCGAACAGATTGATAACGAGTGGCGGGTTTGCTCAAACAAACTGTTCTACCTTGCCGTGCCGCCAACCTACTACCGCACCATTTCAACTCATCTCGCCAAATCCGGCCTAACCGAGCCATGCAGCCCGGAGGAAGGTTGGACAAGAGTGTTGGTTGAGAAACCGTTTGGCAAAGACTTAAAAACCGCTAAAGACCTCGACCAACTATTGGGCAAACTCTTTAAGGAAATCCAGATTTACCGGATCGATCACTACTTAGCCAAAGAGATGCTCCAGGGCATCATGAATTTTCGATTTTCCAACAACCTGCTTGAGCCTTCTTGGAATGCCAGTGCCATCGAAAAAATCGAAATCAGCTTACTCGAAAAAATCGGCGTTGAGCAGCGGGGAGCCTTTTACGATGGCGTAGGAGCGCTCAAGGATGTTGGGCAAAACCACTTGCTCCAGATGCTTGCGCTCATCACCATGGATCATCCCCTTACCTTGGATCCGGGGGCGATTCGCGATAAGCGGGCAGAAATCTTGCGTACGCTCGTGCCGCTTGCCCGCGGGGAAATGGCGGCCAGCACGTTCCGCGCGCAATACCAGGGTTATCGAGGTATTAAGGGAGTATCGGCTCACTCCCAAACAGAGACGTATTTTCGGGTGAAAGCCCACCTCGATTCACCCCGATGGCAAGGCGTACCGATTGTTCTGGAAGGCGGTAAGCGAATCAAAGATGTCCGGAAAGAGATTGTCGTAACCTTCAAACACCCAACACCCTGCCTGTGTCCACCGGGTCAGCACTTTCGTAACCGAGTGATTTTTACCCTTGAGCCTACCGAAACGATCAAAATTCAATTTTGGGCAAAGAAGCCGGGGTTCGAATCAACCATCGAGGCGCGCGAGTTCAATTTTTTCCTCTACGAAAAAGAGCTGAAGGTTCAGTACGTTGAAGAATACAGCAAGCTCTTACTCGATGCCTTCGCCGGCGATCAGACCCTTTTTATCAGCACCGAAGAAGTGCAGGCAATGTGGCGGTTTACTGATCCGATTATTGCGGCGTGGGATAAAAATATTGTAGCACTCAGGCAGTATAAGCCCGATACCAACGAGGCCGTTGACGAGGCATCCTTTATAGATGGCGAGCTGAAAACTGAAGTCAAAGAGCTAGGAATCGTGGGTCTTGGTAAAATGGGCGGTAGTCTTGCCCTTCAGCTCCTCGGAAAAGGTTACCGGGTAGTAGGTTTTAACCGTACTCCGGAGCCGGCTGCACTACTAGCCAAGCAGGGTATGATTGCCGTGGCATCGCTTGATGAGCTTCTAACAAAACTGAGTAAGCCTCGAATTATTTGGCTTATGGTTCCGGCCGGCAAGCCAGTAGATCAACTGATCGATGATTTAGCCGGGAGACTCAGCCGCGGTGATATTATCATTGATGGCGGTAATTCCTACTATGGCGATTCAGCCCGCCGTGCTAAAGCTCTGCAAGTTAAAGGGATCCATTTTATCGATATCGGTGTTTCCGGCGGGCCCAAAGGCGCTCGGTACGGCGCGTCGCTCATGGTAGGTGGAGATGCCAAGGTTTTCAAAAAAATAGTGCCGCTGCTTAACGATGTGGCAGTCCCCGGTGGTCTCGCATTTTTTGAGGGCGCCGGCGCCGGCCACTTTGTTAAAATGGTCCACAACGGTATTGAGTATGGCATGATGCAGGCAATCGCAGAGGGATTCACTATTCTTAAAAAATCTCGGTATAAACTTGATTTGACCAAGGTCGCGCACGTGTATAACCAAGGCAGCGTAATTGAATCTCGATTGGTGGGCTGGCTCGCCGATGCCCTTGATCTCCACGGCAACGATTTTAACGGTGTTACGGGTTCAGTGGCTCATACTGGCGAAGGGCTCTGGGCCGTGGAAACCGCAAAAAAGCTTGGCATTAAAGCAAAAATAATAGAGGAAGCTCTCGAGTTTCGCAAACAATCGGCGAAAAACCCGAGCTTTACCGGCAAGATCCTTTCGGCTCTCCGTGAACAATTCGGCGGCCATGCTATAAAGTAGTGGTCGGGGTGGAGGGAATTGAACCCTCTGCCTCTCGATCCCGAACCGAGCGTTCTACCGATGAACTACACCCCGATGTACCCCAGGAAGGAATCGAACCTTCATCTCCACGTTAGGAGTGTGGAGCTCTGTCCATTGAGCTACTGGGGCACTGCCCCCATTTTAAGCCAGTTTTCTGGTAAAATAAACGTATGCTCAAAGCAATATTCCTAGTTGTGGGATTGATGGTTGGGATTCTCGTGATGCTGCAAGCCCGGGTACGTCCAACCCGCTCGGTTAATCCGATCGAGCCATATGCTGCATTAGTTGATTTGCGAACGCAACTTGAGTCTAAGCAACTAGATCTAAAAACAAGGCTCGAAGCGGCAACTGAAAAGCGTAACCAGATAGAGCAGCAACTCAAACAGAGCAAAAGCGATGTCAAGTTACTGGAGCAGATTGAAAAACTAGAAACTACTGCCGGACAGCGGCCGGTAAGTGGTCAGGGAGTTATTATAACGCTCGACGATTCCCATAAGGGCCAACCAACAATCGAAAACATTGTTCATGCCTCAGACCTCAGAGATGTGGTAAATGTTGGGTATCTATCTGGTGCCTCGGCAATTTCAGTGAACGGCCAGCGGCTTACGGCTAATAGTTCTATCGACAGTTCGGTTAATACCATTATGGTTAATAATCAACGAGTATTAAACCCGTTTACCGTAAAAATGCTTGGCGATTCCGGCACTATTTCCCGTGAGTTAACGAGCCACAGCAACCTATCGGAACTAAATAACCGATCCAAAACAGCCGGGTTGCTTTTTCATGTAGAACAGTTAAACCGGGTTGAGCTCGAGGTATATCACGGTTCGCTCAAAACCGAATTTGCAAGGATTACCGATGATCACTAAACCAGCCATTATTATTGTTATCGCCGTTTTAGCGGTTCTTGTGACACTCCAGCTGCGTTCATCGGTTGGTGTTAGGCAGGCTCTTTCATCAGCCAATCAACAAAATCTGGCGGCCGAGGTTGCTCAAATTTTTGCTGATTCGAAAAAACTTGAACATCAGCTTACCAAGACTGAGGATGAGCTCACTAAGCTTGAATCAACGGCCACTTCATCTAAAGATCGCCGCGGGGCACTCGAGGCAAAGCTTAATGATCTCAAGGTTGTTACCGGTGCGGTAGCGGTAGTTGGCGAAGGAGTTGAAATAAGGTTTGATAAAGGGCTCACCGTAAGCCAGCTCACGGATCTCGTGAACACCTTGCGAAGTATCGGCGCGGAGGCAATAGCCATCAATAAAGAGCGTTTCCTTTGGAAAGAGGGTATTGATAACGGTCTTGCCGGTAAACCACTCAACCTCCAGATCATTGGCAAAAAATCGTTACTCACGGAATCGTTGCGTCGCCGTGGCGGAATCTTGGAACAAATTGGCCAACCCCAATCGCTGGAAAAAAAAGATAGCTTGAAAATTCCGAGTAATTGAAGTAATCTTACCCTAGGGTGAAACAGACATTCGATATTTCGTGGGAAACCATCGCTAAGATTTTAACTGCGGTCTTAGGGATTTGGCTACTCTGGTTAATCAGAGATGTTCTTGCGCTATTTTTTATTATCGCGGTCGCGGTGGCGGCGCTCGCTCCAGTAGTAGATCGTTGGTCCGAAAGGATCCCGCGACTCCTCGCCGTAGTGCTTGTTTACCTTATAATTATTGCCATTCTTTCGATAGCAGGGCTCCTGATTGTGCCACCGCTCGTTCATGAAGTTAGTCAATTGAGCTTGAGTTTTCCGGACTATTTTGGAAAACTCGGTAGCGCATTCGGCGGGCTTGGCAGCGCGCTTGGATTCTCAGTCGAGCAACTCCAAACCGTAGCATCCGGCCTCGCTAATATCACCAGCAGAGTTTATTCAGGAGCGGTGGGCGTGATCGGCAGTATCATTGGTTTTTTTACCATCGCGGTAGTTACGTTTTATCTGCTCCTTGAAAAACGAGGTTTGCGCAATCTCATTGCCAGTTATCTGCCGGTAAAGCTCCGGGCCAAGTTCACGGCGCTGCTGCACGAAATCGGCCTCAAGATGGGCGGCTGGCTGCGCGGCCAGCTACTTTTAGCTTTAGTCGTGGGTATTATTCAATTCATTGGCTTTGTGATAATTGGTGTGCCGTTCGCGCTCACTCTTGGCGTGTGGGCGGCGTTTACGGAAATTATTCCCTACATCGGACCGGTGCTCGGCGTAATTCCGGCGCTATTGGTTGCCTTTGCCGACGCGCCAATCAAAGCGCTGTTTGTCTTGATTTTGTTCGTGGTAGTTCAGCAGCTTGAAGCTAACTTCTTGGTGCCAAAAATTATGAGCAAGGCGGTAGGGCTTTCTCCAGTAGTGATTATTTTCGCAATTTTAGTGGGCGCCCGGTTGGGCGGTATCATTGGTGTTATCGTAGCGGTGCCCGCGGCCGCCGCCATCTCGGTACTCGTTAAGGAATACGAAAGACACCTCAAGGGCTAAAAGTTAAGATACTTGGCGAAGCGGAGTTATGGCTAATCTAACTATTGACATAATGTAAAGTTTGCTTTACAATACTTGTGATGGAGATCGAAATTAAACCACAACTCAAAGAACTCCGGCAAACGCGGCAAATCTCGCAAGAGGAGCTTGCCGAGCATTTGGGCGTTTCTCGACAAACCATTTTTGCCCTCGAACAGGGGCTAAGTGATCCCTCACTAACTTTAGCGTGTAAAATAGCCGAGTTTTTCGATCGGCAAGTTGAAGAAGTATTTTTTGGCGAGGCGCATGTGCAACTTGTTCCGTTTCGCGGTATTCGCGATCTCCACGAGGAGATCGATCGGTTCTTTGATGAAACGGTCCAAACGCTCCCTGCCGCTGCCAATCAAGTGAGTGCCCCGGCGGTCAATCTTCACCAAGACAATAAGAACGTCTACGTTGAGTTTGCGGTACCTGGTTTTTCTACTGATGAGATTGATACTGAGATCACGGAGAAATATTTGACCGTCCGCGGCACCAAGCACGAGGAAAGTGAGGAAAAGGGTAAAATATGGCTGCGCCGAGAATTCGGTGCCACCAGTTTTGAGCGGTCAATCAGCCTGCCGCAAGGAGTCAAGGTGGATAAGGCGCAAGCGAACCTCAAGGACGGCAAACTCTCAATTATCCTGCCAAAGGCGGAGCCTACGAAGCCGAAAACCACAAAACTCAAGATCAAAGCGAGCTAACCAAATATAGTAGCCAGTAGTCAGTAGCTAGTAGTCAGGGGTCTCTTTTGATATACTTTAGCAGGTTCAGGGCGCGCGTAGGGCCGACGCAAGGTCGGCCTCCCGACTCCCGACGAGAGGTCGGGACGTCGGGACTCAGGGGTAGCCCTGCGCCTAGCAGATTAAGGCGTCGGAAAACATCGATCAATGAAACCAAGTGTTTATATTTTGTATTCTAGAGCATCAAATAAATACTATATTGGAAGTACGGCAAATATCGAGAACAGGTTGAAACATCATTTGGGAGGTTATACTCCCTCCACTCAAAAAATGGCTGGGGTAGCACTAAAATTCAATCAGGAATACGATAGCTTAAAACAAGCAAGAGATATTGAAAAGCGATTGAAAAAATTAAAAAGGCGAGATTACATTGAAAAAATAATTCGAGACGGTGCGATACATATGCATGTGTAGCTCAGGGGTAGAGCGTCTCTTTGACGTAGAGAAGGCCAGTGGTTCGATTCCACTCACATGCACATTCGTGGTAGCCCCGACGTCCGACGAGTCGGGGTGCCGACTGAAACGTCGGCAAGCAGTCTCTTTGACGTAGAGAGGGTCAGAGGTTCGATTCCTCTCGCGCGCACAAAATCGCCACTAATTTTAGATCTTTTGATTGCGCAGTAGTAGCGCGTTGAACGCCACAATCACAGTACTAGCGGACATCAACGCGGCGGCCAATGCCGGCCCAAGTATGATGCCCTTGAATGCCAGCACTCCCGCCGCAAGTGGTATGGCAACCACATTGTACCCAGTGGCCCAAAATAGATTTTGCATCATTTTGCGGTAGGTGAGCCGCGACAAGTTAAATATTTTTGGAATATCCCGCGGGTCGTTTTTCACAAGAATAATTCCTGCTGATTCAATTGCCACATTGGTGCCTGCCCCAATTGCGATACCAAGATCAGCTTGCGTGAGCGCCGGGGCATCATTCACGCCATCACCAACCATGGCAACTTTGTTTCCGCGCGCTTGCAGATCTCGGACTTTTTTCACCTTTTGGTCCGGGAGCACTCGAGCAAAATACTCATCGAGGCCAAGTTCTTGGGCCACTTGCTTCGCCGCTTTTTCGCTGTCGCCGGTAATCATTGCCACCCTGATTCCGGCTTGCTTAAGGCGATTGATCGCTGTTTTCGACTCCGGACGCACCGCATCGGCAACTGATAGCTTCCCAATTATTACTCCCTCCCGTTCAACGACAATATCGTCTCCACCTTTGGTACCAACAAAGATATGCGTGCTGCCAACAGTACCTTCGGCACCCCTGCCTGGCACCCGTTTGAAATCAGAGGCTTCTTGTAAGGGCAATGATCGTTTTGTTGCTTCGTCTACGATCGCTTTGGCAATAGGATGTTCGGAATGAGCGTTGACTGACGCCGCTAAGGCCAGTGCTTCGTCTGAACTCGATTGTGTTACGGTAAATTTCGCCTCAGTAAGTGTGCCGGTTTTGTCAAACAAAACCGTGTCAATATTACGGGCGGCTTCCAGGGCAACGCGCTGGCGCACCAAAAGTCCGTTACGCGCGGCCATCGTGGTTGAGATCGATGCCACTAACGGCACCGCGAGTCCCAGCGCGTGAGGGCAGGTAATTACGAGCACCGCCACCAAGCGTTCGGTGGCAACTGCAATGCCGGCGTTGGCCAAAAGCCATGCAATAAAGGTAACGGGGCCGATAACAAGTGCGATGATGGTGAGGTAAAATGCCGCGCGATCCGAAATCATTTGGAGCCGAGACTTCGAGGCTTGAGCATCGGCAACCAACCGCATTACCCCGGCGAGGAAGGTTTCCTCGCCGATTTTTTCAATGGTCACTTTTAAGCTCCCGTCGCCGTTGATCGAGCCGGCAATCACCGTTGCGCCAATAGTTTTTTCAACTGGTCGTGATTCACCGGTAATAATCGACTCATTGAGATCAGACCGGCCCTCGATAATTTTTCCATCGGCCGGTACTTTTGCTCCGGGCTTGACCAATACGACATCGCCGATTTTGAGCTGGCTCAAGGGAATAATTTCTGTTGTGTTGCCCCGAATAACCTCTGCCGTATCGGGCAAAAGTTTTGCTAGTTCCTTGAGCGCACCTTGGGCGCTTTGGACTGATCGCATCTCGATCCAATGGCCTAGGAGCATCACGGTAATTAGCGAGGAAAGCTCAAAGAGCAAATCGTGGCCGGTTCCGGATAGGATCGAAAAGAAGCTGTAGAGATAGGCTGCCGTAATGGCAATGGCAATAAGCGTCATCATGCCCGGCAGCCGTGCTTTTAACTCGCGGTACGCGCTCGTGAGAAAAATCAACCCGCAATAAAAAAAGACTATGCTTCCCAGGCCAAGCAGCAGATATTGCACTCCGGTAAACCGCGGCGCCTGCAGTTTGAAAATTGTCACGGCTATTTCCGAATAGAAAAAGATCGGGATAGTGAGTGCCAGTGCAACCCAAAACTTTGTCAGAAACGAAGAGGTTTTGTGGCCGGCATGCTTGTCCGCCGTAGCCTTGGGGGAGGCGGATTTATCGTGTCCCGCGTGCTCAGCAGCCTTTTCTGTTTTTTTCTCTATGGGTACAAGATTCATGCCGCACTCCGGGCACATCCCCGGTTTGTCTTGAACGATTTCCGGATGCATGGGGCAGGTATAGCTAGTGTCGTGATTCATTAATGGCAGTGCCAATCGTTTAAAACGAACGGGCAATTGTTACTACGATAAATATTCCGGTGGCGTTGAGCAAAAATGAGAGCAGGATAAATTGCCAGTTCTTGAGTTTAGAGATGCCGAGTATCCCGACGCCTATTTCATCGGGAAACGGCGAGGCGATAATCGCGGCGCCAATGAGCGGTGTCAGCCATGCGAAGTAGGGCGTTTTAAAAATTGTCGAGATGTATGACCCTCCGAGGTGCTGCAATAACGGTTTGAGTTCAGTAAAGATTCTATCTTTCAAATATCGAAAAATCAGGTAATCCCCGCCGACGCCTCCAATTCCGGCCAGGACGGCGATTTCAAACGGGTTAAGGACTTCTGCCAAGTGGTAGAGCACAACTAGCGCAGGAGCAACGGTAAACGTAGAAACCAGGAACATTCCTGTAAGCAGCGCTCCAACATACCCTAGTTCACCGACCAATTGAATGACGCTCTTAACCGTGTCGCTGCCGGCGAAGTACCAAAAAATCAGCAAACTTACGACAAGTAACGTAGTATTTTTATAGGACCAGTTTTGATAAAACTCGAATGGCCTTTTGAGCTGGCCTGCAATGTAATTATCATCAATGGCCACAATTGCACCTTTCCCTCATGCGATTGACTTAAACCCAAGTTATTTACGCATCATGTCTGCGGCTACCGTGACCACAATGAGTGCAATACCCAGCCAAAGGATGTTGAGGGTAGGAATTAGGTTAACCAATACAATGCCCGCGCCAACGCCTGAGACCACGTGCATGATGACATGCGGAGTAAAACATTCCTTCATATCCTTCATGATGATTCTCCCATAATTATTACTTATTTTTTACAATTGCGCGTAGCTGAACAGTACCCCGAATGAGCGGCACCAGATCATCGCATTTTTGTATTTGCTAAGATCAGTGCCGGCCGGTATTACATAATTAACATTTCCCTCGGTTGCCCGAATCGGGCCGAGGTCGACAATATCATCGGCATTCAGCCCGGACGAAAGATATATCCGTAAATCAGGACCGTTGATAGTTTTGAGGTTTTCAAAACGCAGAAAAGTTTCTTTACCGGACTTGACTAGTAAAGCGTTGCCTTCGACTCCATGCGCTCGGGCAATCATATTGGCCCGGCCGATGATCGTTGATTGACCTGCGGGCATTGCATCACTTTTATTCATTATTTTATCCTTCATCTCGATAGTTTGCTTTTCAAAATCGGCTTTTGTATTCGCGTCCATGGCCGACAAGTTGTCCCTGATATTAGTATTAGTAACGCCAGGCAATTCCTCATTCAATGCCACATTCCTCCACAATGGCGATAGGAGCCAGTATGCCAGCGCCAAGATAATGAGCGCGCCGACACCAATCAATATTTTTTTATTCATAGTCTAAGACTACCCGATTCAGAATACTTCCGCAATACCATTTGAAAGCGCATAGGTTACTGGGGTAGTTAATACTGATTGTAGGGCTGGACCAATCACAAAATGGCGCTTGTAGCTGAATATTGTATCAAACTCGTTTCGCTTTGAAATGAGCCGCTGCGCGCCATAGCTGCCGAGGGCCGCCGCCCATGGCAAACCCGTTGCGGCGCCAATATACCAAACCCGCGGATTATTTTCATCCGGCCCCATCACCGGAAGCAAATCCTTGCTTATTCCAAGCATACCGGGCCAAAGATATTCCATTTCAATATCAAGCGACGGAAACTTTTTGGTTATGTAATTTTGGAGTCGTTTCCCAAATCGAGCGGTATTGCTCGTAATCGTGCGTGCGTAGGTGTAAAAAAGATCGCCGCCGCCAATGAGCAACCGCCGGTCGCCGGTTATTCGAAAATAGTTATAAACAAGATCAGTATCCCAAGCCATCATGGCGCCGGACGGGAACATCTGATGAATTTGATGCTCGGATAACGGTTTGGTAATGCCCAAAAATGTCTGAACGTGATAGATTTCTTTTTTGAGAGCGCCTAGATCTGGAATAAACCGGTCGGCGCAGACAATAATATGTTCCGCCCTCACGCGGCCGGCGGGAGTAATAACGCAATCCTCATCAATCCCTAATGCCGGCGTTTGCTCATACACTGTAACGCTCGATTTTCTAAGCAGGTCGCGCATGCCTTGGCAGTATAGGTAGGAGTTAATGCCAAACGTGTCTGGGTACCTCACCGCGCCCGCATAGCCATTCGACCCTATGATTTGCTTTACCGCGCTGCCATCATATAACGTGCTGGCATATCCCAGCTTGACGCGCGTCTCGTGTTCACTCTTGATGTGCCGAAAGCCAGAAGCGTTGTTAGCGATGAATAATGAATCCTGCACTGCGTAATCACAGGTAATATTGTTTCGCCGTATGTTTTCTCGAATCAATGAGACGCCCGAGAGCACAAACTCCCAGATGTGCTTGGCTTTTTCCGGGCCGTAACTATTCAGTAACGCACTTAGCTCAATTTCGGAATCTGGCGTAATAAATCCAGAGGTCTTGCCGCTTGCCCCCGCGCCGCAAAAATCTTGTTCAATCAGCACAACCGGAATACCGGCATTATTGAGGGTTTGCGCGCAAGCAAGGCCAGCCATGCCGCCGCCGATTACGGCAACGCTGGTTTTTATTTCAGCCGAAAGGCGTTCGCCCGGCTCGGGATCTTTTAAGGAATACCAGTAGACGCTGGCAGGTATGGTATGTGACATGTTAATTGGAACCAGCTTATCGAGGAACTAAGGGTTTGGCAACATCTGAGGGTATCTTCAGTACCAGCTTTACGGGTTTGAATTGAACTACCATTTCATAAAGCCGACCAAGGGTAAATTAAGACGCTAGGCCCTCAAAAGAGCGGCGCGATCGTGCTGCGGGATGACAAAAGCAAATCATAACCTTGACAGCAACGCGCTATTGGTCTATATTCAGCATGCTTTCTTTTACATTCTAGCTGTGCCAAAAGCGAGGGGTGTTCTGATGCGACCCACAGTATCGGTTGACAAATTCTTCGATCTTCTTGGGCTCTCTCAGTTATCGTCCGAAGGTTTGAGCGATGTGATCGGCAGAAATGCCTCGAGTTCGAGCGTTCAACAGTTTCAACGCTCTGATCTAGATTACTGTAAGTACGCTGATGATGCCTCGGCAATCGAATTCTATCGTTGCTTTTACGGCAATACTGTTCCAGAACTCGATATTACTTGGTCCGAGCTCTACTGCCGTGTGTATAACCGAGATCTCGACGCCAAAACGCTACCTGAGTTGGTTCATTTCTGTTTAGCCCACGAAACTCGCCGTCAAGTGCTTGACGCCGGCTGCGGTGATGGCATTGCACTCTGTTTTATGGCGATAAATTGTCCTGACAGCCGTTTTTGCGGTATAGATCGAGATCAAGACGCGCTAAACCTAGCAGAGCGACGCATCAAAAGACTCGGGCTGCAAAATGTCACGCTGCGAAAGGGAGACATATTTGCTCTGGATCAAGAGCTCAACGGCACTTTCGACTGCATAATTGCTAAGAACATTTTGGACGACGCCCGCGAGCGTGGCAGTGTTTACATTGATGGACGATTCATGGCGCAAGAAAAACTTATGAGGTTAAGACGTTTAATCAAAACCAATGCTAGGGTTTGGGTCAGCTTGTCCCCATATCCACATAACACCGCAAACTTCACGAGCCGCCTAGAAGCTGACATGGTAACAGCGGGATTTACCGTACCACCGGCGCAAGTGATCCAATATCAAGTGTCTGATCACGCGGTGGAGTATTTGATCTGGACGCTGACACCCGCCGCCCCGCATCAAACCCAGGAAAGCCGACTTCAGCACCGACCGGAATACGTAAGTTCCTACCACTTCCCTGTGGGCCACGCTATCCCCGTAGAGGACCTTGTCATGGCTGAGAGATGCTACATCAACCTGAATGCTCCTTCTACCTGCCCGAGGTGCAGTACACCTGGAGCGTGTGTAATTTACAACGGTGGCCCTGCCCGGACACTCGTTAACCACTTCAAGGTGTTTGCCTGTGTCTACTCCTGCGGCGGGTGTAACAATGGATACTTGTATGCCGAGGTGATCGACTAATGCCAGCCGACTATTGCCCGGGATATCATCGTCAGTTTGGGAGGACCTTCGACATAGCATCACTGGTCAACGCTGGATTTGGCTACATCAACCCACCCGATACCCATTGTCCAAAGTGCAAAAATCAGAAAACTTACCGACAGCCTGGTACCAGCACGAGAGCTCACCTGGTTGGCCAATGGGCAAACTACGATACTGTCGAGGGCTGGTTGCAGATTTGTGACCCATGTCAAGAAGGTTTTATCTGTATCAAGATGGTCAAACACAGATCACAAAAATCAGCCACTTAGCTTTATTAGCTCATGCAACCGACGGAAAATTCATTCGTCGGTTTTTTTGTCAAGAACTTGCGCACAAGGCTTCGCGGGGCACACTCCTTTTATGATCAGCGATGATTCAAAAAATTTCTGAGCAAGTGGTGGCTTGCCACGCGAAGCTCGAAGGGCGAAGCGTGGACCACCTTAAACTTAATTGGAGCCGGCTGGTTGAGGATTTGAAGGGGTGGCAGGTTTTGAAGGGAAATATACTAATATTATATCTTTCTGAGTAACAAATGGGAGATCTTTTCAAAATCATCAACATTGCGAGTGAGTAAGTGAGAACCGGTAAAAATGGCAGTGGCTGCGATCACACTGTCAGCGAGTTCAATTGTATGTTGTTGTCGTAAGTAGGCTGCAATTCTTGCAATCCTTGAGTCCAATGGGATGACCGAGACAATTGCTAAAAAATCGTTGATCTTATGTATTTCGCTGTCGGTCAAATTTTTGAATGATAACAGTTCTAGTTCTGTAATTGTGGACGCGTAAAAGGTAGTCTGGGTTCTAAAAAGCTCGTCAATTATTTTTGCTACTGGTACCTCACCTTTTAGATAATAAATGATTGAATTGGTATCGAGCGTATACACAGTTGTTTAATAGCTCTAAAGTGACGGCAGTTTTCTCAGCCAACCTCGGCGCATCAATTCGAGCTCTTTGATCGGATCTGGCTTTCGATTTTTCCAAATCCCTTTAAGACGCTTCAAAATAACCAGTCGCCGCTTTGGATCAGCGGCATACATAAGGTCTAACGGTCGATTATTTCTGGTCTTTGTTCGCATGTAATAATATTCTCATACTCCTGACTTTTTGTCAATTTCCGTGGTAAACAAGTATCAACTGTCGATTTGAACTACACTAGATTTAATCGGAACCGGTTGGTTGAGGAGTTGAGGGCGTGGCAGCAGGTTTACAAGCTTGTTAGAGTGATCGAACCAGTGTCACTGTGATAGATAAAAGGGATTACGGAACTCTATGGTTTTAAACCCTTAGCTTCTAAGCATAGCTTAAAATAACTCTCATAGTCTGGCCTGAGATACAAATCTTTCTTTGCAGCCTCTTTATACTCTGATGAGAGCTCTGCTTTAGTTTTTAGTAATTCTATGGCTCCCTTTTCTGCAACTTCCGCACATTTAATCCTAGTCTCCTGTTCTGATAATTTCGCGTGTGTTTCACTCGTTTCTGCATCGATCTTGCGTTGTTGCTCATTCTGTTTGATCGAAAGTTCTTGTTGCCTTATGTCTGACCATTTTCCTATGGCGTAGATACCAACAATAACAATAGCGAGGGCCACACTGATATAAGGTACAAGTTTCCGATTCTCCTTGAGCGTTTTTTCGATCAATTTATACCAATCCATAACTTGTAATTATAACTCCAATAATTTAGATGTGGCATTTTTCTCCTTTATATTTGGTGAAACTTTAATATCCTCATAATTCTCTAAATCTATTTCCTTATCTAATATTTTAAGATTCTTCTTGTTTTTGTTTTTCTAATTCAAGGCTAAATAAATTTCCATCGTTTTGGTAATAATATTTCCAGCCATCACCAATCCCATATTTAGCCGCCGTTTTTTTATCAGGTTTTTTCATTTTTTCTAGTCTCTCGAAATAATCTAGGGGGATTTTTTGCCAGTCTTTACCTAGCAAAGATTTGAATTTCTTTTCAACTTCTTCCTTCACAACTGAGGGCTCTTTGCTAATTTCAAAAGCATAGTCGTCCATATCAACAGCAAGCATTACTCTAGCGTGCTTGAGATCTCCTAGAGCCTTAGCATATCTATACCAATCCTTAGCTATCTCTAGCGCTTGATCAGGGACATGTGCAAACCTTTGTTTTAATCGAAGATAATTTATCTCCATAGCATCAAAGGCGTTCTGGACGTCAATGAAATGCGGAGAATCAAAATGATTAAGCGAAAAAATTATATTTTTTTGACGGTAAATGCCTTGCTCGATATCCTCCACAGTAGCGGGGCGATTAACGGCCGAGGAACTACTCGACTTGTATATCAAATAGATGATTACTGCGCCTATAAGTATCCAGAGAGGCATGTACATAAAATTACTTTATGAAATAATTAATATCTTTGTTATAAAGTTTAGCAAATTTTTTCATCTCCAAAACGTCCAGTCGGTATTCACCAGATTCTACTCTTGAAATATATGACTGGGGTCGTCTGTGTTGCATGGACTATCTTAGATTTAATTGGGAACGGCTGATCAGAAAATTGACTGCCACCTCGAGTTAAGTATCTAAACTAGGATAGGTTTAACTAACAACATTAATTTTCCTAATTGTAGATTGGCAGAATCGTCAATACAAGCGTAATCTATTTGCTCTATAAAACTGTTCTTGTCTATCTTAAGAACTACCATTATTACTATCAATTTTCTTAAATATTCGAGGGTGTTTAATAAAAGATTCTTAATATCACCATATCTTGAGTTCAACTTTCTAAATACATTTGGTTTCAACCGGCTGCCATGGGCAAATGTACTCCTTGCAACATAGGCATCATAGAGACACTTACGAATCTGACGTGGATTCTCACCCAGAAAAGACATTATCTTCGACAACCTCATGCCTAATTTATATGACAACTCTTTCGTATCCTCGAGTATTAGTGCCTCTAATCCCATAACTGCACCTGCAATCCGTCCTTCTATAACGTTGTGACGCATGAGGGTATCGCTATAATGAGCGTAAGCAATACTAATATGGTCCACGTTTTGATCACTTGCCGATCCGTATAAATTGACCGGTAGTGTTAGATCCAACTTTTTCCAAAATTTTCTTAGTTTCTGTTCATCCATTCTATCTATTACACCTATTTCCGTTGCAACTTCTCGACTTCCAGATTTCATTGTCCCTCGGCTTAAAAAGTCGAGTATAGAATCAGAATACATTTGATAGGATACATATTTTACACTGGCTACCTTAAAGAGCCTTAACATTACAATTAGCTTTTCCACTCGTTTTTGTATTTCGTTTGCTCGATCTGTTGGAAGCTCAACAGTAGCAATAGCCGAAATGTCACCCAGCATATAATTCTGTAGACTAAAGCGATAGTAAGGCACCTCTTTTTCCAAATCGTCGCTTTGTGTTTGACGAATTATAATGCCTTTTACAGGCCTTATTTTTTTTGGCTTTAATACAATACCCTGTAACTCCACCTGGGCTCCAGATTTAAAACGTAAGTTTGACAATTCGCTAATAAACTGTACTACAAACTTAGCTGAAGCAGTTTTCGCCTTCCTTGGGTTGTCAAAATGATGTTTCACTACTACTCCTAGCAAACTATCAATATCTCGTTTTACTGTATCTTTTCTTCCTGGGTAAGCTACTAATAATTCATTAACGGAAATTTTGTATTCACTTACTTGATGAACTTCTCGTAAGGCTTGATTAGTAGCTCGAAACCAGACTTTTTTAGTAGTATACTCTCCGTCCGCAGAGGGATTTTCGACGCCGCGGTCTCCATAATTAAAATGCCTAAGTTTCCAGTGGAAGTAGGTTTCGAAGTCTGGGAGAAATTTTTTTTCCACTATACCGTTTTGAACAATAGTTCCAGCTCTGGTAACGAGTAGGTTCAATTTATCGGATAGCTGTTGATTTTTTCTAGTAATCATAAACGAGAGACTTTGTCCTCGTTTAGTCTGACATAAATTGTAGTTTCACTCAAGGATATATGTGGAGAGGGAATTATATTGGCTAATTGAGGTGTTAAGTGAAGAAGACCCAAGGGGAAGCGAACAAGTAAATCTGCCTAAGCTCTGGAGACCTCGCTACGGCAGATTTACTTCACGAAACTCTTCCGTTTCGTGGGCTTCCGCCTACGGGGAAAACACAGATTTCTGTTTTCCCCGACCCCCTTTCGCGTTCGATTCCCCTTGCCCTAATCACGAAAAGAACTCGCATAAAGCGAGTCTTTCGTGA
>JBASTP010000013.1:0-35049 GCA_049274945.1 Patescibacteria group bacterium
GCGGGTGGGCCACTTAACCGGTTTTGCGGTTTCGGTAGGCGACCAAGTGAAACGGGGCGATTTGATTGGATTTTGCGGTAATACTGGGTTTGCGTACGCCTTCCATCCCTTGGGCGATGGCACCCACGTGCATGCCGAGATTCGTTTAGGCGGTGTGCCAATCGACCCGGCGATCTGTTGTTTCCCGTAGGACAACCACTGATTTTTTCCACTGATAAACACTGATACCAAGTTCTGGATTTATGACTGGCCCCGGGCCACCCTCGGCAGCGCTCTACCCCGCCTACGGCGGGATCCTTCGGCTCGCTGCTTGGTAGCTCCTGCCCCTCGACAAGCTCGGGGTCCCGTCGTCCAGGCAGCTCGCCGGGATTGGAGCGCTTCGCTTCCAATGGCGCTAGCAACTGCCTCGGGTTGGCTCCGGTTCGCCAGGATCCGCAAATATCTATGGTATAATCCTGAACTATGGCCGATGAGCCAATCACCCAAAATCACACCGCGCTGGAGGAAAAACTCCGGCCAACCAAGCTGGCCGACTATGTTGGCCAAGCTGCGGTTAAGGAAAGCCTCAAGGTCTACATTGAGGCGGCGGGCAAGCGCAACGATCCCCTGCCCCACGTGCTCGTTCACGGCGGCCCGGGGTTAGGCAAAACCACGCTCGCGCGGATTTTAGCCAGCGAGCTGGGGGTGGGGTTTCGCCAGACGTCCGGGCCGGCGCTCGAGCGCACCGGCGATTTGGCCGCCATTATTTCCTCGCTCAATGATCGCGACATATTGTTTATCGACGAGATTCACCGGCTCTCGCGGGTGGTCGAGGAAATGCTCTACCCCGCGCTCGAATCGTTTGCGATTGATCTGGTACTCGGGCAAGGGATGGGAGCTAAATCGGTGAGGATCGACCTGCCGCGGTTTACGCTCCTGGGCGCCACCACCCGCTTTGGCGCGCTCTCGGCGCCGCTGCGCGAACGCTTTGGCGTAATCCAGCACCTCAACTTTTATGAAGTAGCGGAGATCGAAAAAATTGTCGAACGTTCGGCTAAGATTCTAGGTATCAAGATTGAAAAGGAGGCTATCGCGGTGATTGCCAGCCGTTCGCGCCGCACTCCCCGGATCGCCAACCGCCTGCTCGCTCGCTTGCGCGACTTTGCCGAAGTCCGCGGTTCTGGTACCATAGATCCGGCGCTGGCCAGCTCGGCGCTCAAAACTATGGACATCGATGATCAAGGACTCGATGCCATAGACCGCCGCGTGCTGCGCACCATTATCGAAAAGTTTAACGGTGGGCCAGTGGGCATTAGTACGATTGCCGCCGCCTGCCATGAAGAAAGAGAAACCATCGAAGTCGTGATTGAGCCATATTTGCTGCAACTGGGCTTTTTGGACCGAACCCTCCGCGGGCGGAAAGTAACATCGCTTGCCTATAACCATTTAGGGGTGCAGCAGAGTTTATTATAACTATGACGATTCGCGCTACCGGCAGGACGTTGCCGGAACTCTTTGTGTCTGCCGCTGCCGGAATGTTTGGCGTAATGGTGGCTGATCCAAAGACGCTCAATCGGGAAGGCGAGTTTTCGCGGGCCGTAACGGTTAAAGCGATGGACACCGAGTCCCTGCTCGTCGAATGGCTCACCGAACTGTTGGGCATTGTCGATCTTGAGAACGTGTACCTAGAAAAGTTCAAAATCACCGAGCTCCGAGACCGCGAATTAACTGCCCAGCTGAGCGGGGTGCACGTGGATGGTTTTTCAACTGAGATCAAAGCGGTACCCTACCATGGCCTCGAGATCGAACAAACGCCGCAGGGCTATTCGGCCGAGATTGGTTTTGACACTTAAGTTTGAGCGGCGGGTGTTGCGAGTGTTTTCAAGCGGGCGCCACAGTCATAACTCAAATCCGAAAGTCTGGTATCTGTTCTAATTTTTGGTGACCGACTATCCTGCGAAGCCGAGGCGGTCACGTGCGTGTCACCCGATTTTCGAATATAGACGCCGGCATGGCCGTGGCGCTCCCCTGGCCGCAGTTTGTATAAAAGATCCCCCCGTTTAGCGTCATCCACTCGACTGCCAACCCCGCAACTAGTGGTTAGTTCTTGAGAGAGAGCAAAGGATTGATACTCATTATCATTTCTTAAATCAATAAATTGGCCCTCAGCATCTTTGTCAGGAAAATTTGGGTCAGCACCAGTTTCTCTCATTACGATGAAGGTTAGGGTAGAGCATCTGGTACAATCATCGCCACGGCGGTGATCTTTCAAGAGTGCTTTGTAACGATCAAGTTGCGTCCCTTCGGTTGCGCCATCGGTTTCCCGAGCAATTTCCTCGGCTAACTGGGCGATTCGATCATGGAGTGCCGTTGTTTCTCCAAAGGTCCGTTGGTCGCCCACCGACCCTGGATCCGCCTGATTTTCCCCGCCGCGCAAGCCGATTACCGAGGCAGCGCCGACCACGGTAGTGAGCATAAGCAGAAGCACTGAAAAACCAATAATATAGCCAAGTTTCCCCATTACTCCATTGTACTCCTTTCTGATATGATCAAGGAAGGATGGGGAAGTTTGTAATCTACGCGGTTTTCGCGATATTACTTCTGATGGCGCTCGTTGCTGTCGTCGTGAGCGCCCTCATTGGCGGAGGCGGCGGCAGCCGGAGCTCAAATATTGGTGGTACATTTGGTCCTGCAAGTGAGTACCCGAGCGGGCCGGTGGTCGGCACCACACCCAGAGTATGCAACGGACCTCCCAATGCTCGCCAGTACCAACAATTATTCGCGCAGGCCGCCGCTCAACATTTGGGCGGCGACCAAGCCATGCTCCTTGCGCTCATTGAACAAGAGTCTGGTTTTAACCGCTATTCAGTGGCGGGTTCCTCAACTGCTGCCGGCATGGCGCAATTTATCACCTCGACCGCCCGCAGCAAGGCCGAGTTTGTTGGCGGGGCCGATGGCGCGGGTAAAACCTGGCCAACCGGCATAGTGTATGATCGGGCGTCTCAAGAGCGCACGCCAGACGACGCGCGGTTTGACCCGGAGCGATCAATCTTTGCTGCTGCCAGGCTCCTTGGCCATTACATGAATCAGCGAATAATTGCCGGCGATCTTTATAAGGCTTACTTTTTCGGTTATCATGGCGGCGGTAATCTTAGAGAAAGGAACCCAAGCGCGTACGAAGAAGGCCAGCGCGGCGCCACGGCACTCGTGAGGCGCTACCGCAGAATTGCTTCGCAGTTCTGTACGAGCGCGACAAGTTACCGTATACTAAAAGTATTTAAGGGGGTGGTGTGAGCTTATTTCAAAAAATTGGGATTGGGATTACCAGTGTGTTGGTAGTCATTGCCATTGGGACCGTAATTTATGCTCGCTTCCGGCGGCCGGCCCCACCTGAGGTAACTGAACCCGGGCTTGCCACTCCGGCACCCGAACCGGCGGCGCTGCCCTATATTGCTGGTACGTTTGCCGAGCTTACCGCCTCGGCCGACGGCAAAACCTTGGGGTACCTCGATACCGCCACCTTTGCCTTTGTCCGTTACGATCTCGCGAGTAACACTCCTACCCAATCGTCAGTGAAGACCGTTCCCGATCAAATTGTGTGGTCAGACGATTTGGGAAAGGTGTTGGTTAAGACCACTAATCTTCAAAGCGCCCGCACCGAAAACCCGGATTTTGTGGCCGATCGGCCCGAGAATGCCATCGTGTGGTCGGTGTTTGATTTAACCAGTGGTGAGCGCCAGTTGCTGCCCGATGGTATTACCCAAGCAGTGTGGCTTGGGAGTGAGGTAGTTGGTACAAGTGTATCAGATGGGGTAACGCGTTTTGTTTCGATTGCAAGTAGTACTCAAAAGGAAACAAAGATTGCCGAGATTAAAGAAGCGCTGCTGGAGTGGAAAGCGGCGCCCGGGGGCGCAATGATCGTGGCGTGGACCCGCAGCGAGCAAGCCACGATTTATCTCGTTGATGTTGCTAAAAAGCAGGTGGCTCAAGTGAAAGGTTCCGGTTCGATTAAGGATTTCACAATTTCACCCGATGGAGCGCTTGCGCTCTTTAACGCAAAATCCGGGCCGGAACAGCGCCTTTTCAAAATTGACCTTGTAACACGCACCATTACCAAGAGCGAACAAAAAATTGATCTTAGTTTGGCAGCCTGGCTGGCGGCAGGTCGAATAGGCTTGGTGAGTGGAGATGGAGTGGTTGCATATGAAACGCAATCAGATGCATTGACCCAAACGGACTTGGGTATAACCACGAAAGAAACTATCAGGCAGGTAGTGGCTGCCGGCGGCGAGCTCTATGTGCTTACCGATTCCGGTATTTTCAAGCCAGAACTTAGCACACAATAAAACCGACCCAGTTGGGTCGGTTAGCGTTTGGCGATGATTCCTTCGAATTGAAGGTCACCGAAATCAATAATCTGATCAGATTTGAACACATAGCGCGGGCCAGGAGTTTTCCATGCTTTTATAGTATGGCGGTAGAGAATTGAACTCTCTGATTGATAAGCCGGAGCGCCTTTGGAAGCATTTTTGAGTTTCTCATCAAACGAAAGGAACTCTAGGGTTTTGTCGTTAAGGAAGCTCGGTTGGCAGCCGCGTATTGGCAGCAGCAGCCAGATTTTTTTCGTTTTCAGATCGATGATGCCGATGAATGAGATGCCATCCATCGTCAGTCTGGCGCTGTGATTGATGAGAAAATCGAACGCCAGGTAGCGCGAATTAGGAGACCAGCTTAGATGGTTAATGCCGCGGCCAAGATCAAGACCGTCGTAGTGGCCATGAATAATTATTTCTGACCCATCCTCTTGACCGATTTGGGTGATGAAGAGGAGTTTGTGATCTTTGACAAGGCCACCAGCCGTCGCGAGATACTGTTTATTCGGTGATGCCAGTTTGCCTACCGGTTTTGGCTTGTACTCCGGCAGTTTTGCCGCTGCGGCAATGATCAACAGAACAACGAGCGCTCTCATAGAGCTTCACCGCCTTCAGGTTCGATACCCTACTACTATATCACAGATTGGTGGTTTTTGTGTTGAAATAGATGATTGAATCGATTAGCGTCAATGGTAATGTTGAGCCAAACTGCAATAGTGATAGCGTGCTTCGTCGTGCTAATTCTTTTCGCGCGACCAGCAGCCGCCGCCGAGTACCGCGACGTACTGTTGAACGAGCTTAACTGGGCTGGTTCGAGTGCGTCAACCGCCGATGAATGGATCGAACTCAAAAACCAAACCGATGCGCCGATTGATATTTCTCTGTGGCAAATCGAAGGGGCGGCCACCAGCGGTGGCACGCTCACGATTCCCGCCGGCAGCATCATTGGCCCGCAAAGCTTTTTTCTGATTGCCAATTTTGCTGCAACGAGCGCCCAATCAACGCTTAATATTACGCCCGATTGGGTGACTACATCGGTGTCGCTGCGGAATAGTGGTGCCTTCTATCGGTTAACTGATTTAGTCGGCAAGCAGATCGATGAGGCGGACGACGGCGCTGGCGCGCCGCTCGCCGGGGATAACGCCACCAAGGCTTCCATGGAACGCAACCGATACGTTGGGAGCGGTTCGACCGTAGGCAGTTGGCATAGCTCCTACCAAGCTATTAATCTTGATTCCGGTGTAAGCCAATTTGGCACGCCAAAATCGGAAAACAACGCGCTACCCACCGTGACGCTTGGCCGGGTATCGCCTGGAAGCACTGCTTCGGGAGAGCCCAACCAATTCAGTGTTGACTATGAAATCCAGGATCCCGACGGCCTGGGCGATATTACCCAGGCCCAGATTGATTTACGGGATTTGGGGAGCAAGCTATTTGATTTAGATATACATTCTGCGTTCGCAAAGTATACAATCGAGCCTCCGAGTCTCGGTAATCGGACCTGGAGCATTGTGGTTACCGACCGTCAAGGTGGGACAAAAACTGCCGCAAATACCCTACCGGTCTTCCAGAGCGCTCTTCCAATAATACTCTCCGAAGTGCTACCTCGACCCCAGGAAGGATCTGATTTTGAATGGATTGAGCTCTATAATAGCGCTGCCCACCCGATTGATTTAACTAATTTTCAGCTCGACGATGTTGCTGACGGCGGCTCATCGCCCTATAAACTTACATCTCCTACAACCATTAATTCAGGCAGCTTCCTGGTTATTGAGAAATCAGAACATAAATTAAATCTTAACGATGATGGTGATGTGGTCCGCTTACTTGATCCAACCGGCAATCGTGTAATTGAAACGCCCAACTGGGGAGCTGCGGAAAAAGGGTCGAGTTTCGCGCTCGTTGGTACTGTTTGGCAGTGGACGACGCAATTAACAAAAGGCACGCTAAATCTTGCGACACCCAGCAGTGTTGTACCCACACCAACAGCCACTCCGAGTCCCACTCCTGCTCCCCAACCAATGAATGAAAAAGTGGAAAGCCCAACCGATCAAGTGCAGACTCCTACCGTAGCGACCCAAACTTCTGCGCCGGCCGAGGTATTTGAGCTTACCGCCGCTCCCAAAGTAGTTGCGTCATCGAAAAAATTGGTCAAAGGTATTACAATTACCCGCAAGGTAGCGCCGGTTACCCCCGAACCATCACCGCTCCGGGCAATACCATGGATCCTAGCAGGAATAATCGGAGTGCAGGAATTAACGCTGCTATGGTTACGCAAACCAAAACTGCAGACCAAACCGTTGATGCTGGCCGCGCGTTAGCCAAAAAGATGAGCGGTGGCGAGCTACTGCTCCTTACCGGAGAACTGGGGAGCGGTAAAACCACTTTTGTAAAAGGTTTGGCGCAAGGATTGGGTGTCAAAGAAGATGTTAGGAGCGCCACGTTTCTACTCATGACGCCCTACTCGGCACATAAGCAGTTGACGTTTGTCCACGTTGACGGTTACCGCCTCACCAAGCCAGATGAAGTTCGCTCGATTGGACTCCAAGACTATCTTGGCCGGCCGGATGTGGTGGTTGCCATTGAGTGGCCACAGCGGCTGAAGCCGATGATTGAAAAGTTGAAAATGAAAAGTGAAAAATTGTACGAAGTAACATTCGAAACTATCAATGAGGAAGCGCGTCGTATTAGCTATTGATACAACGGGTAACACTGGTCTCGTAACGGTTACCACGCCAAAGAGGACCTTCGAAAAATCGTGGCCCGCCAGGGGCAAGGTAGAACAGCTGATTATTGTAATCGAATCAGCTCTTAAATCGGCTCGGGCGCCGCTTGGTTCAATCACCGAGATTAGAGTTAATCCTGGCCCTGGCTCTTTTATTGGTTCACGGGCTGGGGTAACGGTCGCCAACACGCTTGGCTGGGTGCTCGGCATACCGGTGAATGGCAAACGGCCGCCGATTGCGGTACAATACCAAGAGCATGGATCCTTCAGACGAGCCTCTTAACCCTGAGCGGCTTGATACCTTGGTTAAGCCAAAACGGTTCTCATTTAAGAAGTTTGCGATCATTCTGATCGCTGCTTTTGCCATTACTGCAGTAGCGTATGGTGCCTCAACCGTTGGGAGGCTCTCCAAAATCATTGTTAAGAATACTGGCCGGGGTGCGCCACTCCTTCGAGGAGGTGGCATTCAGGGCGAAGGTGACGGCCGGATTAACGTGCTAATCCTAGGGATGGGTGGGCCCGGGCACCCAGGAGGGCTCCTGGCCGATATTATTATGGTACTTTCCGTTGACCCCGTGAATCATAAAGCCGCGTTCCTTACCGTGCCGCGTGATTTAGCGGTAGACTACCCCAAGCCCCTTACCGGTGGCGGTAAAATAAATAATGTTCATGCGTTCGGGGAAGAACGCAAAAAAGAGGTACCCGGTGGCGGGCCGGCGCTGATGAAGCAGACGGTATCAGATATTCTCGACCTGCCAATCCACTACTTTGTTCGGGTCGATTTTAAGGCCTTCGAAAAGTTAGTTGACACAGTGGGCGGAGTAACAATCAACGTGGAAAAGCCGCTCTACGACCCGCTCTACCCTGCCCCCAACATGATTGATTACGAGCCGTTTAGCATTGCCGCTGGTGTGCAAAATCTCGACGGTAAAATCGCCCTCAAGTATGCTCGGTCGCGCGAGACTACTTCCGACTTCGACCGTTCTCGCCGGCAAGTCCAGATTTTGCTCGCCCTCAAAGAGAAGGTGCTTAAGCTCAATATTCTCGGCAATCCTCGCAAGGTGAACGAAATTGCCACAACTTTAGGCGACCACCTGCGGACCGATTTTTCGGTTAAGGAGTTTGAGCGGTTTTTCGGGATCGTCACCCAGATCAATGAAAAACCGATCGTTAAGGTGCTCGATTCGTCTGAGTCAGGACCGCTCGTATCGCGGTCCGGCGAGAACGGCGCGTACTTGCTCTACCCGAAAAGTGGCGATTTTGACGAGGTGCAACGGATCGCCCACGAAATCTTCAGCGATCCCTACCTGGCGCTCGAGCAAGCTAGGGTTGAAATTAGAAACAGCAGCGGTTCGGACGAACTTGCCACCGAGGTTGAGCGACAGCTAAAAAGTTACGGTTACCAGATTGCTCGGGTTTCGAGCACCAAGGATGTGGTGGACAAGACCCAGATCTACGATTTTTCCAAAGGGACCAAGAGCTTTACGATCGATTTTCTTAAAAAGCGACTCACCGCGGTGGTGGTCGAGCCCGATAAAAGCTTCAAGCGCACTACTAATGCCGATCTCGTACTCATTTTAGGGAGTGATTATGGAGCTCGCAAGACTAAGATTAAACTCTCAAGTTAGGGTTTTTATTGCGTTTATCGCGGCAACCGTACTGCTAGGGCTTGAGGCCAAGGGGCCGGTTTTTTCCAGGGTTGTGTTTATTGGCCTGCCGCTGGTGCTGGCAGCGGTGTCTGGCAGCGAGATGATCGCGCGGGCGGTCCATTTTATTATCTTTTTCGAGCTGATGATTATGTCGGCGTTTTGGCCGGTTTCAATCTTTTCGAAAGCCTTACTATTTGCTACACTCACTTGGTACCTAAGCGAGTTCCCGCAGCGCGCCCTGGCTAACTTAGTAGTGGCACTCGTCGTGCTCGCAGTCGCAATTGTTTCGGCGCCAGTAACCAAACAATTTTAATTCTCACCATGCTCCAAAAAGCCAAACAAATTTCAGTTAACTTGGTGATCCGGGCACGCAGCGTACCGCTCCGCCAATTTTTAGCTCAGCCGAGCCTATTTGCTATCCCGCTCATTATCCTGTATACCATTGCTGCGACCGGTTTTGGGATCGCTTGGTATGGGTACCATTTACGTAAACCCATCGTAGGCCGTTCGCTCCATTTTTTCCCGTTTCCCGCTGCTTTGGTGAATGGCGGTGTGGTGTGGTCAGCTGAGCTCAATCGACAACTCAATTTTGTGGGGCAATTTTCTGAAAAAACCGGCCAGTCGCAGGTGCTTACCCAACAAGCCCCCCCGAAAATTTTCGATCGTTTGATCGAAAATAAAATGGTTGCCAAAGAGGCGCAGCGTGCCGGCGTACGGGTGAGTTCGGCGCAGCTTAATGATGCCTATAAAGCGGTGGCTGACCGCCACGGCGGCCCGGAGGAAGTGGCTAAAGTGCTGGTTAACCTTTATGGCATGAAACCGGCTGATTTTAAAAAATTGATCGGTGGAGAGCTCGTTAAGCAGCAAGTTCGTGATGAACTGTTACTCAATATTAAGCTGCGCCATATTCTCGTGAAGGATGAATCGCGGGCGAAGCAGGTCATCGAAAAATTGAAGGGCGGCGCTAAGTTTGAGGATGTGGCAAAAGAGTTTTCTGAAGATAAGGATTCGCGGGATAAAGGCGGTGAGCTTGGCTTTGTCCACCGCGGCCAGGTTAATGACGCCGTATTTAACGCGGCAGCTGGCGCCACCGTGGGGCTCTTTAGTGAGCAGCCGGTGAAATCAGATCTTGGATTCCACGTCATCATAGTCGACGAGCGGAGAGGTTCAGTTGATAAAACCTACGATCAGTGGTTTGACGAACTTAAGGCCCGTACGAAAGTAATTCGATTAGTAAAGATCTGACCATGGCATCGCTCCGCAAACGATTTCGGCAGGAAATCCGCGAGCAGGTAACTGGCTACATTATCGGTGGGTTGGGGCTCGTGGCGGGGCTCGCGTGGAACGAAGCGATCAAGCAGCTGATCGAAGACGTGTTCCCACTCGGCCAAGGGAGCCTGGCGGCCAAACTCGTTTATGCGGTAGTCGTTACCGTGCTGGTAGTACTCGCATCAGTTCTCGTTATGCGTTCGCAGGATGAGAACGAAAAATAATATTATATACTATACTATATAAGACCTATATAGTATTGGAGAGTTTGCGAGGTTTTGGTAGAATATCTTCCATGGGCCCGTGGTGTAGTCTGGTCTAACACGTCACATTGTCAATGTGAAGACCGCCGGTTCGAATCCGGTCGGGCCCGCCATTGATTTTCTTCACAACCACTGGTACACTGGAACTAAATGAACCGCTCGATTCATCTGCAAAATATTGTCTGGAAAGAAGGCAAGTACTACGTAGCCCAGTGTTTAAACGTGGATGTCTCGAGCTTTGGGAAAACCAAGAAAGAAGCGCTGGAAAACCTCCAGGAAGCATTAGCGCTCTATTTCGAAGACCAGCCACCCACAAAGATCAGCAAAATTGAGCGGCCTACCATTGTCAGGCGTCAGCTCCAGTATGCCTAAGCTCTACTCTTCTAGACAAGTAATCAAGGTGATCGGGAAATTCGGATTCGTTTTTGTATCTCAAAAGGGAAGTCACATAAAGTATCGAAAGTACGGCACTCCGACTCTTACAGTTATTGTTCCAGCAAATCGTAAGGAAATTCCGTTTGGCACCTTCAGATCGATCGTCAGACAATCGGGATTAAAGATTAGTGATTTTGAGTAATCAGAAAACCCCCAAAACATCATGGCTTTAAGGGGGTCTTGGGCAAAAAACCGACGGGCGAGGTGCCCGTCGGTTGCGGAGGACAGAGTCCGTAGTTCAAACCCTACCAAGAAAGCGGGCCACATCAGGTCGGATTAGAGAGTAGACCGTTCTCCATTGCCAGTACTTTTCGCAGCATGGCCAGCATAACCACGCCTCGTCCTCTACCTTTTGGACCAAATACTTGGGATCAGCACTTTCCCTGCCCATCGTTCCACAGCGTTGGCATCGGTGTTGTTCCGCGGCCCGAAACATCTGGTTTCACCTCCAAACTGGTATAACTCTCGTTCTGTAGTCCACTATGGGTGTCATCAAGAGTATTTATTCAGAATCAAAACGTTCATACTGTACCATAGTTCTCATGGAAAATCAAGGGCTGTATCATCTTTTTGCCCATCGAGTACCTTTTCTAGGAGGGGTTGTGTACAGGTGTTGACGTTGGGTTGAGCAATACCTCAATTCCCCTTAAAATAGCAGCAGGACGTTTCAACTCACTAACCCAGTCAATAGTTCTAAAAACGTCCCGTAGCGCCCGCCAATGTTGGTAGATAGTGTATAATGGAAATAACTGGCGGAGGGTCGAGTGCGAGGTATTGTTATGCCAATTTGGGCGCGTTACACGGTAATCGCGGCTGCGACTCTCCTTGTCGTTCCTACGGTTGCGGGTGCGAGCTCGATTGTTGTTTCCCTTGTCCAAGGCAAGACGCCGGCCGAAGCGGTTCAAATTCTAGCCGACCAAATTGATTCGCTTACCAAGCGGGTGACAAAGCTTGAGGAGCGCCAAACCAAAACCGAGGAGCTAACCGAGCAGCAGCAGTTGGGACAAGAAGAGATTGCCGAAACGCTCGAGGAATCGAACGCCGAGCTGCTCCAGTTGCGCAATCAGCTTGACGCAACAGTTACCGGATCCAAGCAAGATCGCGAGCGTCTGCGCGACGAGCTTTCCCGTTCCATCTCCGACCTCACCCGTGACCGCGACCTTCTGCGGCAGCAGCTCTCGATCTCAAAGTCGGATTTGAGCGGCGTAGAAAAAGAAAAGTCCTCTCTCACCGCCCAAGTGGCCGATCTACAAAAAAAGGTGCGCTGCCAGGAGCTCATTACCAGAACCCCGATTAAGGGCGACGTCACCTACCTTCAGAAAAACATCGTAAAATTCTACGAACAGCATATCCAATTAGTTGAAGAGCGTGAGAAGCTGGGAATCGTGACTGAGGTAGATGCAATAATTCTGAAAGATCAAAAAATTGCTAGGGACGGTGCCAAACCGATGTATGACGCCTACAAAAAGGAGTGCGGTGATTACAACCCGTCTTAAGATGGCAGCGTCCGAGCACTCCAGTCATTATTTTTTTGCTCGCCTGCTCAGTCGCGACCGCTAGTTCAGATCACGAGGATCGTACCGCGCATTTTCTGGGGAACGTGAGGGGAACAATGGTATGGGTAAAGGCCTGCTAGTTCGAATAAATTAGAAAAGGATTGGCCCTTGGAAAGCCCGCGAGAGTTCTGATCCAGAAAGTAGGTGTGGCCTGGGTGGCTGTCGGTATTAACATAATGCTCCACGGCTTCATCGTTCACCCACGTTACCTTGGTGCCTTTGCTGATTTTAATTTCCATCGGTTGGAACTTAATCTGCGACATTCTGATGGTCAGCTCTTTTTTACCGGTCATATCCTCAAAGCTCGCGGCCCTTGAGCGATCAATCGCAAACTCGTGGTGGCCGTCGTGGCAGCTGCCGTCTGGCCAGCACGCCGAGTATGTAGCGCGGTAGGTGCCATCGGGTGCGCTGGTGTCGAATGCTCGGCGGAGTGTGAGCTTATTTGTGTCGATTGTGGTGCTACCGGTGGTGTATTCCTTACCATTATTGGTTACTTTGATCGTTGATTTTGCGTGGAGATCAAAGTTGAAATCAATCACGATATTGATCGGCGCTGCGGCTAAAACTTGGCCGTGGGCTGGCGAGCTCGTTTCAAAGTGGGGACTCTTTTTGGGAGTGGAGAAGGTTGTTGTTGCCTGCCCAGCATCGGGTTTGTTAGTTGATTTTTTGCTTGTATTCCTGATAGCGAGAAAGCCAGCAGCAACAATTGCTATAAGAACAACTGCACCAGGTATGATTCGATTCATTGTTGTCTCCTTTGAGTGTTAATTATTTTCTATTACTTCCACCATCGTGGTGGAAGGGTTG
The DNA here is from genome assembly GCA_049274945.1 of Patescibacteria group bacterium. Classification (GTDB taxonomy): domain Bacteria; phylum Patescibacteriota; class UBA1384; order GWA2-35-9; family JBASTP01; genus JBASTP01. Next base: position 13,057 of record JBASTP010000013.1, read on the forward strand.
GTGGAACAATGATACGGCCCACACTACAGCGCCCCGCTCGCCGATGTCCCCGACCCAGCTGACTTGGTGTTGGGGTAGGAATCGTAGGAACCAGAGGTGGTGCCGTACTTAACGGTATGGGTAGTACTGGCCGGCTCACCAGCTGTAGTCCACGTAATGGTGGCTCCGGTTTCGGTAATACTCCCTGCGGTGAGATTGGTGATGGTGGGAGGGGTGGTGTCGGTTACAGTAACAGTCTGAAAATTACATTCAGGAGCCCAGCTGCCGTTAGTTGCACTCCCACGAGGATTATACGTCCCAGCTTCGGTATAAACATAAGATTTCGTCAAATAATAAAATGGAGGTCCACCTGGATCACTATACTGGTAAGTATTGGAACTGCTCGGAGTCCAATAAAAAGTAAAACTGGTTGGTAAGAACTCATCAGCGCCACTCTGTGGGCCCGCAGCAAGGCTTGACATCGAGCACCCAAGCAGTACAATCAAAGTAGCCAACTAATTATCCCGCCCATGTTGGGGTAAAGGAGCTCAATGGCAGAAGAAAAGAAAAAGGTTGTTAAAAAGGCCGCCAAACCAGCCAAAAAAGCGGTCAAAAAGGAAGCGGCGCCCGAAGCCGAAGACCTCGGAAAAGAAATCGGCAAGGTGACCCACTTCTACGACAAGATTTCAGTGGCGATCATCGATCTATCGGATAAGCTCGCCGCGGGCGAGAGTGTTCGCGTCAAGGGCCACACCACCGATTTCGAGCAGGCGATAGACTCGATGGAGGTTGATCATGCTTCTGTGGAAGCTGCCAAGAAGGGTGATGTGATTGGGGTTAAGGTTTCGGAAAAAGTTCGAGAAGGCGACAAGGTGTACCGAAAGTAACTAGCTACTTATCGTCGGCCCATGGTGGGACCTCCGTTTTTTGAGTGAGGCAACCTTAATACGCGTAAGGGCGCGTTCGAGCATGGCAGCTGCTTCGGCAGCTTCTTGAGTATCTTTAGTTTGGTTTAGTAGCTCGACGGCTCTTTTTTTTGCTTGCTCGGCACGGAGTTCAGAAATCTCCTCGGCCCGTTCGGCGCTGTCGGCCAGCACCCGCACCCGGTTGCCGGTGATCTCGACATAGCCGCCCGATAAGGCCACGTGTTCTAAATCGGTATCAGGAGTTTTAATAGTCCGGCGCAGCCCCAGCACTCCCGATTTCAAAATGGAGACGATCGGCAAGTGGTCGGGAAACACGGAAATTTGCCCATCCTTGGTGGGCAGGATTACTTCATAAACTTGCTCGGAGAACAATTTTCGTTCAGGGGTAACGAGTTCGAATTGTAGGAATTTTGTTTGGATCATAAGGTAGTAAAACAACCACTGATGTTAATCCACAGATAATCACAGATCAGTGGCAATCAGTGGATCAGATATCTGTGGTTGTAGTACTTCATTTTTTGATGTCACCGACGTCCCCTTTCATATAAAACGCTTGCTCCGGCACCGCATCGTACTCGCCGTCTAAAATCGCCTTAAACCCGGCAATAGTATCTTTGAGCGGAACGTAGGCGCCCTTGATTCCGGAGAAGACTTCGGCAACGTGGAACGGCTGCGAGAGGAACCGTTGGATTTTACGCGCCCGGGCCACGGTTTTTTTATCGTCTTCCGAAAGTTCTTCAAAGCCCAAAATTGCGATGATATCTTGCAGGTCTTTGTAGCGCTGCAGCACTTGCTGCACGGCTCGGGCAACCTGGTAGTGTTCATCTCCCACAATTTCAGGATCAAGGATGGTTGAGGTTGATTCGAGCGGATCGCAGGCGGGATAGATGCCCAGCTCTGCCAATTGGCGCGACAGCACGATGGTTGAATCAAGGTGGCCAAACGTGGTGGCTGGTGCTGGGTCGGTGATGTCGTCGGCCGGCACATAGATTGCCTGCATTGAGGTGATTGATCCCTTTTTGGTAGAGGTAATTCGTTCCTGGAGCGCGCCCATCTCGGTGGCGAGGGTTGGCTGGTAGCCTACCGCGGAAGGCATCCTGCCCAGGAGAGCTGAAACCTCGGAACCGGCTTGGGTGAATCGGAAAATGTTATCGATAAAGAGCAGCACGTCTTTGCTTTTGTCTCGAAAATACTCCGCGAAGGTCAGCGCAGACAATGCCACTCGCAAACGGGCGCCGGGCGGCTCGTTCATTTGGCCGAACACCATGGTGGTTTTGTCGATCACGCCGGATTTTTTCATTTCAAGGTAGAGGTCGTTGCCTTCGCGGCTGCGTTCCCCAACCCCGGCAAACACCGAGACACCTTTATGCTCGGTGGCGAAGTTGTGAATCAGTTCGGTGAGTAACACTGTTTTACCAACGCCGGCTCCCCCAAACAGGCCCACCTTGCCGCCTTTGGTGATGGGTGCAATTAAATCGATAACTTTAATGCCAGTTTCCAAAATATCGGTGGTTACCGACTGTTCCTTAAAGCTCGGTGGGGGTTGGTGAATTGATATTAGTTCCTTAGCCTTGATAGCGGGGCCACCGTCGATCGGTTCGCCTAACACGTTAAACATTCTACCCAGTGATGCTTCGCCAACCGGCACAGCGATTGGCTTGCCGGTATCTGCCACTGGCGCTCCGCGTTTAAGGCCATCGGTTGATCCCATGGCCACGGTGCGAACCACGGTATCGCTCAAGTGTTGTTCAACCTCGAGGACGAGCCCGCCCTCCGCCTGGAGGGCATTATAGATTGCCGGCAGCTGGTTGGCAGGAAATTCTACGTCGACTACCACGCTGATAATTTGCGTGATTTTACCGGAATTGGTTGTTTGCTTTTTGATCTTTGGCATTGTTCTCCTGGCTACTAGCTACTGACTACTAGGTAATTGCTTCTGCTCCTATCGCGATTTCTGCTAATTCTTGGGTAATTTTAGCTTGCCTGACCGAGTTATAACTGAGCGTCAGGTCATCGACTAATTCTTTGGCATTATCCGACGCGCTTTTCATGGCGATCATTCTTGAGGAATGCTCGGCGGCGATTGATTCCAGGATCGCGCCATATATTACCATTTCTAGGGCCCGCGGCAGAATAAACTCAAGCACCTCGTCACGGTTTGGCTCGAAGCGATATTCTGAAGGCTTTAATGCCTCAAGCGACTCGGCTTGTAGCGGCAAAAGCTGTATTATTTGCGGAACTTGCTTAATGGTTGATACAAATTCTGTGTACGCAATGTGTATAGAGTGATATTCCTTACCAAGAAATCCCTCACTCGCAAGTCTTACAATTGGTGCAATATCTTGGGTAGAAGGATGTGGCGCGAATTTTGTGAATGTTGCCACAATTGGCTTACCTAACCTATTAAGAAAATCCTGCCCTTTCTTGCCAATGGTCATATATTCAGTCGTCCCAGCTTGCTTTCCAGATTCAAACTCAACAATCTTTCTAAGGAGCTGCGAGTTGTATGCCCCAGCCAGCCCACGGTCCGAGGTAATAACAATAATAAGTTGCTTACCCGAACCGGGTTTTACATCTTCTTGCCTAAGGAGCGGGTGTGATTTCTGATCAACCACCGACGAGAGGAGCTTTACAAATTCATTGGTGATAGAAGCATACTCCCGCAGCTTTAACGCTTGGTCTTGCGCCTTTCGCAACTTCGATGCCGCAACCAATTCCATCGCCTTAGTGATCTGGCGCGTTGAGCTGATGGATTTAATTCTGCGACGGTAAAGTTGGATCGATGGCATTGGTTATTCCTTGGGAATAAATCGTTTTATTATTGGCTCGATTACTTTAACAAGCTGCTTATCGATTTTTTCGGTGATCTCACCGGTCTTCTCTATTTCGGTTAGCAGCCCAGATTGCCTCGATCCCAGCTCATCAATCAGCGCTTCCTCTGCTGCTTTCACCTTTTCAACCGGTACCAGGTCAAGCAGGCCACTCGTAACCGCATAGAGTACTACCACTTGCTCGGCAACCGGCATCGGTTCGTACTGCTTTTGTTTTAGGACTTCGGTGATTCGTTTGCCTCGTTCAATTTGTTTTCGGGTGGCTTCGTCTAAATCAGTCGCGAATTGGGCAAATGCGGCCAACTCGCGGTACTGGGCAAGCTCAAGCCGCAGCCTGCCGGCGACTTGCTTCATTGATTTAATCTGGGCCGCGCCGCCAACGCGTGAGACGGAAAGTCCTACGTTGAGCGCCGGCCGCGTGCCGGCATAAAACAGATCGGTTTCGAGAAAGATCTGTCCGTCGGTGATCGAAATTACATTAGTAGGGATGTAGGCCGAAATGTCGCCAGCCTGCGTTTCAATGATCGGCAGTGCCGTAAGCGAACCGCCGCCATGTTTGGCATTGAGTTTGGCAGCGCGCTCAAGCAGCCGCGAGTGGAGGTAGAACACATCGCCCGGGTAGGCCTCGCGGCCCGGCGGCCGCCGCAAAAGGAGTGAGATTTGCCGGTAGGCCCACGCGTGTTTTGATAGATCGTCGTAAATCACTAAGGCATCTTGCCCGTTATCGCGGAAATACTCGCCAATCGCGGCGCCGGCATAGGGCGCTAAATATTGGAGCGCCGCCGGATCTTGAGCAGACGTTGACACTACAATTGTCCAATCCATCGCCCGCTGCTTGTGCAGCCGGTCAACAATCTTGGCAACCTTGCTGACCTTTTGGCCGATGGCAACATAGACGCAATACACAGGTTTTGAGTCCTTGAGCTTTTGAGTCTTTAAGTGATTATTAATTCGAGCTTGGTTGATGATGGCATCAATCGCCAAGGCGGTTTTGCCGGTTTGGCGATCACCGATCACGAGTTCTCGCTGGCCGCGGCCAATCGGAATCATGGCATCCACACTTTTGATACCGGTTTGCAGCGGCGTCGAAACCGGATCTCTGGCAATTACCCCTGGGGCAATCCGTTCGATTGGACTTACCCGTTTTGTCTTGAGCGTTCCTTTGGTATCGAGCGGTTCTCCGATGGGGTTCACCACCCGGCCAAGTAGTTCCGGGCCGACCGGTACTTCGAGCACCCGGTTAGTAAGCTTGGCCTCATCGCCGGCTTTAATTTTGGTATCATCGCCCAAAATAACCACGCCGATTGAATCAGCCTCAAGATTGAGAGCGACTCCCGAGACCCCGTGGGGTAGCGCAATCATCTCTCCGAAACGGGCATTCCCTAATCCGGAGATTCGGGCGATGCCATCACCCACTTCCAATACCGTGCCGACTTCTTGCTCGATTGGCCGGGCACGGAGGGTACGAATCTGCTCTTCGATGAGACTGACAATGTGCGGTGTTTTAGCCATAGTTAATCTAATAGTTTATTGAATTGGGTTTGGAGTGATAGGTCGATCACCGTGTCGTCATAGCTGATTCTAGCACCACCTACCAGGCGTTCATCGATTTGCTCGTTAATCATTGCACCGTTGGTATTGGTACGTTTGGTAACAAGTCGTTCAATTGCCGTGCGGGCACCCCTCGTGAGTGGGAATCGGCTTACCACGGTAACCTGCTTGATGCCCAACCGATCTTCGGCGACTTTCTCTAGGGTTCGCAAAATGAGCGGCAGGCTCTTGAGGCGGCGGCTACCCCGCAGGAACTCGATGAAGTTTTCACAGATCTGGGTAATCTCACTCGGATGATTTTCCACGCTCGTAAGGAGCGCCTCGGCGGCTGATCGGTTGGTTGCTTTGATCACTCTACCTCCTTAAGGAGCTTGGCTATCAAGGCATCATCTTTTGCCGGTGTTAGCTTGGTCTCACTAATCCGCTGCGCAAGTTTAATGGCAAGGTAGCTTAAATGTTTTTTCCCTTCTTCTAAACTTTTTGCCATCTCTTCGGAGATTTCCTGCTTGGCCTGCGTAAGGGCCTGTTCGCGCTGCCGCTTAAGTTCTTCCTCGTTTTCTTGCCTCAAACGGGTTGCTTCAATTTTGGCTTGAGCCATGATGGCTGATGCTTGCCCCCGTGCCTTAGTAAGCAGTTCCTCGGTTTTTTCCTCAAGTTTACGTTTTTCATATTCGATTGCCTGAGCATTCTTAATCGAATCGCTGATCCGTTTTCGCCGCTCGGCCAGAAACGCCACAATCGGCTTGACCGCTAAAAATTTTAGAGCAACAAAAACAATCAGAAAGTTGACTATCTGGGCTAATATCAGTTTCGGGTCGATCCCGATTGCGGCAATGCCGGTTGTTGGTTCGATTGGTATGGCCATTACACAAACTTGATAATGAGCGCCACCACCAAGGCGTAGATCGCGATTGCTTCGGCGAATGCGATTGCCAAGATCATGGCAGTTTGAATTTTTGGTGCAGCCTCGGGGTTGCGACCGATTGCTTCCATGGCGCGAGATGCCATCCAGCCAATCGCGAACGCCGGTAACGCTCCCCCGATAGCAATGGTCAAACCCGGTGCAAGTAGTTTCATAATTTCTTCCATTGAACCTCCATACTATTTAGTTAATGTGCCTCCGCGGTGGCGACCTTTAGGAACACCAGCGTTAACATTGAAAATACTAATGCTTGAACTAATCCGACAAAGAGTTCCAATCCGATAAACGGCAGTGGCGCGAGGTACGGCGCCAGAAACGCCATAACAATAAGGAGCACTTCGCCGGCGAAAATGTTGCCAAAGAGCCGAAACGAAAATGACAGCACCTTGGCAAATTCAGCAACCAATTCAAGAATGCCTACGGAAAACAGAATCGGATTTTTGAAGTTGAAAAAGCGGCCCGCATTACCCAAAAATCCGAGCCGGACCGCGGCATAATATTGCGTGATACCCACTGAGATGATGGCGAGGGCAAGTGTGGTATTAAGATCGGCGGTGCCGCCGCGCAGAAGGGGTACGTGCCCATAAGTTATCGGCCCAACGCCGGGCACGAGCCCCGCCCAGTTGTTGAGGAGGATAAATATAAACAGTGCCGCAATGATCGGAAAGTATCGCTTCGTTTCTTCAAAGCTACCGAACACCGATTCCGCTAGATTGAATAATCCTTCAACTACCGATTCAACGGCATTGTAGAAACCCGAGGGGATGAGCGCCACTTGGTAGCGGACTACCCAGCTCACGATCACAATAGCCACGGTAACCAGGCCCGACAGGAGCAGTGAATTGGTTATAGGAAACCCGCCCAGATGCGCGATCTGCTCGGCTGCCAGTGAAATTTTTGGTGTTGCTTCCATGATTTATTGTTGTGATACTTTCTTAATTTTTAGGTAAATGGCGTAGGTTGATAAAAGGAGCGCCAAGAGGACTCCTCCAAGGGTAAACACCACTTTGGTTCCTGCAAGGCGATCCAACCACTGGCCTCCAAAGACAAAGGCCACGAGGGGAATTGCAATAATAAAACCTAGCTCGGTAACGAGCTTTGCCATCTATCCTATGCTAGAGGTGTTTTTTCAGGTTTGTCAAGGGTAGGGGATTGACAGAAAATATAATGGTTCGGGTTAGTACCTAGCGAAGCGGAGCCAACCCGAGGCAGTAAGCTAGCGCCATTGGAAAGCGCCGAAGGCGCTGCTCCAATCCCGTGCTGGATCCTGGAGCGAATCCATCCCCGAACCGGTGTGCAGGGGTGGTGAGCTACCATGAGCCAGCACAAGGACAGACTCTGCTGTAGAGCGCTGCCGAGGGTGGCTCCGCGAGATCAGGTATTGAAGAGTCAAATTATGGTAAAATTAGCCTGAAGGCGGGATTAGTTCAGTGGCAGAACGTGTGCTTCCCAAGCACAAGATGCCGGTCCGATTCCGGTATCCCGCTCATGGCCGAAGAAGAAATCAACACCTGCAGCCAGTGCAGCCACGCCCACGATGGGGTGTGCACTACCTGCGGGTGCGAAATATAAATTTGCCAACGTAGCCCCGACGCAAGGTCGGGGTCCCGACTTCGGAGAACGTCGGGACTCAGTGGTTTGCCAACGTAGCTCAGTGGTAGAGCAACTCTTTCGTAAAGAGTAGGCCGTGGGTTCAAATCCCACCGTTGGCTCATGAGAGCAGTACTCTTGGCTGTCTTTGCTGATCGTTTGTTTTTAGCCCTCATAAGCCTAGGCCTTCTGGTGCAGCTTATCACCCTGTACCTCTGGTTCCGCTTCTTTGGCCTCGATCCGGTGGTTGCCAAGGCATCAATTGGCATTTTTCTCCTGAATGTGGTTTTGGGCATTGTAAGCCATGATCGATTCCCGGCCTACAGTTACCTTTTAGTGAGCGTTCCACTCTTGTTAGTTGCCATCGATTATGCTATAGTATTCAGTTTGCGATGAAGCTACCACGCGTTTCCACAAAACGGCTTCTCGAAGTGATCCCCGGCGCAACGGTGTGGTTTGCCCTGATTGCCCCGGTAGTGCTCTCGAGTGTTGCCCCAGCAGTGGTGGCGATTTTTATTTTGCTCTTCGATCTATACTGGCTTTACAAAGCCCTCATTATGGGGGTACACCTGCTTGCCGGTTACCGGCGAATGAGCCACGACGTTAAACAAGATTGGCGTGCCCGGGCCGGCCAAGCCGCAGGGCAGATTTACCACGTAGTTATCCTGACCACCTATTTAGAACCAGAAGGGGTAATCGCCAAATCACTTGAATCAATCCGCGTGGCCGACTATCCGCAAAATCGGTTGGTGGTGGTGCTTGCTACCGAGGAGCGGGAGGGTGCTATAGCACAGGAAAAGGCCGCGAGGCTCAAAAAAATCTACGGTAAACGCTTCGCCGAATTTTTGGTAACGGTTCACCCCGATGGCATAGCAGGCGAACGAAAAGCGAAAGGCGCCAATGCCACCTGGGCGGCTAAGCGGCTTTCGGTGTGGGCGAAACGCCGCGGCATTAAGCCAGAGGATATCCTGGTTACTACGGCCGATGCCGACACCCGGTTTCATAAACAGTACTTTGCCTGTCTCACCCACCACTACGCCGCGGCGGGCAAGCCGACGAGATCGTCCTACCAGCCGATTCCAATTTACGCCAATAACATTTGGCAGGCCCCGGCACTCTCCCGTATTTTGGCATTCGGTTCTTCATTCTGGCAGCTCATCGAATCAACCCGTCCCTGGCGGCTGATTACCTTTTCAACCCATGCGATGAGCCTCAAAACCTTGCAAGAGATCAACTATTGGGATGTTACGGTGATTAACGAGGATAGTAGGCAGTTCTGGCGCGCTTATTTTGCCTTCCGGGGCGACCACCGGGTAGTGCCGATTTTTGTGCCGGTCTATATGGACGCGGTGTTGACCGATACCTACCTTGGCACCTTACAGCACCAGTATCAGCAGCGGCTGCGCTGGGCCTACGGCGCTGAGCACTTTCCCTATGTCGTTATTTCGTCGTTCAAACACCCGGAGATTCCGCTCCTTGATCGGCTCGCCAAGGTGTACCGATTATTCGAGGCGAACTTTTCCTGGGCAACCGCCTCGATTTTCCTGGCGTTTGTCGGGTGGATCCCGTTAATTTTGAATCGTGAGTTTTCGGAAACCGTGCTCGGCCACAATGTGCCGATCTTCACGAGTCGAATCCTTTCGCTCACCTGGCTTGGCTTGGCGATTTCTGCCGTTATTGCGTTGCGGCTCCTTCCGCCCAAGCCACCGGGCGTGCGCAGGGCTACCGCACTCATGATGGTGCTCCAGTGGATTCTCACACCAATTTCCGCGTTGGTATTTGGGTCAATTCCGGCGATCGATGCCCAAACCCGCCTCATGCTGGGCCGGCCATTTGGCTTTTGGACCACGGCGAAAAAAGCGATCAACATATAGATTGCTTTTTAAACACGAAATTCGAACTTTCGATATTGCTACCGCTACCTCAACAAAATGATACGGCCGTTGTATATTGTTGATGGTGGACATACGTAGCTAGTAATTTCTCACTTAGAGTTTTTTTAGATATAATATAGATTCGGGGTGTGGCGCAGTTGGTAGCGCGCGTGTTTTGGGAACACGAGGTCCCGAGTTCGAGTCTCGGCACCCCGACCATACCGGACAGGTTGTCGGTCAAAATCCAAGATATATCTCAATATTAGGGATATTTCGGGTTAAAAACTCATTCACTTGGGTTTAGAAAAGTGATATATTATCAATATGGAACAAGAGAATAAACCTTCTCAAGAAGATATAAATTTTGAATCTTCTCCTCAAACTCCGAAAGAATTGAAACCACATTTTCCAACATCTAGAGAGATTGCTTCTCAATTACCGGATGAACTAAAATTCGGCCCCGGGCTTGAAAAAGGGGATGCCCATGTATTTGAATATCATAAGGCTGGGCGAAATCTTGATATTTTTAGCCATCAGTTAAGCGCACAAGAAAAAAGACCTGTTTTGATTATCAATAACGCCCGGGTTGGCGCTTTATTCCAAGTAGGAGAAAAACATTGGCTGGAAAACTTTGCTTCAGAGGAACGGGCTCAGCAATTCGTTGATGAGTTGCATCAAGGAGAGGAATATCAAAAAAATTGGGAGCTCCTACAAAAACAAATTGAAGATTTAAAAAACTTTCTTAATTCTGATCTTAAGAATTTTGCAGAGAGCCTTTTTGGTGCGCCCGATGAGACGAATAAACGCATTCAAGAATTAATAGAAGACATCGATCCGTCTTCCGATATACGGCTTGAGACAGCATCAAATTTTGATTCCGATGATTATATATCTTTAAAAAAATTTATTGGATCTTTTCATATTCACTTCGGAGAAACTCCGATAAACGTTAAAAAGTCGGAAGTGAGCTGGCCACAGTGGAGCGCGGCTTTTGATCAAAACTTGAAAAAAACAGAGAATTATAAAGCCGAAAAAACAGTGGAAATTTCCGATCTTGCTGCAAGATTGAACCAAGCATTAATAGACATTGCTCAAGCAAAAGATTATTTGCGAAGCCTCATATTCAAAAAAGCCAGCGAGTGGCTTGACCAAGGAAAGATAAAATCCTTCGTGTATCCTATCAACCATTTTAAGCTAAGCGGTTCGGGCTCCCGTGATTTAGAAATTGATAAATATGGGCAGGCAAAGTTATATAAAACAGTATCATTACCAGAATCATTAGTCGTATTCGCTGACCCCCATTTCTCGTACTCTAAAGAAAAACCGACAGGTGGAAACATTGGTTGGAAAATTGAATCGAAAAAAACAAAACCCTCTGAACACGATAGCCCGTTAAGACGCTACCTAAACAGCGCCAATATATTACAAGAGAATTTAGAATATCCTCTCTCCGAAAATGCTGATTTTTCCTTAACATTGCCACATAAAAGGTTACTGGCTAAAACCAGAGCTGATAAGATTAAAATAATGGATCTTCAGGTATTATTTCCAACACAAAAAAATAACCGCGACAGAGCTGATTATGAATCTAAATGGGGCGATTATTATATAGGTCACACTTCCGAAGATTCTTTTTATGATCCTGACGTTATTATGGATCCTGATCACAGTATGGGTGGTGACAGAAAGAAAATATTGGACGAGCTCAACAAACCCCCGGATTGGATCAAAAATTTTAAAGATAAGATTCCGCTCGAACCAAATTACACATACGGTGGAAAAATGTATTAATGTTTCTCCTGTTGATCGAGTCAATCAATATCAAGTAATTTTCTAATCACTTTGGTTGTATACCTGTATAATTTGGTTAATCCAGCTCAACAGGTGTTCAAAATAAAGTGCATCAGGGCGACCATTGTTAAACGAAGTTCGAACGTACTACCTGCGAGCCGATGTACATCGGCTCGCGACTGACTGACTCCCCCCCGACGACCCCGGCCCGACGGCCGACTGACCGAACTGATAACCCTCCCCACACCCCTTCCTGACTGCCCGAATGAAACATTGTAGTCAGGTATTGAATGTGCGCTTGCCCCACCCACCCGTGCGCGCGCAGTGGGACGCTCCCATAATTTATCATCTTTATATTGAATCAGTCGACCTAGCTACAAACTCTTGACGTTTATGACGAACGGGTTTACTATTTGAATATGCATGCAAATACAGCAAAAGTCAATCAAATTAAAAAACAACTTGGAAGTGATTGTGTTGAACAGTGCGCCAAACGCTTTGGCACAACTGGTGATCGAACGAGGATGAAGATCTGTTATCTGCTGCGTAATTACCCAGAATTAACTGTTTCGGAAATTGCAAATTTTGTTGGTCTTTCAGTATCGGCTGTTTCGCATAGTCTAAAAAAGCTTCGAGAGGTAGATGTGGTAACAAGTCGAAAAGATGCTCAGAAGGTTTTTTACTCGTTGGCTCATAATCCTTTTACCCAAATCATAAGAGAGCAATTAAACGAGATACAAGCGGTATGAACAAAACAATCATAGGAATTATTATTGGCACCGTTGCATTATTAGGAATTCTTCTCTGGCTTGGCACTCGGGCTCAACAATCAACCTCGCCTAATGCTCAAATTACAGTCGGTACCCCAGCGCCTGAATTTAGATTACCTTCCACCCATGGCGGCACTGTCTCGCTCGCTGATTTTAAAGGGAAGAAAAATGTCCTCCTCTATTTTCATGAGGGAATCACCTGTGACCCTTGTTGGGAACAAATTCCGGCAATCGAGAAACACCTCAAAGATTTAGAAGCAATGAATGTAACTCACCTTAACGTCACCACCGATCCTCTTGAGGATATTAAAAAGAGGGCGGCGCCATACGGTATTACAACGCCAACGTTGGAAGATATTAATAATAAAGTGACGAAGGCCTATGATATGGAACGCTTTAGTATGGCAATGCCAAGTTCATCGGGTATTCGACCTGGGCATAGTTTTGTCTTGATCGGAATTGATGGAATTATTAGGTGGCGAAAAGACTATTGGGATGGCTACGGCATGATGAATGTGCCAGGCGGGAAAATGTATGTTGAGCCAATCGAAATTATCAACAACGTCAAAGCTGCATTAGCAGCAAATTAGCATGCCGACCGATACCGCTACCTTTACGAACCTTTTTGCTGGCGCATCACTCATTGTCGCTTTTTTGGGCGGCATGATCATGCTTTTTGCGCCTTGCTGTATTACGTTCATGTTGCCAGCTTATCTTGGAACCGTCTTTAAGGCAAAAAGACTGGTGATCTGGATGACACTGATGTTTGCGTTAGGCATTACCACTATCATGCTGCCGTTAGTCCTTGGCGCTCGATTCCTCGCCACATTTTTTAATCAGTATCACTTCTATGTATTTGCCTTGGGCAGTCTTTTGATGATAGCGATCGGTGTGATGTCCCTATTGGGAAAAACGATTAAGCTGCCATTAATGGCGCGGTGGCATGCGCCGCGAGTGACCAATACGGCTTCTGCCTATGTGCTCGGGGTCGTCTCCGGTATTTCCAGCACCTGCTGCGCCCCGGTGTTATTAGGAGCAGTCAGTCTTTCGGTTCTTTCAGCCTCTTGGCTCCAATCAGTCGGTGTGGGGATTGCCTATACCCTGGGTATTGTCTTCCCATTATTCATTTTTGGTCTCTTTTTTGAGCAAGGCTATTGGCGGTGGGGCCAGAAACTGCAACAGAAAACAGTGAGTTTTGGGCGGGCGACTGTCCCGTTAGTTAATTTTATTTCTTTCTTACTTTTCGCTGGCAGTGGAATCGCTTTCTTGATTTTGTCAGCGACCAATCGTCTTGGCATGAATCCCCAAGCGGCGAAAGTTGCCAGTGATTTTAGGTATTATGTTACTGTTGTTACCAAACCAATTCGAGCGCTGCCTTACGGCGACCTGCTCTTTGGCACACTCCTACTGATTCTTGTCAGTCTTTTTATCAGAAAAGCTATCAGACAATTTGTAAATGAAAAATTAATCGAAAGGAGTCATTAAATGTGCAGCCCCAAAACTATGCTTAAAATAGGGATTGTGATCGCTGTTCCTTTGGTTATTGGCTTTTTGCTCTTCCCGCAGTCTCGCTTAGTGATTGCGAGCTTAGCGCCGTTCGCTCTTTTTGCTCTCTGTCCGCTGGCCTTACTCTTTGGGATGAAAGCTATGAGTGGCGATAAAAATCATGCTGGCGAATCCTGCAGCTCATGTGGTCACATCCAAACCAAAAAACTGGCGCAAAAGTAGAGTGAGCAAATGACTAAACAAGTAAAAAATGTATTGCTGCTCCTACTCGTTGCCGTAACGGTCTTGACCTTCTTTTGGCTAGCTGAGTTCTTGGGTAGTGGGGAGAGGGCGCAAAGTGAAAAACCGCTTGTAATTTGCCAGCCACAAAATGCGCCACCGGAGCAGCAAAAATGCAATTGGACTGCGCATATTCATGCCACGATCAGACTGTTCAGTGGTGGGAAAGAAATCCCTGTAAAGTTTGAAGAGGGTGTATTAGAAGGTCAACACACTCATTCTGAGCCCAACAAATTACATTGGCATGGTTTAACTCCAGTGGACCCTAAAAATAAAGAAGTCACTGATTGGTCAGCTCTGCAAGTCAAAAAAATTGTCACCGATTTCAAACCTTCACAACAAGGCGCGTTAAAATTTATCGTTAACGACAAAGAGGTCGATCCGTCGTATATATGGAAAAACGGCGACATAATAGAAATACATTATGAATAATGATTATGTCTAAATTGGATTGGAAGAAAACTTTAGCTGCAATCTCTGGGACAAGCCTTTTGCTTGCCTTGTTTTTCCGTTGGGTTATCGATATTGACCAAGTCCAAAAACTGCTTTACTTTATCTCCATTTTCTCAGGGGGTTACTTTGTGTTTTTTGCCGCGCTTCGCGGATTATTCAAGCAAAGATTTCTCAATATCGATTTTCTGGTGATTGTGGCGACAGTTGGCGCAATATACATCAACCAATTAGCCGAAGCCGCCGCCGTGGTATTTTTCTTCTCTTTGGCCGAGGTCTTTGAGGAGTTCGGCATCGAGCGTTCGCGTAAAGCCGTTGAAGCCCTTGTCGAAAAATCTCCACAGAAGGCCATTTTGAAAACAGGCGAAGAGGTGCCGGTTGAAGAAGTAAAAATAAAAGATGTGGTTATTATCCGTCCCGGCGATCTTGTGCCGGTGGACGGAGTAGTGATTCAGGGATCCTCTTCGATAGACGAGGCGACCATCACTGGAGAGCCGACTCCCAGAGACAAACGCGAAGGCGATACGGTTTTTGCCGGCACAATTAATCTTAACGGATATTTAGAAATTGAAACGACAAAGGAAGCTAAAGACTCCACCTTTTCCAAAATCGTGAAGTTGATTGAAAAAGCTCAAGCATCCCGCGCTCCCGCGCAGGAGTTTATAGATCGCTTCGCCAAGTATTATACGCCCTCCGTGGTTGTCGGAGCCGCGCTTATCGCAACGATCCCGCCAATGTTTTTTGGCGGCGCATTTACCGATTGGCTCTCCCGGGCCTTAACACTTCTCGTAATCGCCTGTCCCTGCGCCTTGGTAATCTCTACTCCTGTTTCCGTTGCCTCGGCAATTGGCGGAGCATCTCGGCGCGGCGTGCTCATCAAGGGAGGTAAATACCTGGAAGCGCTCGGCAAAATCAAAGCCATGGCTTTTGACAAGACCAAAACTTTGACCTCGGGAGAACTTTATATTTCCGATATTGCCACTTTCAATGAATTCTCCAAAGAAGAGATTATCGCGGACGCGGCCGGAATCGAAAAATTTTCCTCTCATCCATTGGCGAAAAGCATTCTCGATTTCGCTCAAAAACAAGGAGTCACGCCACATTTGATGGAAAAATATGAACATACTGCTGGCAAGGGCGGCAAAGCCACTTGTTTCGTCTGCGACAATCTTGAGCACTGCGTCGGCAACTTAAAACTAATCCAAGCAAACAGCGTCTCGACAAAAGAAGTCATTGAGAAAACGGAGGGGTTTGAAAAAGAAGGCAAGACCGTTGTGCTGGTCAGTGAAGGCAGCAAGGTCATGGGCGCGCTCGCTGTGTCAGACAAGATAAAAGACGAGGCGCCGGAAACCATAAAAGCTCTCAATAATCTTGGCATCCAAACAATCATGGCGACTGGAGACAACCGACATACAGCCGAGTTTGTGGCTCGGCAACTTGGCATCAAAGAAGTTTACGCGTCACTTCTGCCGGACGAGAAAGTTAAAAAAATCGAAGAGCTGAAAGCCAAATTCGAATTTGTGGCGATGATTGGCGACGGAGTTAATGACGCTCCGTCATTGGCAGCTTCAACCGTGGGCATTGCCATGGGCTTCGGCGGTTCTGATGTGGCGATTGAGACAGCCGATATGACTTTAATGAATGGCAATCTGCTGAATGTGCCCTACGCTGTGAATCTGGGCAGAAAAACCTTAAGGACAATCAAACAAAACATCACCGCTTCTCTCGGAGTCAAGGTTGTTTTTTTGACGCTTGCCCTTTTCGGCTTCGCTCACCTTGAATTTGCCATCGGCGCGGACTCAGGAATGGCTCTTCTTGTGATTTTCAACAGTCTGAAATTGTTTAACTTTAAAGGGGCGATAATATAATTATGATTCAAATCACACAGTCTGGCGTTCCTAAAAAACTTGTTGCCGTCGCAACCCTCCTTTTCATTATTTTTGTCGTAGGCCTTCTCTGGCTCGTCGGCGCGCGCGAACAAGCGGCGGCCGGCGGCACATTCGGATTCATGGCATTGCTCGCTTTTGCCGCCGGGCTCTCGATGATCGTGCTTCCATGCACTTTGCCGCTTGTATTCATTATCGTTCCCCTTGCCGCGGGTAAAGATTATAAGAAGGGATTCCTGATGGCACTGCTTTTCGGACTTGGTCTGACCATCACCATTACTCTCTACGGCGTGGCGATGGCTTCTGTTGGAAAAATATTCGGCATTGCCGCTGCCACGCCTTGGTTGTTTATGATCGCAGGTGCGGCCGCCTATCTCTTTGGCTTTTCAGAACTTAAGTTTTTTCAACTGCGACTGCCATATCTTGCCAATATCATGCCTCGCTCGCTCCAGCAGAAGGGTGATTATGTAAAGAGTTTTTCGCTCGGCTTGCTTTTAGGCAACGCTGGTATTGGCTGCCCCAACCCGTTTTTCTATGTGCTGCTTTTTTACATTGCCGGCACCGCCAATGTTTTTAGTGGCGCCCTGCTTGGTTTTATTCACGGCGCGGGACGAGCTCTGCCGGTAATCCTTCTCACTATTCTGGCAATGTTCGGTTTTCAGGCCACTAAGATACTTTCGGAAAAGCGGTTCGCGATTGAGAAGTTTACCGCCTGGCTTCTTATTTTAATCGGTGCCTTCCTGATTCCGGCTGGCGTGCTTAACCTACGGGGTTGGTGGATTGCAGCCGTACCCATCAATATGCAAGCGGTCGGTCTTGCGCTGGGATTAATTGTCTTGCCGCTGGTCGTAAAATTATCTATTAAAAAACAACCAACACTATGATAAAAGTAACCCTTATTCGTCCTTCTGGCTGTCAGCACTGCGGTCAAGTTAAAGGAACGTTAGAAAAAATGAAAAAAGACTATCCCGATCTTCTCCTCGAAGAAGTTGAAGCAACTACTCCGCAAGGACAAGCGTTAATAATAAAACACGGCATTCTTTCAAGCCCAGGTATCTTGATTGATGACGAATTTTTTGCAATGGGTGGAGCAACGGAAACCCAATTGCGCAAAAAATTTGATGAATTGAAATAACGGAGAAGCCTGGTACTATTTGAGTGTGGGTAGGGAATCATTCGACGGGCTCGGGACAGGTGGCTCAATTCCGGTGTGGGTGGGTCGGTTCGGTCAGTCGGCCGTCGGGCCGGGGTCGTCGGCGGGTGGGACAGTCGGGCGTCCCGACGCCATCGGGACGCGCCGGTAATGCGTTCGAACTTCGTTTAACAAATTCGACCACAAAGGACACAGAGAACTGTACCATGAAAATCATCATCGGATCGATCTCTTTTTACCCTAATATTTCCGGGGTTGCGATAGCAACCCGTTTACTCGCCAGGAGCCTCGCGTCTCACGGACACGAGGTCGTGGTGATTGCCCCGGCCCAAACAAGGAGAAACTATGTCGAACGAGCTAACACCGCTGGCATTACCATTCATCGATTGGCGGCGATCCCAAACCCATTGAGGCACGGTTTTTTTATTCCTTACTTGCCTAAAAAGCAGGTTACCCGGATCGTTGATGAGTTCAAGCCCGATATTATCCACCTCCAGGATCCTACCAATCTGGCAATGGTCTTGATTGAACAAGCGCAAAAAAATACTATTCCGGTAATTATCACCCATCATTTTACGTTTGAGTTTGTCCTTTCATATCTGCCTTCCAAATTCCGCCGGCTAACCAAGCAGGCCCTCGAAAAACAGCTGGTACATTTGTATAACCGCGCCGATGCGATCATCGCTCCAACGCAAACCATCCGTACCACGCTTAAAGAAATTGGGGTTACTCCGCCCATTCATGTCATTAGTAACGGCGTGGATATCAACCGATTCCAAGGGTCGAGCAAAAAATCTGGGAAAAAAATTGTGCTGTATCTTGGCCGCCTTGATCAAGACAAATCACTCGATGTCCTGATCGAGGCGTTTGGTAACATACGCACGCAGCTTGATGCCGAACTTATTGTGGCTGGTACTGGTGATTACTCTCAAACATTGCGTCAACTCGTCATCAAAAAGAATCTCTCTAAATCCGTCACCTTTACCGGCGCGATCGATCACGAAGATCCATTACTCGTTGACATTTTCCGGCGTGCCGATGTCTTTGCCATGCCATCCACCATTGAAAGCCAAAGCATTGCCACGATGGAAGCTATGGCCGCCGGCAAGCCAATTGTCGCCGCTCGGGCTGGCGCGCTGCCGGAACTGGTGAAACACGGTACCAACGGTTATTTGTTCGAAGCGGGTGATAGCGCCAAGCTCGCGACCTATGTCACTACATTATTGCGAAACAAAAAGTTGGCGGAGCGGATGGGTAAAAAAAGCCGTACCCTTATTGCGAGCCATGGATTAGCAAAGAGCCATCGCCTGGTTGAGGAATTATATCTGTCTATAATAAAAAGTGCGCATAGGACGGGTCTGAAGGAAAAAGTATAAAAAAAAGAGGGAGTGCCATCACGACTCCGACTGATGGCACTCCCAAACAAGCTCTCGGTTTGGTTTATTGTGTTACATGCCCCGCGGTCGGGCGATAAACGGGTTATCTTTGAAGATCTTGTAGAGCTCTTCGTCGAGCCGCGCGAATGTGAGATCAACGTTCACTGCCTCGCCCACGGCAACACAGCGATCGAATTTCTCACCATCCAGTGCCATCACTGGCACCCGTTGACCCCTCATTGATGGTTTTCGCTTATCAAGCGAGTCAGCCATCTGCGCCGCGGTGGCGCCCAGAATACGGGTGGCGTGTTGCGGGTCAACTCCGTCAGGAACCCAGAGTGCCACAAAGCTGCCACCCTTGTTAACTGTCATATCTATCACCCCTTTGGTCCAGACACTTCGCCTCACTGACGCGAATGAACTATGAACAATATGATAGTCGCGAGTGAGCCGAATAGGACGGGTCTGAAAACCGAGAAACAGGCCCGCTTTTGAATGTATGCGGCAATAGAATAGCAAAACCGTTGGGCGAATGCAAGCCCCATAGAAATATACTGTTTCTTACTTGAAGCTCACCGGTTTGAGCTCAAGTTGGTTGTCGCTCGTTACTCTCGCAAACCAAGTGGCGACGCTTACATTAGGCAGTCTCGACTCGATCAGCTCCTTGGCTTTCCTCAAATTGTCAAGGTGCAGTTTTTCGCTGTCCTCGCCAAGCTCCTTTCTGAAGTACCCACAGTCAATGTGGTCCACTAGGTGCCAAACTTGAATCCCGTGAAGTTCGGTTAGTAATTCGATGTCGGCCATGACCGATGGGTCTCGCAGCACCTTCAGCGACGCGCCGGGGATTGCCAAGACATCGAGCGGGTAGATATTCAATTGGCTGACCACCGGAACGCTAAAGCGACCATCGGAACACATGACCACCGCGTTATCAAATTTGTGTTGGTCCAAGGCGATTTCCACATCAACTCCTTTTATAGTGGCGACAACAATGTAGTGTATGGGTTGGTTTAAGCGGAGTCAAGGGCAGTGGTATACTTAGGTGCAATGCTCGCTGCCTTTTGGCGCTGGTACAACAAACATTACGCGTTCAACGTGCGGCTCTCAACCGCGCTCTTTCTGCTGCAACTCGTCCACCTTACGTGGTTGGCCGCCCATGTCGTGGCGCTTGAACTATTAGGCAGGAGCTTGTTTCCTGCCTCGCTTAACTTTGCTATCGCCCTGGTTGACTACACGGAAATCCCGGCCCTCGTTGGCGTGTCGCTGATCTATATCAACGAGATTGTTGCGGGCAAAGCAACAAGAAAAACGTACGTACTCCTTGCCCTGCTTGCCTCGCAAGTGCTCCACCTGTTTTGGATCACCGACGAGGTGGTGCTCGTGGCGTTGACTGGCGCCGTGGCAGTGAATATTCCTCGCTACCTAGCGTGGTTGGCTATCGCCGTGGATTACTTTGAGATACCGGTGATGGTGGATACGGCGCGGCGATCGCTCAAGACAACCCGCTGATTGCCCTTGACTACAGCCTCGTATTCGGTTACTATATTCGGGATTGTCTTGCGAAGGAGGTCGTACGTGAAAAAATCGTGGGCGGATCGAGTAACATTATTGTGTTTTGGCATGGTGGCAGTAGCAGGGTTCGCTCAGATCCTCCATGAGGAGAAACTGCCTAACCTCGAAGCAGGCAAGCGCCTGCATGGGCTTAGCGTCTGGATTTGGATTCTCAAGGATGCCGAGCATGGCGAGCTTGGGAATGTGATTAAGCGGTGCCGCGATGTGCGAATCAACGCCGTGTTGATCAAGGTCAACGACGGCCGCCAGGTGATCACGCCCGAGGGCCGCTGCGAACCGGTGGACGATGTCCAAAACGCGTCCTGCCAGCTGACTCGAGAATTAGTCAATTGGTTCCACAGTGCCGGCGTTGCCGTGCACGGCTGGAGCATGATGTATGGCGGCGATTGCGGCAAAGAAATAGCTTTCGCCGTTCACGCACTCCATACTCTCGGCGCGGATGGCTTTGTCTTTGATACCGAAGGATTCATCAAAGGCAAGCCAAAGCAGGCGCAGGAGATCTGCCGCGGCGTGCGCGAGCATATCAAAACCTGCAGCGCGTGCACCGGCAAGCTGCTGAGTTTCTCTCCGTACCGCAACCCGGAAGCCCATCGCTCGCTGCCCTACGAGGTATTCGAGCAGTACTGCGATGTGATGTTGCCCCAGGTGTACTACTGGTACCCTCGCTGGCAGGCTGATCCGAAGGAGAAGCTTGACCAGTCGTATGCCCAGTGGTCGCGCCTGGAACAGCGCATCCACCAGGACGGTAGTGGTTGAGAACATACGATCATTCCGGTCGGCCAGACCATGTACGAGGTGCCGCCCGAAGAGATCAGCTCAATGATGGCAGCAGCTAAAGGCTATAAAGGCCACTCAATCTGGAAGTGGGAGGATACTTCCGAAGAGCAGTGGCAAGCCCTCAAGGAGGGTCCAATTCATTGCTGTACTCCCTCGTGCCGGTAAGGCCGAGGGAGTTTTGATATACTAGTGTGGTACATGCGGGTATAACACAATGGTAGTGTGCCAGTTTTCCAAACTGGATACAGGGGTTCGATTCCCCTTACCCGCTCAAACGATATACGGCTGCCTTGCGTGGCCGTATTGTTGTTTCCGGAAGGGGAATCGAACAGGAAAGGGGGTCGGGGAAAACAGGTGTTTTCCCCGTGCGCGGAGGCTCGCGGAACGGAAGAGTTCCGCGAAGCAAATCTGCCGTAGCGAAGGCGATAGTAGCTTAGGCAGATTTGCTTGTCCGATTCCCCTTACCCGCTCAAACACCAAAAGAGGCCCTTCCGGGCCTCTTTTGCTATCAGTGTTTATCTGTGAAAAAAATCTGTGGTCTAGCTCTTGCCCCAGAATCCAACCCACACACCCCAAACACCCACCACTACGTGGAGAATGTTGTCGATAGGGTTTTCGAGGTTGGCGCCGAAAAAGTTGGGCTCAGGTGATCCGGCGCGCAGGAATCCCCACACACCAACCACCAAGGCCAGGATTCCGACCGCGCGAACGAGCTGTTTCTGAATGCCGGCACCGGTCCAGTAGCTGGCGCCCAGCGCGA